>NZ_JAJNAG010000062.1 GCF_021010575.1 Limnobaculum eriocheiris | reverse complement strand
GAGGTGGAATGACCGTTTCGGATCACATCACTCGTTTCAGAACAGCGGGGACAAACTACATCAATCTTTGCCATCAATCATCCAAAGGGCGAAGAATACCACAACACTAAATATGCGTCACGACCCACATACTTTATAATAACAGTCATTCCTTTATCTGATAATATCATTTTATTAATCTTCATTAGTATCAAGGATATTTGTTATTAATTTATTAAATTATATTAAACTCATCATTTTCACCTCCATATTTTAAATGTAAAAGATAGATAAGAACCGTAAATAATATTCACGGCTCTTATCTAATTTATTTTTTGTTGAAGCTAACCTTGAACAGGTTAGAGTAATTCATGACATAATATAAAAGCTAATACAGTAACGTTAACTATTTATAGCTCAATAAAATAGAGTGATTTTATTTTAAGTACTATTTAACACATGAATTGGATTTTTCGGAAGGGGGTAGTAGTGCTACCACTGAACTGCATAATTCTACAAGTAGGACAGAACAAGATCTTATGGGAATTCATTAATACTTCCGACTAATTTATCATATTATACACATTTTATTCCAATTGTCAATATCTAACGTCATGTTATAAAAGAATAAATAGTTTGAAATTTCTAATTATGAAAAAGTCCTTTGGCACTTTTAACACTAATTTTCTGATATTTAGCATAAGCCTGTGCCACCGCTTCACGCGTTTGTTCCGGAGACTGTTTTTTAATCCAGGAATCCACTAACGCGTTAAGAATATAGGCTTCCGGTGCCATAAAGTTGGTGGTCATCATGGCCGGGCGAATACCCGCCCGTTCAAACTGAGGCAGGAAATAGGGCTTACTTTTACAGGCAAATACGGCGGCTTGCCTTTGAGCATTCAGATTTCGCGTTTTTTCATCGTTTATCTCGGGTGCACTTAAATTCAATTGGGCAATTGAATAATCCATCAGGCCATTGTGGCCAATGTAAACCACCAGATCAGCACCACCGCCGGTAGCGATGGATTTTTGCTGAATATCCAGACTGCCTTTTTTAGCACCGCCAATATATTGATAAAAATCATCAATGGTTTGACCAATATATTGACCATCGTAGGCATCGGCGACCAGATAAACATCATCGATTTTATGTTTAAAAACGATACGTTCCAGAATGTTGTTTTGCGGGTTAATGGAAGCAGTGACAAGCTGCCAGTTTGGCTGTTTCTTAATGAAGGTTTTCACACCATAAGCCGCGCCCCAATACAGGTTATTCACCGGATCTTGTCCATTACCAATTTTCTCTGGTACCGGAACAATTCCCTGATATTTATTGTCACACAGCGCCACTACGACATGAACAACGCGGGTTTTGGCTAACAGAGGCAGGCTATTGGTGAATAAAAATGTGCATAACAGCAGGTAGATAATTTTCTTCAGCATATTCGTCACTCTTCCGATGATATCTTGGCGAACAAAACAGATAATGTTAATATACTCGCGCGCGCTCTGGTCCATAGCGGCAGCGGCGATTATACATGAATATTCGTCCTATCCATTATTGGTTTTGTCTCACATAATCCAATCCGTGTATTATATAGCCGCGCAATAGCAAGACGTTATTGGATTCAGGTAAAGGAAAACCTTCATGATCATTGAGACGCCAAAAGCCAGAAAGTTTCCCCGCACATTTTGGATAAGACTCTTTACTATTTTCTTTATTTTACTGGCACTATTGTTATCAGCATTTGTCTTTACCAACCTTTGGCGCGACTCAAATTCCAGCGACTTTAGTCGTAATAGTAAGTCGCTTGGCGGGCGCTATTACAGCTATCAGCAAAAAGTTTATGTCAATATTCCAGTTCAGGGATATTACTTGCTTCCCGGTGTAAACAGCGCCAGTTTTCAGGTCTACTCTTCACGATATTTGGCACCATTAGCTAAAGATAATCAGTCAGTATTTTGTGGTACTCATATTATTCAAGGGTTACAGCCCGATAGTGTGATTTATACTTCCCTGGGTTATATCAGCGATGGTCACAACACCTATTTTTGTAGCCAGGAGCGTAAGAACCCTGACTATTATTGGTGGCACGAAATTGTGCACGATAACGATTATGATAACCCTGACCGCCCAAGACGCCGGGATTTTATACTTAGTCGTGTAGAAAACGTAATCTATGGCAATCTGCATACCTGGGGAGAAAATTATCTCTCTGATGGACTGCATCTGTTTTATGAAGGTGTAATGATTCCTGACGCTGACGGCGGCAGCGTTCAATTGATACACTATGGGCAGGGGCGTCTAAAAGACATAGTACACGACCGTTATTTAGCTGATAACACCAGAGTCTACTATCAGGGGCAGCCGTTACCTGATGCAAATCCTGACGCTTTTAGCGCGTTTTCACCGGATAGCGATCAGTGGCAAACTGATTATGGTAGGGATACTAAAACAGATACCTACTATTTTGGCGCGATCCCTTTTCCGAAGATTATCGAAGGTAAAGAAACCCGTGGACTAAGTCTGTTAGTCGCCGATCGCGATCGGGCAAACCATGAGTTATTTATCAACGAGAATGGCATTTTTTACCGGGATTATCAGGGCAAAAAATTTAAATGTGCCGGGCCAAATCCCTTTGGTTCCAACAACCCACAGCGAATTTCAGAGAATTATGCTGCTGGCGTTTGGGCCAACGCTAAAGATACGATTATTTTATCCTCTTATGACGTATGGGGTAAAAAAAGCAGAGGTCTGGTAAGTCGGAATACTGTACTTTCTGTGTTACCTGACGTCTCGTTGTCTGACTGGCATCTGGTTGAAACCTTTGAACGCAACGGTAGGGTGACAGGAACCTTATGGCGGGCTAAAGGCAACTATTATTTCTCATCGACCAGTGCCAGAAACATTGGTATGGAAGAATCATTTTATTTGGTTGTTGACTACCCGCAATTCAAACAACAATTACAGCAAGAGAAGCAGATAACCAAAACGCTGAAGGAGCAATATTTACGTAGTGTTCGTGAGATGCCAGAGGTTAATAATATCAGTCATGCGAAGTCGTCTTATTCGTTCTGGAATCAGATATAAAAAGCGTGCCTGCTAGCGTTAATCAGGCACGCCTTTCCATTACGGTTGAATTATTCCGCCAGTTCTTGCAATTTAATGACATCTGATGCCCTCCATGCGTAACGTAGTGGGTTGGTGACCAGCCAAACTGTTCCAGTACAATATATTATTGGGAGCCCTCCTGAACTTAATATTCACAATAAGGATAACTGGTTCTTGTTATAAATAATCTTTACAATCGTGTGGTGTTACCATTTATTTAAACGGACTTAGAGGAATTTATGAAGATTTATTGGGCTGTTGATAATGTTCCAGAATTGAAAGGGTTGGATAAACAAGAACAAAAGCGTTTATTCAAAGAATGTAATAAAGAAGGGCGTAAGCGTATCGGATCTGCATTCTGGATTCGTCTTGTTATTGCGATTGTTTTATCCGCTGTTGTTGCACTCTTTTTGCCTTTGGGCGGGGCTATTGGTGGTGCAATGATAGGTGTATTTGTTGCCTTCCTGTTTATTGTATTAGTACAAAGCCCTGCCATTGAAGCGGGACGTGTCTGGTTGCAAGAGCAAGGTTATCCGAAAGAATAAAACAGCCGGTTAAGAGAGAAAAGCCAGCGGCGGGAGCTTCTGGCTTTTTTGTGTCTATTTATGAAGGCGTTATTCCAAAAGAGCAGGTGAGTGGCGTAATGGCTGGTCGCGTGTGAATTTATAGAAAGGCGGGTCCATAGTAACGGACCCGCCCCTAATTAAATATTACAGGGTTGGGTAATCGGTATAGCCTTCCGCATTACCACCATAAAATGATTCAGGACGAGGTTCATTCAGCGTGGCTTTCCGATGTAGACGCTCTACCAGATCCGGGTTTGCAATATATGAGCGACCAAAAGCAACGGCATCAATATAACCCTTGGCAATCAGCGCTTCGGCTTTTTCTGGCGTATAGGCACCCGAACCGATAATCACTCCGCTAAAACGCTCACGCACTTTTTGACGGAACTCATCGCTATAGGGTTGACCTCCGGCCCAGTCAGGTTCAGACATATGCAAATATGCCATACCGCGTTTACCTAATTGTTCGATCAGATAAAGGGCGTCAGCCTCTTCATTATCACCATTACTCACGCCCTGGAAGGTGCCAAGAGGAGAAACACGAATACCAATACGATCGGCGCTCCACTCTTTACTGGCTGCATCTACCACTTCCAGTACCAGACGAACACGGTTCTCCAGGCTACCACCATATTGGTCGGTACGATGGTTAGCATCCGGCGAGAGAAATTGGTGTAACAGGTAACCGTGTGCTGAATGTAGCTCTATCAGATCAAATCCGGCATCTCGTGCATTGGCCACCGCCTGACGAAAATCATTAACAATGCCGGGAATTTCATTTGTTTCCAGCGCGCGTGGCATCGAAGTATCAACCCGTATGGCTCGACCTTGCTCATCACGCAAAGAGGTGCGAGTTCCGGCATTGATAGCTGATGGCGCAACCGGTGCCTGTTGACCCGGTTGCAAACTGTTATGGGAAATACGTCCGGTATGCCAGAACTGTACCGCCATATGACCATGTTCTGAATGTACGCCATCGGTAATTTTTTTCCAGGCGGCAATCTGTTCTGCGCTGTGTAACCCCGGAGCACCCGCATAACCTTTAGCCTGCGCCGAGATTTGAGTTGCTTCACTGATAATCAATCCTGAACTGGTGCGTTGACGATAATATTCACCCATTAATGGAGTAGGGATATCGCCGGGTTCAATACTGCGCAAACGGGTTAATGGCGCCATAAAAATACGGTTTGGTACCGTAATGGCGCCGACTTTTAATGGGGTAAATAATTTCTCTGCTGACATGATACATCCTCAAGTAGACCGGTCGTCTATAAACAAAACAAATAAAAGAACCTGTCAGGAGACAGGCTCCACTAAAAGCTGGGTTACATGTTCAATAGCGCATTCCAGCGGTATTGAACTTCGTGAAATTTTGGCCTGTAGGCTGGCCCCAAGCCAAAGGGCATACATCATTTGCGCCTGCATTTGGGCTTCACCGGGAAAATTGAAGCATCGCTCCATTCGTCCTTTTTCAAGCGCGTTGGCAAGGTGAGCGATAACCTGCACGCTCCCATTGTCCAGCGCATTACGCATATCCTCTGACAGGTCACAGACCTCAGCAGACAGTTTTACCACCAGACAATTAGGGGAACTGCCATGCTGATTAAAATAGTCCAGACTCTGTTGATACCAGTGAATGATAAGTTCACGCCAACTGGCATTTTCCTGAGAAAAATGCTGTTGTAATCGCTGGTTGTACAGCGCGTAGTGGCGATCGAGCATAGCTACACCAAATGCCTCTTTTGACCGGAAATAGTGGTAAAAAGAGCCTTTAGGAACTTCTGCTTTCGCCAGCATTTCGCTTAATCCCATGCCGGTAAAGCCGCGACTCAGACAAAGTTGAGCCCCGGTAGCAAGGAGATGTTCACGCGTATCATGTTCTGGATATCGATTCATAAAACTCACTATAATAGACCGGTCGGTCTAATACAATCCTGATTTACTTTTTTAAACAAATTGGGTTTTAATCTGACTGCCATCAGTCAGAAATTTCCGCTATAGCCTGTTTTATATGCCCGCATACTGTTGGTAGACCGGCTATAGCCCTTTATTGTAGAGCATGTTTATACAAAACTGTTCATTAAACTATCACTATGGAGAACATTATGTCTCAATTACGTCTTTCCTATCCTAAACTTTCCCCTCAGGCATATCAGGGGCTAATTGCCTGTAAACAAGCGCTGCATGGCAGTAGCGTAGGTCCTGAACTTATTGCTTTGCTCGATTTACGCATTTCTCAAATTAACGGCTGCGCTTTTTGCCTGAAAATGCACACCGATGAACTACGTAAACTGAATGTCTCTAACGATAAAATCGACACGCTGGCTGGGTGGCAAATATCGTCAGCCTTTAGTGAAAAAGAGAAGGTTGCTTTGCAGTGGGCTGAAGGTTTAACCCATATCTCGGTTGAAAACAGTTCTGATGAACTTTATCAGCGGTTGCAGCAACATTTCACGGATAGTGAAATATCGGATTTAACTCTGGCGATTGGTTTAATGAATGCATTTAACCGTATTGCCATTAGTTTACGTCAATAATATTCGCTCGATTTTTATACTCCACTTTAGCATATCTCGTTAATTCCGGTCCCCCATTTGTATTGATGGGGGGCAATATCGCTATCCTTATCTTTTATAAAGAAATGTATGTTTCTGTCAGATACCGAAATTGTCATTTACCGGTCATGCTCAGGTCTGATATCACCTATTCGGGAGGCTATTAGTTGCAGTCAGCAAAGGGAAAAGAGTAGCGACTGATCGAATTGGCAATTTGCTGTAACAGCGCTCCATCAAATGCATGTTTAAAGGCATTTTCATTTCTATCATCCGAAATATTACTCATATAAACTCCAGTTAAAACAGGAACCAATCGCTAAACTATTCCCGAGCTAACATATCGATAATTGGACAAATTGTGTGGCCGTCGTCCGCATTACATTGTTGTACCAGCCCGGCTAAAGCTTGCCTCATTACGTCAAGATCGGCCATTTTCTTCTCGACTAACGTGAAGCCAAGTGCCTGCGCTCGTTTGATGAAGCGAACTCGTTTGACCTCATCCGCCGAATAGCGCCGGTGACTGCCCGGCGGTTTGATTGGCTCAACCAGTAAACCTCGTCGCTGGTAGTAGCGGATCGTTTCGATATTTACGCCAGCAGATTCCGCCAGCTTACTAATAGTCAATTCTGACGCCATCAAATTTTCCTTGATTCCGTACTTAAGTACGGGATTTATACTAACACTTGAGTAAACATGTTCAAGAAAAATGGTATGTTATAACTCACCTGAAAAGATTCGTTAATCATGGGCGGATTGGCCGTCGACTGTGAATAAGTGAGGGCACGATGAACACTGTTATTCTTGAATCAATACTGACCTGTCCGTATTGCGGTTTTAGCAGAAAGGAAACTATGCCTACAGATGCTTGTCTGTTTTACTATGAATGCCAAAGTTGCAAAGTTATGCTACGTCCTAAGCCCGGCGACTGTTGCGTGTTCTGCTCGTTTGGGTCAGTACCATGTCCACCGATTCAGCAGAGTGGGTGTTGCGGGTAACCAATAATATGAATATGTCATCCCGTTTTTTCTGTGAATGTCATTTTCACAAATGAGTTACTGGAATCCTCCTTTTACTCACTAAGAGATTCTCGCTTTGACGTTGTTCCTGGAGGTTCAACCGCAGGGGGTACAAACCAGTTTTCGCGTGGAACCAGAACTGGAGCTTCAGGTTGAAGCACAAAATTTGGTGACATTATCTGCACTTCAAATTCGTTAAATACATCCTGAATATGACTGTGAAGTTCGTTTCTGGCACTGGCAAGGGATTCGCCAGGAAGTAATCGGACCTGAAGTTCATAACAGACATACCAGTCCATCAAGTTTAGCTGTCGAACAACTGGAGGAATTGCAGAACAGACGCATTTTGCCCGGGTTGCGGCCAGTTCAAGCATGGCATGAACCTGACGCCATGGCGTGTCGTACCCAATCGTAACCGAGGTCGTCAGATTGATACCGCCATCATCATTCAGTGAATTTAAACCTGTTATTTTACCGCTGACTACGACAGCATTTGGTAAAGTAACGATATAGTTTTCTCTTGTTATTATTTTTGTTGCCAGCATTCCAATTTCATTGACGATGCCTTCATTGTCAGCGATCCTGACTGTATCCCCTTTACGCAGTGCACGAGAATAAATCAGAACCAGTCCACTCATGGCATGATTCATGACACCTGCTGATCCCAGCGTCAGCATCAGCCCCAGAAATACACTAATACCTTTAAAAGCGAGTGAGTTAGCTCCAGGAAGAAATGGGTAAGCAGCAGATAACGCTAAAAGCCATGTTAATACGGAAAAAAGTTTACGCGTTGTACCAACCGTTTCGGGATGCAGCCATGAGATTTTCACGCTACCAGCAGCAATTTGGTTCAGAACTGACTTTATCAGCTTGAGAAATAGTGTAGTTATAATAAAAATAAGCGTTATAACAAACAATCCAGGCATTGCAGACACAATAGTTAAAGCAATTTCTTCAAAAACATGTATTGACCATTCACCAAGCGATGATCCCCATATGCGAGTCCAGGGAAATAAACTAAATATCCAACTTAGCCAGAAATAAGCCACAATGCATCCCGTAAGAAAAAAAATTCCTCCAAAGATTCTACTTTCTATAGGGCCAAGAAAACGTCTCCACTCTGTGGGTAACCAGCTTTGCTGTTGAATAATCTTGTGCTGGTAATAGCGGCGCAGCTTACGCCAGACAATATACTCGCCATAAAAAAGCATAAACAACCCTATCATGCTGACCACAGTTTTAACCACGGACAGGATAATCCAGGAGCTATTATATTGATCTTTTAAAGATTTTCTTTGCACCTCAAATCTGGATACAACATTTTTCACTGCTTGATCCAGTGTCAAATCATCACCTTCATCTAGGTCGCCCTGAACAAGAAGCATTATAGGTTTATGGTTGAGCAGAATAAGCTTACCTGGTTGGTTATAGCGAAACACAGACACCACATCCAAAGGCTCACGAAGATCGGCTTCATTTAATGATCGCAGGACGGCCTGAATTCTGAGTACACGTTCTTCAGGAGTCGTCAGACCAAATTTAGCCTGCAACATAACAACAGGATGGTGAAATATGTAGACAGTACGAGCCTGTTCATCTTGGTTGGGCTGGATACGTGGTTCAGCCGCAAAAGTCCCAAAAGCGAAAAATGAAATTAATCCTGTCAGGATAACAAGCAGTTTACCTGTCATGATAATACCCTAAATGTTGATATATTGTTATGTAGTGTTTGTCTATGGACATATTTAAAATAAGCATAGATCAAGGATTTGAATGTATGTAGTGCCAAATCAGAAAATTTTTAAAGATAATGAAAAACGACTGATGGATAGGAAAGGGTGACAATGTATAACACTGATGGTAGGCAGTTTAGACTTATGACTTATGACTTATGAAGTTGAACAAAACCAGTAGCATTGTTTTATGTGACATGTATATGTGGATCTTGTGTGTGATGTAGCACAGCCAGCACTTCAATACCCACCGAAACTTCCCGATAATAAATTACATGGCTCTCAACAGGAAAACTCAATATACTAGGATAAAGATCCTCACTCCTATTTCGACCTGGGGAAGGATGACGATCAAGAATATCTGTAATTGTTACTCGCAGAGAAGTAGCGTAAGCCTCTGCAACGCTCTCTCCCCATCGACTAATAGAGTATGCTTTAATGGAACGCACATGCTCTCTTGCTTTCTTAGTGAAACGAACACTCATACCTAAGCCTTGTCTTCAGGTAAATTAAGCTCATCTGCTGCTAGTGGGGAAAAAACATCCTCTACGCTATACAGTTCACCTCGTTCAGCTTGTGCAATAGATTCAGCTAAAACGGCTTTTAAGCTTTGAAGTTTAAGCTTTTCAAATTGCTCATATTCTTCTGGTGATATTACAACAGCCACACGTTTACCATGTTTGCTAATTTCTACAGGTTCACGCTGCACTTTCATTAGTAGATCACCAAATTGATTTTTTGCTAACTGCGCGGGAATTATTTGCATAAGTCACCTACCATTTAAATGGATATTTTGTTTATTATGGCCATTTTAGCCAGTTATCGCAAATAATTAATTTGTCTATATCCTACCAGATAAGGTTTATGAATATTTTCAAAAATAAATATAAATATTAGAATAAACAAATGGTTGACCACTTAATATCGGTAGCCAGGCAACTACCCAGCACGGCCATTCCAGATTTGTTAAAGGCTATTATAAGACCAACTCAGAGTGATTATTTATTGGCCGTAGCAGAAGAGGGGACTAATGCTCGATCGGACCTGGGTGAGGGTTGGTCATTTTTTCAGGAGATTAAATACCTACAAGTCCACACGGAAGCATAATCATCTCTCGTCAGCTCCCTGTTCCCAAGTGTTGGTGACTCCAGCTGTAACACGGAAGTAATAGTTTTCCATTTCTTCCTTAAAACAATATTTAACATAATATACATTATGCGCACCAATAGGCGTTTGGGCGGAATCTGGCTCTCATTCAAAGGAAACCATCACATGAATACGGCTACTGATTATGACGATGACGGCTATCCGATTATCGCTATCAATGAAAAACTGGCTGTGCTCAAAAGTATTAATGAATTTTTAATCCCGCTACTCAAGTGTAAAACTCAACCGGCTAAAGTTTGTGATCTACTGGAAGAACTTCAAGCTTACTATCGAATTAAAGCTGATTGTGGCTTGCATCCGACCATTCATAGCAGCTATCAACTACAACACCGGCTTTCGCAGCATATGTGCTATTCCAACCAAGATGGGGGAAGCATAGTCAAAAAAGCTCTTAATACCTGGGCAGAGGTAATTCAAGCCAATTTCGCCATCAGGGCTTTTAATAAGGCGATTTTTGGGGCACTCCCCCCAACATAAATGCAGGTGATCACACTTGCGACAATAGTCAGGCAGGCTATCCCGTTTGGACATGCCAAAGGCTTCTTGCCGAGTTGATAAGGCCATATGACTCAATGGCCGCTGATTGATATTACCCAGCCGGTACTCAGGGTAAACAAAATGGTCACAGGAGAACACGTTGCCATCGTGCTCAATAGCCAACGCCTTGCCACAGAACTCGGCCGTCACACATAGCTGGGAGGCGTATCCCATGGTTTGGGCCACCGCTGTCTCAAACAAGTTTACCTGCACACGTCCCAAGTCGTTGTTAACCCATTCTTCAAACACCACGGTGAGGAAGGTACCCCAGTCGTCCGGGTCGACGGACCAGTCGGTGACTATCGACATCGGATGACCAGGCCTGCTCAGCTCACTACCTATCACAGGCAGCATGTTGTCGTTCCAGTATTGTGGGGCTGCTCGTTTGAAATCCTTAGGCTCTACACAGGGGGTGAACTGGATATACCTAGCTCCCAGCTCGCGGGTCAAAAAACGGTATACCTCTAGCGGATACAATGCATTATGTCTATTGATAACAGCCAGTGTGTTGAAAGGAACCTGATGCCGGTGTAACAGCTCAACTGCCGCCATTACCAAATCAAAGGTCGGTTTTCCGCTGCGCGTCACTCGGTATTTATCGTGCAAATCCCGTGGACCATCGATAGATAGACCAACAAGGAACCCGTACTCCTTCAAGAAGTGACACCATTCATCGTTGAGCAGGATGCCATTGGTCTGTAGATCATTATGGATAGTACTACCAGGGGGACAGTATTTCTGCTGCAAAGCGACAATCTGTCGAAAATAATCGATGCCGAGCAGAGTCGGTTCCCCCCCCTGCCAGGAAAATGTGATCTCATCCCCATCCTGACCTTCAATATAACTACGAATGAAAGCATCCAATGTATCACTATCCATTTGAGGTTGTTTGGGCTGATGGAGCAAGGCCTCTTTGTGCAGATAGAAGCAGTATTGGCAATCAATATTGCATTTGGCCCCACCGGGTTTTGCCATGACATGGAAACGGCGAGTATAAGCTCTGGCGCTATCTCGGTTTGCCGTCTTTAGTGGAATAACATCCATATGGGATGTGTCACGGGTCAGAATTTTTTTCATCATCACTCGCCTGATGCTTATTCATGGTAACAAACCAATCATCTATAAAAATTGATTCCTATAAAAAGCAGGGGCTCTTAAGAGCCCCATTGACCCAGTCTATTGTTGTGTTTTCTGCATGGCATCCTGAATCATCTTGTCCATATCGAACGTCGTGCCGCCCTGAACAGGTGGATACTTAACTAAGGTGTTGACATGTTCGCCAACTATTTCACTTACCGGTGCCAGCAACCACGACATTTTCTGCAGCAGGTGACCATTGGCATCGACAGAATTATAACTCTCCATAGGATCCGCTCTCAGGTTGTACAGCATGGGCTTAGTCAGAGGCGTGAGGTTGTCATAATAGTTTTCAGCCACGGCAAAATGAAATTTCCAAGGGCCGATACGGATCGCAGACAGTTTATCCTCGAAATAATAAAAAATAGAGTCACGAGCCGATTCTTTAGTTTTACCCTCCCAGTAAGGAAGATTATTAATGCCGTCTATATATTGCTTTTTATCATTCATAATCTTCTTACTGACATCATCAACCCCAGCAACCGTTGCCAGAGTGGTAAATATGTCCTGATGACCTTGTATTCCATTGAGAACAGTACCGGCCGGAATATGTCCCGGCCAACGAACCATCATAGGTACCCGAACCCCCCCTTCATAAGTAGTCATTTTCTCACCACGAAAGGGAGTCGTAGCTCCGTATGGCCAAGACGAGTGCTCCGGGCCATTGTCAGTGGTATAAATAATGATAGTATTTTCCTTCAATCCCCGCTTGTCCAACTCATCTAGTAAATACCCTATATCACTGTCATGCTGTATCATGCCACTGCCATGATAGTCATATTCACTTGTGTATTGTTCCGCAGCATAACGCCACTTATCATTAAGACGAGTATAAAGGTGCATACGACTTGTATTAACCCAAGTGAAAAAAGGCTTATTTTCTTTTATTGAGTTATCAATAAACTTCAAGGTTGCCGGTATCATTTCCACACGATCGAAATCTTTCATTCTTTCTTGGTCCAAGGGACCTGTATCCGTACATTTCTGTTTACCTATCTCACCAAAACGCGGATCGATCGTTTTATCTTCGCTCACAGTTGCATAGCAATGAAGAACACCTCGAGTACCAAATTTTTTGCTGTATGCCTCTATTGAGCCTGAATATTTCTTGGCAAAATTCTGATAATC
Organism: Limnobaculum eriocheiris; assembly: GCF_021010575.1. Taxonomy (GTDB): domain Bacteria; phylum Pseudomonadota; class Gammaproteobacteria; order Enterobacterales; family Enterobacteriaceae; genus Limnobaculum; species Limnobaculum eriocheiris. The sequence continues at coordinate 1,269 of NZ_JAJNAG010000062.1, read as the reverse complement.
CCGCTGCTCATGTTCTTCCTGAGTATTTAGGTGATAGAGGTTGCCGAAAAATTCGTCAAACCCATGTACTGTAGGTAAGGCAAAATTTTGATCACCAAGGTGATTTTTGCCAAACTGGCCTGTTTTATAGCCAACCGCCTTTAGGACTTCAGCCAGAGAAGGTGATTCTTTTTTCAGCCCCAAGGTGCCGCCAGGCATAGCGACAGTTGTCATACCGGAACGAATTGGATATTGGCCAGTCAGGAAAGCGGCTCGGCCAGCCGTCGAACTAGGTTGTGCATAATGGTCGGTAAACTTGATGCCTTCATTGGCTATTCGGTCAATATTTGGAGTGATATAGCCCATGGTTCCCATGCCATAGGCGCTAACATTTTGCCAACCTATGTCATCGCCAAAAATAACCACAATGTTGGGTTGATTGGATTTGGCCATAGCACTGACTGAGAGAAGCATGCTCACAACTGTTGATAATCTTCTTAATTTCATTTTATGGCTCCATTTTAAATAAAAACTGACTTAATCATAAAATAAATACATAAATTACAGCAAATAACTTCTTAATATTCAGTAGAAACTTACCCAAAAAACTTTTGCATATATAACCATTAATATCATTATAATATACCATTATTGCTACCAGCACCTCATTATGCTTGTGATGTGGTCATAGCTTTCAAGCTGTGTCAGACTTGTTTTCAGTAAATTTTAATTTTAATTATAGTTTGTTGAAGCAATTTAGCCAGTATACATAAAGTCGAGCTTTTACTGTGGGGCCAAACTAGGTACCGCAGCTTAACCTGTTAAACAAAAACCAGCCATTAAGATGGCGAGCCAAGTAAATAAATTTTAAACGCCTCGAGTAAAAAACCTTTTAGCGATAGCTGATTATCTTCTAGTTCATGTTTCTCTTGATACTTCACATACCTTTTAATCATTTCTGCATTTACACCTACGGTATCTACACAATATCCTTTCGCCCAAAAATGATTTCCCCATAATTTCGATTTCCTTAGATAGGGGAATTTATTAAAAAGACGGATCGCTGTTCTTCCCTTCAAATGACCCATCACTTCTGAAACGGATAACTTGGGTGGGATCTTCACTAACAAATGCACATGGTCTAATTGAACATTCAATTCTACTGTAAGTATCCCATCAAAACGACCCATTCACTTTTAGAGATCTTCTGACATACTGATTATGTCCCCTGAGGAGATCACCATGCGTAAAATCCGATTCACAGAGCACCAGATAATCGCCGTCCTTAAA
>NZ_JAJNAG010000061.1 GCF_021010575.1 Limnobaculum eriocheiris | reverse complement strand
GGTGGAATGACCGTTTCGGATCACATCACTCGTTTCAGAACAGCGGGGACAAACTACATCAATCTTTGCCATCAATCATCCAAAGGGCGAAGAATACCACAACACTAAATATGCGTCACGACCCAATTTTACTTTCTATTCCAGAAAAGCGAATGACCAAATTATTAGTTACAGGCTGATTTCCGGAGGAAGTGATATGAAAGGTTTTTATTGTGAGGTTAATTACGAACATATTTAACCATAATATTATTGTGGCTATAGGGATGTAACACCGCAGTATTTTCCGTAAATGTCATCAATATATTATGCCTGATAAATTCCAGGCATATTTAGTTGAACAAGATAAACTTTTATTCTCTTCTTCTTTTAGCTTTCCTGATTAATTGATTCTTTATTTCCGGGTGGTTCCTGAATAATAATAGGCCGTCAGATATGAGACCACCGTATAGAATAATTGTGCTGATAAATATGGCGTTAAAAGCGAGTAATAGATTAGCTTTGTATGATAAAAAGAACCATGGGCAGGATGAAATGAAAAAGAAATATATACCTGATTTTCCTGCCATGATGCGCTTAACGGAAGTCAATTATGCTCAATTGCGTCGCCTGATCCCCCGTGATGACACGCCTGGAAGTCAGGTGGAACTACAGGTTGCCGGGGCGGTATATCGTATAGAAACTCTGGAATCTACCCGTTACACCTCCTATGTCTCTATTAAGCAAGTTTTTCCTAAAGTTAGTTACTGGAGTATGCCCTGCCTGAATGTACGGCTTTATCATGATGCGTTAGTTGCAGAAGTGTGTTCCAGTCAACAGATCTTTAGATTTAAAGCAAGTTATGATTATCCCAATAAAAAATTGCACCAGCGTGACGAAAAACACCAAATTAATCAGTTTTTAGCGGACTGGTTGCGCTTTTGTCTGATGAGAGGAACAATGTCTGTTCCTATTTGTTAAACACTTAGAAAGCAGGAGCTTACTAACTTAAGCCTTTTGAAGGAAATCTCTTGGAAAGCCTTTTTCAACTCCCTTTAGCGCGTGGGTCTAAAGTGAGAGTTTTACAGATTACTGATACCCACTTATTTGCTGGCGCTGATGAAACACTTTTAGGTATAAACACCCTGAAAAGTTATCAGGCCGTCTTACGTGCAATCGCCGAAAGGGGGCACGATTACGATTTAATCGTAGCGACGGGTGATTTGGCTCAGGATCGCTCTTTTGCCGCATATGAACGTTTTACCACCGGCATTGCGACGTTACCTGCACCTTGTGTATGGCTGCCGGGGAACCATGATTTCCAGCCGGCGATGGTTGATGCCATGGCAGCGGCACAGATCCTTCCTTCAAAACAGGTACTGCCTGGCGAAGACTGGTACGTAATTTTACTGGATAGCCAGGTATTAGGCGTACCTCATGGTGAGCTGAGTGAATATCAGCTGAACTGGCTCGATCGTTCACTCACACAGTACAGCGATCGCCATGCTTTGATTTTGCTCCACCACCATCCTCACTCTTCGGGTTGTACCTGGCTGGATCAACACAGCCTGCGTAATGCCCATATGTTAGCGGAAGTGCTCGACAGACATCCTCAGGCTAAAACATTGCTGTGTGGACACATTCATCAGGATCTCGATCTTGACTGGAATGGCCGACGGGTTTTGGCATCACCTTCTACTTGCGTGCAATTTAAACCCCACTGTACTAACTTTACTATTGATGACTTAGCGCCCGGCTGGCGTTATCTCGATCTCTATTCTGATGGTTCCATTGAAACTACGGTGTGCCGCCTTGAAGGTGATGTATTCCGCCCTGACATGAACTCGGATGGTTATTGATGACGACTCTGCTCTATATACATGGATTTAATAGTTCGCCTCAGTCTGTTAAAGCCGTTAATTTTAAGCATTGGCTGGCGGAACATCATCCGCACATTGAGATGTTGCTTCCGCAGATACCGCCCTCTCCGGCGGACGCGGCAGAACTACTGGAGCAAATAGTTCTGGATCGTGTGGGAGAACCACTGGGAATTGTCGGTTCCTCGTTGGGGGGCTATTATGCTACCTGGCTATCCCAATGTTTTATGTTGCCTGCGGTGGTGGTGAATCCGGTGGTGAAACCATTTGAGTGGTTGCAGGAATATATCGGAGAGCATCAGAATCCCTACACCGGACAGCAATATGTGATAGAGTCACGTCACGTTTATGACCTCAAAGTCATGCAGATAGAACCACTGGAGTCTCCGGACCTGTTGTGGCTACTGCAACAGACTGGAGATGAAGTGCTTGATTACCGTCAGGCGATTACTTACTACACCTCCTGTCGGCAAACGGTGGAGTCCGGTGGAAACCACAGTTTTGCCAACTTTGATCTCTATTTTTCCCCGATTGTTGATTTTTTAGGGCTTGCTGCGGCTTAATAAATAGCTTAGGCCTGCCATACTATGGAAGGTTAGCCGGTTTACACTGATAATAAACAATGATCGTTTTTATGCCCTGAAACTTATCCAGAAACCAAACAATGAGCCAATCCAGTTATAACGCTGATTCCATTGAGGTGCTCAGCGGCCTTGAACCAGTACGACGCCGTCCCGGCATGTACACCGATACTTCTCGTCCGAATCATCTCGGGCAGGAAGTTATTGATAACAGCGTTGATGAGGCGTTAGCCGGTCACGCGAGTAAAATTGAAGTTATTTTGTATGAAGACCAGTCGCTGGAAGTGATCGACGACGGCCGCGGTATGCCTGTCGATATTCACCCTGAGGAAGGGGTAACGGCGATTGAGCTTATCATGTGTCGTTTACACGCCGGTGGTAAGTTCTCTAACAAAAACTATCAGTTTTCCGGTGGTCTGCACGGAGTAGGTATTTCAGTGGTTAACGCCCTGTCTACCCGTGTAGAGGTGACGGTACGTCGCGATGCACAGGTATACAGCATCATATTTGAAAACGGCGATAAAGTGCAGGATCTGACGGTGGTCGGTACCTGTGGTCGTCGTAATACCGGTACCAGCGTTCACTTTTGGCCGGACTCCAGCTTTTTTGACAGCCCAAGATTTTCTGTCTCCCGTTTGGTGCACGTGTTAAAGGCGAAAGCCGTTCTTTGTCCCGGCGTTGAGATTATTTTTACCGATAAGGTGAATGGTACCGAGCAGCGCTGGTGCTATCAGGATGGTTTAACCGATTACCTGATGGAAGCGGTTAACGGCCTGATAACGTTACCGGAAAAACCTTTTGTCGGTGCTTTTGCCGGTGATACGGAAGCCGTAGACTGGGCGCTGTTATGGCTGCCGGAAGGCGGTGAAGTCCTGAATGAAAGCTACGTAAACCTGATTCCAACCATGCAGGGGGGGACGCATGTTAACGGCTTGCGTCAGGGCTTGCTGGATGCGATGCGTGAATTCTGTGAATTCCGCAATTTGCTGCCGCGTGGCGTTAAGCTCAGTGCGGAAGATATCTGGGACCGCTGTGCTTATGTTCTTTCCCTGAAAATGCAGGATCCGCAGTTTGCGGGCCAGACCAAAGAGCGTTTATCGTCTCGTCAGAGTTCTGCCTTTGTTTCCGGCATTATTAAAGATGCCTTCAGCCTGTGGCTGAACCAGAACGTACAGGCTGCAGAACAGTTGGCCGAACTGGCTATTTCCAGCGCCCAGCAGCGTATGCGCGCAGCGAAAAAGGTGGTGCGGAAAAAACTGGTCAGCGGGCCAGCACTGCCTGGTAAACTCGCCGATTGTTCATCACAAGATTTAAGCGTGACGGAACTGTTTCTGGTGGAAGGGGATTCTGCGGGCGGTTCTGCCAAACAGGCGCGTAGCCGTGAATTCCAGGCGATTATGCCGCTAAAAGGTAAGATTCTGAATACCTGGGAAGTCTCTTCCGATGAGGTGTTGGCTTCGCAGGAGATCCACGATATTTCGGTGGCGATTGGTATCGACCCGGACAGTGACGATCTCAGCCAACTGCGTTACGGCAAAGTATGTATTCTGGCGGATGCGGACTCAGATGGTTTGCATATTGCCACCCTGATTTGTGCTCTGTTTGTTCGCCATTTCCGTAAGATGGTGGAAGAGGGGCACGTCTATGTGGCGATGCCGCCACTGTACCGCATCGATCTGGGCAAAGAGGTTTACTACGCGCTGGATGAGCAGGAAAAAGAGGGTGTGCTGGAGCAGCTAAAACGCAAGAAAGGCAAACCAAACGTACAGCGTTTTAAAGGGCTGGGTGAAATGAACCCGCTACAGCTGCGAGAAACCACGATGGATCCAAATACCCGTCGTCTGGTTCAGCTAACCCTTGAAGACAGCGAAACCACCATGGCCTTGATGGATATGCTGTTAGCGAAGAAACGTTCAGAAGATCGCCGTAACTGGTTACAGGAAAAGGGCGATCGTGTGGAACTTGATGTTTAATATCGGTATCTGAACCCCGTTTTTGTTTAGCCAAAGCTTTAAAGGAAAACGGGAAAGGAAAGAGTAATTCTATGAGTGATATAACTCACGACGGTGTGGAACAGCAGCCGCTCCACCAGTTTACTGAGAATGCGTACCTTAACTACTCCATGTACGTCATTATGGATCGCGCATTGCCGTTTATTGGCGATGGGCTGAAGCCGGTACAGCGTCGTATTGTTTATGCAATGTCTGAGCTGGGGCTGAATGCCGCAGCTAAATTTAAGAAATCGGCGCGTACCGTGGGTGATGTGCTGGGTAAATACCATCCTCACGGCGACAGTGCCTGTTATGAAGCGATGGTATTAATGGCGCAGCCATTCTCCTATCGCTATCCGCTGGTAGACGGTCAGGGGAACTGGGGGGCACCGGACGATCCTAAATCGTTCGCCGCCATGCGTTATACTGAATCTCGCCTGTCCAAATATGCCGAGCTACTGTTGGGCGAGCTGGGACAGGGTACCGTAGACTACATACCAAACTTTGACGGCACCATGCAGGAGCCTAAAATGCTGCCTGCCCGCTTGCCGAACATCCTACTGAACGGGACAACGGGTATTGCGGTTGGTATGGCAACGGATATCCCTCCGCATAACGTGCGTGAAGTGGCTAATGCAGCGGTGATGCTGTTGGATAACCCTAACGCGACGCTGGATAACCTGATGACCGAAATTCAGGGTCCGGACTATCCGACGGAAGCTGAAATCATCACCTCGCAGGATGAAATCAAGAAGATTTACCAGACCGGTAAAGGCTCGATCCGTATGCGTGCCGTGTGGAAGAAAGAGGATGGCGATATTGTCATTACTGCACTTCCGCACCAAACCTCGGGTGCTAAGGTGATGGAGCAGATCGCCAGCCAGATGCGCGCTAAAAAGCTGCCAATGGTAGACGATCTGCGTGATGAATCCGATCATGAAAACCCAACCCGCCTGGTGTTAGTACCGCGTTCTAACCGCATCGATTTGGAACAGGTGATGAACCATCTGTTTGCCACTACCGATCTGGAAAAAAGCTACCGCGTTAACCTGAACATGCTGGGGCTGGATGGCCGTCCGGCGGTGAAAAATCTGGTTGAGATCCTTTCTGAGTGGCTGGTTTTCCGCCGGGATACCGTGGTTCGTCGTTTAAATCATCGTCTGGAACGTGTACTGAAGCGCCTACATATTTTGGATGGTTTGCTGGCTGCCTTCCTGAATATCGATGAAGTCATCGAAATTATTCGTACCGAAGATGAGCCAAAGCCGGTATTGATGCAGCGCTTTAGCATCAGTGATACTCAGGCGGAAGCGATTCTGGAACTGAAGCTGCGCCATCTTGCCAAACTGGAAGAGATGAAGATCCGCGGTGAGCAAGCCGAACTGGAAAAAGAGCGCGAACGCCTGCAAGGACTGTTAAGTTCCGACCGTAAACTGAGCTCTCTGATCAAGAAAGAGATCCTGGCTGATGCAGAAACCTATGGTGACGATCGTCGTTCACCGCTGGTAGTGCGTACCGAAGCTAAGGCTATGAGCGAACACGATTTTGTACCTTCTGAGCCGGTGACCATTGTACTTTCCGATATGGGATGGGTTCGTAGCGCCAAGGGGCATGATATTGAGCCATCAGGGTTGAGTTATCGTGCCGGTGACAGCTTTAAGGCTGCCGCTCGCGGTAAAAGTAATCAGCCGGTGGTGTTTATTGACTCCACCGGACGCAGCTATGCGCTGGATCCGTTAACCTTACCGTCGGCCCGTGGTCAGGGGGAGCCGCTAACCGGCAAACTAACGCCACCGCCGGGTGCAACGGTTGAACAGGTATTGATGCACGCTGACGATCAAAAACTACTGATGGCGTCGGATGCAGGATATGGCTTTATCTGTACCTTTGAAGATCTGGTAGCCCGCAACCGTAACGGTAAAGCGATGATTAGCCTGCCGGATAATGCCAAAGTGCTGACTCCGCTGGAAGTGAACAGTGAAGACGATCTGCTGTTAACCATTACTGCCGCTGGCAGAATGTTGCTGTTCCCGGTGGGGGATCTGCCGCAATTGTCGAAGGGTAAGGGTAACAAGATTATCTCCATTCCTTCGGCACAGGCCGCTTCAGGGGAAGACCGCATTGTTTATCTGTTTATCCTGACGGCGAAATCATCAGTGACGCTCCATGTGGGTAAACGTAAGCTGCAATTGCGTCCGGAAGATTTACAGAAATTCCGCGCAGAAAGAGGCCGTAAAGGAACATTGTTACCGCGAGGGTTACAACGCATCGATAATATTGATGTTGATACGCCTCCATCACCGACGGAAGAGACGCCGGTCACCGAGTGATTTGACGACGGATATTCCGGTAAAAATGCAGGCTGCTCTGTTTACAGAGCAGCCTGTTTCTTTTCTGTAATCATAGCGTTCCCTATAATGACAGGATACGGTAGGTTTCGTTTTGAATAGAGAGATATTGATCCGGCAAAAAGGGATCTTTTGTATCATGAGTGATTGAAATAAAATTGATTCTCTCAGTTAACTTATTATTGGAATCAGTGCGTTTTCTTTATAAGTCGGTATACTTATCGGCTATAAATGAAAGAGGTTTATATGCTAGTTATTCTGCGTGCTTTGATTGTTATTCCATTTTGTATTTTGGTCTGCCTGGGTGGCTCGTTATATTGTCTTTTTAGTCCACGTAACCCTCGTCATTCCTATACTTTCGGTCGACTGTTTGGTCGTCTGGCACCGGTATTTGGTTTAACCGTGGAAACTCGCATTAATCCGGTCATTAAAGCTGACGGAAACTGTATCTATATTGCCAACCACCAGAATAATTACGATATGGTTACGGCCGCGGCGGCGGTACAGCCAAGAACGGTGACGGTGGGCAAAAAGAGCCTGCTGTGGATCCCTTTCTTCGGTCCCTTCTATTGGTTGACTGGCAATATTTTGATTGATCGCAATAATAAAACCAAATCTCGCGGTACCATTTACCAAATTATCGATCAGATGAAAAAGCGGGATATCTCCGTGTGGATGTTCCCTGAAGGTACTCGCAGTAGAGGGCGGGGTTTACTGCCGTTCAAAACCGGTGCTTTTCATGCGGCTATTGCTGCTGGCGTACAGATTGTGCCGATTTGCGTTTCCACTACCAGCGGTAAGATAAAGCTTAACCGTTGGAATAATGGTCATGTGATTGTAGAGATGATGTCTCCTATTGATACCAGCAGTTATGATAAAGATCAGGTGCGGGAACTGGCGCAACACTGTCATGACATTATGACAGAAAAGCTGGCGCAGCTGGATCAGGAAGTTGCTGAACGCGAGGCCGTGGATCGCCAGCGTTAACAGCGTTTATCACTGTTATTAGTGATTTCGATGGTAGTGATTGCAATGTGGGTACTGGCGTTTATCTCCGGTGCAAACCTGGCGATCCTGCCATTTGTTTTGCATACGTGATACCAATATATTGGCGTAATGATTGTTACGCTGACAATTTAAAGCGGACCGGGATGGATCCCTTTTGCTGTTAGACACGAAGGTTGTTTTAATGGTCGTTAAGATTAATAACAAAATGATACCGATTAGTCGCCGCCGTTTGTTGCAGGCGACGGGGGCGGCGTTAGGTGCCAGCATGGTTTCTCCGGCATTTGCTACGGCGCCTCAGGCGGCATTACCGGTACCTCCTCTGTTGGAAACCCGTAAAGGGCAGCCGCTTTATCTCTCTTTGCAACGCGCCCACTGGGAGTTTGTCTCTGGTGCGCGGGTCAGTACTTTCGGATTTAATGGTCACTATTTAGGCCCTACGGTGCGGGTTCGCAATGGCGATGACGTTAAAATGGTGTACAGTAATCGCCTGAGCGATCCGGTTGCGGTAACGGTGAGTGGGCTTCAGGTTCCCGGCACGTTAATGGGAAATGCGGCGCGCATGATGTCACCGGGGGTGGACTGGTCGCCAATTATTCCTGTTCGCCAGCAGGCTGCAACCTGTTGGTATCATGCTATTACGCCAAATAAGATTGCTGCTGATATCTACAGTGGTTTGGCCGGTATGTGGATCATTGAAGATGATATTACGCGCGGTTTGGCGATTCCCAATCAGTATGGGGTTAATGATTTTCCGGTAATTTTGCAGGATAAGCACTTTAGCTCTTTTGGTCAGCCGGAATACTCTATCAGCGGCACCAATGAGTCCGGTTTCCTGGGTGATACGCTACTAACCAACGGCGTTAGCGGACCCTATGTTGAGGTTGGCCGCGGTTGGGTCAGATTACGTTTATTGAATGCCTCCAATTCCCGACGCTATACCCTGACGTTAAGTGATAATCGGCCTTTCAATCTGATTGCCAATGATACCGGTCTGTTAACGGCGCCGGTTGCTGTTTCTCAGTTGAATTTGGCTCCGGGTGAACGTCGGGAAGTATTGATCGATATGTCACAAGGGGAAGAGGTTTCTATTTCTGCCGGTCTTTCCGCTGGTGTTGTTGATAGACTACGCAGCTTCTTTGAGCCATCGAGCATTCTGAATTCATCTCTGGTGTTAACCATAAAACCGACGGGCTTGATGGCGTTGGTCACCGATAAGCTTCCTGCCAGCCTGAAACCGGTAGATGTATTAGATGGCAGTATTACCCGCTCGCGTGAATTTGTTTTGGGCGATGATATTCCGGGCATCAATGGCGCTATTTGGGATCCATTACGTATTGATACCAAAGTGAAATTAGGCACCTGGGAACGCTGGATTATTAGTTCGGCTAAACCTCAGCCATTCCATATTCAGGGCGCTTCATTCTTTGTCAGCTCTGTTAATGGGGCTAATCCTCCACTGGAGGACAGCGGCTGGAAAGATACCGTTTGGGTTGAAGGTAAAGTCGAACTGTTGGTGAAGTTTAACCAACCATCATCACCGCATTTCCCGTTTATGTACTATAGCCAGAATCTGGAGCTTGCCGATCGCGGGAATATCGGGCAGTTATTGGTAGAAGAGTAGGTTTGAACCAGGATTTTTCTTTTTAGACTTCTGATAGAGCTAATAGGAGGGAGAGACGGGCGTGGGGGTCGACTTGGCGTAAGCCAACGACAAACAGGCAAAGCCTGTTTGAACAGCGCTAGCGCTGGCCCGAAGGGCAAAACACCGAAGGTGTTTTGTAACAGTCCGTAGCCCGGCTAGGCCCGACTCGCTCCTTAGTTAAGTAAGATTGTTTTCCGACCGCTCTCGATATTGATTAGACCACATTGCTATTACGGTCGGAATATTCATTGAAACTGAGATAAACTTAACTAATCTTCCTCCTGAACATCCAATAAGCAATACTTCCTGTGGTCACGGTAATCACCAATAGCGGCCATAAACTTCCCCAGATAATTGAGAAATCGGCATCTTTCAGGTAAATCTGTTTGGTGATATCGGTGAAGTGGCGGATTGGATTAATCCAGGTGAGGTTCTGTAGCCATACCGGCATATTCTCTACCGGCGAGACATAGCCGGACAGTAAAATCGCTGGCATCATAAAGACAAATACACCAATAAATGCCTGTTGCTGTGTGGCGCATAGCGAAGAGATCAGCAGGCCAAACCCTACCAGCGACAGAGTATAAATCAGCATTGTGCTGTAAAACAGCATCAGCGATCCGGCGAAAGGGATCTGATAGAAGAAGATGCCAATGAGCAGCACAATAGAGGCCTGAAACATCGCCACAATCATGGCAGGAACGGCTTTACCGATAAATATTTGCCAGGTAGTCAGTGGTGAAACTAATAGCTGTTCCAGCGTTCCTTGCTCCCGCTCGCGTGCCACGGAAAGTGAGGTCACTATCAGTACGCCAATGGTGACAATCATGGCGATTAAGGATGGCACCACAAACCATTTATAATCCAGATTTGGGTTATACCAGTTGCGTATCACCAGTTGACTGTTGTTCTGTTTGGGCATTCCTGCGCTTAGCTCAGATTGATATTGCTTAACAATCTGCTGAATATAGTTGGCGGCAATTTGTGCGCTGTTAGAGCGTCGCCCATCAAGAATAATTTGCAGCGGTGTGTTTTGGCCCGATTCAATACGGCGGGAGAAATCCGCCGGGAAGCGTACCAGCAGCAGTGCTTTTTGCTGATTGATGGTGGGTTCAATTTCCTGCGAACCGTGCAGCAGTAATACATGACTAAAGGCTTTGGCTTTGGCAATGCGCTGGGTTAGTTCAATAGAGGCTTTACCATTATCCTCACTGTAGATAGCAATGCTGGCATTGGTGACCTCGAGCGTGGCGGCAAAGGGAAACAGAATCACCTGCATCAATACCGGTAATACCAGAATGGCCCGGGTTTGCGGATCGCGTAACAGTGACTGTAGCTCTTTGGCTATTAGCGACAGCATGCGGTGAAGTATGGTCAGGGTATCTCTGGTCATAGATTAGTCCAGCCGTCTTCTGGTTTTCAGCGCCGTTAGCCCAATAAAGAAAACCGCTGAGGCAATCAGAAACAGTAGGTTAATAAACAGGATAGGACCAATATTCCCGGCCAGAAACAGGGTTTGTAAAGTGCTGACAAAATAACGGGCGGGAATGATATAGGTTACCGCTCGCACCACTTCCGGCATGCTGTCGATTTCAAAGATAAAACCAGAGAGCATCACCGCCGGTAGGAAAGCCGCATTCAGCGCCACCATTGCGGCGTTAAACTGGTTGCGGGTTAAGGTGGATATCAATAGCCCCATACCGAGCGTACTGGCAAGAAACAGGCTGCTTATACCAAACAGAATGGTTAGCGAACCCCGATAGGGAACGTCCATAACCTCCACTGCCACCACCACACAGAGTGCCATGGCAATCATACCGAGGAAGTAGTAAGGAATGAGTTTGGATAGCAGCAACTCCCCTCGGGTTACCTGGGTTGAAAGTAGCGCTTCCATGGTGCCACGCTCCCATTCACGGGCGATCACCAGTGAGGTAAGAATGGCGCCAATTACCGTCATAATAATGGTAATGGCACCGGGGATAATAAAATTACGGCTGATGGCTGAAGGGTTAAACCAGTAACGTAACTGAACATCGATTAGCCCCTGAGGCGTTTCTCCACGGTCGATAGCCTGATTTCGCTGCCAGATTTGCCAGATACCTTCCGCATACCCCTGAGCAAAGTTGGCGGTATTGGGCTCGCTGCCATCGGTAATCACCTGAATGGGCGTGGTATCTTCCGGTCGTAATAGATGCTGTGAAAAATCCGAAGGAATCACCACTAAACCACGAATTTCACCGGCCTGAAGTTTGTGAATTAATTCTCGACGGTCGGTGCTGATGGTGGGATCAATATAGGCGGAACCAATAAAGGCGTCCACCAGATGGCGAGCTTCCGGGGATTGCTGCTCCATCAAAATGCCAACCTTTAATTTGCTGGAATCCAGATTGATACCATAACCAAAAATAAACAGTAGCATCAGTGGGATCACAAAGGCGATTAATCCGCTGCTGGGGTCCCGCAGAATTTGATAGGTCTCTTTACGGCACAGGGCGAACAGGCGACGCAGAGAGAAAAAGGTATTTGGCTTTTTAACCCGGGAATCACTCACTTTCGACCTCCCTGTCATAACCTAATACTAAATCAATAAACGCCTGTTCCATGGTGGGGTTAGGATTATCCACAGTGGCAACCTGCTGCTTAAGATCGTCGGGTGAACCGGCGGCAATAATTTTTCCCCGATAAACCAGACCAATACGGTCACAATACTCCGCCTCGTCCATAAAGTGAGTGGTTACCATCACCGTAACTCCTTTCTCTACCATGCCGTTAATATGCAGCCAAAACTCCCTGCGGGTAACGGGATCGACACCGGAAGTGGGTTCGTCGAGAAACAGAATATCTGGTTCATGCATCAGGGCGCAGGAGAGGGCCAGACGTTGCTTAAAACCAAGGGGTAAGGCATTGGGCTCTTGTTTAAGAATAGGGGTAAAGCTAAAAGCCTTGGTCATATCGGCCATCTTATTTTTCTGTTTCTCACCATACAGACCATAAGCACCGGAAAAAAACTTTAAATTTTGTTCGACGGTCAGATTGCCATACAGCGAGAATTTTTGCGCCATATACCCCAGCCGCTGACGTGCTTTACCTGAGCTGGTTTTCAGATCCATATTTAATACCAGCGCTTTTCCACTGGTGGGTACCAGCAAGCCACACATCATTTTAAAGGTCGTGGATTTACCCGCTCCGTTAGGGCCTAACAGACCAAATATTTCTCCCCGTTTCACCTGAAAGCTAACGTTATCCGTTGCGGCAAAACTGCCAAACTTTTTAGTCAGGGAGATGGCTTCGATCACGATTTCCTGAGGATTACTCTCAACGCTTGGCATTATTTGCCCCAGTGCGGACTCACTGGCCGGGTTTCCCCCCAATAAATCAATAAAGGCATCTTCAAATCGGGGTTCGGCTTCCTCCACCCGGGCTCCTGGCTGACCAAGCCATTCAGGCAGTTTGCTGTGATCCTCTCCTTCACGCAGAATCAGTCGAACCGATTTCCCCTGAATAACGCCGTCGCTAACCTGCGGTAAAGCTAACGCCTTCTGTAACATTTTTCGGTTGGTGCCCTGAGTGGCGGCAATCAGCACGCTTCTGCCCGCCATTCGTTGGGTTAGCTCTTGCGGTGGGCCGTTAAAAATCAACTCTCCCTCATTCATTAACAGAACCTGACGACATTGCTCTGCTTCATCCAGATAGGAGGTGCTCCACAGGATCAACATGCCTTCGTCCGCCAGCTCATGCACCATCTTCCACAATTCACGGCGGGAAATAGGGTCAACGCCAACACCGGGCTCATCCAGCAGCAGTACTTTTGGTTGACCTATTAATGTACAGGCCAGACCCAGCTTTTGTTTCATACCGCCGGAGAGCTTACCCGCCAGTCGGTCAGTAAAGTGGGAAAGGTCGGTGAAAGTTAACAGTTTCTCAAAGACGGCTTTACGCTCTTCCCCAATGACACCGCGCAGTTCTGCATACAGATTCAGGTTTTCTATCACCGACAGATCTTCATACAGACCAAACTTCTGTGGCATATAGCCTAAAACCGCATGCAGTTCCCTATCATCTTTAATAGGGTCAAGATCCACAACCTGAATGGTACCGGAGTCCGGTTTAAGCAAACCCGCCAACATGCGGATTAAGGTGGTTTTACCGGCGCCGTCTGGCCCGACTAACCCCATAACGGCACCGCTATCAATTTGTGTTGTCAGGCTGGCAACCGCAGGTTTAGCTAATCCTTTAAAGCTTTTCTCAACGTTATCCAAAACGATATGGTGGATATTGGTTGAGTCAGTATTACTCATGGCGTAGCCTTAATGAGCAGGAAAAGCGAGAGTGACAGGCATACCCTGACGTAAATTATCATCCGGATCGGAAACGATAATCCTCAGGCGATATACCAGATCGGTACGGAGTTCAGGGGTTTCAACACTTTTTGGCGTAAATTCTGCATTCGGAGAGACAAAGCCAATAGTGCCATGATATGGCTTATCCGGTCGTGCATCCGTATAGATTTCAAGCTCAGTACCGGGAACCGCTTTGGCCAGATTAACTTCGCTTACGTAGGCTCGCACCCATACCGGATGAGTTAATGACAGGCTGAATACCGTATTGCTGGCACTTAGCATACTGCCAGGCTCCAGAGCGCGGGTGAGAATGGTTCCTTCGGCAGGGGACAGCAAAGTGGTATCGGATAGATTTAATTCCGCCTGAGCTAAAGCCGCTTCGGCCTGAGACAGATTGGCTTTAGCCTCTGCAATTTCTTGTGGACGACTTCCGGTTTCAAACTGCGCCAGCTTATCTTTAGCAGATTGTAGGGTCGCTTTTGCCTGATCGCGGGCATTACGGGCGTCATCGAGAGTATTGGCGGAAACCGAGCGCGTCTTCCACAGCCCCAACTGCCGCTGATAGAAGTTTTCAGCATATTGATAAGCGGCCTGACTTTGCTCCACCGCGGCTTTAACCTGAGCTATCTCTTCTGCGCGATAGCCTTCCTGTATCAGCGCCAGACGGGATTTTAACGATTCAACATTGGCTTTGGCTTGCTGTAGTGCATTGATATAAGGGGCATCGTCCAGCCGCCCGAGAACCTGACCGGGTTTTACCCGATCGCCTTCATCAACGGTTAATGAAGCCAGGCGGCCTCCAACGCGGAAATTCAAATTTACCGTTCTGATATCAACATTACCGTACAGCGATAGCGATGAATTCTTGCTGTTGTTATAGCGATTCCATGAATAAAGGGCGGCAATGGCACAGAGGATGATGACAACGAACAGAAGGCGTTTTTTCCTGGACATAAGATGCTGGTTCCGTCTCGATTTTGGTTCGATTAACCATAGCGTTATGTCATTAACGTTAGCATAAACGAGTGGGGGTTATGAATGTATTTGAGATAAAACCTTATCAAAATGAGCTAATAAGCATATCGGCAGCGTAAAAGACAGGTCTGAATATTAAACTAGCCCGAATAGACAATTATTTATCCGGGCCAGAAATATTGAGGTGATTAGCGGTAATCAGGGCCTACGACAGAATAACGGCCGCTACCCAGTAACATGGTCACTATGGCTCCAAAGAAATAAAGCGCTTCAGTTTCCAGACCCCAGGCACCAACTTTGGTCAGCGTATAGAATTTTCGGTCGTGACGCAGATTTAGTGGTAATGATTGATCGTCAGATACCATCCGATGATCTTATCGTGCATTTCTTCTGACTTTGAGAAGCAGATAGTCTTGCGGGTCAACCGTTTAAGATGGGTT
>NZ_JAJNAG010000060.1 GCF_021010575.1 Limnobaculum eriocheiris | reverse complement strand
CTTGCGACACTCTCCGCTAATTTTAAGACGAACAGTACTCAGTACTGTTCTTAATCATCTCGCCAAAACCTACCAGAGTATGGTGTTGGTTTATTAGCGCTGATTTTGTGGGGATCCCTCAGCGCTATTGCTGGGTATTGTGACTTGTCTTGGCTATTTGCTGTTGCGTAAAAGCGCTACGGTGATCGTTAAAGGAACAATTAAAACTATCATTGGTTTCATGCTGTTACAGGCAGGGTCAGGTATTTTGACCAGCACCTTTAAGCCTGTCGTAGCAAAGATGTCCGAAGTTTATGGTATTAACGGTGCAATATCTGATACCTACGCTTCAATGATGGCAACAATAGAACGCATGGGAGACGCCTATAGTTGGGTTGGCTATGCGCTACTGTTAGCGTTGGCATTAAATATTACTTATGTCTTTTTGCGTCGGGTAACGGGTATTCGAACGATCATGCTGACTGGTCATATCATGTTTCAGCAGGCGGGGCTGATTGCCGTATTTTTCTATATTCTTGGTTACCCAATGTGGACCACCATTCTCTGTACCGCGGTGCTGGTTTCTCTGTATTGGGGCATCACCTCTAATATGATGTTCAAGCCAACTCAGGAAGTGACCGATAACTGCGGATTTTCCATCGGTCATCAGCAGCAGTTTGCCTCATGGATTGCCTACAAAATAGCGCCCTATCTGGGGAAAAAAGGAGAGAGCGTTGAAGATCTGAAACTTCCCGGCTGGCTAAATATCTTTCACGACAATATCGTCTCTACAGCGATTGTTATGACGCTGTTTTTCGGCGCTATTCTCTGCTCATTTGGTATTGATACCGTGCAAAAGATGGCAGGGAAGGTTCACTGGAGCATCTATATCCTGCAAACCGGTTTTCAGTTTGCGGTAGCCATCTTCATTATCGTTCAGGGGGTTCGGATGTTTGTCGCCGAGCTTTCGGAAGCCTTTAATGGTATCTCTCAACGCTTAATTCCCGGCGCAGTATTAGCCATCGATTGTGCTGCAATTTATAGCTTTGCGCCTAACGCTGTGGTTTGGGGGTTCCTGTGGGGAACCATTGGTCAACTGATTGCAGTAGCCATTCTGATCGCAGAAGGTTCTTCCATCATGATCATTCCCGGTTTTATTCCAATGTTTTTCTCTAACGCCACCATTGGTGTGTTTGCCAACCATTTTGGTGGATGGCGCGCAGCACTGAAGATCTGTCTGGTGATGGGCATGATTGAGATTTTTGGCTGCGTATGGGCCGTTAAGCTGACGGGGCTAAGTGCATGGATGGGAATGGCTGACTGGTCCATTTTGGCTCCGCCTTTAATGCAGGGCTTAACGCTGGGCCTGTGGTTCATGGGCGTAGTGATTGTTATTGCTCTGATTTATATGTTTTTTGCCGGGCGCAGTCTGCGGGCTGAAGAAGACTGCGAAAAACGTTTGACTGAATCTTCATTAAATTCCGCCAGTTAACAGATAGGACAATCAATTATGACGGTACGTATTCTAGCGGTATGTGGTTGTGGTCAGGGTAGTTCCATGATCATGAAAATGAAAGTCGATCAGTTTTTGACGCAGCAGGGCGTTAATCATTCGGTTAATAGCTGTGCGGTTGGTGAATACAAAGCAGAGTTAGGGGGAGCAGACATTATTGTTGCCTCCACTCATGTGGCAAGTGAAATCACGGTGAGTGGCAATAAGCATGTGGTTGGTGTGCGTAACATGTTGTCGGCCGCTGATTTTGGACCAAAACTGATGGAAGTGATTCAGACCTATTTCCCACAGGATATGAAATAGGGAGTCAATATGAAACTGCGTGACTCTTTGGCTGAGAATAACTCCATCTGCCTGCAGGCAGATGCAGATAACTGGCAAGAGGCGGTAAAGATTGGCGTCGATTTGTTGGTGAAAGCGGATGTTGTTGAGCCTCGTTATTATCAGGCCATTCTGGATGGCGTAGCACGTTTTGGTCCTTATTTTGTTATTGCTCCGGGTTTAGCTATGCCTCATGGACGACCGGAAGAAGGGGTAAAGAAAACCGGTTTTGCTCTGGTGACATTGAGAAAACCTTTGGTTTTTCATCATGAAGATAACGATCCGGTTGATATTTTAATCACGCTGGCGGCGGTAGATGCGCATACCCATCAGGAAGTGGGAATTATGCAGGTCGTTAATCTGTTTGAAGATGAAGCTAATTTTGAACATTTACGGGCTTGTCGCACTTCTGAAGAGGTACTGGCGCTGATTGATAGCGTGAATGCCTGAATTCACCGTAGTGATGAAATTAATTTCATTGATTTAAAAGGAAAAAATATGAATCACCCTTTACCCATGCTACAGGTAGCCTTAGATAACCAGACATTAGACCATGCCTATCAAACAACCCGCCTGATTGCCGAAGAGGTCGACATTATTGAGGTGGGAACCATTCTGTGCGTCGGCGAGGGGGTACGGGCCGTGCGCGACCTTAAAGCGCTCTACCCTCATAAAATTGTTTTGGCCGATGCCAAAATTGCTGATGCGGGGAAAATTCTTTCTCGTATGTGTTTTGAAGCGAATGCCGATTGGGTCACGGTTATTTGTTGTGCTGATATTAATACGGCTAAAGGTGCTCTGGAGGTTGCGAAAGAGTTCAGTGGCGATGTTCAGATTGAATTAACCGGCTACTGGACCTGGGAGCAGGCACAGGAGTGGCATCAGGCAGGAATTCAACAGGTGGTATATCACCGTAGTCGTGATGCTCAGGCCGCTGGCGTAGCCTGGGGTGAGTCAGATATTCAGGCGGTTAAGCGATTATCAGATATGGGTTTTAAGGTGACGGTGACCGGAGGACTGGCATTAGAAGATTTACCCCTGTTTAAAGGGATACCGATTCACGTGTTTATTGCAGGGCGTAGCATTCGGGATGCAGCCAACCCGGTAGACGCTGCCCGTCAGTTTAAACGTTCAATCGCCCAAATTTGGGGCTAAGGAAACGCTATGCTGCAAAAAGCCGTGCCTTTGGGTATTTACGAAAAAGCATTACCTGCGGGTGAAGACTGGTTAAGCCGCCTGCAGCTGGCGGCAGAGCTGGAGTTCGACTTTGTTGAAATGTCGGTCGATGAAAGTGATATCCGACTGGCCCGGCTTGACTGGAACAGCGCGCAGCGCCTGTCATTGGTTAATGCTATTGCCGTCACAGGGATACGCGTACCTTCTATGTGTTTGAGTGCTCACCGCCGTTTTCCTCTTGGTTCGGAAGATGATGCGGTGCGAAATCAGGGGCTGGAGATCATGCGTAAAGCGATAAGGCTGGCGCAGGATGTAGGTATTCGTGTGATTCAACTGGCTGGCTATGATGTTTATTATCAACAAGCCAATGATGAAACTCGCGAACGCTTTCGCGATGGGTTGA
Source organism: Limnobaculum eriocheiris (assembly GCF_021010575.1). GTDB lineage: Bacteria > Pseudomonadota > Gammaproteobacteria > Enterobacterales > Enterobacteriaceae > Limnobaculum > Limnobaculum eriocheiris. The sequence continues at coordinate 12,812 of NZ_JAJNAG010000060.1, read as the reverse complement.
AACTGGCTGTGGATATGGCCAGCCGTGCTCAGGTGACTCTGGCGATGGAGATTATGGATTATCCCCTGATGAACTCGATCAGTAAGGCGATGGGGTATGCCCATTATTTAAATAATCCCTGGTTTCAGCTCTATCCGGATATTGGAAATTTATCCGCCTGGGACAATGATGTGCAGATGGAACTAAAAGCAGGAAGCGGCCATATTGTTGCTGTACATATTAAAGACACATTGCCAGGCGTATTTAAGAATGTTCCTTTTGGTACTGGCGTTGTTGATTTTGAACGTTGTTTTAAAACGCTAAAAGAAAGCGGTTACTGCGGACCATACTTAATCGAGATGTGGAGTGAGACTGCGGCAGATCCTGTGAAAGAAGTGAAGGCGGCGCGCGATTGGGTTAAACAACGTATGCGGAATGCTGGTTTATTGATGGAGGCTGTCGCCTGATGAAACAGCTAAAACAGCAGGTATATGAAGCGAATATGGATTTACCGCGTTATGGTTTGGTGACCTTTACCTGGGGAAATGTCAGCGCTATCGATCGTGAGCGGCAACTGGTGGTCATTAAGCCCAGCGGTGTGGCCTATCAAAATATGAACGTTGAGGATATGGTGACGGTTAATCTGCGTGGTGAGGTTGTGGAAGGGCACTATAAGCCCTCTTCTGATACCGCTACACATCTTGAACTTTACCGCCGTTATGAGCAGCTCGGGGGTATTGTTCATACTCATTCTACTTATGCAACCGCCTGGGCTCAGGCGGGAATGCCAGTGCCTGCGCTGGGTACAACACATGCAGATTATTTCGCGGGTGATATTCTCTGTACCCGGGCATTAACCGGGGATGAGGTAAACAGTGAATATGAGTGTAATACAGGGAAAGTCATTATTGAAACGGTAGGGGACGTAAATCCTTTATATACCCCGGGTATTGTTGTTTATCAACATGGCCCTTTTAGTTGGGGAAAAAGTGCCGATGAAGCAGTGCATAACGCGGTAGTTATGGAGGAAGTGGCAAAAATGGCCTGGATAGCCTGTAGTATTAACCCTCATATACGACCAATTGATAACTATCTATTAAATAAACATTTCCTGAGAAAGCATGGTCCAAACGCCTATTATGGTCAGACATAGCAGGCTATTGGTTTTCCGTAGGTGAAATGAATATTTTCCGACCAAAATAAATTGAGTATTTTTATTAATACTATCAATTAGTTTGGTCGGATTTTTTATCATCATTTGTTTTATTAATACCGTGGGTAGCGTTGTCCGTCCATATTTTTTATCTAAATATCCTCAATATGAATATCGCAATTTAGCTGCTGCGATATATCTCTAAAAGATGGTGCAAGTTACACCATCAGCTCTCTTTCTAAGCTGAGTACATTCCATTTTTATAATTAATATATTCTTATTTATCATCAAGTTATATTAAATAACATAGTGATTGTATTGGCGGTGTTTTTTTTACACATTAATACACACAATTATTGTTTTTGTGTGTATTAGTGTGTATATTTGAAATGGAAGTGATAAATGAAATCATCGGATTTGATAAAAGATCTTCGGGCCGCAGGGTGTGAGTGGCGGCGGCATAATGGAGGGAGCCACCAGATATGGTGGTCGCCAATAACGAAAAAGACATTTCCAGTACCTCATCCTAAAAAGAATTTACCTGAAGGTACAATTAGGTCGATTAAAAGAGCGGCTGGAATTTAGGGCTAATCAGAGAGGTTATATGTTATTTTCTATTGCTGTTGAAGTACCACAGGATGAACAGACGGCTTATGGCCTGACGGTGCCTGCATTATGTAACGAAAACTATGGCTGCTTTTCTGCTGCAGACCGGGTAGAGGATATCGCAGGCATGGCCCGGGAAGCCATTTTGCTGACCATCACCGATATGATTGAATCCGGGCGCTATTCTCTGGAGCAAATTAAAGATCATGGTCCACTGGTTTATCAGAAAACACATCCCGAGTTTGATGGGCAACAATGGTTCGTGATTGAGGTTGATTTGTCTGAGCTGGAAGGAAAGCCACAGCGGATTAATATCTCTCTACCTGATGTGTTAATTCGTCGAATTGATTCTCGAGTGAAAACTCAGGAAGATTACCGCGATCGCAGCCATTTTCTGGCCGTTGCGGCAAAAAATGAATTATTGAGAATGGAAGGCTAATCTTCCCCGGCTAAAATACCGGGGAGAGCGTTAACTAATCAGCTTAAACGGCAGAGCGCTGTAACTCATAAGATTTCACATGAGTATAAGCGGCTCTTAGCCGTATCAAACTATTTGGGTCGATACCGGATTGTTGGGCGCGAAACAACAGATCGCCAATAATATGGTCAGCTTCAATACGTGAGCCATTTTGTAAATCGCGATACATTGATGCGGTTAATTTAGATCCTGGTTCGGTTAGCATCTGATGTGCGCGTTCTACGCCAGGGGCATAGCCTGCTTTAAGCGCAATGCTTCTTATCTCTTCAATTAACATCAGAATAAAGGTTTTACCATCTGGCGAAGCAATAATATCGCCAATTGATGCGCGCATCAGGCAGGTGCTGGATGCCAAAGAGGCAAGAAACAGCCATTTTTCCCACATAGCCAGTAGAATATTGTCGCTATGCTCAGACTGAAAATCAGTCTGTTTAAAAATATCAGCGATTCGGCGGGTTCTGTCGCTTTTGGTGCCGTTTAACTCACCAAAACAGATGTTATGCAAAGGCGTCATGCGATAGATAGTGCCATCAGCTTCGACAGTAGAGACAATGTTACATAACCCACCCAGCACTTTTTCACTACCAAATGCCTGTTCTAATACCTGAATGTGGCGCATGCCGTTGAGTAACGGCAGGATAACGGTATTTGGCCCAACGGCAGGTGAAAAGGAATCAATAGCATTTTCCAGATCGTAGGCCTTACAGCTGAGCAAGATCAGATCGTAAGGATGGCTAATTTCTTCCGTAGTGACTAAGGCAGGGGAAGGGAGCGAGATTATCTGATTTCCCGGATTTTTAATGATCAATCCACTTTGTTTTAACTTTTGAGCTCGGGCCGGGCGAACCAGAAAGGTTACATCCTGTCCAGACTCCAACAGCCTGCCACCAAAGTACCCTCCAACGGCTCCAGCTCCTACGATAAGAATCCGCATATAACATCCTCAGTCTGATAGACGATTAATCATGTTGTGAAATGAGAATTGAGTGTCAGGCATTTAGAATAGACCGAAAAACTATTTCGCGACACCTTCTATAATATATTCGGGTGATATAAATAATGAATTTTCTTCAAAGAGTTAGGGCTTAATAATTTGCTAAGAATTGCTTTCTACACTTTGCCGCTATGTTGGTAAAGATCGCTTTGCATTTTCAACAGGGTAATTTAATGACAGGCAGCAGACAGATTCAGGTTATGGATGGTGACATTCGAATATTGCCATCTTCTTTTTATATTCGTCAGATTTTCCTTCTGTTGGCAGCAGGTGTACTTTTTTTTGGGTTGTCCTGGCACGATAAACTCGATTTTTGGATTTCTGCCCAGTGGTATCAGGTTGAAACGCACTCTTTTCCTCTGAAAGATAATTTCTGGCTGGAATTGATCAACCACAAATTACTGAAGTTTTCGATTATTGCATTTGCCGTAGCAGCACTGTTATGGGGGATATACCGTAAAAAACCCCGTCTGATTGTAGCGGTGGCATTGCTTGGTATTGGTACTGCGGTAGTTGGAATTTTAAAAGCGTCCAGCATTCATTCATGCCCCTGGAGCCTGAGTGAGTTTGGTGGTCAGGCTGCTTACCTTCATCTGTTTGAATCTGTTTCTGCCGGAGTGAATCCTGGCCCTGGCAAATGCTTTCCTGGTGGTCATTCATCTTGTGGATTTGCCGTGATGGCACTGTTCTTTTGGTTTTATCCGCAACGTCCCAAATTAGCGTGGGGTTGTTGGTGCCTGGGTATTTTTCTTGGAATGATGATGGGCTATGGACAGGTCATGAGGGGTGCTCATTTTCTTTCTCATAATCTTTGGGCTGGTTGGTGGGTGTGGCTAAGTCAGCTTGCGGGTTATTGGCTGGTTGGGCGCATTACGGTATGGCGCAGACAACGTCATTAACAGAGAGAATGATGTATGGAAAATATTAATTATCAGCTATTTATGATGATAAACGTTACGCCAGATTCACCGTTGTGGCTGATTGAATTAGCTAAGTTTTTGGTGGAGCAAGCAATAAATATTATACCGATCGTTTTGCTGATCGCATGGTTATGGGTGCCTCGTCGGGAGCTGGTAATAAAAACGCTTATTGCTCTGGCATTTGGCGTAGTATTAGCCAAAGCGTTGGGAATGTTTTTCCCTCACGTTCGTCCGTTTATTCAGGGCGTTGGTTATCAGTTACTGGGCCATAGCAATACGCCATCTTTTCCAAGTAATCATGGCATGGGGGCATTTATATTTGCACTGTCGTTTTTGTTTTGGAACCGTTCAGGCATTGGTATCTGTTTTATGGCGTGGGCGTTGGGGATTGCATGGTCTCGGGTCTATTTAGGCGTTCATTGGCCTATGGATATGGTTGGTGCATTTATGGTGGCGCTGGTTTCCTGTTTCCTGACTCAGTGGGTTTGGTCGCTGTGGGGAAAGTCTTTTTTGGCCAACTCAGAAAAGATATACCATCGGGTTTTTATTCTGCCAATAAAGAAAAGTTGGGTTAAATATTAGTTAACCAATAAATGTTAAAAAGGGCCATATTTGGCCCTTTTTATAATCAGGCCTGGGTTTCCCGGCCTGATTATATGATTATAAAGTCAATTAGCCGCGTATGCGTTGAGTGAGACCTTTCAGGAAATAGCGTAACAGCTGATCACCGCATTCGCGGTAATTCTTATGGCCTGGCTTGCGGAAAACGGCGCTTAATTCAGGTTTAGAAACGCGAAAATCGACAGATTTATAAATATCCAGCAGATCGGTATCTTTCAGCTCAAAAGCAATACGCAATTTCTTCAGGACGATGTTGTTGGTTATCCGGGGCTCAATTTCAGGGGCCGGGAAATTTTCATCTTTACCGCGTCTAAAAAAGATCAGACCGTTAAGAAAATGTCCCATAGTTCGATCGTCGCACGCTTTGTAGCCAGCTTCATCTTCTTTCTTTAGCCAGCAGGCCATATCTGCCACAGGCACTTCCAGATCCGCCAGTTTGATGATTTGGACCATTTGAGCATCGCTGAGGTCCAGCATATAGCGTACACTACGTAAGGTATAAGTATTAATCATTGATTATTATCCACATTTTGTTTTATACCGAGTTTTGTGGTCGGCACGGGTTTGATTATTGTTCAGTGGATAATCTTTAACCGCTGACATTAACGGCAAGCATAGTAGGCATTAATCCGTGGTTTCTCAATATGTAATCGAGATTATTTTAGCTCGGGCCGGTTGTGAAACACATTACAGTGGTTGCTTCTCCAGATCCAAAAGCTGATCCAAAAACCATCGACCGGCGGGGCCGGGGGGAGAGTTTTTTGACCAAACGGCATCAACGGAAATGGTTTTTGGCCAGCCTCTGGTGTTAAGTTCAATCAGCGGACGCTGGCTGAACTGGCGTACTAACCAGCGCGGAAGAATGGCCCACCCGAAACCCTGTTCAGCCATTTCCAGCAACATTAGGTAACTGGGGGCAGACCAGATAAGCCCTTGAGGTATTCGTTCCTGAGTGCGTTGATAAGTGTTAAGGCAAAGCTGACGGGAACTTGCCAACTGCTCCTTAGTCACCTGTTTTAATGAGGCTAAAGGGTGTTGCTTTGCGGCAAATAGACTCATCTCCGTCTGTTCCAGCAGTCGGGAAAAGCCAATATCTTGTGGGTAGCTGTTTTGTACTTCGATTAATCCAATATGAGCCCGGCCGGTTTGCAGCAGGTTAATGACATCTTCGTCTTCGGCAATCAGACATTCAAACTCGATATCGGGATAGCGGCACTCAAAATTTTGCATGATCTCTTCATGGCGGGTTGGCTGATAAGTATCCGACAGAACAAAACTGAGGCGAGGTTCTATATGGGTGGAGAGTCGAACCGCCAGTTCATCAAGGCGCTGGCTGGCGTTCAAGATTTCTTTCACCTGATTTAACACCCTGAGACCCTGAGGCGTCAGTACCGGATGGCGGCTATTGCGGTCAAACAACATAAGCCCAAGATCAACTTCCAGGTTTGCAATGGCGGTACTGATAGTTGACTGACTTTTGTGAAGCTTACGGGCGGCGGCAGAGAAGGAACCCAGTGCGGCGGCTTCAACAAAGGCGACTAATGCTTCAGGAGAGTAGTTCATGATGTATCGATTTTTTAGATGGTATCTATTTTCAATATATCCCAAAAAACGATGATAATCGACAATTCCGAATAGTTCGGTTTTTTTTAACTTGAAGCAACAAGCAGGTCATTTATGCAGAAGAAAACATTAGCAGAACGTATTTTTCACGCGGTCTGTTTTGAGGTGATTGCCATTATTATTACTGCGCCACTGTTCTCGTGGCTTATGGATCGTTCCATCTTGCAGATGGGAACCCTGGCAATTGTGCTTTCGACTACCGCGATGATCTGGAACGTCATTTATAACGCACTGTTCGATCGTTTCTGGCCGTCAAATCGTATTATCCGTAATGCCAAAGTGCGCACTTTCCATGCGCTGGGTTTTGAAGGTGGATTCATTATTATTGGTCTGGGGTTAGTGGTAGCAATATTAGGGGTCAGTGTTAAAACTGCATTCCTGATGGAGATTGGTTTCTTCCTTTTCTTTCTTCCTTATACCTACATCTTCAATCTGGCTTATGACACCTTAAGGGAGAAGGTGATTAAGCATCGTACCAGAAAGGTCAAAATGCGTTTAGCCGGAAATTATAAGAAGTAAGTTCCACGGGGGAATCGCGAAGGTTCCCCCATCGTTATTCTGTTGCTGTGGTTGTTGGCGATGGTTTCTTTTCCACCCCCTGTTGATCAACGGTGCTATAATCGATACCGGTTTTAATCCTGTCGTCTCTAACTTATTCAAATTTAATAAAGGCCCGTCAAATCATGGAACAAACCAGCCTTGGTTTTCCTCCGTTAACCGTAACGGTTTTTATCGTGCTTGCCGTTTCTGCCCTGGCTATCGACCTGATTGCACATCGCAAGGATAAGCCCATTAGTCTGAAAAACGCCTCAATCTGGTGTGTGTTTTGGTTGTCGATTGGTCTGGGATTTGGCGCTTTCCTCTATGTTCAACATGGCGCAGAAGTCGCCAGCCTGTACCTGACGGGGTATGCCCTGGAAGAGGTGCTGTCCGTTGATAACCTGTTTGTTATCATGGCTATCTTTGCCTGGTTTAAGATCCCCAATGGATATCGCCATCGGGTGCTCTATTGGGGCATTATTGGTGCTATTGTTTTCCGCGCTATTTTTGTCGCCATTGGTACTGGTTTACTGGCTTTAGGTCCCTGGGTAGAGATGCTGTTTGCCGTTATTGTGTTTTTCACGGCCATCATGATGCTGCGTGCCAACCATGATGGTGACGAGATTGAAGATTATTCACGCCACCCGGCAAATCGTTTAGTACGGCGTTTTTTCCCGGTTTATCCAAAGTTGGTGAGCAATCACTTTTTGCTGAGTGCAGAGGAAGTCAAAGCCGATTTAGCCCGCCCTGAAAATAAAGATTTTGTTTTTCACGTGAAGAAAAATGTACGTTACGCCACCCCGCTACTTTTGTGCGTGGCAGTGGTAGAGCTTTCTGACGTGATGTTCGCTTTTGACAGTGTTCCTGCGGTGATTGCAGTGAGCCGTGAGCCGTTAATTGTTTACTCCGCCATGATGTTTGCCGTACTGGGTTTGAGAACCATTTACTTTGTGCTGGAGGCGTTACGTAACCATCTGGTTCATCTGGAAAAAGCCGTTATCTTCTTACTGTTTTTTGTTGGCTTTAAGCTGGCATTAAATGCCAGTGAGCATATCTGGCATCACGGCTATGAGATTGGCGCAACCGCCAGCCTTGGGGTGGTATTGGCGGCATTAGCCATTGGTATTCTGAGCAGTTTTATTTTTCCGGGTAAATCCGAGCAATAATTTTATGCCGGTAACCCCTGAAAAGAGGCTACCGGCATAGAGTTCACATAGCGGTAAATTTACTGATTAATGATAACTTTATGATAGTTATCGTTATCCAGATTACCCACTTCCAGCGTAATTTCTGTTTCAACACCATTTGGCTGTAAAAAGGTGCTTTTTGCCAGTGCTAGAATGGTTTTTGCCACTTCTTGTTTAACGGCGGCACTGCGCCCGGCAAACATTCTGAAATCAATATGCATTACCGCTTTTTCTTTATCGGCCAGGCCAATTACCGATCTTTCTATTGGGGTCAGGTAGGTTTTAAAGTTAGCGGCATCCGATAAAATTAGCGGTGATACTGCTTTATGTATCTGAATAACAAAAGACTCCAGCTGCGGTTGCGCTGGCAGATTAGGGGTATAGGTAATATGAATTTGAGGCATGGGGTAAGATTCCGTTATCGGTTTTTTTAGTATATATACCCGATAACGTGACATTTGGCACGAATAAATCTAATAAAAACATAGAGTAGGGGCGCTTATACCAGCGCCCCGGATAATCTTCAGTAATGGAGGTTACTTCTGTAGTTTTGCCAATAGCGTTTTTCGGGTAATACCCAGTTGTTTAGCCGCTTCGGTTTTATTACCGCCAGTTTTTTCTAACGCAGTCAAAATGGCCTCTTTTTCTACCTGTTCCAGAGGTTGAATCGGTTTATCCAAATCAATGCTGTGAGGGTGCTCTTCCGCAAACTGATTGATACTTAAGGGAAGCTCTTTTTCGCTGATAAAGTCACCGGTCAACAGGATAACCGCTCGTTCAATCGTATTTTCCAGTTCACGAACGTTACCGGGCCAGTTGTATTTCAACAGCATATCCATTGCCTGAGGGGTAAAACCCTTCACCGATTTGCGGTTGCGTTGAGCAAACTTCTCCAGAAAATGCATGGCCAGCGGGGGAATATCTTCCCGCCGTTCTCTTAGTGCCGGGGTATCAACGGTAACCACATTGAGGCGATAGTAGAGGTCCTGACGAAATTTACCGGCTTCGACATCGGCCTTAAGGTCACGGTTGGTGGCTGCAATCAGCCGTACATCTATCGACAGGGTCTGGTTGCTGCCAACGCGCTGAATTTCCCGTTCCTGAATTGCCCTCAACAGTTTGGCCTGCATCAGCAGCGAGACTTCACCAATTTCATCCAGAAACAGTGTGCCCTTATCGGCTTCCATAAAGCGTCCTTCCCGGCGCTTATCTGCGCCGGTAAATGCCCCTTTTTCGTGACCAAACAGTTCTGACTCCAGCAGCGATTCGCTTAATGCCGCACAGTTTACAATGACCAGCGGCTGCTCCTTGCGCAGGCTATAGGCGTGAACTGAACGGGCAATCAGCTCTTTACCGGTTCCTGATTCTCCGCATATCAGTACCGTTGCTTCTGAAGGGGCGATCATTGCCACCATTTCCATCAGACGTCGCATTTGTGGGCTACGGCCAATCATGTTTGGATTATCTACCGTTAGCTGCTGGCGTAACTGCTGGTTTTCAGTTTTGAGATTGGTATGTTCCAGCGCCCGTTCGATGGTTAGCTGCAACATATCAAAATCCAGCGGCTTGGTGAGGTAGTCATAGGCACCGGCTTTGATGGCTTCTACGGCGGATTCCACATTAGAATAGGCGGTCATTATCAGAATGGGGATCGCCGGGTTGTAGGCCTTGATGGCTTTCAGTGCTTCGATACCGTCCATTTCAGACATGCGTACATCGGTTAAAATCAGGTCGAATGGCGTTTGCCTGACCAGTTCCAGCGCCTCAACACCGTTATGAGCCAGCGTAACCTGATAACCCCAGCCTTTCATCAGCGCCTGAATAATAGTGCAGTGACTCAAGTCGTCATCAACGACCAGAATATGGGCCTTATGGATGGTCATGGTCAGAAGCCTCCTGTATTGACGGGCTGTGTTTTACTGGAATCGTCAGCTCAAAACGGGTACCTATTGAGAGCTGGCTGGTAACGCCTATTTTGCCCTGATGTTCCTCAACTACTTTTTGTACTACCGTCAGACCAAGGCCGGTGCCGGAGGCTTTGGTAGTAAAGTAAGGGTTAAAAATATTGGTCAGATCGTCAGCCGGAATACCTTTACCGGAATCTTTAACCACAATTTGCAGCTCTGAAGCCGCATTGATGCTCAGGCTAACTTCCAGAACGCCGTTACTGCCAATCGCCTGAATCGCATTCAGATAGAGGTTTAACAGTGCCTGAGTAAAGCGGTCCGGGTCGATATCAACTAATGGCAATTCGGCCCCGGCGTTAAACAGAATATTGATATGCTTACTTTCCGCATCCTGACGTATCAGATGAAGTGAGTGCTCAATCACATCACATATATTCACCTGCTGAATTCTTAAATCTGTTGGGCGAACCAGCTCCAGCAGTTCAGTGATTACCCGGTTTAAACGGTCAACTTCTTTTGCCATCACTTTTGCCAGCTCTTGTTCTTCGCTGCCTTGTTCCGAACGGCCTTCAAAGTATTTAGCAAAGCCTTTAATGGACGAGAGCGGGTTTCTGATTTCATGCGCAACGCCAGCCGCCAGATTACCGATAGCCGCCATTTTCTCTTTGTGTTTAACCTCTTCCTGCAACTGACGAACTTCGCGCATATCCCGGAAGATAAACACATAACCTAGAAAGTTTCCGTTGTTATTAACGATGTTTGCCACACTGATACTAAGAGGAAGGGTCTGGCCTGAAGTCAGGGTATAATCAATTTCGCGCTCTATTATCGGTTGGTGGCCGTAATCGCTCTCTGCCAGTTGATTCCAGCTATCCGGAAGTGCCTGTTTAATATTAAGGCTAGAGAGCCCAAGAGCGCTGTGCCCCAAAATTTTCTCTGCGGTATGATTTACCACGCTGATTTGTCGGTGCTCATTAGTGGTGATTAATCCAATTGGCAGATTACTGATGATCTCTGATGAGAAGGCCTTTGAGTCCTGCAACTGACGGCTGGAACGTTGGTAACGTTTGGCCCAAAACAGCGAGAGTATACTGGCTAAGGCCAACAGGCCAAGAATCGATAAGAAAATTAAGGTATTGCGGATATCTTTTGCCTGTGAGGCCTCTAAAGTTGAGGTATCAAAGGCAGTAAAGATCACATTACGATCCTGATCTTCATCTTCAATATCGTTAGACCAGTAGGTATCTGGTCTGTTGTTCCCCATATGCATACGATGGCCAGCCATACGTTTCAACGGTTTGAAGAAACGATAAACCTGAAAAGCGCTTTGATGTTTATCCCGTTCATCAGCAACAGGGGTAATGCGCCACTGTTCCGTTTGGGCAACGTGCAGGCTTTGCATTCCTTGTGGGGTGTAAAGCTGTGAGCCGACTTTATCTGGATCGCTGTGGGCCAGTACTCTGCCTGAGGTATCCGTAATGGCGATATATAAAATACCGGGCTGATAGGCCATCTCTTCCAGCAGGGTTTGCCGCTGATCGTGACGCCAGCGCATTCCCATCCCGGTACGGGTGCCTGATTCAAAAGCGCGTATCAGTACCGTGCTTTTTTCCAGCAGCGTTTGGATTTCAATATCGCGCCCGCGATTCAGGTCTTTGATGGTCACGGTAATAATGACGGCGATCAGAATAATGACGGAGCCGATAAAAAACCACGAGGGTAAAATAGCGGGTAACCCCGGCCTCCACTTAAGCGCTTTCACTACAGATATCCTTATAGTTGGCGTGAGGAAGGTCATAACAGAACATGGTTAAAGTATCATACGGGTAATAATTACCCACACTATAAACTGAGCGGGTAATAATTACCCGATTTTCCTGCCAGTCTCTCATCACTCAAACCTCAAGTCGCCTGTAATTAAAATTTATTGATTAACCGGTGTCAGTGCCGTCATTGGGATAAATGCCTGTTGTAATGCGCTCTGGCGGCCTGGTTACTTATCTTAAATAGTGTTTATAGTTATTCAATTTTCGTGCCAGAAGAAAAACTGGCACGCCAGTTGCAATATCAGATTAAACCACAGAGTGACGTTTCACTTACTCTATTGATATACCAACAGAAGGAAATTAATTATGACTCTGAATAAAACTGCTATTGCTGCTGTGCTTTCTCTTGCTGCCCTGACCGGATTTGGTGGTGTTGCTATGGCACAAAACGAAACTGTACCTCAGCCGGTTATGAACGGTCAGTCAATGATGGGACATCACGGCATGAAGACAGGGCAGGGCTACCACCGTGGCTTTATGGCTAATCTGACACCTGAGCAGCAAGCAACCAGCCAGAAAATATTTGATGAGTTTCAGGCTAAGAGTACCGACCTGCGTCAGAAAATGATGTCTAAAAACTACGAATATAAAGCGCTGTTAACCAGCAAGCCGATAGATGAGCAGAAGGTTCAGGCAGTGAGTAAAGAAGTGGATGAATTGCGTAATGCCCTGCACCAGAATCGCGTTGCCATGGATATTGAAATGGCGAAAGCCGGTGTGCCAATGACGGGGCGCCATATGGGAATGGGTATGGGTATGGGTGACCACATGGGTGGTAAAGGTATGTACGATGGCAGAGGTTGTCATTGATTTGATGGTTTGAGGTTTTTTTAGTGCTTAAAACCCTGCATCGCGCTGAGGGATCCCCACAAAATCAGCGCTAATAAACCAACACCATACTCTGGTAGGTTTTGGCGAGATGATTAAGAACAGTACTGAGTACTGTTCGTCTTAAAATTAGCGGAGAGTGTCGCAAGA
>NZ_JAJNAG010000005.1 GCF_021010575.1 Limnobaculum eriocheiris | reverse complement strand
GGTTTTGGCAACAAGACTATAACGATGAAAGAACACATGAAAGCTTAGGAAACATGCCACCAACAGCTTATCGGAAGCAACTGGAAAACTCTAATGACTTACTGTCTTAAATATAGGGAAGTGGACAGTGAGACGGACATCAGATGCTCCTTTTCTATATAAGATATAAGCTCGACTCATTTAATTATATGAATTGCATACATCAAAGATCCTCCAACACACTCAATGCATCCGACAGTTTCTTCACCCCAAACACCTGCATATTAGGAATGCTCTTTTTCGGCACGTTGGCATGAGGAACAATAGCGCGTTTAAAACCATGTTTTGATGCTTCTGAAATTCGCTCCTGACCGCTGGGAACCGGACGGATTTCTCCCGCCAGCCCAACCTCACCAAACACCACTAAATCTTCCGGCAGTGGACGATCCCGCAGGCTTGAAACCAGAGAGAGTAATAGCGCCAAATCAGCGCTGGTTTCCGTCACTTTGACGCCCCCAACTACGTTCACAAACACATCCTGATCCGCCATTTGTAAACCACCGTGGCGATGAAGCACTGCCAGTAACAAAGCTACCCGGTTTTGTTCAAGGCCAACCGCTACGCGACGGGGGTTAGACAACATAGAGTGATCCACCAGCGCCTGAATCTCCACCAGCAGAGGGCGAGACCCTTCCCAGAGCACCATAACCGAGCTACCTGAGGTAATCTCATCTCCCCGGCTAAGGAAAATAGCCGATGGGTTATTAATCTCTTTCAACCCTTGCTCGGTCATAGCAAACACGCCCAGCTCATTAACCGCACCAAAACGGTTTTTATGGCTGCGCATCGTGCGATAGCGGGAATCAGAATCACCATCCAGCAGCACCGAGCAGTCAATACAGTGCTCCAGTACTTTCGGACCAGCCAGTGAGCCATCTTTCGTAACGTGGCCCACCATAATAATCGCGACCCCTTTGGTCTTGGCGAAACGGGTTAAATAGGCGGCGCTTTCCCTGACCTGAGCAACGCTACCGGGAGAGGACTGGATATCCGCCATATGCATCACCTGAATGGAGTCAATCACCATCAGGCGAGGCTGCTCTTGCTCTGCAATCAGGCAAATTTGCTCAATACTGGTTTCTGACAGCATCTGCAAATGTTCCGTTGGCAGACCAAGACGGTGGGCACGCATCGCCACCTGTTGCAACGACTCTTCCCCCGTGACATACAGGGTTTTCATCTGGCTGGCCAGTTTACACATGGTTTGCAACAGCAAAGTACTCTTACCGGCTCCCGGATTACCACCAATCAGAATCGCACTACCCGGCACAACCCCACCGCCCAACACCCGGTCAAACTCTTTAAAACCGGTAGAAAAACGCGGGAGTTCTTCCAGACTAATATCCGACAGCTTCTGAACCTTACTAACACCCCCTTCCCCGGCATAGCCAGAAAAACGGTCAGAACGAGATGAAGAGGCAGCCGCAAGACGAATCTCAGTAATGCTGTTCCAGGCATTACAGGCACTACACTGCCCCTGCCAGCGCGGATAATCCGCCCCACACTCATTACATACAAACGCACGTTTCGCTGGTTTCGCCATCATTACCTCAACATATTCCAAAACAGTTCATACAATAAAAAACACGTCAACCTTTGGCCTTGGTACTTAGTCCTTGCTCCTTAGTCCCTGACCTTACCAATGAGCACTGGAATTCAGCCGACAACTGAAAGAGGGTAGCACGCCAAACATGGAAGTTTGGCGAGACACTGCTTCGCCTGACAAAATTGCAGGAGCAATTTTGAACAGCACAACGTGCTGGCCCCGTAGGGGTGAGCCTCATGGATGAGGCGAATAAACCGAATCAGTGCCGGTGCGTAAGCCCGAATGAAGGCGGAGGGAAGTCGCCATCAGGCGACCTGGATTCGTGTGCGAAGGCGCGGGGGTGCAAGGGGCGTTCGCCCTAACGCCCCTTGCTCGACCACCGCACATTAATCAATCCGGAAACCGGATTCAGAAGCGGTCGAAACCTTCACCAAAACAAATCTGCGGGTTACTTCCCCTCATGATTCTGACTCGCCGACAAAATACACAACACTCCCAGCAAGTTCGCAAACCGAATCCCCACCTTTGCCTTAGAGTAGACCTTCGGCTTGGCGTGATAGGCTATTCCCAAACGCGCTACTTTAATCATTTTCAGGTCGTTTGCCCCATCGCCAATGGCCACCGTTTGCTCCATTGGGATAGACAACTCTTCTGCCAGTTGCTGTAGTTTAACCGCCTTAAATTTGGCATCCACGATAGGGCCGGTTACTTTGCCGGTCAGTTTGCCCTGCTTAATACCAAGCTGATTGGCAGACACTGACACCAGATTCAATTTCTCTTTTAAGTGATCAGCAAAATAGGTAAACCCGCCGGAAACAATTGCCACATACCAGCCAGCTTCGTGCAGCTTTTTCACCAGCGTCGTTAACCCCGGCATCAACGGCAAGCCTTCTCTGACTTGCTCAAGAATAGCTGCATCGGCATCTTTTAGCGTCGCCACTCTTTGACGTAAACTGGCGGCAAAATCTAATTCACCGCGCATGGCGCGTTCGGTTACTTCGGCAACCTGTTCACCAACGCCAGCCAGTTTAGCAATTTCATCAATACACTCAATTTCAATGGCGGTAGAGTCCATATCCATCACCAGCAACCCTGGCGTGCGTAATGATGGCAAATTGCCCATTTGGGCAACATCAAACTGATACTCTTCTGCTATCTTCTTCGCTTTTGTGGACAACACACCCGCCAGACGTATCACCTGATACTCTTCGACTGTCCAGGCGGACACCACCACCAGCGGTTCACAAAGCCGGCGTTGAAACTGAGACAAACGCTGTTTATCTAATCCTTTACCATACAGTAGCCAGCCAGTATGACCGGCCCAATAGTCAAGCGGCATGACCTCATCACCACTCAATGACAGCGGCAACCCTGGCCAGCAGTCTATTTCCGCGGGTAAATCGCTATAGGTCAGGCTAATTGGCATGCTACAACTCCTTAAAAAACGAGGCTTCTTTGCACAAAAAAAATGGTTTCAATGGCAAAACAGCGTTCCAAGCTATCCTAATGAATAGAGTTCTGGCAACATAAAACATCTTCGGCACATAAGGCAGTTGCATGACCAAACGGCTCAAGTTCAAATTTCACCTACATCGAATTGTTATCGTTCTGTTCTGTCTGGCGTTATTAGTCGCTCTGATGCAGGGTGTGTCCTATTTCAGCTTAAACAACCAGACAGCACAAGCGAAACAATCGCAGGAACTGGCTCGCACGCTGGCAAAACAGGTGACATTTACCCTTGCACCGCTGCTGGATGGCCCGGTTGATAGTATCGATGACCAAAAAATTAAGAGTATTCTACAGCATCTGACAGAACACAGCCGGATCCTCGACGCCTCAGTATATCAAGTGGATGGTACATTGATTGCGCAACAGGGTGATGGAACCAGTGTACGTGACAGGCTTGCTCTTGACGGGCAGCGCCCTGGTAGCTATTTCAATCAGCAGATTGTGGAGATGATCAACAGCAAAGAAGGTCCATTAGGGTTTATTCGCCTGACGCTGGATACTCATGTGTTGGCAACAGAATCTGAACAGGCAGACAATACCACCAATACGCTACGCCTGATGCTACTGTTGGCGATGGTGATTGGTATTATTCTGGGCCGCACGCTACTGATGCAACAACGTAGCGGCTGGAAAAAGTCGCCTTATTTACTCACCGCCGGAGATTCAGAGCCAGAAGACCTGGCTTCCCCGGCCCCTGAAGCTCAAAAAACAGTACATAAAGTGCACAAAAAGAAACGCCCACACAAAAAGCGCCCCTATCGTTAAGTGCAGTGAAACAGCGCTATGCTATTAGCATACAGCTGCTGTGCAATTTCCGTGGCCGACTCGCTTCGCAGTTGGCACAGCTGCTCAAACACTAATTTAACCCGTTCTGGTCGATTGGGCTGCCCCTGAAATCCTGACAGTGGCATATCCGGCGCATCGGTTTCCAGCACCAGAGAGGCTAACGGTAATTTCGCCATCACATTTCGGGTTTTCTGCGCCCGTTCATAGGTAATAACGCCACCCACACCAATAGAATAGCCCAGCCGAATAAAAGCCTGCGCCTGAGATAAGCTGCCTGAAAAGCCGTGCACCACACCGGTACGAGGTAAAGGATACTGTTTTAATACGCTGGCTAACTTATCATGGGTGCGGCGGGAATGCAGAATCACTGGTAAATCAAAGCGCCTGGCTAACTTAAGCTGCTCTGACAGCAACCATAATTGCCGCTCAGACTGTGGCGTGTCCATATAGTCATCCAGCCCTATCTCCCCCACGGCAACAATCTTACCCTCATGTTGGCCCAACTGTTGCGCTAACTGCTGCAACCCTTCTTCCCGATGTGAGTCGATATACAAAGGATGTAAGCCTAATGCACCGTAAATCATCGAAAACTGACGGGTGAGCTGAATTATTCCGTCAAACATTTCGCTGGTAACCGCTGGCACAATAATACGCTCAACGCCGGATTCAGCGGCTAATGTAAGACTCTCCTGCTCGTGATGAACAAAGGGGGGGAAATCAAAGTGGCAATGGGTATCAATAAATACGGGCGTCACACAACCTCCACCATCGGGGAAATAGAATTATTGCGGACTTATCATATCAGTCTGTGACGGACGGGAAAGAATATTTGTGGTGTTCTTCTGTTTCAGCTCTTCATAACGCAGTAAAGAGCGTCCGAGAGTAGCCAGAAAATAACGACCACACTGTTTGCCCTGGTGGTAATCCCGATTAAATGAAGCAATTCGACTGCCCAGCACTTTACTGCCCAATAGTTTTGGCGGAAAGATCTCCAGAATCTGCACCCCATCAGGCGGATTCTCAATAAATTGCTGTGTGCGGGTATAGCTAACTTCATGCTGATGAAGAATTCGCAACATTTGAGGCAAGGTCGTGTCATCTGGAAACCAGCGTTCCATATGTTTCATCCAGGCGGGCGTATAGTAAACCTGCGATGGCACCGTTCTGATGACCACAATGGTATCAGCGCCCCGCCGGTATGCCTCCTCTACCGGAACCGCATCACTGATACTGCCATCCATATAGTAGACACCATCAATTTCTATGCCGGAACGATAAAACTCGGGGATGGCGCTGGAAGCCTTTAGCACCTGCAACCAGCTTTGTTGCTCCGCAGGAAAATAGGTTGGTGCAAAATCATCACCGCGGCAGGCGCACATATAAAACTCTCGCCCTTGTGCTATACGGTCGAGCGCATAAGGGATATTCAGCGGCATTTGTTCAGTGACGGTATCAATCAACCAATCGATATCAATCATATGCCCGCCACGGGCAAAACGAATGGGATTAAAAAATAGTGGTGAAGTGGTATAACGAACGATAACCCGACGAGCATAACCAACCTGGCCGCAAATATAGGCCGACAAATTTTGTGCCCCTGCCGAGGTACCAATCATCAGATCAAAAGGATCGAAACCTGCCCCTGTATCATTTATTCAATGCTTTACCATCAAGTAGAAATACATGCTTTAGAGTCATTCAATTGATTACCTAAACTTCAATTATTATTGAGTATTTAGCAAGAATATTCACTGTATCCACTCTGTAATTTTCTCCTTCGGTCTATAACTAAAGCGCTATTCCTTTGTTTTTTAAAGTATATATACTGTGATATAAAATCTGAAAAATTCAGTTAACTCATAGGGATATATTATGGCAACAAAGCGCGTTGCTGTTGTAGGAGATAGAACAACGACCGGTGGAACCATTATACAAGGGCTTAGTACATGGATTGTGCATGGAAAGGGAGTTGCTCTTGATGGATATATTGTTGCCTGCGGGTGTCCAAGTGGTAAAAACCGTATTATCGCTTTTAATAGTCAAATATTTGCAGAAGATACTGTACATTCGGTTCCTTCAGCAAGGCAGCCTGTAGCTTCAAATAGCGTTCAAACCGTCTCCCCTCAGTCATTTGCTGAACAAAATTCTAATAATATCATACCTGTTTTTGCCAAATCTTGTCTGCGTGGAAGTGGTTGTACGGATGCAGGTCAGGAACGTGAATCTATAGAAAATTTTGGTGATTTTTCGTTACTTCAGAGTACAGATACTGAATGCGGGTACCGTTGTGAACCATCTTCACCGGCTCAAATGGCTTCTGTTAGTGCTGTAGCTGCCACTGAAATAGCGATGAAAGTTATAAAGCAAAGTGCGAAGAGTACTATTAAAGGTCGCTGGATGTCTCCACACCCTGTTCTGGTATTACTGGTCGGTATATTTTATACGCCAGAGATAGGAAAAGGCGGCAGCCGTGATGACTTAGCCGATTATATTGCTCGCGATAAGTTAGATTACTTAGCTTCAACAGGTGGAACAGCAACTACTCGTGTTCGTTTTCAGGCTCGTGTGGATATGCATACTGGTCAACCAGTTATTGAAGGATACCATACCCCAGAGGGTTCAGGATTAGACCAGGTTCCCGTTATTAGAATGAAACCTGATGTTGTGAATGGGGTACGGCGCTATATTCCTGAGGGAAACAATGGCCCAACAATTATCTGGACCCCCGCTGAACCAGATTACAGGCCGGTTAACCATACCGGTAATAACACTGATTATTCTGCTCCTCCGTCGATATTCGTTAATCCAATACCAGAAAGCCAGGGGGCTCATACCACCACAACGCCAATACCTGAAGAAAGACATTTTAGTGACTATATTCTATTTTTCCCTACTGACTCAGGCATGCCTCCGATTTATATTATGCTGGATAGCCCACGTAATGAATCGGGTGTTGTTACGGGCCAGGGCGAAAATATATATGGTACATGGTTAAGAGATGCGGGTGTAGGTTTAGGCTGTCCTGTTCCTGCACAGATAGCCGATAAGTTAAGGGGAAGGGAGTTTGCTAATTTTGACCAGTTTAGAAAAGCTTTTTGGATAGAGGTTTCGAAAGACACTGAACTATCTGAGCAATTTTCGCGACATAACCAAACTCGCATTAAACAAGGATTATCACCAAGGACAATAGCTTTAGAGCATATTGGTAAAAGAATGTCGTTTGAGTTACATCATATAAACTATATTACTCATGGTGGGGCGGTTTATGATGTAGATAACATAAAAGTTATGACTCCTAAAAACCACATTCAACATCACAAAGGAAATAAATAACATGATATCTATGAAGCAATCCTATTCAGATTACTCAAAGATGGAATTTTTAGCGCTTATAGAAGAGATTTGTAGTGCAAACGGCAGTGAACAATATCAAGATGAATTATTAGAAAATTTTATTATAGTCACTCAATATCCTGCGGCATCTGATTTGATTTATTATCCTAAGGATGGTGCTGATGATTCCCCTTTAGGTATATTAGAAACTATTCAAAAATGGCGTTCTTCACAAGGACTACCCAGCTTCAAAGATTCTAACTAATTGTTTTCTTTAGCCGTCATTGAATTGGCGGCTAATCCTTCTGAATAGCTAATATTTTACTGAAAATCATGAGTTTCATTAAATAACACTAATATTTAAATTCATTCCATAAAACATTTACTTCAATGTTGTAAACATCGATACCCAATTCAAAAAAATGATGATAAACCTGCGCGTTGAAACTGATCCAGTACTCCGGCCGTAAAAATTCCCCGCTGCCCCCCGCCTTCACAAACCAGTGCAACTTTGCCCGGCCTTTCCGGCTTATGGATCAACGGCTCTTTACGCCCCAGAGTGACAGGTATTCTGTTTCCCAAAGCCTATCCTTCTCATGGTTAATGATGGGTTCTTGACTCAGAGCATACCCTTTCTTGCTCTTTCCCGTAATCCTCTTGCAGAATTCCCGAGAGCCAATCGCTGTTTCCGGCAAAAAACTCATCTTCAATGCCCGCCATTTCGGCCCACCAGAGTCGGATAGAGCCTTTCCACTGCTTTAGTCTGCCCAGAATGATATCACTATTCATCATAATAGTTCCTCAGTCAGACTGGCAGTAAAGCGATATTGGCTTTACTGCGCCATCTTAACGGTTAATGTTTTATAACCAGTTAATTTTTCACGGTTTTAACGCCTTCTACCTGTTTAGCAATGCTTTCAGCCTGTTTGGCCTGCGCCGCTTTATCCACATTACCGGTCAGCAACACTACCCCTTCACTGGTCTCAACTTTGATTTTGCGTGAAGGGACTATTTTGTCTGCCAGAAATTTAGCTTTAACTTCACTGGTAATGGCTGAGTCACTGACAAAACTCTCTACCGTACTGCCTTTGTCTTCTTGTACTTGAAGTTTGTTACTAACAGATTTCACCCCTTCAACCTTCCCTGCGACTTCATTGGCCTGGGTCATCTGATTGGTGCTGGTGACAAAACCACTCAGAGTGACAACGCCACCGGTGGTCTCAATGGAAATATGGGTACTTTCAATGCTCTTATCATCTAACAGCGCACTTTTTACTTTTGCTGTAATCGTACTGTCGCCCATAAAGTTATCGACTTTCTTCATCGAGTTATCGATAGAAGAACCAACTTTATCAACCGACTTATCAATGGATGTACTGACTTTTTCAACGGCATTTTCGGCCTTAGTTGCCACGGTTTCTTCAGCCCATGCGCTCCCGCTGACAACAACCGTACTTAAAACTATGGCGATAAGAGAACGTGCTAAGGGTACATTTTTCATTAATGATTACCTTTAGGTCTAAATACAGGAATAACGAATAAATCAGCCGGTTTGTCAGTGATTTATTCGGCGATATTAATTAACGATGCAATACTATCAGCCAGTAACTATAAATGGCGTTGCAATTATTGGGCCACACCGAGTGAATTGATTAAAAATCAATAGATTATTAATAGTGTGGTCTATAACAGAAGATAAAAGCATTGTTTTTTAGCGACAAATTCAATGTATTAATAACATTTAAGCAACAAAAACATAACTCATTGAATTAACTGGACGCTAACTGTCACCTGCCAGCAACACTTCAATATAATCTGTTAAATAATATCCCGAATAATGCGATTAGCTACCGGTATAACTATAGAACACCTCAGGTAAACTGTTGTATAGATCACAAAATTTTTGTAATCCTGCTTATAATTTCATTATTAACCACTGGCTAAATAAAAAAGGCCCGACGTAAACCGTCAGGCCTGTGTTATGCACTAAAACAGTGAAATTAGCAGTTAGCTATCACCATTAATGTTCACGAGTTTTACGGAAGACAATGTCCGGGTAGCGCTCTTGAGTTAAATTCAGGTTAACCATAGTTGGTGCAATATAGCTCAGGTTTTCACCGCCATCTAAAGCAACGTTCAGCTCATTCTTACGCTTAAACTCTTCCAGTTTTTTCGCATCGCTGCATTCAATCCAGCGCGCGGTGGATACATTCACCGATTCATAAATCGCTTCTACGTTATATTCACTCTTCAGCCGCGCCACTACCACATCAAACTGAAGCACCCCAACCGCACCAACAATCAAATCATTATTAGCAATTGGTCGGAATACCTGAACCGCCCCCTCTTCAGAAAGCTGTACTAATCCTTTCAGTAACTGCTTCTGCTTCAGCGGATCTTTCAGACGAATACGGCGGAACAGTTCCGGCGCAAAGTTTGGAATACCGGTGAATTTCATCTCTTCACCCTGAGTAAAGGTATCACCAATCTGAATAGTGCCATGGTTATGCAAGCCGATGATATCGCCGGGGTAGGCCTCTTCCACATGGGAACGGTCACCGGCCATAAAAGTCAGCGCATCAGAGATAACCACATCTTTACCCAAACGAACCTGACGCAGTTTCATGCCTTTTTCATAAGTTCCTGACACCACCCGCATAAAGGCTACGCGGTCGCGGTGCTTTGGATCCATATTGGCCTGAATTTTAAATACAAAACCGGAAAACTTCTCTTCCATAGCCGAGACTTCACGTACATCGGTTTTACGCGGCATCGGTGCTGGTGCCCAATCAACTAAGCCATCCAGCATATGGTCCACGCCAAAGTTACCCAATGCGGTACCAAAGAATACCGGCGTCAGTTCACCTGCCAAAAAAGAGTTCAATTCAAATTCGTGAGAAGCACCTTGTACCAGCTCCAGTTCTTCACGTAGTTGTGCTGCTAAATCTTCACCTACAGCGGCATCCAGCTCAGGGTTATTCAACCCTTTTACAATACGAACTTCCTGAATGATATGGCCTTTACCGCTTTGATACAGATAGGTTTCATCTTTATATAAGTGATAAACTCCTTTAAACAGCTTGCCGCAGCCAATTGGCCAGGTGATCGGTGAACACATAATTTTCAGTTCACTCTCTACCTCATCCAGCAGCTCCATTGGATCGCGAATGTCCCGGTCCAGCTTATTCATAAAGGTCAAAATTGGCGTATCGCGCAGGCGGGTAACTTCCATTAGCTTACGGGTACGATCTTCTACGCCTTTTGCCGCATCAATTACCATTAAGCAGCAGTCAACGGCGGTCAGAGTTCGGTAGGTATCTTCAGAGAAGTCTTCATGCCCCGGGGTATCTAACAGGTTGACCAGACACTCTTTATAAGGGAATTGCATCACCGATGTCGTAATCGAAATACCACGCTGTTTTTCCATTTCCATCCAGTCGGATTTAGCATGTTGGTTAGAACCACGCCCTTTTACCGTACCGGCAGTCTGAATCGCCTGTCCAAATAACAGAACTTTTTCAGTGATGGTTGTTTTACCCGCATCGGGGTGCGAGATGATAGCAAAGGTCCTTCGCTTATTGATTTCATTAAGAAAATCTTGGTTTGCCATGTATAAATTCTTTTAGTTTGTACACGGATTTGTACACACTTTTGGAAGTACTCTCTTTTCAGTTCTTCGCTTGTCAAATCCGTCGTGTTAATCGTAATTGGCCGCTATTTTCGCTGATCTTGACTTTATAAACAATCAATGGTTATCTAATCGGTTACCATTTACTCTCAGCGTGCGCCAATGCTCAGTTGTAGCTGTTTGCAATCGTTGCTTCTTCAGCTCATGAACAACTGTGGCTAAACCACAAATTCCCTCGCTACCAGAAATCGATGATAGCTTGTCGTACTACACCGATGATGGTGCAGTTGCCGTTGATCGGTATTGCAGGGTATTGCGGGTTCAAAGGTTTTAGGTACTTCTGTTCACCATCAATAACTAACTGCTTAAAGGTTGCTTCTTTCGAATCATCCAAACGCGCAACAACCAATGAACCTGAAGAGTAAGGTAACTCAGGATCAACAACGATCACTGCCCCCTCAGGTATGGATTTTTTTCCGCTTGGATTTTCCATACTGTCGCCTTTTACGCGAAGTGCGAAACAACCCTCATGTGCTTTCCCAGTGACTTCACGCCACTCCTCAGCATCTTCATGGGCAAATCCCTCCGCTATTTCAGTCCAATCACCGGCCTGAACCCAGTTAATGAGAGGAATTCTTCCCTTAATATCAGGCCCGACTTCTACATTACCGACCCCCAAGCCAATCTCGCCATCACCTGTGGCGAGCCAATGAGCATTCACGCGAAGCGCCTCCGCGATCTGCATGGTGTAACGAGACCTAGCCGATTTACCAGAGCAAATCTGGCTGATCGACTGCTGTTTGATACCAATGCGACGAGCCAACTCAGACTGAGTCACCCCAGTAAGCTGCAAGGCATGGTTTAGTCGTTCGGATAAAGTTTTCATAAGCCCGCATTCTACAAATAAAACTGTAGTCTTTCAACAATTTTAACTGTTGACTTGTCTACAGTTTAAACTGTAACATTCAATCTTGTAACAGTTATTATTGTAACAGGAGACGGTATGGAAGTGTTCAACACGACACAAAAACATCTCCGCCGTGCCATTGACTTGGTCGGCGGGCAATCAGCATTAGCACGAGCCATCAACTCAAAACAGCAAAACGTCTGGTTTTGGTTGAATAAATCAGGGCGTGTTCCCGCTGAATTCGTTTTACCAATCGAACAAGCTACGCAAGGACAGGTAACCCGATCCCAGTTAAGACCGGACATCTATCCCGAATGCCCAAGCGAGCAGAAAGCCAGTAACCAGTAGGATTAAGGGCAAATAATGGTCAGCATTTTACGTAAACACAAAAGCGAGTTCCTCCATGCGTGATTATGGCAAGGTCTATACCCGCTTTTGGCTAAAGCAAAACGTTTTGTCCTGGAGTGACTCAGCGAAGTTGCTAGGACTGTATTTGCTTACATGCCCACATTGTAATTTGCTTGGCTGCTTTCGATTGCCGATTGGTTACGTTGCTTCTGACTTGAACTGGGAAGAGCAACAGGTTGCCAAGGCTCTAAATGAGTTAGAACAAGATCAGTTCCTCATTCGTTGCGAGGAATCCGGTTGGACTTTGATTCGGAGCTTTCTGAAGCACAACCCAATCGAAAACCCGAACCAAGGTAAGGCAGCCTTTCGGTTGCTTAAAGATGTACCTGCCGACTTCGTTGGTATGGCATCGCTTTTGAAATCTCTTGCCGCTTTTCAAGCTCGGCTTCCAGAAGAATTTTCATCATTGTTTATGCCTGATGGCAACCCGGTAAGGGACTCTCAACGGTCGGATGACTCTGAGAGAAGCAATAAGCCAACAGTTAAAACTGTTAACCAGATACAGTTCGAAGACTTCTGGGATGTACAAATACGCAAAGAAAAAAAAGCGAAAGCCAAAGAAGAATGGCTTCGCATGGGCCTCAATGAAGACCATGAACTCGCCTTGGAAGTGCTAACACGCTGGAAAGAGCAACGAGACAACCGATTGCAGTATCAAGATCGGACTAAGACCCCTATGCCACATAACTGGCTTTTAAACCGGCAATGGGAAGACGAGTACGTTCGCATTGATGAAGTACAGCAATCATCGACGAGCCTAAAGGGCAGCAATCACCAATTGAATATTGAAGAAAGCAATCGCCGCATCGCTGAAAGCTGGGCCGGACCAGGTATTCGGGAGGTTCGTTCAAGTGCAGGAGGTTGATAAACGCGAGTTTGCTGAGGTTTGGGGAGCCGCTTGGGCCATGTATGGCAAAAGCGTATCACCGCAATTGCTATCCATCGCATTTGAAGCCCTTCGTGCTTATAGCATTGAAGAAGTGCGAATCGGTCTGACTCGGCATATTCAATCACCGGATACTGGGCAATTTTTTCCAAAGCCCGCTGACGTCATCAAGCATATCGACGGCAACTCGGGCTCAAGAGCCATGGTTGCTTGGAACAAAGTTGACAAGGCTGTTCGTCAGGTTGGCGCTTGGACATCCGTGATGTTTGACGATGCGCTTATCCACCGCGTGATTTCAGATATGGGTGGATGGGTTGAACTCTGCAAGGTTGATGACAGGGAATACCCCTTTAAGCAAAAAGAGTTTTTAACACGCTACCAGGCTTACTTGCTGCGGGACGAAGTGGGTGAATACCCAAGGCTATTACAGGGTATTGCAGACCATCAGAACCAGCAAAAAGGATTTGATATGCAAGCGCCTGTTGCCGTGGGCGACTGGTCAAAAGCGGCACAAGTTTACACGAGAGGCATCGCCAACTTTAGCGCAGTGCCTTTAAAAAGAATAAGCCCGAAAGCCATTCAGGCGCTTCTCGGAAATCAATTAGAGGACAAAAATGAAAACGATTAAAGCAAAAACCATTGCACTAGCGATAGCCATGTCCGCAAGCACTTCAGTCTATGCTTTTCCGGGCTATCAGTGGGAAAAAGCAGCACAAAGCGTTGGTATTGATCCAGTCATGCTCTACGCCGTTGCCTTGGCTGAGTCCGCCTCACATCGCGGTCTCAACATGACCAGTCCATGGCCATACGCAATTCGCAATGGTTCAAATGCAACCTACGCCAAATCTCAGACAGAAGCGGAGCAACTGTTAAACCAAGCACTGCAAGAGAGTGAAAAATACCAGCTCGATATTGGCCTAATGCAAATCAATTTGCATTGGCACGGACATCGGGTGAGCTCAGCGGCGGAACTGCTAGACCCCATCACCAACCTTACCGTCGGCTCCAGTATTTTGGCCGAAGCAATCAAGTCTTCACCTAACGATTTAGAGCTTGGCATAGGCCGCTATCACAGTTGGAACGAAGAGCGTGCACGCTGGTATGGGCAAAGAGTGCTTTCTATTTATCGCAATATTTTACATGAACTGGAGGTCCGTCAATGACAACCAATCAACAAGACTTCTATCAATTAAACTTGGCGTACCTGCACGCAGCACGGGAATTGGCGCGCATTGATCCGCAAGAGGCTGTCTTGCGCTTTGGACTTACACGCGATGTGGTTGATGCTCTGATTAATGCTGGTGTTGACGACCTGCAACGAGTAGCGACCTCATCATTCATGCTGTTTCAACCAAGGGGTAACCAAAGCCAACTGATTGAGATGGTGAAGAGCAAAGGCACAGGTATCCCAAGAATCGCTTATTTATTATCAACCCTAAACAACAAGGGGGATGCATGATTGATAACCTGTCCAAAAGTGAGCTGTTTACCCGAGCCTCGCTACTTATTAAATACGGATTTAGAACAACCATTATCGCGCTCGATACTGGTTTGCCAATCCACATTATCAGAAGGCTTCACAAAGAAGTGACTGGCAAGTCACCTTGCCCTGGTCAATTGCCAGAATCTGATGCCATTGTTAAAAGCAGAAGAGCCTTAGTTGAAGGCTCCCTGCTGATGGCGCTTTATGTCAATATTGGTGGTGATAATGTCTACAAGCAATTAAATATTGATGCTTTGATGAAGGCTTACGATGCGTACTTGGTTGCAAGGGAAGAAGCAGATCTTCCAGCTGAAATCCCCTGGAAAAAACTAACCATCAATGAAGGTTGGGTTCTAGCTCGTGATTTAAGATCACAGCTTGCATCCTTACACCGGTGTCGGTGCGGCAGTCTGTATTTGACGGTATCACAACAGCGCATTCAGCTTAAATGCCCTGTGTGTGAGATTATGGCCGAGCAAACCACTAGAGCACTTTTTGAGAACTAACATGCTGATGCATGATTTGATTGTGCACCGCCCGTGCACTTTGAGAGTACTAAGAAGATGACAAACTTACTTAAATCTTTAACATCACGCTGCTGGTTTATATCACTGGGGCTTTTTCTGGCGACTTTGGCTGCGGCTCATTTCTTTCCATCAGAAATATTAACGGCATCTGCCAAGTTAGCGGCTTTGCCATTTCTGTTCTGCACCGTCGTTTTTTTCAGCTACTTGGGATTCAAAGCGACCTGTAATCCCATCGGACTTATAGCCATAATCACTATGCTTGTAGCAATCGCATATTGGCAAGCGAGTTGGACAATTGTTGGTTTGGGACTCTTTTTCTTAGCTATTTGTACTGGAATTAGATTCTTGAGTAGCCAAGTTAAAGATTCGGGTAGAACTTTGAGCATTGAAGAAAAATGGTATTGGTATAAGCTCCATTCGTTTTTTGATGGCTTTTATCCAAGGTATCCCAAAAAGCCAAAAAAATAGCCAGCCAACCACAAGCTGGCTACCTTCTATTTTCAGTTCCTTCCTGATGCCTGGTTATAGGCCCTAATATCGATCAAGTTGTTCTGAGCATAATCTCCCGCAAGCGATGCATTTGAGATCACCGCTATCTGCTTATCCACAAATGCTTTATCTTCTTCGGACACACTGTCAGGAATGTAAGCGCCACTCTCATCCTTTTGACGATACTCATTTAGCATTTGCTCCCTTAGACCTAGCATTTCAGGCGACCAACTCGATGAGTCTTCAGAGTTGAATACGCGCCCCGCCAAACCTTCATTGAAAGCTTGAGCGAACACTTGACTTTGAATCGGGGTCAATCCCATTCTCTGCCCTTCGCTGTATGCTTCCTGTTTAAAATCATCGGCGTACTGTTCTAAGAACTCACCGTATCGATTGTTAACTGCCGCACCGAATGCCCCAGCCAACATGGCTTCAGACTTAGTGCCCCAGTTAACTTCGGAGGCATACTGCGAACTCGATCCACTGTATGCATCATTAAACGCCGTCAAAGGATTTTCCAAAGAGGTTCCGGCATCAACGGCTGCTTTTAACCCATCCCATGTTGATTTGCTGGCCACAGTTGCATTGTGCAAGAAACCTCGTGAGCCAGGTTCTGCAAGGGCTTGCTCCTTGTAACTCTCATAGTCTTCGCCAAAATGATTCAAGGTATGCAATGCTGCATCAGTATGCTTGCCACTGAAATCACCAATAGCACTGGCGCTGTTGAAGAACATTTCAGCACCAGAGACTCCGCTATCATCAGCCATAATGCGAGATCGCCACTGAGAGCCAGCTTCACTGTTTAGTCCAGATTGATAGGTACTTGTGTCAGAAGCTACGGCCTGCTGGGCTTGTTGCTGATGCGCATTCAGCTGTCCATCTACACCAGAAAGATTGGTTTGGTAAGCAGATTGAGCCGAATTGAACTGCGTTTGAACTGTTGCAGCATCCTCATAGCCTCCCAGAACACCGGATTCAACTTGGCTTTGAGTGCCACCAAAAGTAGGTGCCGTTGATGACAAGCCTTCATTAGAGCGTGGCTGAATAGATCGTAAATCGGCTCCGGTAGCCATGGCCATAACAGTCATTGCTGCTTGATAGTCATTGTCTCGTTCAGCGGGCGTAGAGGAGTTGCTATAGGTTAAAGACTCCATAGCTGCGGCCACATACGCCTGATTATCATCAGGTAGCAAGCGCTGATACATTGGAAGGTTTTCACGTAATCGGTTACCTGCTTCAACATGCTGGTTCATATAGCGACCTAAATAATCCATGACTTCAGGATTATCCGCTGCTAATCGAGTTAACGTCGCACCATCCGTGTTCCTTTGTCCTGATAGACTGTAGCTGGCCTGATCAAGCTCACTAAAGCGGTTTGATGCCGTGATAACGTCTTGTGCTGAACTCTGAAGTGACTGATAGTCTTGATTAGACAACGACATCTCAACGCCAGAGCGTCTTGAATCTGAAAGGTCCTTAACCATCGCATCGCGAAACTCAGCACGTCGTGAATCACTCGATGCCAAGCTTTGCATCTCCCCAGTGAGCGTATTTGCGGTCGTAGACCGAGAACTGCCTTCTGACGACTCAACTTGGCCACTAAAGTTACCACCTAGATCCAACCCAGCTCGTACCCTTGATAGTTTTGGTACACGAGATGAATCTGGCTTATCAACTCCAGGCAAATTACCTTGTGGAGAATCATTGCCTCCCGTTCCAAGAAGCCTCCCAAGAAAACCCTTATCGGCAACTTCTTTCTCACCGGGATTAGTAATGGTTCCATCGCCACCAACCCTTAGTCCGCCAGATAACACGCCCGATACCAAGCCACGTACAGCGTCTTTTTTATCGTCTCCGAAACCATACCGTGTTTGCAGGTCATCAGTGACCTGATTAACAACGGCGCTAGATGCGGAATTAGAAGAACCAATCTGACGTCCAACCGAAGAAAGGTTGTCGTAACTTAGCTTTTCACCAAAAGTTCGGCTCATGGTATTGCCAACTTGATGGCTAAAGGCTTGAGTTGCCTGAGTCATGGATTCTTTTGCAGAGCCGACCATTGAACCCACCGCATTTCCGACAGAGAAACTGCTAAGTAGGTTTGACGCGCCGGTCATAGCAGAACCAGTGAGGGCTGAATTTTGGAACATTGACTGTGATTGCATCACCGGGGCATTTTTCGCGACATCTGGACTTGCCATCTTTTCATCAATTGCATCACCGTTTTGAAGACGTCCAGCCAAGTGGGTAGCGGTTATTGCTGAGCCATACACGAGCATGAGCGAAATCGCCGGAACACTCGACGCCAACATGCCGCCAGTAGCTATCCAGGTTTGCAGCACTGAATCCATCTGCATCATCCCAGCAAAAGATGGCACTTCTGTACCTGCAAAGGCATCAAGAGCCGACATTTTCCCAGCAACAGTTAAATGGATATATAGGTTAATGATGGCCATGACAGGCATCCAAAGTTGAATCCAAAGCAGGATTAACAAGTACTTCCCGGCCATTCGCATCCCGATTTGGCCAAGGGCAATCACAAAGGCCATCAATGGGGTGATGGCGTAAATGAAACCCTCAAAAAACGTCATCATCGGACGAACGATACTTTGGAACAGGGTCTGCTCCGCCGCCCATTGCGTATTGCGCTGCTCAATCGCTTGGTTAACCATCACGGCTGCGGTGAAAGCTTGATCATCCATATACTTGCCCGTCACGCTTTGCTCATAAATAGGCAAAAGCACCGACGAGGTCATGTACTCTTGGGTGTTAACCGAGGCCAAACCAAGATTATTCAGTGCATTTCGGATCACGTCATCAGTATCCGTTGCTGACGAAGTCCCCAATGAGGCTGACAAAACCTGTTTAAGCCTTGGAATGAAGGTTGATTCTGTCATGAGTTTCAGTTGGCTATAGGCATCGGTGCAGTCCAGATCGCTACTGCTACCACTGAGCATGATGCGTGTGCCATATATGCGCGAATCAAACCTAATCGCAGTCATCGGGTTAGGATCACTCAGCACCTGATCTAGGTTCTTTTGGCCGATGTCGATGCCAATCAAGGTGCATTCTTTGATGTAGTTAAACCACGATTGCTCGATATCTGAGCCACCGACACGATTTGCATCACCCAACCCAGAGCGATCCATCACCTGTTTTCTCACTTTAATCAGTGACTGTAAACTGGATGCAAAGCCGTATTCCGTCATGGCGGGAGTTGAGAACGCCGTTTCAAACAATCGCGTGATTTGAAAGCCAACAGTCGAAATCGTACTGCCTGCGGCAGCAACACCGATGGGCACATTATCAACCACTCGAACTTGTCCCGTGTACGCATCCTCAATGCTCACTCGGGTACTGGGCCCAAACATGGTTGCAAAGACTAGCAATGAGACTAAAACATGTTGAAAGTTAATCCCACGACCACCTTGCATTAAGGCCTGAACAGAGACCATCAATACCCCAATGAGCAAGCCAATGCGAACCATTGAAGTAAAATCGCCTGTACCAGTGATCATCGCGACAGCGTTCAGGACCTGCTCTAAAAAAGCCGAATCCCCGATGGAATAGATTTCCCACATGACCTATTCCCCCAGCGCCGTAGATTTAACGGTGTAATAACGCTGTTTGCGAATGGTCTGAATCACTTGGTTAAAGTGCGCCAGCAATTCTTGCTCTGAGCCGTATCTTCGCTGCAACGCGGCGTACTCCTCATTGATTTGGCGACGTGCACGTTCAAGATCTTCCGTTAACAACTTCGCATAGGCATGATCTTCCACACCCGATGTGCTTCTAGCTGCGTTGAGCATGTCTTCAATCAATGCTCGGGCCATCTCAACAGCAATAAATGGAGCCGCTCGTGAAGCAAACGACCTAGCAGCCCCTTCATTTAATGCAGAAAGTGTTCTAATCATGCCGCCAATGCTCGCGGGAGCCGAGGTCATAAAAGCCTTTTCGGTGGTGCTAGCAGCCCCTGTATTTCGAGCAAATTTAAAAATAATGCCGTTACTAGAACCTGTACCTAGAAGTAAATTTTCTACCTGGGTTGATAACCCGGTTAGGGTCACGTTAGTGATTGTCGGATTCAGACAGCCGTCTTGTGTCACTGTGTCACATCGGTACATAGCGACGTTACCGCCATGAATTAGATGCTCAATAGTCACTTTATTGCCATTCAGTCTGGTCAGTTTTGGGGCTTTACCTTGACCATCAGCCGCATTAGCCAAATCACCAACGATGATCGAACCAGTCACCGACATAACCGCTTCAAGAAAACGATCATCCCCCGATGCAAACCAGCTTGATGCCGAGTGACGTTTCAGTGCTCGCCAGACCAAGTTACCTTTAATTGTTTTGTTCACATCAGATGCCGCGACACTTGAAGCGTTCTCATAAGGGTTCTTACCATTGGACTCACTCCAACTGGTAAAAATGTCTCCAGCCCCTTTAAGTGAGCTCAACATGCTGGCTTCTGTTTGCCCCTTTTTACCAAAAGCAGCCAGGGTATCGTTCACGACTCCCTGAGCCATTTGACAGGAATTGCCAAAATACTCGTTCAACTGCTGGATTTTCTTTTGCAGTGTCTCCATGTGCTGAGAGCATTTCTCACACATAGCACTGAGCGCTAATTGGAATGCGTATCCCTTGGCATTTGCCGCTACAGAGCGAAGTAATTGAACAAACTGATCTGCATTAACAAATGACAAACTTCCAGCGAACATATCAATGCCGCCACAACCTGCTTGGAATGACGGAGGCACCATTGAGACGAGGTTCTCGTTCATGATCCTGTTACGGACAACAACGCTTCCACCAGATATAACGCCACGCCGCTGACTCTCGAATACACCAGGCGCAGTGGTGTTGGTCATTGAACCAAACAACTGATTCATCTCCTGTTGCAAGCTTGCTTGGCTCATAGATGAAAAACCAATCGCACAGGCGATTAGCGATACTCGGAATACTTTTTTCATTGTTATAACCCTCCTTGTGCACGCAGATAGCGAACAAGGAACTCAGGGTCCTGTAATATCTTTTCGTTAAGCTCTTGGGCTGACATCGCGAGTGACACGCCGGGTTGAACAGGTCTGGTGGCATAGTAAGTTTGATCGTCAATCCAACCGGCTTGATGGGCTGCAAGAATGATTCGATTATTGAGCTCATCAAGGCTCATTGCGCCTTGGCCAATCGGAGTGATGACATTAGGCGGTTCAACTAAGAACACGGCAGGGACAGTCGTAACGGACAAGGATTGAGCTTGTCCTGAATCGACTTTGTAATTAGGAAACTCTCCACCAGGTAAAGGCAAGCCATCGACTGCAATAGCAAACACCTCGAAACCATAGTTCAAAGCCATTGATTCGATGATAGGCGCTTGAGCATGGCAGTAAGGGCAATCAGAACGATAGAAGAAGAATAAGCCAGCCCGTTTTGCTACTTCACCTAAAGCAATATCTCGTTGAGCGCCAGCTTCTCGATCCATCCGATTGGCAGCATAGGTAGCCAAGGGTCTGCGACTGATTTCATCCAAAACTGGATCGCCCATGACCACCTGCTGACTAACATCAGCAAACTGTGAGCCCTTATCCATCATGACGCGCTGGAGATACAGATAGGCTCTGACGTTCTCATTCGTCGGCTCATCAATTGCCTTGTCCATGAACGACTGCATGTGCTCACGAAACCAGGCAGCACTGAAAGGCTTTAGCCCGCTCTGACTCGACTCTGCCGCACCAGATTCCGGCTTAATAAGCTCTTCAGCCTCCGCTGGCTCAGGAATGACCTGATACCAAAACCAGCCTTCCTGACCACGCTGATAGAATGGCTCGTCACTGGCATAGGCGGGTAAGATGAATAGAAAGAAAATAATGATTGGGATGGTCACCCATAGGATAAACCAAGGTAACAAAGGCGTTCTCATTGTCATCTCCAGAAAATTTCATAGAGCTAACATGCTAAAGAACGCCGTTAAGGTGATTGGCCAGATAGATGAAGAAATCGTGTGTGTTTCTGACTAGCTGTTATGACCAGTAACAGTAACAACAGCTAAATTTAATGAGCCAAATTTATAACTGGACCGCTTTCTGCGAGGAGCGGACGGTCGAACAAACTCGTTTTGGGACATAAATGAGTTACAAATTTCGCTTAATTAGCAGTTAAAGAATTAGAAAAGGTATTACAAAACCTCAAATGGGGCGACCAAATAGATTATGCCACTACACTTGGTTGGATCGCATACTCCTGAACACCAGCGGCCGTCAACAACTCATAAAAATCTGCGACTTTGGTTCGTTGCCCTCTTTGCTGACAATAGGAAAAAATAGCCCTTTGTTTAGCGCGAGACAGTGCTACAAAAAATGTCGATAGTCCTTCCTTATCACCTTGCTTATAAGACCACCAAGCGTTGTCGTCTATCCCCATGAAAATGGTTGTATCGAATTCAAGCCCCTTGCTTTTGTGAATAGTCATAAGAGGAATATGGTTCGTGCCTTCAAACTCATCTAGCAAACCTGCCCAAGAGTTCTGAGTATCAACACAATTTATAAAAAATTCTTCGAGTGCTGCCAAGTTTATTTCAAGTAAATTTCCTGTAGCGTAACGAGAAAAGGAGCTGCGAAGATCGTCTGAGTTAATAAATTTTATAGTTCGCTCAAATACATCGCGACCATTTTCCCGTGTCAGAGGCTGTTGCATTAACATCCGTAGTGTAGAAATGAACTTTGTTAGCTCGCGTTCAACCTGTCGTAGTGCCTTTTCGTCTTCCTAGTTCGTATTACGAAGAATTCGAATATCTGATGATAGTTGATTCCACGCTTGTGCATTTCGACGGACCAGTCCCAGCCTAAGCAGAGTAGAGAACAAAATGGTCAGTTCTTCAGCAAGCAAATCTTGTAATGTAGTTTGACCTATTTTCACACTCTCATTTCGTAAGCTCAGTCCATGTTGAGCGAGATAATAAGATAGCTGTTGTTCATAATCTTCTGGTTTTTGACGCACCAGAATAGAGTAGTTTCTTGGATTCAGTGACCTACCTAGCAAGTCATTTGCTATCCACTCAGCCAAATGAGCAGCCTCCTGATTTATATTGTAACTACAACAAATCCAAGCGGCATCACCAGAAATTAAATTGATATTACTTGTCTGAACCTCTCTCACTTCATGGTCAATAGCTTGTGCAATAACATGTTGTATCCTGACCAATTCAGGTGAAGAGCGGTGATTAAGGAGCAATGAATGTCGTTCTGCTGAAAAGTCAGCCTCAAATTGATGAAACACATCACCTTTAGCACCGGCCCAACCCATTATTCTTTGCTTGTAATCTCCTACTGCTGTTACCTCAGCCTCACTTGATTTAAAAACAGAAGATAGAAAATCATATTGAGCAAACGTGGTATCTTGGAACTCATCCACAAAAACAATAGGATATGATGCTCTAATAGATCTACGAACATGATCGTTAGTGCGAACGATATATTCAGCAAGTCGATTTAGCGCCGGAAATGACACTCTGGAAACACCGTCGGGGTAGTTTATTTGCTGACTCAACCAAAAAGTTAAAAATTCCTCCTCCAACCATGACAACTTGGGATCTCCTATACGCACACTTCCGATAAACTGATTCATGTTTTGGAGTCTTTGCGTAAAGCTATAGATACCTACTGCGTTCCCAAAATTATTTCTGAAACTACTAATAAGCTGCTTCTCTTGGTGAAAAGATGGAAAAGAGATTTCATATCGCTTTGATGGGCGATGATGCTCGGGCAAAGCCATGCGAAATCGATCTATTAAATTCTTAGTGAATGCATCAAAAGTCATCGAAATAAATCGATTGCTGACTTCTTCTGAACAACGCTCTTTCACTCTATCTGCGAGATTTTTTGCGGCATCAGTCTTGAATGAAATCGCCAGAATTTTTTTGTTTGATGGACATAGGCCAGTCTCAAGCAGATATGCAGCCTTTTGCGCTAAAAACTCTGTCTTTCCGGCTCCAGGGCCAGCGATAATACTTGTGGACTCTCGTTGCCTTAGTGCTTGCCAAGCATTTGGCTCAAGATCGTCGATCCCCTTCGGCTGCCAGTGGTCAGGTCGAATAAACTTCACCTTGCCTCCTAGTTTTGAAGGGTTGTGTGAATAGCTAGAACTAAAGCCCGTAGCTCTTCTGGCGCGTTTTGAGCCAACTGATCTGGCGGAATAGAGCCAAGCACTCGAATATGCGTACTTGGTTTACCTCTTCCTAAGAACAGATATCTGTACCAGCGCAAGTTAAGTACATCATCCGCGTAGAAGCCAGGATACCCTTCATCTCCCATAACAGCATTGCCTGGATCACCATGCATAGATGGTCCATTAGAGCTTTCATCTGGGACCACCCGATAATGGCTAGTGAATGCTTTTAACATCGAATAATCAATGTCTAATGGGCTTGAAAAATAAACTTTGTGCCGCCTGAGCCATTGAACCCACTGATTAATGTTATTCCAATCTGAAGCCGGATAATTATCAAATGCAGCAAGGTTATGTTGGTAGCCTAACAGATTGAGGTTTTGCCCAAATATCTCACTTGGGTCGAGCCCATACTCTATCAATTTGGCAACTGCATTCTTAATCCTTCCCCAGCCACCGCCGTGCCGTCCCCAATCCAGATCGAGTAATGTTAGAAAAGGGATCT
Source organism: Limnobaculum eriocheiris (assembly GCF_021010575.1). Taxonomy (GTDB): domain Bacteria; phylum Pseudomonadota; class Gammaproteobacteria; order Enterobacterales; family Enterobacteriaceae; genus Limnobaculum; species Limnobaculum eriocheiris. The sequence continues at coordinate 117,711 of NZ_JAJNAG010000005.1, read as the reverse complement.
GTAAATCTGTTAGCAAACGCCACATGTGGTTTACATGGCGGCCCCCTAATGGAACCATGGCGACAAAAGATTTATCAATTGGTATGCCCATAGCTTCTGATATAGCAGGAAGAATTACCTCCTCGGAAGCCCCTTCCCCGAGAACAACAACTTTAGCGAAATACAACTCTGGATAGGCTCTCACCGCTTGCTGGATGTACTTTGCAGCTTCATTCTCCTCATAGGGTAAAGTCAGTTGACGAACGACAGTGGTGTTTGATTCTGTTGCTAGTCTGAAGTGCCTTACTTGTGTTGGCTGGATTCTGGCGAGAATGCTCGGCGAATGGCTAGATAGCACTGCTTGCGCTCTTAAGCCATGCACTAAACTGCTGATCTGACTTATGATTCGAGATAGATAGTATGGGGCTAGGTTATTCTCCGGCTCCTCAAGTGCCAAAATAGTCAACGAGGGCAAGAACAAGTCTGCACCGAGAAAATCTTCACTCTCCGGTTGGGCTAATATCTCGGTTTCAACATCGAGAGTAGCTGAAGTCATGGCGATGTGAAACAGCGAACTTTGGCCATCACTTAGCTCATCAATGCTCCTATCCCGACCACTTTCATCTGGGTGCAGCAGTACCTCCACCTTACGAACGAATTCTTCAAAGCGTAGGTCGACCGGGCGAAACTTCGGTGTACTATCAGTTCCAGCAGAGTGCAGTTCATGCCAACGCTCTGTGAGCTTTCCGGTAACGATACTAATCGCCTTTTCACCCTCAAAAGATTCGTTCAGCTCTGTGGCTTTTTGAGTAAAAGATGACCGAACTTGTTCCGACCAGTTAATAGCCTTCCAAAGTCGGCTTTTCAGAAAAGCGGATACCTGAGAAACTGCGCATCGTGTGGCAGGGACGTAAATCAATTGGATTCGAGAACGATCCGCTGGACGTACATTTTGAAAATCAGCAACTTCTGGCTCGCCCCATGTCGTAACCGCACGGAACTGGCTCGTAATGTACCCGTCTATTGAGCCATCATCTTCCCATTCCGCGTCCAAGCGCAAACGACACTTCAGTTTTCCACCCTCATCTGTAACGCTCATATGATGAAAAAAATCTGGTATCACAGAGTGATCTCCATCTTCATCATCCAGTTCGGGGAAGGCGACAATGGCTTCAAGCGTGAGAGTCCGCTTGCTGGGTATTTCTTCTTCCAAAGAGGGAATATGAAAATCCTGACGGCGAATCGTCCGCTGCTCATTGGAGATGCCAAACATTCGCTGCAAGGCCTGCATCAAGACCGTTTTCCCAGCACCATTTGCTCCAACCAAGGTGGTTAGATCCGGATCGACAGCTATGCTCTGCCCTTCTGGCCCGAAACTTCTAAAGTTCTGTAGATTTATTCTCTCGATATGCACAGCAGCTCCCTCTCCTATATGCCCATAGATTATATGGGGCTTCTATTGCAAACTTTCAACTGACAAAGTACGGCCATGTGATCGCGTATCGGTTACTGGATCAAAAACGACCACCTTGGGGTGCCGTAATAAGAGCTACGTTGAAGTCGCTTCAAGCAGTGTTATCAGGTTAGTTATCCCCCTGACAACTGTTTCAAGACTCTACGATAGTCATCTCCAGACATCGAAGCACTGACGCCGTATGCCAAGGTGGGAGCAGGCAAAGTCATCACAAAATCTACCTTAATGGTTTTATCGAAAATTGACGGCATCAACGCTTCTAGCTCAAATGAAGCGAACAGGGGCACCACTTTCTTCTCCCAAATTTTAGACAATGTAGGGCAAACTGCATAACGTGGTTTGAGTGGTTACGCGTTGCTGGCACGGAAAGGGGCTGAAAGGAGTTACGCTTCAAGGTCCACTATTGGCACGTAATTAATATTCAGAAATTTCGAATACTACATTAGCTCACTTTACTGCAAAAACCGTAACCAACGTTTTCATTGAGTCCTCAGAAATCATAACAAAGTGCATTTTGCTACCAACATGCTGCCAAAACTCTGCCTCTTGTACATATTTTTTTGCTTTTTGGATAGAGACGCTTTCTGGTAACTCGGCTTTAGTTAGCGCAGAACATAGCAGCGTTGAGCATAAAGCCTTCCAAGGATGCTTGGGCACTCCATTAGAAAGCCGTTCCACAAACCGTTCCAGTGCATGACGAGTCACCACAACAGGTCCAATGTTCGGAACGTTGATGACCTCATCGATTTCTCTCACTGTAGCATTATCGACGCTGTATTCTTCGAAGGAATGTGAGAGCCAATCGTCCCGCTTCTCTACCGAGATCTGTGCTTCCTGGTATCGAGTGAGCAAAAACCTAGTCAGGCTGTAAAGTGAATTCTGAGTTGAGCGTTGTTTCTGTAACTTTTTGATAGCTCCTTTACTGACCCGGATTTGAAGCCCATTACCGCTTCGGTTACTCCCCATCACCTCTTTCACTGACAGTAGGTGATGAATCGCATAGAGCTCAGCTGCAATTGGCTTTTGCTGCTCAGGTAGCTTGTCGTATTGCTCACCTAAATCGACCTTTAGCTCACCACCTCTTCGAAGGCCGGTCTTCCAGTAAACCGTAAACTCACCATCAATCTGCTTTGTTAACAGGGTTAATACCATCATGTTTGTTCTCCTATTGGTTATCTATTTTTCATTCTCCATGTTTTTTCAAATATGCAAGGCGCAAAAAAAGGGGCCGAAGCCCCTAAGATCAGATATGAACTTTAGGAAAGCCCATGGCACCGTAAACATTCAGCACATCATTCCAATCCCAACTTTTCACGCCAAGTGACGTTGGTATCGGGGGGATCAACACTTGTGTCAGAATGCCTTTTTGCCAGGCTTTTTTCTTGAGTTCATTCGCTGCATTCAGGCCGGTCTCAGAGAGATCGTGATCTGCCCAGATGTACAGCATTTTCACATTACTTGGTGGTTCAAACCTAGCCAGTAGCGTTGCATTCACAACCGACCAACATGTTTGCCCCGTTGCTCTGGTTACCGCTAGGGCCGTTTCTATACCTTCAGAAACACCTAGTACTTCACCAGACTCACCTATAGGAATGGCACCACCAGTGATTGTTCTGTCACTTGGTATCGGCATCATCTTTTTAGGCTTTTCAACCGGCGCTTTGAATCCATCTTCACTTAGGTAGATCCGATGGAACGTGGCCGAACGCCCTTGCTGAGTAACGATTTTACCTAGCAGCGCTGGGTAGCTATCGATAAACAGACCATCTTCATCATGGTAAGGCAAGTTTGGATGAAACCTCAGCACCGAATCCCATTCAGGACGAAGCCGCGTCACAATGCCACGACGATGCAAGTAGTTCCAAACTGGTTGCGCACGAGTATCTGCAAGAGATAGCGTTTCTCCCCAGGTTTGATTCAAGCGATGGATAATCGCTTTGTCCTCGTCCAGCTTTCTAGCCTTCCAATCAACAGCGTTACGCGTTATTGCCCGAGAAGGTGCTTGTATTTGTCCGGGTTGAATACCAAGAACCTGGCCGATTGCTTCAATAGACTGAGCAAAGTTCCACCCATTAATCCAAGACAACAGTTCAAAGCCATCATAAAAGATACCGCAGGTATTACAAACGCCACCACCGGTATATCCAGCATCTTTGAACAGCCTAAAGCCATCACGACCGCCATGAACAGGACAAGCCACATGACGGCCTTTTCGAGCAATAGCGGCATCAAGTTCTGGCACCAACGCCGCCAGTATTTGAAGCCATTGGCCATTAAGATATGGCCTCACTGTTTCAATCTGTAAAGGTAACGCCATATAACCTCCTTAAGTAAAATGCCGACTCCTACCACAGGTGGTAAAAGTCAGCTTAGGTCCTGCATTAGCCGTTCGGTTAATACAGGAGCGTTAGTCAAGCTGGATACCATGTCGTCTTAATAGCCACATGATGGAATCACGAAGCACATCAGGATCGACAACCGCAGCCATCGCGCAAACACGAAAGCAAAATGGCGCTATTTCGTCATTTTGAATCCACGACAACACATCCTTTCGCAATCGAGTACTGACACGACCGTCCAGCAATACACGGATCGCATCCAATAGAATGCCTTCGCGTAACTGCCAGATTTCCGTGTCAGACCAAGTGACTAGGGCATCATCAAACTCAAATAGAAATTCGAGCTGTGATGACGTGTGTTGATTGGACTGCTTTTGTGATGCAGGAGAATGGGCAATGCGCCCATTCATTAAAGATAACCGCGTTCGGCAAGCGAAACGCAGCCCTCGGATGCGACCACAACATGGTCAAGTGTTCGAATATCAACAAGTGACAAGGCGTCACGGAGTCGATGAGTAATGCGTTTATCAGCTTCACTTGGCTCAGGATCACCCGATGGATGGTTATGAACCAATATCACTGCTGCCGCATTAAGTTCTAGCGCTCGTTTTGTTACTTCCCTTGGATACACGCTCGCCGCATCTAAAGTGCCTTTGAACAGCTCTTCAAATCGAATGACACGATGCTTTGTATCAAGAAACAGTACGCCAAAGACTTCGTGCTCATACTCGTGCATCAGTGTTTGCAGGTATGAGAACGCCGACGATGGCTGTTCAATTTTGCGACCTTTACTCAATCGACCACGGGCAAGTTTAAGCGCCATATCTATGATATCCGCTTCAGTCACTTGCTCAGGAACGATGTAAGTACCGACTTCTTCGCCAGCTAAGAACTTTTTGTTTCTCATAGGAGTCTCCAAAAAAAAGCGGAGACGAACCCATGCCCTGCGGGGACGGAATCGTCCCCGCAGGGTGGTAAAGTTGATGTGGTTACTGAATTAACAGTTGTTGTGTTACTTCGAATAACTCACGCTTCAGATCTTTGACGTCGTTAATCACGATGCTTTGAGGAAAGAATTTCTCAACACTGCGTGTTTGAATCCCGATCCCCAGCAGCTCAAAGCCACTGCGTCTGCACCGGTCAACAATGTCATGCGTGGCAGCCCAATCATCTGGGTCACCATCGGTTAGCACTATCATTAGCTTTCGCTTCTGTTTTTGCGCTAACAAACTGTTTGCCGCAAACCACATCGCTTGTGCCATAGGCGTACAACCTCGTGGTTTTTGGTCAAAACAGGCGGCCCGATGTCGAACCGATTGCTTGGGCAATAACGCGATAGAAACTTCCTGATGAATACCAGGAAAATAACTGACCGCAGGTACAACACCCGGTATGCCTTCCAGTGCCATGGCCAAAGCCAAAGCGGCTTCATTGGCAACATGAAAGTACTTTCGATTACCTTCGCCAATGGGTTTACCCATTGAACCCGATATATCGACCAGCAAGTGCACAGCAGCATTAGGCGCAATGCGAGGTTGCCTTTGAATAAACAATCTCGACTCACCTGCTTGTGAAGCGGCAAGACGATGGGTTGCAACTCGAAGACCGTGCCTTTTGACATGATTCCGATTGTCCTGACTGGACTGAACCATGCCCCTAAGTCGGGCTCGAATTTGAGCAGACTCCGACGCCGATAAGGTCAAGATAGCCTCATCACCCAACATAGCCTGCTCTGCTTGGGGCAAACTGAGTGGAGTGACGCCCTGATGTCCTTCAGCTTGTTCCGACAACACTTCTGCCACTTGTGCAAAGGTATCGGGTTCAAACTGAGCGGCACTGGCCTCTAAGGCTTGTCGCAAATTGTCAGCTTGATCAGAGTTATCTGAATCACCCGTTTCAGCAAAATCCCCCGTTGCAGACGAATCTGTTTCTGGGGTTTGACTATCACTACTGTTATTGCTGTCATTACTCGCATCTTGTCCAATGTCATTACCGCTATCAGCATCCGACTCATCCTGTGGTGGACGAGATTCTTCTTCCAACATGGCAACGATGGCATCGACAAGTTTCAGCACTTCACCTGTAGACCCTAAGCTAGGCACTGCTGTCAGCATGGCGCTTAACCGGCTCATCGCTGCGGCAGGAAAGAGTTGTCTCACTCTTTCATCAACCGCTTGATACAAAGGCGTCAGCGCTTTCTGACCCAGAAAGTGGCATCTCAAGCGAAACAACAACCATGCTTGCAAGTTAGATGCAGGCTCAAGCTTTTCAGGTACACACATTTGCTGTGTGTCCACCATGTACTCAATCACTTGCGAAATACTGCGCCGGGTTCCGGGGTAATCCTTTGCCAATTCGTTTTCAATGCGAACGTCCTCAATGATATTGAGAAGTGCCTTACGGATCGGTTTGGACGACGCCTTCTGCACCATGTCAAAATTAGTATGGCGAATATGCGCCGCTTCATGAGCCAGATAACCCCAAGCTATCTGTTGATAGTGTGGGTCGTCTGGGTTTGCTGTTGGGATCACAATCCGCTCACCATCGGTAAACGCATCTTGTCCTTGAATAAGCACCTTCACACCAAACTTTTCGCCATAAGCGGCGGCAACGATTGGCAGTGCGTTTTTTAATGGATGATTCATGGGAGTCTCCTAATCATTAGGGGGAATACTCCCTCAGCGGGAGTGTTTCCCCGCTGGGAATGTGGGTGTTTAAACCTGTGCTTTTAGCTTATCCAGGTCGTATTTTTGACCTAGCCAAGCCACCAATTGAGCTGGACTTTCATGCTGCTCAAATGACGTTTTAAGCTGGTCTAAACTCAGGATGTCATCCAATGTCAGACCGTACTGGTCTTGTAACTGAGTAGACACCTCGTGTTGATATTGCAGCCAAGCTCGCTCATGAGCGGTTTGCTGCAATGCCATGTTTGGAACAAATACCATGGCCGTTACCCAAGCTCCTTGTGCGTCCGCATCTGCGATCAGCACAGGGTTCTCGGGGATCACGACACTATGTGTTGAGTACGACCGTTGTACTAACGTTCGACAACACGCCATTTCTGGTATCGATTCACTTTCAACCGCATCAGTCACACCACGAAAATGTGCTTCAAACTGGTTCAGTTGGCTGGGGTTATGGATGGTTGATTGCATAATTCCCTCTTACATAGTTCAGAGGACATGCGCCCTTCAGGGCAACATGCCCTCAAGGACGTTAGAAATAAAATGAGTTTGGTACAGTCGAACCAAGGTTTGGTCTGACGGTTGGTTGGGGTATTGCACGTAAGTTATCTGCCTGAGCAGATACAGGCTGTGCGGGTTTAGGTTCAGGTTTGGGCATCAGTTGTCTGATATCCAATTGACCTTCACCGTGCATTCTCATCTTGTCTGGATCAGACAAAATTAAAATGGTCGCCATCAGTTCGTGATAGAGATTGTCGGTCACAGGGCCGGTCTTCGGCAGACGAACAAATAAATTGTCCATCGCTTCAACCATCGGCTGAACTCGATGCTCTAGGAATGACAAACCATCCAACTTGTCTCTTAATCGCTTGAGAGGATTAAGGGCTCGCTGGCTGATTTGATTCTTACCTGCAACGGAACGCTCAAACAGTTCATTAGCATCACGAGCCACCTCCCTAAAGAGGGTGTGTCCCATGCCATTGACCTTGTCATCTAAGCCACCAGCTTGGTCAGCCGGTTGCATTCGATAGATGGCATAATCGAACTGAAGCCGTTGTTCCACGTCTTCGATGGGTGACAGTGCACGCCGGATTGCATCTGCAAATTCCGGGTGTTTTGCAACCCAGTCAAACGTCACCTGATCATAGTTGTCCAAGAACAACTGCTTGCACTGCGCAAACTCCTGACCGATCCGGTCAAGCTCTGGAACAATCTGATCAATTCGGTTCTCAGGCACGGCATAGCCACCTAAAAACCGTACACCGACTTGCTCACACAAGCGCTGCGCTTCTTTTTTAAGCCTTTCAAAGTTCGCCAATGCCTCTGGGTCGCAAATTTTTTTACTCCCTAAGCTGGCAACATCCTTCGGTGGAAGTTGGCTGCCATTAGCTAATCTGAAATCTTCAGGCCTTAGTTTTTTTCTACCGCTCCAGATGGAACAGTCGATGTGACAAATCAAAAGTTTGTCGAGGGTTTGAATACTCATAGTGCATCCTCATGTAAGATGGGGACGCACCACTCCCAACAGGAGCAATGGCCCCCGTTTGGGTGGTAGTAGTTGACGCGCTAATGGCAATACCACTATCAGAAATAGTAATTTTGCGAATCAGGCGACGATTGGTTGAGATCGATTTTCACAGGCATTAAGTCCAGTGCTTCAGCTATCGGGCGAACCCGCTCTAAATCACTGCCTAGCAACCGCAATACATCTTTTTCCAACTTCAGTTGGTCGGATACTTCTATCCCTTCAGGACTCGCTACTGTTAGCGAACACAGTGGTGGTAATTGACGCTTAAAGGCCAGTAACAGCAACAATGGCCACGGGCCATCATCATTGTTAACAATGCCAGCGCCTTCACCTGACACCATGCTGATTTGATTGGTACTAGGTAATCCGCTTTTGCAAAACCCTAATGACCATTCTCCAATCCTGACCTGGTTATCATCAATAACAGCCAAGCCATAGGCTTCAAGCAGCTTTGCCATATCGAACAACGCTTTTTGCGCCAGCGAGATTTGGCCATTGACGTCCTTGCGAGTACGAAACTCCCAACTGACGTTATTGGCACACGCGACGCTATCTAGCGCATTTGAGAGTTCAAATGGCCGCCCTTGATGATCAATGCCGACTTGTCCAACCAATCGATAACCCTTGTTGATTTTCTCATTGATTCGTCGGTCTGCTTCAGCGTTAGGATCAGTCGAATCAATCAATCGCTGCTGCGACAATTGACCTGCTTTTCCAAACCGAACTTCAATCTCCTGGTTATCTGATCCAACGTAAATGGCCCATTCTTTGGCTGTCCCATCAGAATTACTGTAACGGTAAAGAGCAAAGCACTTTTCCATCATCAATCCTCCCAGTGGTCACCGAAGACATCAGCGGCAATACGGTGAATGGCTTCACGTTGCTCCAACTCAGCACGAGCCGTCAAAGACCGAACCAGTGCATACTCCACTGCGTTAGGAGCACCTTTAAAAGCAAGTGTTAACTTTGCCCAGCGCACCAAGGTCCGAGTGGACATGGTGATACTGAGTTCTGCACCGCCATCCGCGCCCCCAATAAAAAGACGACGAATGTCACCAGCCACCTTCACCATTTTTTGGCGAAAGACCTCTGGTAAGCCCGGCGCAACGTTCTCCAGAATGGCTTCCTCTACAGATGGTTCTGCATAGGTCGCTTCAATGATTCTAAAGCGATCAAGGAAAGCCAAATTCTGTTGAAGCACGCCTTGATACAAGCCCGTTTGGTCACCGCTGCCCGCACTGTTGCCGGTAGCGATAAAACGAAACTTGTTGTGTGGCATGATGATCTCTCCGCCATTTTGTGCGATGACCAAAGGGGCACCTTCCAAAATGTCATTGAGCCCAGCCAGTTCAGCAGGCTCAGCAAGATCCATTTCATTAATGATCAGCAAATGGCCATGCTTGACAGCCAGTGCCAGCGGTCCATACACAAAGGTCATGTTGCCATTAACCAGTGTGTGGTGACCGATAAGATCGGACAATTCCAATCGACCGTGCGCAGTAATTTGCTGAACAGGCCAATTCAATCGAGAAGCAACTTGGCAAATTAGCGAGGTCTTCCCGCATCCAGTTGGGCCTGTAATATACAAACCGTCACCGTCTGGGTTAGACAAGAACGCCAATACGTCACGTAAGTCTTCTTTTCTAAAGACATACTCGTCCTTGCGAACGGGAATGTTTGGATGGGTAGTGTCGGCACTAAATCCTTCCAGAACGAAAGCATCAGGAGCCGGGACATTAAACGCTTGATTCACTTGAACCAAAAATGGGGATTGTTCAGTCATGGTAAACCTCATCAGTTTTGACGAGGCCCCATGCCCCAGCAAAGAATGAAGTCCCCGTCGGGTGGTGTGTTGATTGTGGTATGGCTGTGTATGTAAGAGTTCAGCTCGCTCTATCATTCGTACCCAGCATTGGCTACGAGTGAAACTGCTTTCTGATGCACTCGATGTAAGCGCATGAGAAAGGAGCCGAAATCGGCTCCAAGTGAACGTTAAAAATAAAATGAGCTCGGCGAGTCACCTGGCAGAACCAAGTTCTCTTGCTCAAGGCTGATTTTGATTGGTGTTTCAACGGGCTGCTCTGGCTTATTGGTGCTGATACGCAACCGCTCTTGTGGCGCTTTTCGGTAAGCGGCTAAAACCTGTTCGTCCAGTTCGCCTAATTTATCGGTGGCCAATTGCTTATAGTCCACCGTGCCCGCCATCATGTAGCGGCTGAGTTTGACCCCAGCATAATCCGCATGAGCGTAATTACCCATCATAGCGACCAATTTTGACTGAGCGTCTCGCATTTCCTCTTTCAAAGATTTAATGTGATTTTCCAGTCGGACCACTTCGGCATGTGCTGAGCAATATTGCCGAGACAGCGATGTCCAGCGGTATTGGGCTTCACCCTTGGGAACAAAGCAATCTTGTTCAGGGCATTTTGACGGTTCTTTTTTAGTTTGAACTAACTCCCAAAACTGAAGCGCCGTTTCTTGCAATTCAGTTAAGAACAATGCGTCTCGTTGTATTTCAAACTCAATCAGTTGATCCTCAAAATAGAAAACCAACCAACCTCGCGTGCTATTGGCGACCAGTATTTGATGCTGTACTTGTACCCAATACAACTGGTACGCCTCGCTTTGTTCTCGGTGAGCTTGCACATCCTCAAAAACTGACTGGCAAGGACATTTCAGTTCAACGGGTTCGCCCGCATCGTTGATGCCATCAAAGCTGGCTCGAAAGATTGCGTTATGATCGGCTTCTGCACATAACGGTAGAAGAAAGTCATTATGCGCATTCTCAAATGCTCGCCTTGCTTGAGGCTCCAACCGTATACCGCGAAGCACATTTGGATTATTCGACAGGTCTTCCGGTAATACGAATCCGGTTTTTTCTGCCCATAATCGCCAAGGTGTTTTGTAGGGTGAACGCCCCATAATAATTGGGGCTTCAGATGCCGTAACCCCTGCAATGCGCCACTGGTGCCATGCAGGAGTACGTTGTGATAGGTCGATAACCTTCATATTGCCTCCTTTGAGGGGAGACTCCCCCTAAGGAGAGAACTCCCCTTCAGGGTTAAGTGGTTACTTTGCAGCTTGTACTAACGCTGATTGGTGCTGAACAACACTTGCTTGAACCGAATCAATTGCCGCTTTACCGGCTTGAATCGAACCTAAGACAAGGGCAACAACCAATACCAAGCGAAAAAGTGAGGCTGATTTAGTCATGGAAGATCTCCAATAAAAAGACGAGACCTTCCCCCTGACGGGAGAATAATCCCGCCAGGGTTAGTAAAATGAATGCGTGGCGCTAAGAAGCTAAAGGCTGTGTGAGCGCTTTGGCTGCTTGTTGTTGTGCATTAAATATTTCTTGTTTCGCAAACGTCAGTTCAACACCCTGAAAATGTTCATTGGCATATTCCAATGCACTATTCCAAGCGTTTGAAGCTTCTGCCCGCTCGATAAGCTTGTAAACAAGCCCTCGGGTTCGATCATCAACTTGCTCGGGTGGAATCACTGATGGCTCAACAACGTGTGTTGCTTGGCCTTCGATAATTCGCTCCGCTTCGTCTTGATCGAAAATTCCCACAAAGCCAAACGCAATGCGGGAACACTGGATCATGGATTTATGTCTTAGCATTCGCTTAGTGTGCGTCTGCCATGGACCATCTACACGGTAAGGGCCATTTTTGCCGTTACCTTCAAAAGGCGGTCGATAGACTTCATCCAGATACTCAGTGATTTTGACTGGGTGCGAACGGTCGCGCCGATAGATGATGCATTCCATCCATTCAGGGCATTCTTTCGCGCCATCCAGTGAGACTTTGTTTTCTGAAGTCTTAAACTCCATGCCATCAAACTGGTCGTGTTGATTGATGATGCGAGACCATCCATCGACACCTACCACTGGAATAATTCCAGCTTGCTTATCAGGGAACGCAAAAATCTCTTTGGTGAAAGGGTTCAAGCCGTACTGATCTGCAACCACCAAGAGCGCCATCATCTGCTCATTGGTCGGTGCACTACCGTCACGTTGCTTGAATGCTGTTGCTTTTAGGGTATCGAACAACTTGTTTGGATCGACACTAAAGCGCTCAGCAAAGCGTTGGATTAGCTTTGGTTTTTCCATTGTGGACTCCGACAATCAAAGTGGGAGTCTGACCCTGACGGGAAAGTACTCCCGGCTGGGTTAAAGCGTTTTCGCTCGGTTAAAAATCTGGTTCAGGATAAGTTTGTGCCCAATTAGTTTGGGAGCCTGCATCATCCGCCGGTGATGGCTCAGATGCTTTGTTCACACTATCAAGAAGCAGAAACTCGTCCGCGTCCACTTCGGTCAATCGATGCTTAATGCCATCTTTCTCCCATGAGCGCGTGCGCTGGGGCCCTTGAACAAAAAGCTTCGCTCCTTTTTGGATCAAATCTTTTGCCCTTAGCCCTAACTTAAATCCACCACGATCTCGAAAAACGACCCGATGCCATTCCGTATGCTCTTTGAGCTCATTGGATTGACGGTCGCGCCATTTCTCAGAAGTGGCCAGCGAAATGCTGGTCACCAAATCACCTGATGGATAGGCTCGCGTCTCTGGCTCAGAGCCAACGTAGCCTATGAGTGTTACTTGGTTTTTCATGATGTTCTCCTCGTCTTAGTTGAACTCTGTGCACACAGTTGCTTCTACCCGGCTGGGCAAAGAAGACTGACGACGCAGATAGGTTGGTATTTCGAGTAGAGCCATGTCGTACTGATGTGGCTCTTTGTAAAACGCAGATGTCAAACGGGGCACACCAGGAGCTTTAGGCACTGCCATTGGACGACATTTTGGTGTTGGTGTGAGCAATCGCTTGATTTGAGTAAGTACAAATCGAAACGGGCGCACGCTTTGACGAGCAAGCAATCGCAAAAGCGACCAGCTCAGTTTTGCAAGCAACATAATGCCTGCGATTTGGATAATAAATCCGAAGATATATTCCATTGGTGACTCCTTATGTTGGTTTTGAAGGAGTCACCCCCAACTGGGGAAAACTCCCCCAGTTGGGTGGTGAAAAGGCGAACCATAAGGAACGCATGGTTGAGCATGTAAAAACATGCAGGCTATTTGTTTAAGGAGGCTAGCTACCTCTTAGTACCACTGAGATACTCAGCGGCGGGCTTCCTTTGAGCTCATGCTCTCAGGCGCAGATATCACTGAAACAGATCAGCAATATTTGATAGTCAGTGTAACCGTCTTATCCAGACAGGATAGTTAGAAAGATGCTCAATTCTTCCACCTAGCTGAAAGGCCATTACCTCACAGAGGATTAGGCTAGGGACTGATTATTGTCATATCAGGAGCAAACTTATGGCCCAAGCAAAACCCAATTACTCAAAACCCATCTTTGAACAATCATTCACAATTAACAGCTTACAGGCACAACGTGTCGTTGACCGTGTTTTTAGACGGACGGTCAGTGCGCTTTACGGAATCGATGTCATCCTGCGCATCATTGGCGATGAGAACGAAATTGATGAAGTGGAACAGATCATTAGCCAGTTGATCGTGGATTGCGCTAAAGCGGTAGACAGCGAACAAGCCCGTTTGGACAAACTGATGGAGTCCAACGGCATCGATGAAGTACCTGACTACACCGACCCGATTACCTTCAACGCAAAAATAAGCTCGCCTCAGGTTGGCCAGTTTGTCGGCTTAGTTCGCAAACTCGATGCGTTGATGATCTCAATGGACACACTCTGGTTATCTAGCGTGCTTAGCAACAAGCAACGTGTTGATGGCAACTACGCATGGCAACAGCGCATTATCAAACTTGCACGACGCATAATTGATATCGAAATTCGAGCACGAAAATCAGCCCAAGCTAAGGGTAAAGAAGCAGAAGTTGAGCAAGCGGTGCCTTCAACCGATGACGATATCACTGAAGAGGAAACAGATACCCCCGCCAACTAGCCTCCCATCAACCAGCCCCTCTCGAAGGGGCTCTATATCGCTATCCATGCTATCGGTAATGAGTTCAATAAACAGTATACAATGTACGCATAATGCAGTACATTGTATTGCTTATTTATCATGGAGAAGCATAGTGTCGCGTTCCAAAGAAGAGACTTTGTCAATACGAACATCTAAAGAAATCAAGCTGTTGCTAAAAGCAGCAGCGGAAAAAGAACATCGCTCTCAAGCGTCTATGATAGAAATACTAATTTTGGATTATGCAAAATCGAATGGGCTAAGCCCCATCATAGCCTCAGATAATACTAAGTAGTTACGTCTGATTATTTTAAATCGTTATTAATATGATGAAATAATTAGTATTTAATACGACAAAAGACTGAGTAATTCGATTATAAATGAACAGTGCAAAGGGGAATAATAGTGGCTAACGGTAAAATACTGAGACAGTTGATTAGGGCTGGAACCATTGGTGATTCCGAGGCCTTTCGGCTTGCTTCAGAAGCTGTTATTCAAGATGAGCGTCAAAAGCAACATCACCTTCTTGCAAATGATCTTGAGCAGATATTGTATGGTGAGCATTTAAGACCGCTTAAACAAAATGGACGTAACACTTTGCCTACTCCTCCTGTAGATAAAGAGCGAGGACTACCACTATTAGATGTTCGACAAGCTCAGCGACCAATAGAAGAAATGGTTTTACCTGAATCTAGTATCGCACCCATCGAGGAACTTCTTGAGGAACACCGCCGTGTCGATGTGCTGAGAAGTTTTGGAATGAAGCCGTCTGGAAAAATTATTTTTCATGGTCCTCCGGGTTGCGGGAAAACCTTAGCAGCTGAGGTAATTGCTTTTGAGCTTGATTTACCTCTTGCAATTGTTCGTCTCGATGCGTTGGTATCTTCTTTTTTGGGTGAAACAGCCGCGAATCTTCGCAAAGTTTTTGATTTTGTTGCTGAACATTCTATGGTGGTTTTATTTGATGAATTTGACGCCATAGGCAAAGAACGTTCTGACTCAGGCGAACATGGCGAGTTACGCCGCGTCGTTAACGCAGTGCTTCAGATGATGGACGCTTATCAAGGGAAGAGTCTAATTTTAGCAGCTACAAACCATGAGCACATTTTAGACAGTGCTATCTGGCGACGCTTCGATGAAAAAATTGACTTCCCATTACCTGATGAGCTGCAAATACAACAAATTCTTTCACTCAAATTGCGTGGTGTACGTCGCCAATTTGAGTTAGATGATAAATCTATCCTCGGGATATTTTCTACAAAGAGTGGCGCTGATATTGAACGTATTGTTCGTAGAGCAGTAAAAAGGATGATCCTACGTAGTCAGGAATTTTTGACCGTTAAGGACTTGAAGCAAGCAGCTTCTCGAGAAAGTTAAAAAAAGGGACTAGGAATGGCTAATTATGAACATCTTAAGATTGAAAGAGAACTGCTTGAAAATGAACGTAGAACAAGAAAAATCAATATTCCAAGACATCCACGAGGTGATCTTCGTGGGCATGGTCAAAAATTATCCAGAGACTTAACTGAATCATTCAAATTCGCACAAAGTCAACAAACGTCACGCCCTGGTAATTTTGTACTGAAAATTCGTTATACAGGACTTCTCGATATTACCCATCTAAACAAACATGGTATCGAGTTTGTAAGCCAAGAAGACAATCATCTGTGTGTTGTTTTTGTTGATGAAACCGGAATGGCTGTGTTTGCAGATCACTTGCAACGTCTAGGTTTAGACGATGCGGAGTTGACGTACAAACAGATTCTCGAAGCCATAGAGGGAATCGATAACTGGACAAGTGAGGATCGGAAGAGTTGGGCTCTCAGAAGAAATGGCTTACCAAGGTCAGAAAAATTTCTCTTAGATGTGGAACTTTGGCCTGTGGCTGTTGCTTATCATCCTGAGAGGTTAAGCACTTGTGATGCATTTGAGCGTTGGTTAGTTCATAACGGAATACGGCGAACAGATAAAGTTAACCTTGATAGCTTAATAATGTACCGTCTGGAGGTTAACTCTAGTCAGGCGAATGTACTGCTGAATCACAGCGATGTTAGGCTGGTTGATCTCCCACCAAAGAGCGGTATTCACTATAGCCAATTGAATTGTGACATCGATAGAATTCCTGAAGGAATACTATCCCCTACTCATCAAGCTGCCAGGGTTTGTGTTCTTGATAGCGGAGTAAATACTAACCATCCCCTGTTGGCACCCGCAATTGCGGAAAGTGAAGACTTTATTGGTGATACAGGTGGCATGGATTTGAATGGTCATGGCACTGCTGTCGCTGGTGTAGCTCTGTATGGTGACTTGGAAGCGTGTAACTCAACTAATTATTGGCACCCTGAACTTTGGATTTTCAATGGTAGAATTCTTGATGAGAATGCGGAGTTTGACTCCAGTTCTATCGAAAAAACTCTCATGGAAGCTGTAACCTATTTTGTCGAAGAACACCAATGTCGGATTTTCAATTTGTCGTTAGGGAATTCCAATGCACCTTACGATAATCGTCATATTCGAGGAATTGCGTATGTCTTGGATAAATTGGCTAGGGACTTCAATATCTTATTTGTCGTTTCTGCTGGGAACTTCTCAGGCTCTATCGATCCAGATGTGCCAAGACATAGCTGGAGAGACGAGTATCCAGAATACCTTCTAGCTGACGAAAGTATTATCATAGATCCAGCTCCGGCACTAAACGTTCTAACGGTGGGAAGCTTGGCTCGACATAATGCGACTTTCGATGCTCAACGGTATCCTGAAATTGGGCAATTGGCTCCAGCCACAGAAAATCAACCATCCCCATTTACACGTCACGGTCCCACTATTAAAGGTGCAATTAAACCCGAGCTGGTAGCTATGGGTGGAAACTTGGCTTCTCCAATAAGAACAGGCAACGAACTCAATGCAGTTATGCGAGGCATGGGGGTACTGACCTGTAATAGTCGATTCGTTGGGAACACATTGTTTAGCGAAATTAGCGGAACAAGTTTTGCGGCACCTTACATTACCCATCTTGCAGGTCGTTTATTGAATAACTACCCGAAGGCTTCTGCTAATTTGCTCAGAGCACTACTGGTTAATCATGCGAATATGCTGTCGGAGATTGAAAGCAGCTTTCCTGAAGATATGAAGAAATCTTATAGGAGCGCAAATGGACGAGATGCGTTTAGAGATATAGCTGGTTATGGTGCTGTTGATGAGGGGGAGCTTTTTAGATCTTCACAAAATGCCGTTGTCTTAATGGCTGAAGAGAAAATTGAAAACAACTCGCATCACTTTTTCGAACTGCCGCTTCCCGATGATTTTTTAAGGTCTCAGCGTGCTTCCAGAGAAATTAGAGTTACTCTGTCTTATTGTCCAGCGGTCAGGACAACTAGGATAGACTATGTGGCCACTAAAATGTCTTTTAGGTTAGTCAAAGATCAGTCGCTTGAGTCTGTTCAAAGGCATTTCAATCACAGTACTCAGGATGAAACTAAAACCAGAAATGATGATGCTACAAGTAATAGGGACATAAGTGCTGAATTAAGAGGTAAAGGTACAGTTCAGTCTTCAACTTGGCGGATTAAACAGCCGAAGCCTTCTGAAAAGTGGTTTGTTGTAATTACTCGACAAGATAGAGATTGGGGTGAGGCGTTGAGTTTCGAACAAGAAGACTATGCCTTGGTTGTGACTGTCACTGATCGAGAGAATGAGGAAGCCCAGCTGTATAGCCAAATATCACAACGCATAGAGCTTAAGGCTAGAGAACGTGCACGGGCTCGAGTGTAGGGAATTCTTGTTCTGTAAAAATCACCCATGGAACGGGAAGATTTAATTTTTCGGGCCATATGTATTAGGATAAAAGAATGAAACTGCACAGTATTCGGGTTTCAAATTTTCAGAGTTTTGGTGCTGAACCAACAGAACTGACACTGGAAAATATTACCTATCTGATTGGCCCCAACGGGTCAGGCAAGACTGCTGCACTCCAGGCTTTGTGCCGACTGTTTGCATTTGATCCATCATTACGCCGTATTCAGCGCTCAGACTTCCATGTCCCGCACGATGAACAAGAAGCGCCCGAAGAAAGGCAGTTATGGATTGAGGCGGACTTCGTGTTCCCCGAGTTGGAGGATGAAGAAGATAACTCGACCGTTGCTCCCCATTTCAGTCACATGCGCCTTGATGACCCTGACGGAATTCCTAGGGTACGATATCGCCTAAGTGCCACTATGGGCCTGGATGGGGATATTGATGAGACTTTTGTGTATGTGCTTGAAGCTGGCCCGGATGGTTCGCCTCTAAATCCTCAAACGGTTCCAAGGTCTGAACGAAATCACATACAAGTCCACTATCTGCCCGCAAGAAGAGATCCGACTGACCACATAGCATATGGAACGAACGCGCTGCTTGGCCGCTTGCTACGGGCAGTGAACTGGGAAAATGAACGGGAGGAAGTCAAAGGGTTCACCGACCAGATTAGTGAGAGTTTGGCTGCTAATCCATCGGTCAATGCTTTTAGTGCCCACCTGAAGAAAACATGGGGCACCCTTCATAAAGGCAGCTACTTTACAGATCCCAAGATTACTTTTGTGGCATCTGAGATCGAGGCGTTGCTTCGTCATTTGTCCGTATCATTCTCGCCTGGACATGATGAACATCTTGTCGATTTTTCCAGACTCAGTGACGGCCAGAAGTCGATGCTCTATCTGTCATTGGTTCTTTCATCTCAAGCAATTGGGCGTGCTGTCCTTGCCGGTGAGGACGGCTCTTTTGACCCAGAAAAATTGCGTCCGCCAGTCTTTACTTTGATTGCCCTTGAGGAACCAGAGAACAGCCTCTCGCCTCACTATCTGGGGCGGATTGTCAGCGCTCTGAACTCCATGACGAGCAACGAGGATGCTCAGGCCCTAATCGCTACGCATGCTCCGTCAATGTTACGACGTGTCGATCCGGAACATATTCGATATCTTCGACTTACCGAAACCCGGCAATCAAGAATTACGAAAATCCAATTACCCGCTAAAACCGATGAAGCGCACAAGTTTGTACGCGAGGCTGTCCAGGCATTCCCTGAGATTTACTTCTCACGTTTGGTTGTGTTGGGTGAAGGGGATAGCGAAGAAATTGTACTACCGCGCCTTTTCCAAGCAAAGGGTGCGCCAGTTGATGAATCAGCGGTTACGATTGCTCCGCTTGGAGGTAGGCATGTCAATCATTTTTGGCGCCTGTTATCAGCACTGCAAATCCCATTTTTGACCCTTCTCGATTTAGATGTGGGCAGACATCAAGCGGGCTGGGGAAGAATAAAGTATGTAAATAACCAACTTGGCTTGTATCAACCTGAAAAAGTTCTGCCAAATACTTTTTCTTTATCAGATTGGAATGATGACAAAGTACCTGTTCGTACCCATCATTTCTTTGAAAACGGTACTAAGAGTGTATTTGCAGAGCTGGAAATGCGTGGTGTGTTTTTCTCATTTCCAATGGATTTAGATTTTTCAATGCTCCTTGCTTTCCCAGATGCTTACGGTGTTCAGCAGGAAGTACCGGATGACTCAACGATTAAAGCCGTGTTAGGCAAGAGCCATCATGGCTCATACCAATACAGCAAAGACGAGTTAAATCTTTTCTCTACGTATCACAAGCTTTTTAAACTGGGTAGTAAGCCCGCGGCTCATATCGATGCTCTCGCTCAACTAAGCGACGAGGATTTGCTGGCGAACATGCCTGAATCATTTGGACGACTCACTGATGCCGTGATCGCCAAGCTTGCGGAACTGCCCGAGTGATTGCTGTAGATGCATGGCTGCCTTCGGATGGGCTAACGCTTGAACCCAATGCACTGCGGGCTGCGAAGGAACAAGCACGCTGTCTTGCATTGACGGCGGGGCCGGGCGCAGGCAAGACGGAAATGCTTGCACAAAGAGCTGACTTCCTCCTACGAACCGGAACCTGCCGTTATCCGAAGAGAATACTCGCTATCTCTTTCAAAGTTGACGCCAGCAAAAACTTGAAGGAGCGAATCCAACGACGCTGTGGACAAGAATTGGCATCCCGTTTTGATAGCTACACATTTCATGCGTTTGCAAAGCGTATTATTGATCGTTTCCGAGTAGTGCTTACTGGTAATGATGCTCTTGATCTGGATTATTCGATTGGCGAAAGAAAAGTCACAAGAAGGCAAATTACATTTCATGATCTTGTACCGCTAGCAATTCAAATTCTTAAGGCCTCCACTGTCGCAAGAAATGCCATACGCCAAACTTACAGCGATGTTTTCTTGGATGAATTCCAGGACTGCACGGATCAGCAGTATGAACTCGTGAAGGTAGCCTTCCAAGGTACAAGCATTCGTCTCACTGCTGTCGGTGATACCAAGCAGAAAATCATGGGGTGGGCAGGTGCTTTGGACGGAATTTTCCAAACGTTCGCTAGGGATTTTTCAGCGGTCCCATTAAACATGTACCGAAACTTTCGTTCAAAACCACGCCTGCTTCGGATGCAGAACGAGATAATTCGCGTGCTCGATCCGGCTTCCGTCATGCCAGATCACCAACTTGCTGGTGAAGAGGGAGAGGTCTTCGCGTGGCAATTCGAGAATGCCCAGGAAGAAGCTGAGTACTTGGCCGATTTGATTGCCGGATGGATAAGAAATGAACAAGTTCCGTTATCCGAAATCGCCGTATTAGTGTCCAAACAACTAGATCTTTACGCCAATCACCTGATGGTGGCATTGGAAGTTAGGGGAATACCGTACCGGAATGAGCAGGAGATGCAGGATATTACTGTCGAACCTGCCGCAAGGCTCGTTGTTGACTATTTGTCCTGTCTCTATGGCCAGCGAGAGCCCAAAGCCTGGATTCGGCTGATGAATCAATTGATTCCCTTTGCCGATGATGAGGTGCAGTCTAGCGTCAGGCAAAATTTCCAAAGCTTCTTCAAGGAACAGCGAAAAATCATAGCCATGGCCGAGTTGTTGGATGAACCGTTTTCAGGATGGTGGGATTCTGTGTGTGGATTTTTGAAGGAAATAGGAATGGAGACTCTTGTTGCTCTCTCGCCTGACTATGAGTCACATGCCAGATTAGGTGAAGTTGTGGGAGATACCAAAGCACGCATTGAAGAATTGCTTGAACTTACCCCCGATTTGCCTCAAGCCTTGACTCGTTTCTCTGATGATCAGGCTGTGCGTATTCTGACTATCCATAAGAGCAAAGGATTGGAGTTCGACTCAACGATAATTATGGCCGTTGAGAACGAAATATTCTTTGGGGATCAAGATGCTAATCGGTGTGCTTTCTTTGTTGGTGTATCCCGTGCCAAACGTCGGCTTGTTCTTACATACGCCAAACAACGCGACAGGCCTCTTAACTATGCAAAAAGATGGGATGTAATTCGAACTCCACAACAGGAATACCTTCAATATGCAGCACAGTTTATTACCGATTTAACGCACATTTAAAAAGTCATTAGCTAAACTGCTCAGTTCAAAACTTGCAAAGCCATAAATCGTCCTCAAAAACGTTCCCTTTACTACATATAATGCAACATCTAGCGCGATGTCAGCTCCAAAATATACTGGAGCTGACAAAGATTTTTTCTTCTAGTTATTCCCCGAAATTTCTTCCGTCGCCTCTTGGCGTAATTTCTGGGCATCCATTCCGTTTAGCCGTTCAATGGCTCTTTCTGCGGCACCCTGACGGTTTCCATCCACGTTTAGCGTACTTCCTGAGCCTGTGAGTCTTTCCATATCCAGTGACGGTACTTCGGGTAGGTTGCCTGTTATCGACAAGATACCTATCCATTCATCGAGATTGACTTGGCTCCAATCTACCTGGTTTAACTGACTCGCGGTCAAACCTTCACAGTTTGGTGACTTCGCACTGCCCCAACCAAGGCCCAATTGAGGACGTACCTGTTCTTGAATGATCCGTGAAAGCGGCGAAGTAAAGCAGCAATATGATTGCCGTTTCTCAACACAGGCACCTAAGAACTTAGACTTGCAGTAAGAGCCTACGTAGTGGCAACTCTTCAATACCCGCTTGGCGTTCATTTCAAACTCGCTCTGCTCACATTTCCAGATAAGCTGAATGAGGATCATGGTGACTGAATAAATCATGTAGGCCGTCATAACCGTACTCAGAACCGCGCCCGCAGCGCCACCCAGCGCAAAGTTACCACCCGATACAACACCATCGGCTCCAACCGCGCCACCAACGTTACTAAACAGTGCCGATTGCGCCCCCGAACCAAAGGTAGAGCCTACCCACTCAGCCGTTTTGTTGGTCAACACCTGCATAAAGCCAGTCGCAGCTTGCTCCGCTCCCGCGCCAGCAGCCGTTGATGGCCCAGCCCCCATGAGAGAGTCCCATGCAGACACAAAAGGCTCTTTAACCGCACTCCAGGTACTCGTGATCGGTTCCCTAAGCGTATTCCACGAACCATAGATTGCAGAAGACGGATTCATGGCCATGACTGCCGTATCAAGCTTGTTAACCGCCACTATCATCGTGATGTAGTCCGATAACGACACGCCACTTGGCTTTTCACAGCAATCCACTATGCCACCAACGGCTTTTTTGCACTGGCCAGCATTACCTATAAAGACCGTACACTCGACGTTATCTTGGCCATCAGCTCCCGTGCATGACATATCATTGGTCATAAACTGCGCAGCATTGAGCATCGCAGCGGCCTCTGCAAAGTTAGCCTGCTTGATTGACTCTGGCTCTAAACAATCTGTGCCCATGCAGCGAACTGGGCCCTCACAGTTGAATTGAGTTTCCATTCGTGCATTTTGCACTTCAACGCTTTGTCCACAGTCATACACCAAACTTTGGATATAGCAGAAGCCTTCATGACCAGCCCCACCTTCAGTGCATTCGGTTCTGACGTACTGGCAGGCTGGGTTTTGCTCTAGCGCGGCACACGTATTGGTGGTCGTGTTTTGTCCGTTATTGACGATGGTTTGCGTATTACCATTGGCATCTACCCAGCTATCTGAGCTGCCCATGTTGAACTCTGGATGAGCAGTCGAAGCATTGTAGGTTGCTCTTGCCCACCAGCATGAGAGTCCCAGTCCATCAGAGCTGCCGCGACTGGTTAAATGAGCAGGAGACGAAACAACCGCTGGATAAAGGCTCCCAAGATTGGCCAACTCGCCACTACCAACCGTTAACCCGTCGATTCGTTTTGTGCCCGTATCCAAACACTGCCACTGCACCGCAGTAAACTGATCCGTTTGCATCAAGCATTGGTCTATGCCCGGATCACTTGATTGATGAACAACGTCTTGCTCTAAGTATTTGCCAGAGAAGGTCAAGGAAGCACTCAGTTTCGCAGGAGCCAAACACTTCTGAACTTCTCGGCTGCAAGTATCGAAATCGACTTTGTTCCAGCCGGACTCACATCTGGAACGAGTGACCTCCTGAGGTTCATGCCACGAAATAATCGACCCATTGACGACTTTACACAATGAACCAACAAAGGTTCCTTTTGGACAGGTCATTTCAGGGTATTTAATGGACGGTTTCGTCTCAGTCACCGTTTCCTTATTGCCCGTCAGTGAGAGTGTCGTTTTCCAACCATTTGCCTTGGACGGCGACTCGGTGATTTTTATCTCAGTATTTTGATTATCAAAAATCCTCAGTGTCGCGTTTCCAGTTTGCATAGTGCTGCTGTGCTGTGGAACAAAGCTGAGCGTTTCAGAGCTAAAGCAACTGCGCTCAATGAACCAGCTTTGTTGATGGGTTTCAGCGAATACACGTCGCTCTAACTGACACTGAGTAAGCGTGCTGATCTTCTCGCACACCTGATAATCCGGTACATGCTTGGTTTCAGTAAATGGCGTAATCGTCTGAGTAGGCTCACAGGCCTCAAAACTACTTGGCATAAGGTTGGATACCACACACTTTGGATCGCTGGTTTGCAATCCACAGTCATAGGTATCGGTAAAACGAATGCATTCACCTTTATCATTGGTTTCGGCACATTCTGACGACATGAATCCACAGGAAGGATTCGCTTCAAGCACATGGCAGGCCTGATTTCCAATCCCCTTATAGCTTTCATCATCCACACTAACTTGTACACGCCGACACAAAGGCGATATGCCAGCCACAGGGCTTGGGGCAAAGTAGGATTCACAAACTGAAACACCATTGACCACCGTACATCCGTTGGTTGAAGAAGGCTGATCCGTGCATTGAATGCTGTAGTCTGAAAACTTCGTCGGGATATCCGCTGCTTGTTCGATACAAGACTGTGGTGACCAACTATCATTCATCACCACCTTGGTTGGATCAAAGCGCACCTTGATGCGTGCATAGCCCTCACCACTACCCGTTACCGATACGCGAATTTTTACCGGCACTTCTAAACCGGGCTCTACCGCTTTTAGCTTAGCGGTTAAGTC
Source organism: Limnobaculum eriocheiris (assembly GCF_021010575.1). GTDB lineage: Bacteria > Pseudomonadota > Gammaproteobacteria > Enterobacterales > Enterobacteriaceae > Limnobaculum > Limnobaculum eriocheiris. The sequence goes on along the minus strand of NZ_JAJNAG010000005.1, from coordinate 93,366 downwards.
AGTATTAGGATTGCGCTCCCAACTGGTACTAAGCTCGCAGCGACCAGCCGTTTCTGGTGGAAAGTTATTGTTCGGCCCAGACCAGACTTTCTGATCACCAAGCCACACTTGCATGTAGTCATCCCATTTGGCGTACTCAAGTACGGCTGAGGTAATCGCGTCGGGATTCACGACTTTGAGTGTGATGGCCTGTTCAAACACTTTACAACTACCACTCCAGTAGTTGTCGCCAATACGTCCTATCCAAACTTCAAGACACCCCTCACCACAAGAGCGAAGGTTCATCGGTCCTGAAACATGCTCAATAATGCCTGCCGTGTAATCGTGAGTAATAGTGCAGCTGTTAACCGCTGTATTGAGCCTGTCACATTGCTGGTAATTTGGGCTGCCTTCACCTTGAGACTCACAGCCGGGGAAGCTTTGAGTTAATAGATTGGGGTCAGTTTGAACCGCGTCAGTTAATGCCCAAAGCGGATCATTGACCATATCTGGCCGAGACCTGTCTTTGATTTGCTGTAGCGAGCGAAACGCCTCACCCGTAGCGCCACTTTCGGATGCCATGCTCTCTTGGCGCTGCGTCCCCAATTGATTTATGCTGGCATCAGAGCCGTAAACGCCCGTTAAGACATCTAATGAGCCTTGATCCATACCAGGAAATAGCTCTTGCAAGTTAATGGACTCATTACCACTGCCACTCGGCACCAACAATGTATTACCGTTAAGTGCGGGCATCGTCCAATTTTGCAGTAATTGCTTACCATCTTGTTGTCCGCTTAGGCCGGATTGGCGCTGCACATCAGCGGCCACACCATGTAAGGGCAAGCACGCCATAGTGATTGATAAAACACCCGCTAAAACTCGGGTAAAAAGTGTTGGTTTCATGGTTAACCTCCCGAGTTACAGCAGTCTTGCCAGCGCCACAAAATGTAGAGCGCATCTTCACCGGCACCGGGGATCGTTCGCCACTCTCCCCATTTCATGGTGCTTTCACCGATGACATGTGCACTTTCAGTTTCCGGTACAGGGAAGAACATACTCATCTTGTATTGGGATTTCGGCAGCATGGGTTCGATAACAGGTCGGCATAGCGCACTGTTCCCCATTGTTCGCCTTGCAAGACCACGCCTGTGTTGAGCCGCGATTGCTCGCGCCGCTAAATGGCTGGTGTTTTCTGCTAATGAGCCAAAGGCTAATGTGTGGCCAGATAACGGGTAGAGATGGCCCCAACTGCCAGCACACCAAAACAACTGGTCGATGGGTTTACCAAGCGTTGATGAAGCAGCGTCAGCGGTACAAGCAGATATAGCCAATGGATTAGCAACGGCAGCCGCTTCAGGCTGAGTAAAAAAGGCCAGTTCATCGTTCAGCCATGTTGGGTCCAATTCCGACAAATACATCAAGTCAAAGTCCATGTAACCATCGGCATTGCAATTGCCATCCATGAACAAATCGAGCATGACCAAAAGCGGAAAGGCGTAATAATGGTAATGGTAGAAAGCAAGATCACCGGTATCGTATTCACCCTCACCATGACCACCTTGCAATCGCCTATCACCTAACGGTAAGCGAATCCCTCCCAGTGAAGGCGAACAACCTGGCGTTCTGACCAGTTCAATCAAACGCGCTGGCTCCCACATGCTGGTAACAATACCTGGCCTTGGCACACCTAAGTTGTCTTCGCATAAGCAAAATGACTTGTTTGATGCGCCGCTTGGGACATTGCCAGAGCCAAGAGGAAGACCGGCAACCCGGATAGGAAAAATGCATGACCAGCAAACATCCGTCAGCAACTTGCCGGACAATAACCCCGCGTCTGGGCAGGTCAATTCGGCTTTTGCAGGAATAGATGCGCTTAGGACAAACATGACAACGAGAGTCCGCAACAGACGATACGTATTATTGAGCTTTTTCATGAACAAGCTCCTTTGCTGGAATTTCTTCTATTTCAAACGCGAGTCCCTTTGCTTGAACAAACGATGGGGTGACTTGCAGATCAAAGCGCTGCTTTAGCGAGGCATTGAGAAGGTAAACCGGACTGTCCAATGTCTTTTCGATCGCATTGAGGCGATTCCAGCCTTGCGCACGGTCGAGCTGCGTGGTGATAAGCGTAATGCGGCGCAGTGTCCTATCTTGCGTCTCAAGCCAATGCGCAACTGCGTCCACTTCTTCAGCGTCCGACGCATTAAACACCACGAGCTGCTGAGTAAATGGCAAGGCTTTGAGCGGGTTAATACGCGTTCCTGCTGGGATCAATGTTCGGCCATTGGCATCCAATAGTGGCCGCTGCAAGACGATGGTTGGATCAACCGTTCTTATCCGATACTGCGTGGCTTTGGGTAAGTCAGTAAATGTTTGGCGAGACCAGAAACGCTCAATGGCTTTTTTCTTTAACGCGCCCAGGTCAATAGACTGTAAACGCTGCATCGCCACTTGCATCAAATCAGGTTCTATAATCGAATGAATTGGACCGCGTTGACCCAATGAACCGGTATTGCCTGTTTCAATTTGACGCTGCAACCAGTCCTTGCTGTAAACCCCTAGTGCACTTGCAGTCACCTTGTCATCTTCTATGCGGAAAATGGCAGGGACGCTAGTCACCCGCCAGTGCACAAAGGCTTTCGGATCGATTCGAACCTGAGGAACAGGATCAAGCCCTGTCATCAGCGTATGCCAATCACGGATAGCCGCCCCCAAGGTCTTTCCTTCAGGAATTCCCCGAAACAACACAATAGCGCCGGTAGCACTGGCCTCTTTGAAAAGCTGCTTCAGTGACGAATCCCCCAGTGAGGACGACGCAAACATCAACCATTCATCGCTGTGTTTGAGCGACGCAGGTTGTTCAACCGGTGCAAAAGGCTCTATAAATTCAGATGAACCATCCACAGCACTTTGTAAAATGCTGCGGCTCATTTCGACGATCTTTTTGTCCTCGTCAGACAACGGATAAGGCTCTTGTGCCCAGGACACTTGCACCCAAGCCAATGGAGCAACCAACAAAAATAAGAGGCATAGTCTTCTCATCATCCACCTCCTACCAAAGCGGCCAAGCGCGACCGACAATCTGCTCGCGCTTAACGGCATTCCAATAACGGGAGTCGAAACTCGTTGCGGCCTCACCGGAAAACCAATACTCGTTTTCTTGCAGCGTCAATGAGCGGCTAAATTCTGTTTCATCCACACCAAGACGCTGGGCTAATGCCATGCCGGTAGAGACTTCAGCACCATTCACCAGCACATGCTCAGGCGTCACCTTGACTTCATCCCCTGGCATCCCTGTTAGACGTTTCAGCATCCGAGTACCGTCGTTATATAACGGAGCGAGTCCTTTTGAGTTGAAGGCATACAGACCATCCTTAACGGGCTCTTTATTCCATAGGTCAATCAGATATACCGTGGTATCAGGAAGGCAGCGCTCTTGCTGGGTATCAATACCTATTCGGTAGCGCATCATGGCGTAGGTGCCTACCAAGGCCATGATTAACGCAAGAACAGTCAACCGGATGAGATATGGCCGCCAAGGCATTCTTTTACGGAGTATCTGCATGAGACACCTCCTTTGAGCCTACTGGCACAAATACGGAATCATCAGCACCCACCACCGCTTGGGCATCCAGCACGATAAAACCGGCTGCTTTTAGCTTTTCAATTTGCTGATTGGTCTGAAGCAACCTAGATTCGATGTCTTGTTCGCTGGCATTGGGGCCCAGTGACAACACCGCCTCCCCAAAATCCACGACTGCAATAGGCGTACTTAACGCCAACTGGCTGTGGATGGGTTCGAGTGTTTTCATTAAGAGCCAGCTGGCCATTAAACCGCTACCTGCAATAGACAAAGTAATAGAGGCCATAAATGGCCAAAGCGTGGACTTATTCATAGCCTCGCTCCTTCAACAACTGAGAGATGGCATCAGCAACAGAAAGGCCTTTGCGCGTTAACTGTTTAATCGCGTTTACATCTTCTGCACGGGACGAGTACAACAGCTTGTGAAACGGATCGACGATGAGGCGGCCAATCCCGGTGCCCATTTCGGTAATAAAGAAAATTTCGGAATAGACACCAGTGACGGTATGAACCGTTTTCAGGTATTCATAGCCGCCTTCACCTAGTGGCAAGCGGCCTTCTTTTTTGAGCGCGTTGATGGTTTCGGCTTTTTGGCCAAGCAGGTACATATTGGCCGAGTTTTCAGCGATAGCTTTACCTGTAGGGCTGTCATACAAATCGTTGACCGACTGCGTTACCGTTACTGCACTGCCGCCATATTTTCGAAATCGACGGTAACCCGTCTCGATGAACTTACCGACATCACCTTGAGTCAGCAGATCCCAGGCTTCGTCAATGAACACAATCTTGCGACGATCCCGCTCACCTAAGTACATCTCTTGTTGGATTTGGTAGATAAGCTGAAGCAACACCACTTGTTGTAGATGCTTACGCCCCTTGAGTTCTTCTAACTCCAAAACGGTGAAACGGTTTTTGAAGCGAATATTGTTGTGGCCATTAAAGAAGCGGCCATATTCGCCCTGTGTCGTAAACGGATAGAGCTGCTCACCCACGTCTTGCACACGTCGGTCTTCATGATTTTTTAAAGCCGCTGCCACATCATCAACCAACATGGCACGACCTTTTTTCTCCCACAGTTCACGGGTCTGACGCTTTAGGTTGGCCATCTGAAAATCGGTTAATGACTGCGTTGGTGCGGCCATTGCGGCCAATAACCCAACCAGTACATCCGCTTCTTCGTCATAGTCCTCAACGATTTCAAACGGATTTAAGCAAATACCACTGTCCCGCCCGAACTGTAAGAACTCACCGTCATAGACTTCACACAGTTTTTCATAAGAGCGGCCAACATCAATCACCCAGCATTGCCCGCCTTCTGATAGGTAGGAGGAGATGATTTCGTTCACCAGGAATGACTTACCCGACCCCGATTGCGCCGCGATGCAACAGTTGTAATTACTGCCCGAGTCATAAAGGGATACACTCATGATCTGGCCATTACGGGAAACAAAGTTAATCACTGGCGTGCCCGTGCCTTTCCAATCCGCAAACAAAGGCAACAGTGGGATCACATGCCGTGTCGCCATGGTCTTGAATCGAAACAAGTCGTTCATCGCCTGGCGGTCAGCACCAAATGGCAAGGCATTCAGGAAAATGGGCAAACAGAAGTACTTGTCTTCCATCAGCTCAAATCCGAGCTCTTTGAAATAGGTTCGAGCATTTGAAACAGAGCTGATGGACGCCTCTTCCGTTGGGGAAAACAGCGTTAAGGTCATATTTGCCCGAATAGGACGATCACCTTCTTGCAAGGCTTCAAAAAGAACATCAAACCCCTTTTTCTTGGCTGCAAGCACCGGCACAAACTTGAGCATCGGGCCATAGGCTTGATTGACCGCCCATTGACGCTTCGTCTCTAGACGAGATCGCATGGCCTCGGCTGAGGGAAAGTGAATGGTGACATTCAGCAAAAAGCTTCCGCGTAAACCGCGACTGCCCGTCATCATATCGCCCGCAAAACTTGCGGCATGACCAAACCAGATCCGCTCAGGCAAGCGCTTAAAGGATAAGGTTTTAACTCGGTAATCACCCAGCATAAGACCTTGGCTATCCACCTTGATAGCTCGGTCATAATCCAACACTTGCTCTCGAAGTGGTTTATCTGCCTCACTGCGGATTGGTGATGGATTGCGCCAAGAAGCATCTTTTCCCCAGTTAAGCTGCGCACTTAATGCCGCGAGCCAGTTGCGGTCACTCATCTCCGTGACGCGAAAACCAACCGTTGCCAACGCCTGAGAGAAAGAAGCCCGAAGCGCGGATGCTCGACTCAACTCACGCTCCGTCGGTATAGGACTTTCCAAAGGCAATTTGCAGGTGACGATCAGTTGAAAGTTGCGTACCTGTGTCTGGGTCGATTCCTCTATTGGTCGAACCGTGCCCCCATCGAGGAAATCCGCACGTTTGCGTATCGACGCCCTGAGCAATGGGTCGGATTGACGATGCCGTAAGCCCATCATGCGCTGAAGGTCGGTTTGAATATCAGGCGAGGCGTACAGGCCAAATTGCAGCAAAGTGTCTTTTGGCCAGTCGTTGTTGAGTAGAACATTAACCCTGTCTGCAACAGACTCATCACCACCCGGCAATGGGTCACATAGAAAACCAAAGCCAACACTTTGGTCTTCCATGAAAAACAGTTGCTCATCGTCTGAATAGGCCAATACTGGCAATAGCTCTGAAGCGCGTTGCCCCGAATACAGAGAGGCTTTCATTAACGCCCCTCCAACCAAGCAGAAAGATCATAAGGACGGCCTCGGCTGATGCGACCATCATTGGCGACGATGAAAGGCACACCTTGAATGCCCAGGATTTGAGCCGTCACCAAGGTACGCTGCATTGGCTCTAAGTTGCAGGCATCATCCTGCTCTAAGTTACTAATTCGACCATTGAGCAATGCATCGGTGGCCGCTTTTTTGTCACGCGCACAGCCAAGCTGGCGAACCTGACGCTCTGAATCAGGACCAAGCACTGGCACAGGGAGTATTTGGAAGGTGTATTCTTTGGTTAGCGGTAAAGCTTGTTTCAAAAGCTCATGGCAGTGCGGGCATCGTGGATCAACAAAGACCACCACTTTCTTTTTGCCTTCGCCCAGCGTCAGTGGGTTCAAATCATCCATTTTTAAGCCAAGACGACTTAAGTCCAGCGTGTTTCCCGCTTCTCGAATTTCTTCAAGGCTAGTAAGCGGCTTTTTCGACCAGGCATCATAGAGCGTCCCATCAATGACGAACCGGCCACTGTCTGACATGAAAACAATACGGCCATTGCTTTCAACCGCTTTCATACCCGTGACCGGCAAAGAAACCATGCCGTCAATTTTGCCAACGGGCGACACTTCAGACACTGGTTCAGCTTGAACCAAAGGAGACAGCGCAAGCGCCAGAATAATTGGAGATAGTTTTCGCATGAGGAGTCCTCGTTAATGTAAATCGAGGCTCCAGTCTATGCAGTTGTCCTATGTGGACTCGGTTAGATAGATTGAAGAAATCGCAATCTAACTAGGGGGCTTATAGCTCGTTGAGGTTTGTTATAAACGAATTACTCAGCGTTTGCGTTAGCAAGCCAATCATCAAGCACTTGCTTCAATTTATCTAATTGCTCTTGGTGTTTTGCTTGATTCTTTGCCAATTTGTTAATGTTCTGCAATTTCCAACGAATCGCTGGCAAGTCTGCTGCACTAGGATAATCAAACAATGCCCAGTCAGGTTGCCCTCTTTTGAATGACATAAGGAAAGCATGATCCCTTTCTGTGAAATGTTTTTGCAGTTCAATTAACATCATGGGCCTAACAGAGGCTAAGTCTTCGCATTCAACTTTTTCAAAAGTCATTCCGTCAAATTCTGCCTGAAATTTCTCATTCAGAGGCTGCCAGTTTGGCGACATGACTTCATTAATAGGCCGAGGGTGACTTAATGTATAGGTTAAAAAACCCACCAAAATCTCTCTCGAAATCCCTTCACTGCCAAGTAACATACGCACATCAAATAAGTCGCGAGGATGTTGGCGATCCATTGCAGCACACAATTTCCCACCATACAGATCGGGAAGACTGACTACCTGAATCTCAGCATAACCAAACTCGTCTTCAACAGACTCTTGAACTGGCATTATTTCTGCACTATGCAATGTACCTCTGGCGACGGGCGACACTTCAATTTTGATCGTCGCAACCGGACTTGATACAACTATTCTCAGTTCATCAGCTTTATTATCCTGAAATGCCGCTCTGATATCTGGTTGAGTATTGATTCTGTCTGTAATGCGCTGCAATGCAGCCCTGACATTAATCAAAGCCTCATCTCTTGGTTCAAGTGGAAGATAAGCAAGATCAATATCTACAGATAACCGAGGAAAATCTCTCACAAATAAATTAATGGCGGTGCCACCTTTAAGTGCAAAAACCGTCTCTGTTGCTACCACAGGAAGCATTCTTATGAGCAAGGAAACCTGTTTGTAGTATGGGCTATCTTTATCCATTATGTTGTTCACCTTTTTTGATGCTTAATATCTCTGGCACTGTGATTTGATATCGCTCATCAAAACGTCCTTTTTCGACAACCTGCCGCTTTCCTGCACCCAATTTAATTCTTGTTTCATCTACGCGATTGACCCACTGGTGATCGTAGTATCGACCCAGAAATAGAAATATTCGGTTTGCCTGAACAGAGCTGCTTCGTTCAAGAATATCTTGTACTTTTCTAGGGCTAAGATTGACTAAACCCTGAAATAATTCTGCGACATGCTCAAATGAAATCAGCTTCCCAATCGCGTCTACCGCTTCATAGGCAGCAAGTTCTGCACAGCTGACAGTGAGTTCTTTCTCTTTAACCGTGATCCTTTTCAAATCTTTCTCGGGATTCACTTCAAGCTTATGGTTTCCACAGTAAAACCAATTCTGATAAGGAAATTCACGAAACCATTTCGGTAAGGACGACTTGTTTTTAACGCAAATCCAAACTTGCTCTTTGTTCAGCTGTAAATAGTGACTCAGTCCTTGGTGAGTTAAGCTGCTCAATCCAGCCAAATGAACTGAAACGCCCAATTGCACATCCAATGCTTGAATGGCATCAACCCAAGTTGGCTTTATATCGCCCTGCGCATCTGGACGATAGTACACGCCAGAACTAAGCTTCTTCAGCCAACCGTTCTGCGCGTACTTTTGAGCCAGGGAGTAGCTCACACCGTTTTCAGTCAGCCATTGCTGAAGTACTAGCGCACCAGGAGAAGTATGAGCAACAAGCCAGTTTATCTTAGATGACATTTTAACACCCCAAGTGTGAATATCACGAACAGTATAAACCATTTAGTTTATTACGATAGGGATTTTAACACTTTAGGTATTAACATACCAAATACTATAAACCAAGTTCGCAAATGTGGCGTCGCTGAAATGAAAAAGTCTACACAACATCACCAATAACCCGATGTTGTGTAGACCTAAGTTTGATTGCCTTAAGTGAACTGCCTACTGTGGTTCACATTCAGGTGCCCAGTAAAACGGCGCTGATTGCTGGAACAGATGTGCCAATAACTTCTTGAGTGCTGGCAACAACAGGTAAGGTTGCAGACATAACACTTTCAACGACTGTTGGTGTGTTGTAGAGACCCATACCGCCACCAATGCCCAAGGCAAAAGCCATCAAGCTTTGGCGAGCGATACCGCCCACAATACCCACCAGAACCATGGCTCCCGCTACGATCCGTCCCAAAGTACCTTGGGTCCAATCTTTTAGGGTATCCCAAACATCGGTGAAAGCATCACCACCGGTGCCCGCAAATGAGGGCTCCGAAATCATTAACGCCATTAAACCAAGCGCACCAATGGTCATTAGGCGCTGAGTTTGAATGGTGCGAACTACATTTGTCATTCGTTAGTTTCTCCGTAGATACTCAAGTTATCGCGCTTACCATCAGCTCCCGCTGAGGCAGAATCGCTTTGAGTCTGAAGTGGACGTAGCACTGGCGAAACCGTTCGAGGTGCTGACACCCCAATATCCCACCGGCGCGGTTCAATTTCGGTAAACACGTAGCTGGATAAATTCAGATCCCCACGGTCATCCTCCCAAGGCGCAATCCAAATCCGCATTACCCTTGAAGGAATGCGAATAGGTGCAGATTGCTGCGTCTCGGGTAATGCCGGATGGCTCAGCAGTCCTGTCTCTAAATCAGATTGTGAATACCCAGAGGGAGAACCAATTCGAGTCGCCACAGCATCAATCGTCTTGGGTGCAGCGCCATTACTGGTAAGCTCATAGACTTCACGAGCGGATAAACAGCGCACACCGTCAGGCATACCTGGGCATCCATATTCACTACTCCCAAGACCCAATGAACTACAGCCAGACAATAAGGTTGAGCCGACTGCCAATAAAAGTAATCCAGCTTTAGACCACTGTTTTGACTGGTGCTTTGGGTTGTTCTGCATTGATGTCGTCATGGTTAACTCTCCTCTGGATACACATCTTATTGTCTGAAACGGACTTCGATCGGTTAGCAACATGCAGGATTTTTTCATCTTCTTGCACCTACCCCTTGTGAAGTTGCCAACGACAACGAGGCCCCACGAGTGACTATGACTTCAATTTTCCTTGCAGCGTCTACCTCTATGACTGGGAACATATTTTCAGCCATGTCCAAATAGAACTTGGCCACTCGATCCAATGCTTTACCAGTGCCTTTAATCGCAGCACCTTGTAATGCTTCTTGGCTCATGACTTGCTGGTACAGCTGAGTATCACCGGCATTACCCGTCTGAATCGTCGGAACAGGATTCACATCAAATGCGCCTGCCAAGCCCTGAAGGAATCCGGCCATCATCGATTTGGCCACCAGCTGGCCTTGTTTCGACACTAATCGGCCACGAATACCGGCTTTGCCGTCTTCACCCACGGCATAAGAATCCAGTCGTGTTTCAATGACGCCACCATCTTCTCTCACACATGAAATGGTCTCGCCTCGCAAATAAGCACGCTCAGAGCTCAAATCACCGTAACCTGCGGCGATCAAGAAACACTCTTTGATATCCGCTCTAAATCGGTTGGGTAAAATGGCTTCCTTTTGAATCCTCAGCAATGCAGGAAAAGGCTCGCGTCTTGCGGACTCGTGAGTAGGAGCATCCAAACCTGTGATCAAAGTACCTGAGATGATGCTGCCCGCCGGTAGATACAAAGGCGGCGCTTCTTGCACAACAACCTCTGGTTCAGCAACCACTTCAGGCTCAATCATACGAATCGTGATTGGCGGCAATGGAACATCCCGAGCTCGTGTACCTTGGCCATTTGCTGGCTGCTGATAGAGCGGATCAGGCAGCGGCGCATTGGCAAAATAGTCGTCTGGGTTAGACGGCAGTGGCTTTTCTTCTTTAGGCAATTCCATGGCAGATAAAGGCACTTCAAAACGGCTATTTGTGCCTTCAACTGCTGCATCACCTCCAGCGCGAACATCATCAAGTTCCGCTCTAAGGCGGGCCAGCTCCGCATTGACTTCACTTGGTATGGAAGGCGAATCTGGGCTTAGCCGTCCTGAATCGACGTCACGACGCAAGCGCTCAACTTCACGACGTAACTGTTCATTGCGCTCACTGAGTAGTTTTACGTTCGCAGCCAAACTATCGACCCCAACATCACGAGTATTGGTATCCGTAAGAATGTGCCGGATTGTTTCCTGTCGGTTCCGACTACTTGAGCCATCGTCAGGATTAGGTGAAAACACCATCACCATAAGAATGAGACCACCAGCAATACCGGCAACCGATAGGCCCCGCTTCATGTTCGGGCTCATTTGTTCCCATTGTGCTTTCATCGTTATTCACCTCCCACAAGAAGCGAAGGTCGCTGACTTTCCACCGCTTCTTCACGATGATTGCGAACAACCACATACAACTCAGTCTTTTCACCCGGTAACAAGATATTGCGAGGCCAGTAGGCACTTGCCACTATATCTGGTGCATGACAAGCTATTTCACTGGCTTCTATCGGCTCATCGGCAAAGCTTTCAACCAGTCCTACATAGACGGTGAAGTAATGTCCCGTCACAATTTGCCCCTGCTTAAAACCAAACTTTAAGCCAGGCTGAAAACATTTCGGGCTTGTGTCAGTTTGGCCAGCTAAACGGATGTCATAGCCTTGTGGTAACTCATTTAGTGCAAGGCGTCTGAGTAAATCACGTAAGCTATCGACGTATGGCTGAGTCGTTTCCCAAGTGGCGGCTTTTCGGTTCACGACGCCCTTGATAGGCCACTGCTGACCATCAATAGCTAAGGTGATTTCACGCGGTGGAATACGACGAGGTACTAAGGTGACAGATAACGCGGGCGCTTCCTGACCAGGCGGAGTGATGTAAAGTGAAACCGGTGATTCTTTGTCCGTGGCCACATATACAACATTCCCCTTGATTTGCGTCTGAGCATCACTGGTTGTTCTCACCTGAGGCGATTCAAACGGCGTCACAATCCGGTTCAGATGGCCAAGTGCTACAGGGATCAGTTCATTAATCCCCGGTGTCATCAGTAGCGTTGTTGGCACATCCGTTGAAACCGTATTGGTTTGAACCGGTGGATTTGCAGTAGCAGACTGCTTCATCACACTGGCTGGCACAATCGGCAATTCCACGTCTGCATACGACGCTTGAGATAACAGGACGCCACTCAAGCTCATTGCGATTAAGCTTGGTGTCATCCATCGACTAATTTTGGTTCGCATCATTCACCCTCCGGTTTTGCTCTTGGGTCAACTTTTCACGAACGCGCTTCGTTCTAGCTTGCCCCTCATACGTATCCATCCAGCTAAGTTTTGGACGGTATTGCTCAATATCGATGTCAAACTCATAGGTGCGAGTTTGGCGCTGTTCATCTCCAGATGGCCCAGAGACCAAGGAATAGCCGGTCACAAAGACATGCCCGGTTTCATACTCATACTCCACTTGTCTGGGTTGGAATTTGAGCGTGACTCGGTCTTCTCGGATTTGCCTTGCCTGAATTTCCAGTGCATCGACCACTTGCTGGTACACCGCTGGAGAAAGCAGTGGTTCTATAGCAACCCGGATAAAGGACACATTACCCGGCGTCACGTTGCCCATAAGCTCAGCCAGGTAGAGCCCCCAGGATTCCAGGTAAGGTTGAGTGGCTTGGTTTCGTGACACTTCAGCCGTTTCAGACAAGGTTGGTGGTTGAATGGCTACCACGGTATTGCGAGAGAATGCCGCTACCGCAAGCAGCAAATTAGATAGCACCAGCACTGCAATCAGGAACCGCTGCCATCGGTTCTCTAATTGCGTGCCTTGCCATGATTTTAAAAACACGTCGAACTTCACGGCAGATAGCTCCTGATAAATGGGTTAGGGATCGTCTTGGCTTTGGTTGGCAACAGTCCGGCCCAGTAGATGGCGTGAAGAATAAAACCATCTGGGCGACCATCACGAAAACGCCGATAGAGCTTGGTTGTCACCAACCCCAACAGGCATAAAACCAAGGCATTACCGGTAAAAATGCCGATCACTAGCCCCAACAGAATGGGAGCCATCTCATCGGCACTCCAAAGCAGGAAGTGCGGCGGATCATCGATATAGGACGGAATACTCACAGGTTCCATAGTCACTCCTCGTTGTTTGAATTGAGAAGTGAAGAATGCCCCGAAATAACTCAGGGCTGTGGTCAGGTAGATATCGAATTCTTGAAGGTTTTGAACTACCGAGCGCTAGTTCATCTGTTTTAGGGAGGTGGTTGTCTTAGAAATTGATATTTCTGACATTTGACTTATTGATTTGCTTAGTCAAATCGTAACTGGTTAACTGAGCAACTATCTGCTTTGAAACACCTAAATCGTTTGCAATATCAAAAATCGAAATACCCAAATGCTCGTTGAGCTGATCTATTGCAGCTGATAAAAGCTCTGGCTGTTCCATTGGTATTTGATCATCTAAGTCTTCTGTTTTCGATTGACCAGATTTATTCAAATAAACATTGGCGGTTCTGTACTGTTGCGACGAAATTAACCCAAGATAATTAGCTCGATAAATTATTGCTCTCGCACTAACACGCCATCTAAGTTTCAATGCAAAGATTTTCTCCCACCTAATTCGAACAGGTCCCACACATTGAGGAAACTCTTTCAGAAAAGCCTTACGTGGAAAAAGAAACGCACTTGCAAAAGCATCAGCTTCTCTCTCTGTTTTAGCACACCCAGTTTCTACACCTTGATGCAAAACCAAATGGCCACATTCATGCGCCAAATCAAAGCGCATTCTACAGCAGCTTTCCTTCGCATTATTTCTTACTATGATGGGTCTTTTTCGATTCATTGATAACGCATCAACTTTATCTGAAACACCATCAAAGCAAGTGATTACAGCGCCATTATTCTCCAGTACTCTTACCATGTTTGTAACTGGTGCATCCAAACCCAGACCCCAGTTAATACGACATTGCTCCGCTGCTCTTTCGATAGCCTCCGCACTCAGATCTGATTCTTCAAAATCAATAAAATTGGCAACAGGCAACTCAAGATGATCTTCAATAATCTCAACTAATAGTTCAAAAATGGTGCCGAGAGCCAATACTCGATTTGCAAGTCCAACCGGTGTTGTTTTGCGCTTGCGAAAGTGGCATTGCTCATACTTAACATCATTTTGTGGTTTCTTAAAAAAGAAATCACTTTTCACTTTTAATACTTCAGCCAATGCCAAAAGCAGGTCTTCAGCAGGTGGTTTAACACCTGCTTCAAGCTGATGTATAAACTGACGACTGACCGCAACTAACTCACCAAGTTCTTGTTGAGTAATTCCGGCCATCAATCTCGCCAGCCTTAGTTTTTCACCAAAAAATTCGTTATTCATGATTTACTGCATTTTTCGACTTTTTCTTAATTTTGATTTTAGAAACAGCCGATTCAAGTTCAACACCATGAGAAACATTCTCATCAGTATCTGTTATTAACGTAACCTTAGAATTCATTGGCACTTCCCAGTTGACTACAATTTCACCAACATCGCTATAACCAACGAAAAAGGCGCGATCTACACATTTAGTTTGATCAGTGCTCAGAACAAAAAACCAAATGATCTCTGACGGACTATCTTCTGTAGAAAATAACTCCATTTGCATCATAGCTTCGTGGGAACGTATCAGTTTCCCTGATGGGAGTTTGTCAGGCTGACCTTTCCAGAAACGAACTGGAACGTCAGCGATACTAAACGTAAACCTCCCTTTCGGGGTCAGTATCTTAAGCCAATCAACTTCAAGTGACTTCCTTACTAAATGTGTACAACAACACTCGTAGGACCTTATGCCCAATGATTTGTTGGTGTCACCCAAATCTCTGTTGTGTAAATCTACAACATCTGCTCGAACATCTGCTAAAAGTTGAGCAACTTCAATCAGCTGACTTTCTTTAAAATTAGGGTTTAGTGTCATCGGTGTGTTCAAATTTGTTACCTCAGGTAGTAAAGCAATAGGATTAGATACCATGGACGATAATATGCTAATTTTAAAATTTGTCAACCTGCCTGCAACTTGTTAACCCGAGAATAAAATGTAAACTAAATCTTCTTCTGCAAGTGGCTTAACGCCAACCCTGCCATCAATGCCAAGCCGATGATCAGCGACGGTAGCACCACCGGTGGAATAGCCAGTGGGGCGAACAATCCCATAAACAGCAAAATGACGCCTGAGCCCAGGATAATCATGCTGTAGCGGTGAATGATAGGGCTCGAAAAATCAAAGGTTGTCTTCTTAATCTTCCAGGTCATCAAGCCGTCCCACAGCGCCGGTAACATGAGAATAAGCGCAAAGGGCAACCAGACCATCAGCAAAGCAAATCGAGTGAACACTTGGTACAGCACATCAAAAAATGCCTGAATACGGTCTTCTACCCACACAAACCAAAAGCCTCCCATGTTCTCCATCCCTTTAGAGCGCAGTCGTTGCTCTTCAGTGGGGATTAGAAAATCTCGCACAGATTGCTCCATCTGCGTATCCACAACCCATGACTGATACCAGCGATGGCTAGTTTGACCTATCCAATAGCTTGTTTGAGCGCCCAATTGATTTTGGATCATCTGCTTTTCTTTACTAATGACCCGGCCAGTCCAATCACCGGGCACTAACACGCCAATAGCAATAATCTCCAGCATCAGCGCCAGACAAAGTAGCCAAACCGACTTATGCTTGCTCATGCCAAACATCCTCTTCTACTCGGGCCAGCATGGCTGCAACGGTTGGCGTCATAATCCGGGCTTTAATCACTTGTTGAAGCCGCTTTGTCGTCGTATGGCCACTAACATAACGCACGTCGATGCGTCCTTCAGCCAAATACGCCATCCGATTTGGACGATTACGCATCCAGGTGTGGAAATACACACCATCTACGGCAGCCCACTCGAAATGGTCAGGATCACGCAGGCGAATCCCCGTTAAAGCACTGGCGGCAGTCCAGGTCAGTGCCTCAATGAAATGCCAAAGGCGAACACTGTCATCATCACAACCGACTTCTTCATAACTACCCAAGCCATTGCACAGACACAAATCAAAGATGGAATGGCCATCTAACGTGAGCGCATCCGTTAAATAGTCCGCCAAACAGTGTACTGAAGCCAAAGCATGAGGCCAGTCGGTTTCAAGCAGTCTTAAAGCTTCCTTGAACTGAGGGTTATGTTGCTGCCACTGAGCGAGCATTTCTTTACTGGTAAGTGTTGCCATTTTCAGACAGACAGAATGATGCATACAGACTCCTTATGCTGCCTGTGTAGAGCTGGTTAAAATAGGAATGCGGCCTTTGATCACGCGGCCACCTGAAAGCTTGGCGATGTACTCCAGGTTGGGGAGCTGGCCTAATAACTGTGGTGGAAACATATCGCCTTCTTCCTCCATCAAGCGTTCGCCATGATTGCCGGTAAACAACGCGGGGCTGTCCGAGTTGGACGACATACCCTGAGTTTGCATGATGTACTGCAACCGAGTCTTTGGCAGATTGTCAGTAATGTACTGCTGCGTTTCGGCATCCATCACCCGAAGAGCTATCAAGTTATTGATGTTACCTAACACCTGGCGAGCCTTAGCTTCACTGCCTGTTCGAGCTGCAAAGTCAGCAAAGGTCTGAGTAGCAATCACACAACGCATTTTTGCGCCACGGCCTTTGTTGAGCAGTTGAATGAAGGGATCGTTGACGACTTCAGCCGCCTCATCGATGAAGATATTTACGGGACGATTTTCAACACCATAGTTATAGCGGTCACCGGCCACTGCGGTGAGATCGGATAAAAGCAACGAACCAATGGCGCTGCCAACCATGGCGTCGGTCAATGAATCCAATCCGATATAGGCCACTTGGGCATTGTTGATAATACGGCCAGAATCCGTAATTAACCGGCTGTCATCCACATCGTTTGCAATCGGTGATAACAGTGGACCTAGTTCACTTGAGGTGAGCATATTGAGTACCGGCATCAGTGAGGCCACCATCTTGGAATAGTGGGTTCTGTCATGCTCAAACATACTCAATAGCCCCTCTAAATCGGTATTGGCGGCAACGGGCTGAATGCGTTCGTAGTAGAAAAGCAGCATCGCCATGGCTTGTTTAGCCAAGGTATTGGCCTTTTCGGTAAAGCGCTTGATCTCCACAGTAAAGTTCGGATACACCTGCTCCCCCCAAGCCGTGACGGCTTTTACTACCAAGCCTTCTGGGCCACCTTCCAAGAATCGTCTCAGTGTTTTCAGATCAGGACGCTGTGAAGTAAGCAACAAACCTTGCACGATGTTATTCAGTGCCATTTGGCCAAAAGCTTTAAATGGATCAGCACCGGTTTCAGATGGTATTAATGCCGCAATTCGGCTGGCGATTTCAGTACCCCGGTTAAAGTTTCTAAGGGGATTAAGCCGTACCGAATGCTCTGGAAACCCCGGATGAAAATACACAAAGCGCTCAGGACTACCGGCGGCAATACAGGCTCGCTGTGCATTATCCTTAAGTTCTTTGTCTCCCTTGGGGTCAATAATAATCACGGCTTCATTGCGCAAAATGGCCTGAGTGATCATCGCATCAAAGCAACGGGTTTTTCCGGCACCGGTCGTACCGACAATTAAGGTATGGCCTTCTGTGTGACCAACTGGCTGGTACACATCTTCTTCTTTGGGCTCGACACCATGAATCCAGGTCGAACCCATTTGTTTGCCGTGACCTTGGTTAAGCAAGGTTTGCTTATCCCGCTTTAGGATTTCATAAGCGCGTTGGGCATGACGTTGATCCCACTCAAAGCCATACCCTAACCACAATTCATCAGGATGTTTTGCCATCACCTTTTGCAAATGCGACAGCTCCATAAATGCCAATGGTTTGCCTTTTAGCCCCATCTGCAACTTATAAAGGCGATAAGCCTCAGGCAGGCGGTACAACGCCATGCCCGAGGAAATCCCTGTCATCCACCAAAATGGCTCAGGTGGTAGCTCAGTCAGCATTTCTGCGGCAATTGCCCCAGTTGCACCAACCAGCCAACCTGCTGCGGCCATGGCTTCATAGTTCGTGCGCCAAGGCATCTCGTATGCGTTTTCTTTCATTCATGCTCCGCAAAATAACCGTTTGCAATCCGATTAATTTCAAATGGATTAACGTTCAGCGTGAGCGGTAAACAGAACCGTTTCCCCCTCATCAAACTGGCATTGGTCACTGGCCGAGATCCCCCGAAGCAGCTGTCCGGCTGGAATGCCATGCTCATTGGCGACTTGGCGTAAGGTTTGAATCGTGACGCGAATACCATCGGCACTATGATCCACGTCTGGGTAATTGCCATCGGTCAGTAAGATGGGCAAATCTTTCACAAAATTAACCATCTGTTGCCGCTGCGCGTGTTTGGGGTCTGTACTTGAGTTCGCATTGGCCGCAATCGGCTTTTGCTTACGCTCCGCTCTTGTGGCGAGCTCTTTTGCTTGGGCATTGGTTGTCTCAGTTCGACTCGGAAGCTGTGAAGCCTCTTCGTTCTGAATTGCTGCCGCCGTTTCTGCGTCTTGTTTGGAAAGGTCTATCAGTGCAGTTAGCCCTTTAGAAATCGATACTTTCAGCAGTAACCCCTGCTCCTGAACTCCATCATTTGTAATCACAGTTCTGGCTTTACGCGTCGGGTTTGCCGGATCTAGTTCAAGCCAATCTAATCGACTGAGTTCAGCAAGCAGTTTTCGGGGAGCACACCAATGTCTTACGGCATCGGGATAGCGGATCAGTATCTGTTCATCAACCATAACCAACGCACTACTGGCCTCTGGGAGCCATGCCAAAGATTCAGGCAGATTCAATGCTTCTGCATCGTGCTGGTTTACGTTATTTGAGATAGCGCCATCATATGAGTTGTTAGGCTTTTCACATTCATCACCTGGAGCATTTTCATTTGCCTGAAGGTGATTAACATCACTGGCATGACGAAGTTCATCATCTTGTTCGGACGAGTTTGTCGATGGTGACCCATCCGATTTTCTATGTTCGATTGATGATGACGCTTCAGGCAAGCCTGGCTGCTCACTGGAGCGACTCTGTGGCTCTGCTCGTGTTTGCTGTGTTGCTTCCCACTCAGATTTGTTAAACAGTGTCACACCACTTGGTACATTCGAGCTGAACAATAAATCGGCCTCAACTATATGCAGCATGGGTAACCAGATTGGCTTGTCGTCTTTGATCAGCACTTCAGGGGCAAGGCTTTCATATCGCTCATTTGAGGCGGATTTAATGGCCAATCCTCTCTCAATGAGGATGTCCGCAAGGGTATCGGGATCTCTTGGGATGCCAGGTATCTTGTCTTTGGCCAAAAGCTCAATGATGTCCTTAGCCGCGCTTTTCCAAACCAGGCAAAGATGGGTTGATTGATTCGATTTTCGTAACCAGACTCTGGCATCTCGCTGATTAACTAACCACTGGGAACTGGCAAGCAATCGCCTCATGGCATCAAGTAGATAGCGTTCGACTGGGACACCAAGGGCGTTGTCGTCAACGGAAATTCGTTGAGCTTTCAGGTCTCGCTGGACACTGGTTTGGTCAGCTTCAATAACCAATTTAGAAAGGACATGCTCGGGTTCGGTATTGCCAATTGCCTCCAGCATGGCTTGCAAAATCTCAGGACCCGGCTGGGTTAACCAAGCAAGCAACTCAGGTGTCATCACCCGGTTTAACACCAGAATTGAAAATTGCTCGTGCCGCTTGCACCGTCCGTCGCGCCAGCGAATGAAATAGCGTTCAATGCTATTATTAGTGGTCCACTGAGATAAGGTTTCTAAAAAAGGGTTCCACTGATAGCGTCCATCTTCGTCTGTAATGGACAAGTCTGAAACAGGCTTACCAATATCATGGAACAAACCGCCAAGAGCCGCCGCAACACGCCACCTTGGCTCTAGCTCTTTTTTCTCAACCGGTGTGCCACTGGCAACAAAGATGATCCCTTCAGCTGCTTGTGCCGCCCAAAAAGCAACTTCCAACGAATGACGTAATAAACCACCCGCACCACTGTGATGATGATGCTCAGAAGCCGGCAACAAATGAACATAAGCAGCCAGATGATCAATGCAGGGCTGGATCAGCTTTTGAAAGTCACGCTGGTTAAAGCCAAGTACTTGGCGCAGTTTGGCAATTAGCTCGTCTTGTGTGGACTGCAAATCCTCGGGTGACGCAGCTGGCAACCCCTTCAAGAATGGCGGATAGCGTGGAATGTCTGTATCCAGTTGAGATGACAGCTCTGGTAATGCTTTGGCTTGAAAAAATAGGTGTTTGAACATAGTGAACCTCCGACACTATAGTGTGAAGGTTCACTAACAATTAGGTTGTTAGATAGTCGCAAGAAACTTGCACTTATCTGTATCGATGATAGAGCTAAAGACCTAAAAACCAGTCTGGTTCAACTGTTACTTTTTCAACCAGCTCTGTTTTAACACCTAAACTAAGTTCTTTGAGCTTATCGGCTAACTGATCACCATCGACCAAGTCAATCGGAGCAACGCCATCACGGTTGGCTTCTTCAATGGCTGCTTTTGTAAAACTGCCAGTGGTAATAAACATGCCACGATCAGCTCTTCCAACGGTTGCGCCCCTAAAATCACGGATCTCGGGAGCCCCAACGGAACCTTTGTACTTTTTACACTGAAAAGCGATATGAAAGCTCATCAATCCATTGATTCTAGCGATGCCTTTACCATCGATGCCACCATCACCGGTACGGCCGGTGACTTCGACGTGAACAAAGCCTGATTCTCTGAGCATTCGTTGTGTAAGCCGCTCAAAGGCGTCAGGGCTCATTTCCTCAATTAGCACATGATGCAGTTTTTCACGCCAAAGCATAGCCTCTTCTGGGGAGTCATCGGACGACAGTTCTGGGGCCGATGGCGTAGTACTAGTCTGTTCAAGCTTGCGGTCCTGAGCTCTAACAAAATTAACAATTTCTCTGCTATCAATTTCCGGTTCCTGTCTGGCTTTATCTGTAAGTGCCCACACACCACGAGATGAATTTTCAAGGTATCCAGCTTTCTTGAGATAGGTTCTAGCCCAAGCTAACCGATATCCAACCTCAGTTTGGCTGCTTTTTTCAGGGTTATGCAGAACCGCCAAAGTATCCTCATCAAACTTCTCAAGCTCGACCACAGCCTCATAGATCTCATCGATGCGGCCCGATCCGCCAAGGTTAACAAGCGCTTTCATCAAAGGCAGCATTAGTTGATCGTAAGTCACCATTTTTCCAGCGCTCATTTGCTTTCACTCCATCCGTATGTCATCAGTTCAGTAAAATCTCGGCGCGAGAGTACGTTGGAGCAATCCCGCCAATCTTTTTCGGATGAAGACATGGTCTCGGTGTAGCGCAGGTCGAATCCATTGGCCTGTTTCTGGGCGTTGATATACTCATCCATTTTTTCGCCCATGGTTTCGATATCCTCAATCCATTCATCGCGAATGGTATCGGGCAGTGAGCCAAACAGGTTGTAGCGATCTTGCATTCGTTCGGACAGCTTCTCGTAAACTTTTTCGTCGACTGTTTGTTCGTTGACGAGGTTTAGCATGTCGACCTTTTCTCGCACTTGACCAAAGCGCTTGATTCGACCGATACGTTGTTCTAAACGAGTAGGGTTCCATGGCAGGTCGATATTGATCAAGGTACCGAGTGTCTGAAGGTTTAAACCTTCGCAAGCGGCATCGGTGGCGACCATGATTTCAAGCTGGTGCTCGGCCACCATGCGTTTCAGTGTTTCCCGTTCAATATTGACGCTGTCACCCTTTTGGTACAGCCGACTGCGACCTGCGCCGGCATACAGGCCTACCGCTTGGTCTGGGTAACGCTCGGCGAGCGAATCTGCAACCCACTTGGCCGTGTCGTAGTACTGGCTAAAAATAATGACGCCAAACTTCAGCCACTTCTCTTTTTCGAGGTAATGGATTACTGCGTTGAGCTTTGGGTCTTCTTCAATGCGCTCAAGCCGGGCGATCATTCGTTCGAGAACGGCAATTTCATCCGGGCTTTCGGCTTTAACCTCTATCAGCTGCTCGTCACTTTCCTCACGAACAGTTCGGCCTTCCAGCAGCATTCGAGCTGTGTTTAGTCCAGCCGCAATACTTGAGCAAATCCGTTGCTCCATCAGGTTTTTCATAAACCCGCTGCCTTTGCCACTTTGCGCAAGAGCCTTCCCGAAGTGCCGCGCTTCGGCGTAGGCTTGTCTGAAATCCTCGCTTGTACGCAGAGCTTTACCCTCGAACAAGCTGTTAAATTGGTGGATTTCCTTCGACAACTCCCGGTCGGGATGCAAGTCGACGCCTATGCGTGGTAAAAGTCCGGCATCTTCGAGCGTTACACGTTTACGTAAAACGACATGACGGATAAATGGATTTTCCCGCTGAAAAAAACTGGCACCCGATATATTTCGATCCAGTTCATCTTCAAGGTATTCCAGCGAGTCATCGGACAAATCAGAGAGCGTGCTCTTAATGTCCCACTTGTCGTTCTGATTAATTAATCCAAGATCCTGACGAAGAGAGCTGAATAAGCGGCGTGCGAACTGCTCGTTAGTTGAATCGACGACGGGCAGTGGTGAGCGAAGCAGTTCCCAGGCGAAGCTCGGCTCGGTAACGCGCTGCTCACCAGATAAAATAGGCAGCACCTCCGGTGGACGGTGCCATTTGGCAAAGTCGTTGCCTAGTACGAAATTGCCACTGCCCTGATGTAGGATACCAATCAAGTCCCACAAATCTTCGGGGCGGGTTTGTATAGGTGTCGCCGTACCCAGAATGACATGGTCTGATCGCGCAGCAATCTCGCGCATAAAGGCTAGTAATTCATTGTGGGTGCCGGCGTCTTTGCCGAAACCCTGCCGACTGCGCGCCTTATGGGCTTCATCCAATATAGACACGCCAAAGCGCAACCCCAGCAGATGCTGCTTTTCTAAAGAATCGCGCATCATTAGCCCGGTGGATACGATGCCAACGCGCAGCGGACACTTGGCAATATGCTCTTGCCCTGAAGGAGAAATAATTCGTCCTTCAGGGTCCAGCCATGCTTTCTTTTGGGTTTGCCAGCGGGCACAGGGAATGCCCAGCTTATCAATCATTTCTACTTGCCACTGCTCGCAGAGGGTCGCTGGGGCGAAAATGATGACGGGCTTACGCTTCTTGCTATCTCTGTCGCTCAGCAAACACAGCGAAAGCGCCGCAGTGGCCATGGATAGGGTTTTACCCAGGCCAACCTCATCAGCAATCAGTAAACGCACAATACCGTGGTTGTGATAATGGCGAACGCACTCGCTGACAAAGCCTTGTTGCCAGGGCTGCAAAGAGAAACCTTGGCGATACAATGGGGACTCAATCAGCGCAGCGGGTGCAATATCATCGTCTTCGACGATATCTTCAAACAGCACCTCTCTGCGATAGCCACGGCGCTTCACCTCTCGGATCACTGCTTCAGGTAATGGACGAGCAGCATTCCACAAATACTCAAACTCCTGCTCAATCCACTGCACACCTTCCGGTGATTCGTCTTCCCAAAGAATTTCATAGTGACGTTGCCAGCCGCTGCTGGTCTCGTTCATGGAGCCAATGAAGCCAATTTTTTTGCCGTCGGCTAGCTCAATAACCCCCGCTTTGCCATGCAGAAAACCGCAAATGCTGTCTGGGGCAACGCGGATGACCTGACCATGCTTGGCGAGGAAGCTGTCCAGACGGCGATAGCGGTCACGGTTAAGTAAGCTTTCGGCTTCAATATCCCGCTCATTCCAGCGGCCGATCATCTTCGACTCACGCAGCTGAGCCACCTTCAGGTCGTCGGGATGGATATCCACATTACAGACGATTTTCACATCGGGGATGGACTCAATCAGCTCGTTGGCCACTTCAAACAGCGAGCTAGTAAAGTAACCCGCAATACGCTTATAGCTGCGAGCACCTTTCAGGTACTCTAGTAAAAAGCTACTGTCGAGCCTATGGGTGCGCGATGAAAATCGACGAATGCTCATTGCTGCGGAATCTCCATGCCTTTCTTTATACCCAGTTGTCACTCAACTAATCGTTTCATTGGGCTCTCATATTTATTGGTGCCACTATCACTGCCCGAGCACACGCATATTCTTCAATCGCGCACCTAACACTTCAGCGGAATCGCGAGTGACTTTTTCTGGGGCCTTTTTCTCAATAAAGGTCAGCATGTCGATCAGTATTGGCCGCACTTCCATAAAGTCGGGCAAATCCGCTTGCAGCTGACTGATAACCGTCTGCGGTTCCTTCTCGTTGAGGATCTGTTGCAAACCAATAACCAGGTGACCCAGCCAAGTGGAGCCGATTTCAGTGCTATCTGTCAGGTCGCGAGAGGCAAACTCAGGGATCCGCTTCAGTTGTGCCTTGTTGGCAGTCATATTGCCCATTACCCGGCCGTAATCTTCAACGCGGAAGGCTTTGGCAAAGTTCTGGTAGTTGTCGAGCTTAGAGGCGCCGGTGGTTTCAATGTCCATCATGCGCAAATAGAAGCGCTGAATGCCGTTGATCTTTTGCCAAGTATCGGCAGACAAACCTTCCGGCACCAGCAAGCTGTTTGCGGCTTCAGCGGCTTGTTGCACGATCTCATCCACAACCGTCACTTCACCCTTGGTGCGTGGCCGCAGGGCAAAGCTGGTAACATCTTCACCGCCAATATGGGTATAGGAGGTCAGCACTTTGAGAGCCGCCGCATAACCGGCCATTTGCAGATCGGAATCGTTAAAGACTGGTTCACCCAGCTTGTCTTTCACTTCGTCGTTGAGGTGCATCATGGTTTCGATCTGGCGTTTTACTTCCGCGCGTACAGCAGGGAGCAGTCGTTGTTTGAAACCCGCGTTTTCACCGACAGGCCGCTTACGCAGCATCAGTATCACTGTACCTTGTACATAACCGCCTTTTTTCAGCTCGGTACTGGTCTCCGTGGCGATGTACCATGCGCCAACCACCTGCAAACCGGAGGCCCAGAAAATACCAATCATGTCCGACCAAACGCCGGTATCCTGGTGGGTGAACATTACGCATTGCATGCCATTGTCGGGCATATGGTCTGCCATGGCTTTATAGGCCTTGACCATACCTTTGCGAAAGTCGTCACCAGAGCCCTTGATGGCTAAGGCGCGGCGCGAATCCCAGGTCCATTCAT
Organism: Limnobaculum eriocheiris; assembly: GCF_021010575.1. GTDB lineage: Bacteria > Pseudomonadota > Gammaproteobacteria > Enterobacterales > Enterobacteriaceae > Limnobaculum > Limnobaculum eriocheiris. The sequence goes on along the minus strand of NZ_JAJNAG010000005.1, from coordinate 68,198 downwards.
CAAATGGTTTGGGTGGATTCTTACGTAGCCATGCGATGAAGTACTCAGTGATTTCGTGATAATGAACAGCATCGGCATAAGGAGGATCAGTGATGTAAACGTCGTTCGACTCAGTTAATGCCGATGCTTCATGATTTTTAATTTTTACAGTTACATCAGGAATTGGCGCATTGGCAAAACCAAATGATCGCCCAGCCTCATGACTGGTAAAGCAGCGGATACCGTAATTAAAAAATGTATTAAGAGCTTGGTTATAAAAAACGTTGTTAGTCTTTTCCCAATGAATCATCCAGTTGGCAATTCGCGCATTCCAGTCCAGTGTCTTCGCGTTAAAAATGTAGTCTTCTGGAGTGGAGTTTTTGAAATACAACGCGAACAGTAAAAGTTGCCTCCCATTAAAAAGATGATGCCAATAGGTCCATCCCCTTTCCCTGATGGGTTGTGTAGTGTTGTATCCAGGCTCAATTTTCATGTCTGGGATAAGGCCAGATTGCTGCCAAGCTTCGATATTCTTCCGAACAATATCGTTAACTAAGGCCTCCCGTTCTAAATCTTTTTCAGTGACACCTGTAAAAAATGTTTCTTGGCGGCTCTGATCTAAAGTGTCTTTGGTTATCCAATGGATGGCATAGAGTCGCTCTTGAAAAATGTCGTCCGTACGCGGAGCAAAATCTTCTTTCTCCCAAAGACGAAGTCGGTTTTTCGTATTTCCATCAGAGTCTTTATAGTCGCCTCTCAGGGTTTTTATTGGAGTTCGATAGGTTTTTCCATCCAGCTCATACACCAAAGCGCCATCTCTTACGGTACCTTGATCTGCCGCTTTCATTTCAGCAGCACTGGCGTTTGTAACCACTTCAATATTGAAGCGCTTATGATCGTGATCGGGAACCAGTTTTGCGATGACATTCTTTAACTTGGAAATAACCCAGCTCGGAGACATTGGCACCATCCAGCCGGTTTCTGGGCATTTGGTTTCCAAGCAATACAGGTACGACTTTGCACGATTACCGTGGTGGTCGTGTTCAATGCCTAGAGCAGTTATTTCTTGATCGACAATGTTTGCCACGTTTTTCTGGGCGGCTTCAATTTCTTGCTTTCTTTCTGGTGAGGCGCCGATCACATTCATAGCGCCCCAGGTCAGCATAAGTGCAACTGGGTTTAAATCAGATGCATATACATCGCATCCTAATCTGGCTGCTTCAAACGGAATTGAGCCACCACCACTGAAAGTGTCGGCTACTTTGGGACGGTGCCCATAGCGAAGTTGACCAAGCTGCTCTATCAGTTCTTGATGTGATTTGGACTTAATGCTGAGGCTTTGATAGTGTCGATTGACGCTGGACCAAATGTGTTCATAGAGCCACTCCTGATCTACTTCTTCCGGTCTTTTGCAAAGACTTGCCTTTGCCTCGTAGCCTTCGACGGTTTCTAAATAGTCACGATAAATAGCGAGCTTTTCATTCTCTTCAATGTCGCGACGCCAGCGCAGCTTTAAACCGAGCGCATCGCTATTGATGGGAAACTGCAGAGTATCAATATCATTGAAATTAGCGTCAGTGACTTTGACGTTGTGACTAAAGTAATCCCAGGGATTGTGCAGCTGAATGCGTGCTGCGATTTCTGCGGGTTTAATGTCATTTTGAATGAGCGCGCGCTTAGCGAGACTTTCGATATCAAAGCCCATCAGCATTTCGAATATTTCGAGATCTTTTTCAGTGTCTTCGGTTTGAGGTAGCAGCGTGCCGAGCACTACGGAGCGAACAAGGATCAGCGGCTTTCTACCTTTCCAGTAGGACCCCAAACCTGTAAGCGTTTGACCAAGATTGGCTTTGCGTTCTTTTTGCGCTTCGAATGATATTTTCTGCGCGGGATAGACCGCTTCAATGAGTGCGGGCGCATCCTTGAGTGCGAATGGTGTTAGTTCTGTCATTTAATATTCGTCTCCAAACATACTGAGCAAATGCTGATTTCTTGCTCCCGCTGTTTTTCGTTTAATTTTATATTCTTCAAAAGCCAAAAGTGTTTTCTAGCTATTGCAACGGCGGTTGTTCAGGCCTTTTTGCCATAGCCTAAATCTTTTAGGCTATGGCCTTGCAAATCTTTCCATGCATCCATGCCGCTGCGCGGATTACCAGCTATTACACAAGCGGCAGCACTGGGGCTTTTGAACAAATAATCTTGTGAGAAAGAATAAACTTCTCCTTGTTGAAGCAATATTCCTTGTTCAAGCATCTGTTGGCGTAAATCTCTAATAGCAGGACGTAATGATTTGGCCATTGCGATGTTTGCGGTAGACCCCTTTTTCACTAAAAACTCAGGGCTACTCTTATTGCCAACAGGAAGTCCGATCGCTTTGGCATGCTTTGCTTCAAACAGAAATAAGTTTTCTTCGCCTATCGCTAAATCATCTTGGTCAAGTTTGGTGCTTGCATGAGCTAATGGCAGCAAAGGGTTGCCATTCTCAGACGAGACATGAAGCAATAAGCCTGAACCATTATTTAGTTGCTTATCGCTATAGGTTTCTGATGTTTCTTTAATATCTTGTGATCGTGTTACTTCACGAGAATAATTTGCATCTTTGTTTTGGGAAAATTCTACCTGTTCAGCCTGAACAATATCACCTAGGGCATGACGCAGTGCAATACGCCAACCGACGTCACGGTCATCTGCAGATCCTGTGCTTCTTGCTGTCATGCCGAATAACCACCAGCGTTCTTCCGGTACTAATGCCAACCAATTACGCACAGCAACTGGAATATTTTCAACATCCATTCCTTCAATGGCCCATGCTAGAACACATAGCTCTTTGCCCAAAAGGCGATCAACGACGTTTTCTCCTGCTTGCCATGTGCTTGTACTTAAGCCATAGCTTTTCAGCCTAACGTTAAATGTACGCTGAACTTCTGAGCGTATAGCCGTCCAACGGGAACGATCAAGTAATACCCTTTCAATCACGGCAAACTCGTCACTCTGGGCTTGTAAACCAAGGTACTCATTGATTTGCACTTGACCACTATTTGATTTGGGAATGATAACTTTAAAGTGATGCGGATCGCTTGTAGCGGGCACACCAAAGCCCAGCGTCACATGCTTCACCGCTGTATTGCTTGTCTTTGATGGTGCCTTTGCCATATTTATTGCCTCTATTTCTTCAAACGTGTCGCTCAAATGCGACGCTTACTCGTCCTGAGCAATGTCTCCAGGTTTTAACTCAATACCAACTAATTTGGCGAACTCTTTTGCTTCAAAGCCGTTCTCAAAATCGATGCCGTCTCTGACTGCAATTGAGACATTGGCATCTGCTTCATTCAGTACATCGCGCAGGCTATTAACGGTCGCCTCGATCATAGCGGCGGTGATCTGCCGTTCGCCAAAGCGAATACCCACAGTGTTTTCACCTTCGCCAATCTCGATACGTACACCTTTGAAACGGGTGTTGGCCTGGTCTTTAAAGCGGTTAATAACCGTGAAGACTTTGTCCGTTGTATCCAGTGGAACACGCTTGCCGCTGTTCAGGCGCGCGGGCTTGGAGTCATCAATCTGGACTGTTTTATCGCCGCTATGTGGGATCTGGAAGTCGGCTGTTTTGGTTGCTTCACCTGACTTTGCATAAACCAGCAATCGGGCCGCTTCCGAACCCACTTCGAACGGAGCGGTGTAGTGTTGCCCGTCTTTGGGGTTTGAACCATCCAACGTGTAGAACATGTCGGCTTTCGGTGTGCACTGTAGGGTGACCTTACGCTTATCGGCGGATGGTTCAATCTGGTGTCGCACCTTAAGGTCTGCCACCCAGCGGATGGCTGGTCCAGTCTCGTATTTTCCTGTCGGATCGGCGACCTTGAAATACAGCGTGCCTTCCGCAGTGCTGAAGTTTTCCAGATCGTCAATCTTAGGGTCGGTCTCGAGAACTTCAGGTTTGGTTGAGTAATAGATAACCGGACTCTCACCCGCATTACGCGGTGTTAGGCTGATTAGCGACTCTCCCGTATCTGGGCTGGTTCCCAACAGCGAGACGTTGACACTGGTTTTCTCTTTCGGGAATGGGCCTTTTTCAATATATCCGTCTTCGCCCAAGCGCCAGCGACCTTGTTTCAGGGCCTCGGTTTTTAAAGTATCCATGCCACCGCTACCCGGCATCCAAGGCCAGCCCGGATTGCATTTGGCGCGGTTGACGACATCTTTCCATGGGGTGCGACGGTTGTTCGCACCAGAAGGCCACAGTTCAGATTCGGCCATAGCGAAGTACTGCCCGAAGTCATCTTTCAGATCAGCGGCCAGTTTGTAGTTAGCCCGTGGGTCAGCCATCAGGTTTTCGATTTGTACTTCAGCTGATTGATCACCTTCACCCACTTTCAAACCATTGTCTATGGTAACTTTGAGCAGTCGTTCAGAGCCATCGATCTCATCTATACCAGGGAAAAGAATGGTGTTGTAAGCGGCGGAAAGTGCCTTGGTAAAGCGGCCTTCCGCTTCTTCGAGTCGGTCTCGAGCTTCTTCAAATAAAGTGTCGCCAGACTTGAGACGTTTCTCTATCTGCTCAATAGCATAGAGCTCGCGCAAGCGTTCTTCCACCGCATCGGCCATGATGCTGTCTTGGCCAGTAAGCACCAATAGATTGTTTTTTTCTTGCTGGAACTCGAAGAAGTTGATGAGTTCATTAGGTGGTACTTTGCCATCTGGCTTTATCACAATCAGTACACGAGGACCACTCAACTTGAGTTCGTCCATACGCGGAAGAATCTGAACCTCCTGATAAACGTTGCGTCGATTAGGTTGAAGAATTCCCTTGAGCCGGTTAATCAGAGCTTGATCAATTTTGGGCTGGGGAATTTCCTTAGCGTTACGCTCTATCTGGCGAGAGAGGTTTTCGGTTTCTTTAATAAAGAAACGCTGGTCTTCACGGTGTAAGTACCAAGCTTGCTCACGCAGCTTTTGAAGGGCTTCTAAGAATTCATCAGCTTTACGGTTAGGCGCAGCCAAGAATTCAATTACTTCACTTTCTGACAGGCCAATGCGCCCTCCCACAGCACGTGATAGTGAAGATGCCAATAGCAGTGTCATTAATTGACTGGCGGCATCGTTGCTTTGTTCGGCATCGATGCTTTCCGCAATGGAATCACCTTTATCTGCAATATCTTTAGTAACAGCTGGAATCAGTTTTGGCGAGATACGTTCAATCTCGTCTTTGACTTGTTCGTCATTTAGGTCTAGATGCTGAGTGCCTACTAGAAATACGTCATCTGTTTGGCGTTGCTCGACGCTTTTCAGCAGGCGAGCGGTAAACTGCATCAAGCCGCGTGTTTGACGGAAGCCTTCATTTTCTTTAAAAAGCGCAACCAAGTGCTTGAACGATGGGTGGAAGGGATAGGTCTCTCTAACCTGTTCGGCAATTTGCTCGATGCTGGATGCAATGATGTAGCCACCGTCTTCCGCTTTCTTTACTTGCTGCGCATATTCCTCAGCGACATCGCTGATAGTTTGCTCGTCCGGCAGTTCATCAATAAGACGCTTCTTTAAAATTTCATAAATTTCATTACCTGACAGTTGCACCGGGGTAATGGTCATCGACTGCCTGCGGGTTTCTTGCTGCAGATTAGAAATAGCTTCTTTTAGTGTTTTGGTTTGCGCACCATAGCTACCAGATAGGTTGGCAATGACGATACAGCAGTTAGGCAGCTCAAGTGCTGCACTCATCAGCGTACTTAGACTGTAAACCACCATATTTGCCAAGGTGCCTGAACCATATACTTGGGTGCTAGCGTTATCGAGGTAAGGTGGCAACTCGTCGATCATAATCAGCGTGGGAGTATCACCGATTATCTCTTTCCATTTTTGCTGGTCAACGGATTTAGGTCCATTGATCCAATGAGGTTTTATTTTCTCTGCTTCGCCTAGTTGAGTAGCAATTTCGCCCCAGATGTAGTTGTCGGGGTTATTACGACCATTAAAAGCAGCAATTCGAGCATTGCCAAAATCCAGTCGCTCGCTTAAATCAGCAGGTAACACATCAGGGCGCAGATGGGCATGCTTTGCCAGCAAGCCTAGGGCAATCATCATGTGGGTTTTACCACCACCCATGGCTTGGGTGAGTTCAAACACTGCCTGGTCTGATTTGCCTGATAGGCGAAGCATACCCTCGCGGAAGAGTTGCTCCATACCATGAGTAACATAGTTGCGAGAGAAGAACTCTTTACCATCACCTGCGTCGTTAATGAGATCAGCCAGGTTCTCAATTCCCTGGCTCATTCGGTAATCCTGAATGACAGGATTAAAACGACACGCCTGCTTAACTGTCTTGATCATGCTTAACGCTCCCACGTTGATCTGAATCTTGGGCTTGCTCTATGGCTATACCATTTTTATCGCAATGCTCGCGTATGAGAACTTCTATCATGTTAGCGATAGAACGATGTTCCGCTTGCGCAGCTGCTCTCAACGCCTCCTTTAAGCCAGGATCGACTCGGATGGTAAGCGTCGCAGTTTTGACGGTAGCCATTGCACTATCCCAAAATGCCTGCAAATGTACTGCATATTACATTACAGTATTGTAATCAACAAGGATAAAATTTACGGTGTAATTAACTTATAATTCCCTATTTTTATTATTTTTTTGGAATAAACCATCACACCAGTATTGTTATATTTATCCTTGATAGACATCTCCCGAATGCGCCTGGCGACTTCTGCCTGTGCTGGTAGCAAAGGCAACATCCCTTCAGCAATCGCGTCCGGTGCAGACTCTTGGCCACAGGACATCAAGTGCTTCCATGGATCTTTAATAAAGCGCTCAAACGTAATGCCAAATTCAATGATGCGGGCAGAGACGAAGATTTCGCCCCAGTATTCAATGTAGGTGTCTTGGTACATGGAAAGATTCCTCTTATTGGTTAAACCATGAGTTCACTTTCCATTTTCCAGAGATTTTCAAATATGCAAGGGGCTATGACAAAGCTTTAAATCGATTGCGGGCATCTTTGTAGTCATAGTGGGCATGTTCTGAGCCACGATGGTACAAATCATCCAGATAAGTTTGTTCCTGCGGCAACTCGTCTTCGCTGATTTCGCGCCACCAATGTTTGTTGGCACCTTTAACACCATCATGCCATCGGTAACCACGCTCTTTTAAATAGTCCTTTACGTCAAACGGCGCACCAAACGCACGAACTAACACAGTTCGCCTGTCTGCTTCAGACAACAAGTTTGCAACGGACTCGGGCAACAAATGAAACAACCAGGCCATCGCCAAACAATCGGTTGCAGCTCGGTGTCCTTCATAGAACCAACCTAAGCGAAGCAGCAGGTACTCAAGTTTTCGACTTTCAAAACCCAGCGCCTTCCAATCTATGCCACTGGCTGAACAGGCCCAAGATAGATGTCCTAATGCAGCAAACCGCTTTTCAAAGAAAGGACGATCAAACTGTGCATTGTGTGCAACCACCAGCGGATCATCGGATAACCAACTCGCTACCAGTGAATCATCAATGTGCTGGCCTTGCACCATATCATCGGTGATACCGGTTAACTCGGTAATCAGCTCGGGGATTGGCTTGCCGGGCTCTTCATACAAGCTGATCACATCAACAATCGACACAATCCGCTGAGCAGAGGGGCTGTAAAGCACCTTAACCATACCAAGCTCAATAATGGACTCATCATCGGCAGACAGTCCGGTTGTCTCTGTATCGAGCAGCACCATTGGCTGTTCATCACCGACCATAGGAGAAAGTTCAAGTGGCCAAGTCTGCGGCTCACGCGTTAATGGAATGCGCTCCAGCAATCTAAAATCTTCTGGTCTTTCTGGGATATCCGCGAGGCGCTCTAGCGGAAATGGCGCAGGGGCTCTTGTCATTGATGGTTCCTCTTCAATTCTATTGTTCGCTTTGGGTTATTTCACTGTGCCACAGGTTGTACAAAATGCACCTTGGATACCTCAGCGTTTTTTTAATCTTTCTACTGGGTGAACCTATGTGTGAAGGCTTTGCCTAAGCCTTTCAGAAAGCCTTAGCTAAACCGTTTAGGTAACCCTTACCGATACCCTTCAAGTTTGGCTTAGCCAACCCCTTTTCAAAGGCTATGTCCCAATTACGTGTTGCATGGGGTGCCCTAGTGCCTCATGTAAACACGCTTTAATACTTACCGCCTTGCCATAACGCTCCAGCATCCTCCGCCAACCCAGATAGTTATTCAGGTAATGGGTCGCTACACCATGAAACCGGGCCATCCACGCCTTCAATCGATGGTGATATCCGTTTACATGTTGAATGTGATACGCCCCCCTGACGCGTTCACCTGCACGATTGCGTACGACTTTATGGGTTATCCCCTGCGTTTTGCTGAAGCGGGCATATACGCTTGCACCATCACTGCATAGCACCGCATCCGCTGAAATCAGGGGCGTTAAGGCAACGATGACGCTTTTTGCATCCATTTTTTCTAATAGGAAGTCAGCATGGTGACCTGACCGGTCTTGTACCACCATCACCGGAATGTAATCAGGCCCTGTACCACGGGTTCGTCCCTTACCTCCTCGACGCCGTGCTGGACGTGGTAATTTGCGCTGGCCTTTGAACGACTCCAGGAAGAAGGTCTCATCCACTTCCACGATACCCTCTTCTTGCGTCGCCTGATGAAGAGCCATCGCGCGTAAAAATCGATGACGCCAAAGAAAGGCTGTATTCTTGCTAATTCCACAGCGAAGAGCGGCTTGACGAACAGTCAGCCCTTCAATGAGTGCTTGAGCATACGCTTCCCAGCAATGTGCTTTACGTAATCTCGTCAGAGGTGTCTTAGTGAGAATGGTGCAGGTGTGTAAGCAGAGATTGCTGCGATAGCGGCGTAGTCCTCGACTCCAGCCCCAAGGGGCAAGATGTTCGGCATCGGCCTGACAATGAGGGCAGATACGGCATACGGGTAATGGGGTATAGGGCGCGGTACTTGAACGAGACTCGCTGAGCTCATGTCGCGCAATCCGACGTTGGCGTAAGGTGAGTTGCGGGAAGAGGGATAACAGGTGTTGAAAGGCTGGGGTATCCATAACGGTAAACCTCAACGTAATAGCCTACTTCAAGTTTAGCCTTTCAACACGTAATTGGGACATAGCCTTTTCAAACGGTTGAAAAAGGCTTGAACTGAGTTCGACTGAGCATTTTAATGATGCTCCTGACTTCGCTTTAAGCCAGTAAATTCAATACGAAGCAGAATTTTACTAACTGTTTTTAAACCCTTTGCAAAGAGTTCAACAAGCCTTGTTTGACGGTTACTTGACCCATGCGTTAACCAGTAGCAGTAACAGGATCAGTAACAGAAACAAGAGCAGTAGGCAGAAGCAGTATTGTCCAAGCCTTGCAGGCTTTGACGAGGGCGAGCAATCCCCACATCAAGCTTTTCAACACAAAAAAGAAATCACCTACAACACAGCGTCTTACTCGAACAACTACAGTTTTACCTACAATTTTACTTGTAGAAATCAGCATAGCATTAGATACTGTATAAACAAACAGTATCAATTGTGATTTTTCGAGGTTCGTCATGAGTGTCTCGCTGATAGGCCGTAGCGGCGCACTTGCCTTCATCAAAGCCAAGCGCCTTCGTATTCCATTGTTCATGGAACGTGTTTCTGCTGGTTTTCCCTCCCCAGCGCAGGATTATGTTGAGCAAACGCTTGACCTCAACGAGCTGTGCATCAAGCGACCAGCTGCAACGTTCTTTGTGCGTGTTGAAGGTGATTCAATGATTGATGCCGGGATTCACCCAGATGATATTTTGGTGGTTGATCGCTCTGTCCAAGCAGAACACGGTGACATTGTCATCGCTGGTATCCATGGTGAACTCACGGTAAAGGAGCTTCAACTAAGGCCGTGCGTCATGCTGATCCCAAGAAACCAGGTGTATGAGCCCATTCATATTCCTGAAGGGACAGAGTTAGAGATATTTGGTGTGGTCACCAATGTGGTGCGAAACATGCGCCGTAAGTCGTGACTATCCCATGCCTGTATTTGCCTTGGTGGACTGCAACAACTTTTACGCCAGTTGTGAGAAGCTGTTTCGTCCTGATTTAAAAGATACGCCGGTTGTGGTGCTGTCCAACAATGACGGCTGCGTGGTTGCACGCTCGCGTGAAGCTAAGTTACTCGGTATTAAAATGGGCGTACCCGTTTTTCAAATCAAAGCTGAAATGCAGCGCCATGGTATTTTGGCATTCTCGTCCAATTACGCGCTGTACGCAGATTTGAGCAGTCGAGTGATGCGCACTTTGGAGGAGATGGCACCACGAGTAGAGGTCTACTCCATTGACGAAGCGTTTCTGGATTTAACCGGTATTGAGTCTGCCATATCCCTTGTCGAGTTCGGACAACAAGTGCGAGAGCGCATAGGCCACTGGATTGGGATCACCGTCTGTGTAGGCATTGCACCGACTAAAACACTCGCCAAGCTGGCTAACCATGCCGCCAAGAAATATCCCGCCACTCAGGGGGTTGTAGATCTAACCAATCCAGATCGGCAACGTCGATTGCTCGATTTAGTCCCGGTTGATGATGTTTGGGGCGTTGGTAGACGGCTTTCTAAGCGTTTAAATGCGTTGGGTATCACCACAGCCTTAGACCTAGCCAATGCCTCCCCTAGAGCCATCAGAGACCAGTTTTCAGTGGTTTTAGAGAGAACCGTCAGAGAGCTCAATGGTGAGTCGTGCATTGAACTTGAAGAGATCCCGCCAACTAAGAAACAAATCGTCTGTAGCCGTTCATTTGGCGTAAAAGTAACGCAATTTGAATTGTTACGTGAAGCTATATGCGAATACGCAACCCGCGCCACTGAGAAGCTTCGCAAAGAACAGCAGCAAGCCAAAGTGCTGACCGTGTTCATACGTACCAGCCCCTTTAAGGACAACGAGCCGCAATACAGCAACTCCGCATCGGGCGAGTTGTTGATACCCAGTTGTGATACGAGGGATTTTATCGAGCTGGCCAGTCACTTACTCAAGCGGATATGGAAGGATGGTTTTCGTTATGCCAAAGCGGGCGTCATGCTGTCTGACTTTTACGATCCTGGCATGTTTCAACCAGGACTATTCGATGACGTATCGACCCGCTCTAATAGCCAACAGTTAATGTCTGTATTGGACACCATTAACCAAAGCGGTGCAGGAAAGGTTTTCTTTGCTGGACAAGGACTCAAGAAAGATTGGTCGATGAAGCGAGAGCATTTGTCTCCCGCCTACACAACACGCTGGGACCAGTTGCCGCGAGTGAAGTAGCGCAGTTAACTCAATAGGCATTCACTCTGCGACGCAGCATGTTGAGCTTATCAACTTGGCGTCGAATATCACTGAAAAATTCCTCTTTCTCCATGGCCAGAGCTAACTCCCATTCTTTGGCTAGACCTTGGCAGTCCAAAAATGAGTATCTCAGTTTCGTCTTTGAGATACGCAGTCCCTTACTAAAGACCACGCGCTTGCCACGTTGACCGTGAAAACTGTTGATGTACCACTCTATGCCAAAGCCATACTTAAAGTCTCTGATACGGACACCAAGCAGCCCCCAGTCTTTAAAGGGCGCATTCTCGCGAACCTTGTAATGGGTAACCCAAAAGTCATCAACTTCAGCTCGTGCCAGTGCTTTTAGCCTGTCCGTTTCTTGCTGAAGTAAATCTGATACCTCTGCTTTCCATTGTTCATTGACGATTTCTACCAAACCAATTTCCCCACCCAATTAACCCCAAAAGCCAAAACCACTATCCGTTTGGCTTTTGGATCGAAACGCCAAACGTAAAACTGCCGTCACAATCACTGTTTGGCGTCTCGATATAAATCAACTCGCGCAATCCCATACCTGACAAGGGATACAGCCCGATTTCACTTAAAAACGCCTTAAAAGACGTATCGTCATGAAGATACAAACCGTTTGGCGAGTTCAGGCCAGAATGCAAACGACGTTTGGCGTCTCGATTTTTTTGGCTCAGTCATCCGCCGCCAAACAGAGCTTATTCTCATACTTTTGCGAAAATGCAATAGGCAGATAGATGAAAGGATCTGTCACCTTTCTGCCCACCGCCAGTGCACCGAATCCTGATAATGACATTTGAGTAAACCGCCAGAGCACTTGGAAAAGCCCAAGCGTAAAAAGCGCGGTTGATTGAAAACCGTTAGAGCACTTTGAGTGCACAGGAGATAAGTATGTTTGTACTAGGCGTAGATATCGGTTACTCAAACCTGAAGCTGGCAATTGGCCAATCAGGAAGTGAACCGAAAACCATTATTCTGCCTGCGGGTGCCGGTCCTGCGGATCGTATGCCGGAGCGTATCGGTGGAGGCGATGATGAAACCTGTTTGTATGTGTCTGTCGATAATGAGCGTTGGGCCGCTGGTGTGCCTGCAGGACGCCTTCAAGGCTGGGAACGAGAGCTTCACCCGGAATATCCCACCACAAAAACCTATAAAGCGCTTTTTCATGCCGCCTTGTTAATGGCTGAAACTGAGTCCATCGATTTGGTTGTCACTGGATTACCGGTTTCCCAATTTCATGAACCACAACGTAAGTCTGACCTTGTGCAGCGTTTAAAAGGTGTCCATCAAGTGACGCCTAAGCGCAGCATCACAGTTCATGACGTCAAAGTGCTGCCGCAGCCTGCCGGTGCCTACATGGATCTGGTTCAAACAGGTGGTGATTTGGGCTTGATTGAAGAAGGTCGCGTCGTCGTCATCGATCCCGGCTTCTTTTCTGTTGACTGGGTTGCTCTTGAAGCCGGAGAAATTCGCTACAGCTCATCAGGAACCAGTCTTCAGGCAATGTCCGTGCTACTGGAAACCATTGATAAGCTGATTTCAGAAGATCACGGTGCCAAAGTCGGAATGGATCGACTTGAAAAAGCCATGAGAACCGGCGACTTGCAGGTGCTGCTGTTTGGAGAAAAGGTCGATATTTCACCTTATCTAAATGCTGCCATGAAAAAGGTAGCGCCTGTTGCTCTTACAGCCATGCGCCAATCCATGCGTGACGAAAGCATCAATGCGGACTTGGTATTGATCGCCGGAGGTGGAGCCATGGCTTATAAGGAAGCGGCCAAGGAGATTTTTTCACGAAGCAAGATCATCGTGCCGGAACAATCTGTTTTGGCGAACGTCCGAGGCTTCTGGTTTTATGGGGCATGATTATGAGAGTTGTAGTCAACATTCCCCCAGGGAGCCACCCTGAACTGCTCAAAGAATTGGAAAAGACGCCACCACGGGAACGCGCTGAGCGTCTGCGGATGCTGGCCACCTTTGGGTTAATTCACATGAGCCAACCCAATCTATCCACGACATCTGTACCGGTTGATGACCATGCACCAGATGGTGGCGTTACTTCCATGAGTACAGCGCCAGAACCCAAAGCAGAATCACGTAAACAATCATTAAAATCCAAACTAGGGCTGGGCTTATAACATGGCGTTATCAGTTAGCTGGCTCGATGCCAGGTTAAATAAAGAAGCAAAAGAAACCGTAGTAAAAGCCGACCGAGATGGGCTAAGTGCTCGGGTATCGCCCAAGGGCAAAATTGTTTTTCAGTTTCGTTATCGTTTCGATGGCAAGCAACAGCGGGTAGACATTGGTACTTACCCACTTATGAAGCTTGCTGAAGCTAGGAATGAGCTGGATAGGTTAAGGGCGGTACTCGACCAGGGCAGAAACCCCAAGCTCTACCTACAGCAGGAACGGGCCAAGTATTCTGCCAATCAAAGCTTCGAATCGATTTTTCGAGACTGGATAGACTCTGCCGGTAAGCAAGGGCTAAAGGAGAAAACGTGGCACTACCAAAAACGCAGCAGTGAAATATATTTGCTGCCCCGACTTGGCAAGTACCCATTAACTGACATCAATGAATTGTCCTTGCGAAACTGTCTTCGTGAGGTTTCGGAGTCATCCCCTTCAAACACAGAACGTCTGGTGTCTGTGCTGCACAAGTTTTATGACTGGCTGATTGATGAACAAATTTTGGAAATTAACGCTGCCGCTGGGATCACAGCAAAAAAGGTTGGCGGTAAGAAAGGCAAACGAACTCGGGTGCTAAATGACAACGAGATCAGGATACTTTGGCGCTATTTGCATGAGTCAAAAATCACTGAGAAGAATCGCATCTACATAAAACTGCTTCTCTTATTGGGAGGGCGCAAGGGCGAACTCATTCAAGCTGAAAAGCATCACTTTGACTTGCAATCTGCAATGTGGACAGTGCCCATAGAGATCCGCAAACAAGGTGAGAAAATTGGAGCGCCGATCATGCGGCCATTGATTAAGCCAGCTATTGAGCTGATTGAACTGGCGATGCAGATGAGCAAATCAACCTACTTGTTTCCCGCGAACGGACAAGAAGAGCTTGCCACAAATGGCTTTGATACCACTATTCCTAACAATGTGAAAATTTGGGCTCGCAGATCGCTTAGTGTCGAGATAGAACATTGGTCTATGCATGATCTTCGCAGAACTATGCGAACGCGAATGTCGGCCATCACGACGCAAGAAGTTGCCGAGTTGATGATTGGCCACAGCAAAAAAGGGTTGGATGCTATCTACAACCAATATCAGTACCTGGATGAAATGCGTCATGCTTACGACGTTTGGTATCAACAGCTAGAGACCATCATCGAGCCGACAGGCTTTCCGTTCAACTGGCGTTTCGGACAGTAAGAATTTGTAGCTACCAGTAGATTGGTATTTCTCATTGCGACCATGTCAAAAACCTTCTCAATGTTGTTTTTTGACTGGTCGCTTTTCAGCCTGAACTCTTGAGTTTCTCAGTTTGAAACCACATTTATTTTGTAGTGCTTTAGGAAGTGAAACCCTGGGTTCCATTGCTGTTCTTGAATGCACAACCAGTTAGATTCAATTTATTGAGGATTCCAAATGGCGAAAGGTTCAAGTATCAACGGCAATGGCGGTAAAAATGGTGGAAATGATAGCTACACAATTACAGGGCGCGGCGAAGTAAGTCGAAAAACACTGGTTCGTGAAGTTAAGGAAGGTAAACATCCAGACACGCACATTTATAAGCGCAATGGTGTGGAGTACGCCCGAAACAATCCAAATCACGATAAGCCTGACAACATTAACGAATAATATTGTTAAGAGGTTAAGGGCGGAACTTTGCCCTTAACACTTAAACCCTGCTCAACCTTCACTGTTCTCATACTCCTTCAAGTCTTCAATGTGCCAAAGCTTGTTTCGTGTATTTCGGTTGATACGAGGTTGCGGCAAGCTGCCATCTTTTATTCTTCGCCAGAGCGTCGTATAGCTAATGTGGTATCGAGCCATAACTTCGTAAGACGTGAGAAAAGGGGTTACTTGGTGCGCTACTGCTGTCATCTGCATTCTCCTTAAAATCAATGTAAAGCTATCATCGCCTGATTCATCACTTGTTGATGGTCAGAAAGGTGCATGATTTGTTCAGAAGATCAGGTCCATACAAATGAACTTTTAGGACAGCAGGAAAGCAACCGTTAACCAATTCGACCGGCAAACAATTAGAGATAATCGCGAACGTCTTACCATCATTTCTCGATTTTTAGCAGGAAAAATATAGGTAAGTTTTGGCCAAAACCCAGTCGCTACAAGGCCTACAGCTAGGGCTGTGTCATGGGATTTCGCTAAAAACGGTAAATATGGCGATTTGTACTCAAGTTTGTACACACTTTCCGAGGTTACGCTTGAACATCATTGAAAAGCAAAGAAACGAGAAAAAGACAAAAAGCCTTTAAATTCAGTACGTAGAGATGTGGTTGTGGTATGCAATGAAAGGTGGTTTTAAGCGTTGAAAGGCTGGGCGGCATCAGGGTGAGAAATAATCGCAAACGTGCGCCGGCACGCTATTTCTGCGGCTCTTGAAGTATCTTTCATGTATTAGTTCTCAGATATGTACAACATTATGTACATGAAATAGTTTTCTGATAGGTGCAATGGAGGAGGATTTTACACAGATGACTATCGGAAGGATACAAAAAACCAAACCAAGGCTCCGTTAAAATCGGGCCTTCTTCCCTCCCGATAGCGTCACCACACCGCCACCAACCATTACTTATCGAATCATTACCACTGACAAAGTTGATTATCAATTATTCACTGATATAAAAAATTAGCTTTCAATATATTGAGTTATTAAATTTGCTATTATATTTAGACAGCATTTTCCGTAATACATGGAAGTTTAGCTGACGTTAAATTGACATAATCGTTTCGGGTAAACGCTTTTGAAAAGTATGTTCATCAACCATTAAGGAGTAGAAAGGATGAAGATTGCAAAGTCACTTGCAGCCCTGTTGGGCGCCATTATTATGACCATCGCAGTCGCCGGTTGTTCACCTACAGCTAAAACTGAAGGTACCGGTGGATATATTGATGACTCAGTGATTACCACTAAAGTAAAAGCTGCGCTTTTAGGTGAAAAAACCATTCACTCTACCCAAATTACCGTCACCACCTTTAAAGGTAAAGTACAGTTAAGTGGTTTTGTACGTTCTAAAGATGAGTCCAACGCGGCTGAAGATGTAGCCAAAACCGTCGTTGGCGTTCGTTCTGTAGAGAACTCGCTGCTGGTAAAATAGTTTATAGTTCAGACAAAAAAGCGCGGATAGTTATAAACCAATCCGCGCTTTAAATTTTTATCCATTGCTGGTGGCTATAACGTTAACCCCATAATCACGGCATCTTCCCGCCCATCAACGGCCGGGTAATAACCTTTTCTCACCGTCACTTCATTAAAATCAAACTCACGATACAGCTCAATGGCTGCCAGATTGGATGCCCTCACTTCCAGCCACAGCGTCATTACATCCCGTTGAATTAACTCATCAATTAAATATTGCAGCAGTTCCCGACCCAGACCACGACGCTGAAAATCGGGATGAACAGCAATATTGAATAATGTGGCTTCATCAAACACCACCTGAGTGATAGCGAAAGCTGCAATAATATTATCAACGCGTAACGTTAGATTCAGGTAACGATCTCCCTGATTACTGTGTAGCGTTTTTTCTGTCCAGGGAAAAGCATGGCTTGCCTGTTCAATTTGCCAGACTACCGGTAAATCATCCGGCTTGAGGAAGGAAATGGTATTCATCGCGACAAATCTGCTGCCATAAGGTACGTTTTGCTTCAGGATTAGCCGCCAGCTCCGGCAGCGTTGGTGTACTTAATACGGGTAGTTCAGCCAGCGCGGCTGGTAAATCCGGGCATTGCTCTACGCCCATCAACCAGAATACGCAACGGGTATCTTCCGGCACCATCATGGCCTGCTCCGGAGTCAGACAATGTACCTGTTCCACCGAAAGTAACATGGCGCGCAAAATATCCTGCATCAATGGAGAGGAGAGCGCAGGAAGCGTTTCTGCCAACAAAATCACTTTAAGGCTGGCAGGTAAAACCATGGCAACTTCCCCCTGTAACGCAGCCGGACGCCTCAGTTGATACTGCCTGATGCCCATTTGTTCCAGTTGCCAGTCACGCCGTGATGTCGTCATGATTACCCACTACCCGCTATCAATTTCAGAATTAAGCTGCGCTATGCTAGCAAACCCATCGAATAACCGCCAATAAAGCTCTATAATTCGGCGCAAATACTATTTGAGGCATTCCCATAACTGATTTATCTGCCTCGCAGGAGAATACTATGTCCGCTTTTTGTCCGGCCAGTGAAGTGATGCTGCGCCATACCGATGAGTTTACCAAACGCCGCGTACTGTTTGCCGGCGATCTGCAAGACGATCTTCCCTGCCAGTTTGAGGCAAAAGAAGTTCGGGTTCACTGTTCTCAGTATCACCACTGGCGTCAGCTTACCCGTACTCTGGGAGAAAAAGCTCAGTTTAGCTTATTACCACAGCCGGAACTGATTGATGGCTGTGATACCCTAGTTTTCTACTGGCCTAAAAGTAAGCAGGAAGCACAGTTTCAATTGAATGCCCTGCTCAGTCAGTTACCTATTGGTACCGATCTGTTTATCGTTGGTGAAAACCGTAGTGGCGTGCGCAGCGCAGAAACGTTGCTGGCAGATTTTGGCCCAATAGCCAAAATTGACAGCGCTCGTCGCTGTAGCCTCTATCACTTCCGTTCAGAACGTCAGGCACAGTTTGATGTATCTCAATGGTGGGATGAGTATCAGGTCGATGATGTGATAGTCAAAACCTTGCCGGGGGTATTCAGCCGTGATGGTTTTGATGTGGGCAGTCAGTTACTTCTTTCCGCTCTGGAAAATGTAAAAGGCAAAGTGCTGGACGTAGGCTGTGGTGCCGGTGTGCTATCGGCTATGCTTGCCCATGAAAACCCGGACCTTAATCTGACACTCAGCGATGTTAATGCCGCCGCACTGGAATCCAGTAAAGCCACAATCGGCGCTAATGGATTACAGGCCAAAGTCATTGCCAGCGATGTCTTCTCTGATATCGAAGGGCGTTTTGATTTTATTATCTCCAATCCGCCGTTTCATGATGGATTACAGACTAATTTAACCGCGGCGGAATCGCTGATCCGTGGAGCAACAAAGCATCTGCAGTTAGGTGGTCGTTTGTGCATTGTGGCTAACGCCTTCCTGCCCTACCCGGACCTTCTGGATGCCACCTTCGGCAGCCATGAAGTATTAGCACAAACCGGGCGCTTTAAAGTCTATCAATCTGTCATGGCCCGACCTTCCGCAGCACCGAAAGATAAAAAAACAGCAAATAAACGATAACCAATCGATCCCTTAAGTAATATACTTAAGGGATCCCTGTCGCATCGTTAACTCGAACTTTTTCCCCTGAGTCTGGCTTTTATCCCCACCGTCAGCCAATTCCAGCGCCAGATTGCGGGATAAAATTAACCCTCCGCTAAATGGGGCTCGTTATGATTCGATTTGCTGTTATTGGAACCAACTGGATTACCCAACGCTTTATTGACGCGGCACAGGCTACCGGAAAGCTGAAACTGACTGCGGTATACTCCCGCTCGCTGGAGAACGCACGCCGTTTCGCTGAACCTAATCAGGTAACTCTGCTGTTTGACGATCTTCAGGCGTTAGCCGAAAGTCCGGAGATTGATGCAGTATATATTGCCAGCCCCAACTCCCTTCACTATTCACAATCACTCTTGATGCTACAGCACCGTAAGCATGTGATGTGTGAAAAACCGTTAGCTTCGCATATTCAGGAAGTAGAAAGTCTGATCGCCTGCGCCAGTGAGCATCAGGTTGTGCTATTTGAAGGGTTTAAAACCGCCTGGCTGCCCAACTTTATTCTGTTACAACAGATGCTGTTGCGAATTGGTAAAGTACGTAAAGTCTTCATTAATTACTGTCAGTACTCTTCCCGCTATCAGCGTTATCTGGATGGCGAAAACCCCAATACTTTCAATCCCGCTTTTTCTAACGGTTCGATCATGGATATCGGCTATTACTGTCTGGCCAGCGCCATTAGCCTGTTTGGTGAACCTAAAGGACTGGATGCCAGTGCAGGATTGCTGGATTCCGGGGTGGATGGTCACGGTACGGTCTGGATGAACTACGGCTACTTTGATGTGGTTTTATTCCATTCAAAGGTCAGTAATTCTGATATTCCCAGTGAAATTCAGGGTGAGGAAGGAACCCTGGTGATAGAGAAAATCTCCGAGTGCCAGAAGATTATCTTTACCCCACGAGGCGGCCAGCCGCAGGATATTTCCCTGCCCCAGCATGAAAATACGATGTTCTATGAAGCTTCGGTATTCGCCGGGCTGATTGAGCGACGGTGCCTTGACCATGCGGGTATTCCTGTTTCGCGCAGTACATCTCGCATACTGACAGAGATACGAGCGCTTACCGGCGTGAAATTTCCGGCAGATACCTCATCGGGGCTGTCTCACTAAAAGTGATATTAAAAGAGAGAGTTAAGCCGGTAGTATTCTGATAATAAAAGAATACTACCGGTAATAACGCTATTGGTCAGTATTAGCGACGAACCGCAATCACTTCAATTTCTACTTTTGCATCTTTTGGTAAACGGGCCACTTCCACACAAGAACGCGCCGGAAATGATGGAGCATTATTTTCAGTAAAGAAAGCTTCATAGGCCGCATTAACCGTGCCGAAGTCATTTAAGTCTTTAACAAATACGGTGGTTTTTACAATATCAGCCACTTTCAAACCCGCGGCTTCAACAATTGCTTTCACGTTTTCTAAAGACTGACGCGCTTGAGCGGCAACATCTTCAGGAAATGCGCCGGTTTTAGGATCGATAGGAAGTTGACCTGAAGTGATAATCATACTGCCTAAATCTACGCCCTGTACGTAAGGACCAATTGCCGCTGGTGCTTTATCGGTATTAATAATGTGGGACATGAGTTCTCCTTAAGTTTATAAGTGTCGTTTTTGTCATATTGAGATCAATCACGCCGCTCATTATAAGGCGCTTACAGAAAGATGCACCATAAGCCGCTAAACAAAGAAAGTAAATCCAATAATTCTTAGCTATCCGACACATCATACTAATGTGATAAGCATCGACTATTGACAATAAAATACTTTGCTTATTCTCCGGACATCATAGAATATGAAACAGCATTTCATTTTTAAAAAGGAATAAACATGATCACCGGAAACATCCACCATTTAGAGCTTGTCCCTTACCTGCCAGCCAAGTTGAAACAGGCTATCGAATACATTAAAAGCAACATCACTAACGATACGCCATTAGGTAAGCATGACATCGATGGTAATAACGTATTTGTGCTGATCTCTAACGATAGCACCGATGAGCTGCAAAACCGCCGCGCTGAGTATCATGAACGCTATCTGGATATTCAAATCGTTCTGAAAGGTGAAGAAGGTATGGTATTCAGTAACCTGCCGGCAGGCACACCTACCGATAACTGGCTGGCAGATAAAGATATCGCCTTTTTGCCCTCCGGCGAGCAGGAAAAGCATATGATTATGCAGGAAGGTGACTTTATCGTGTTCTATCCGGGTGAAGTACACAAACCCCTGTGCGCCGTTGGCAAACCGGCGCACGTGCGTAAGGCTGTGGTTAAAATGTTGGTGAGCGCGCTGTAAAGCCATAAATACAGAATCGCCCTGTTTGGTTGCCGATTGGCATAATATGGGGTGATTTTAATTTTTGGTATCGCTTTTCGCCCTTATCCCTTGATCTATTTGTTGAGCACTGGAATTCAGCCGACAACTGAGTGAGGGAGCACGACCAACATGGATGTTGGTCGAGGCGCTGCTTCGCCTGACAAAATTGCAGGAGCAATTTTGAACAGCACAACGTGCTGGCCCCGTAGGGGTGAGCCTCATGGATGAGGCGAATAAACCGAATCATCGCCGGTGCGTAAACCCGAACGAAGGCGGAGGGTAGTCGCCACAGGCGACCTGAATTCGGGTGCAAAAGCGCGGGATTGTTAAGGGGGTCGCCAACCCCCTTAACTCGGCCACTTGCACGATAGGCAATTTAGACTCTGCACTATTAGTGGACGAAACCAGCTAGTGGACGAAACCAGCTCCCAACTAAATTTTTACCTGTCCGACAAAAAATTAATATGCGTGTACCAGCGTCGCCACCATCACCGCCTTAATGGTATGCATCCGGTTTTCCGCCTGATCAAACACCACGCTATGCACTGATTCAAACACCTCGTCAGTAACCTCCATACCGCCATGCAATCCATACTGTTCCGCCATCTGTTTGCCCATAACGGTTTTATCGTCATGGAACGCCGGCAGGCAGTGGAGAAACTTCACCTGTGGATTATGGGTTAACACAATCATGGCCTGATTAACCTGATAAGGCTTAAGTAAAGCGATACGCTCTTTCCATACCTCTTTTGGCTCTCCCATTGACACCCAAACATCGGTATACAGGTAATCTACCCCTTCAACCCCCTGAGCGACATTTTCCGTCAGAGTGATACGAGCACCGGTCTTTTTAGCGATAGCCTGACAGCTCTCCACCAGAGACTCTTGTGGCCAGCAGGCCTTTGGGGCCACCAGTCGAATATCCATTCCCATCAGTGCCGCCCCTTCCAACAGAGAATTCCCCATATTGTTGCGGGCATCACCTACATAGGCAAACTTAATCTGAGACAGGGATTTTTGTGGAGAATGTTCCTGCATGGTCAATAAATCGGCCAAAATCTGGGTGGGATGAAACTCATCTGTCAGACCGTTCCATACCGGAACGCCGGAAAATTCAGCCAGTGTCTCAACAATTTTCTGGCCAAAACCCCGATACTGAATACCGTCATACATCCGCCCTAATACCCGCGCGCTGTCTTTAATTGACTCTTTATGTCCAATCTGACTACCGCTTGGACCAAGATAGGTCACTCTGGCCCCCTGATCAAAAGCCGCGACTTCAAAAGCACAGCGCGTGCGGGTTGAGTCTTTCTCAAAGATTAAGGCAATGTTCTTTCCGCTCAACAATGGCCTTTCAGCGCCACTTTTTTTATCTTTTTTGAGTTTGGCGGATAAAGCGAGTAATTCGGCAATCTCATTTGGGCTAAAATCAAGTAACCGAAGCAGATGACGCTGATAGAACTGAGGCATTGGGCTGTCTCCCTGAGCTTAAAATATAAGATAGCGTGATAAATTGAATTAAAAATCAATTTATATGAATTAATATTCACAATCAACCGGATAATACAGAAAACTTTCTCTTTCCAGTGGAGCTACCGGTTGCACTATGTGAGAATACCGCTAACTGACTATCCTAATAGGAAAATACCATGGCTAATGACGAACTGAGAATCCTGCTGGAAGAACAACGCGAAGAAACTCGACTGATTATTGAAGAACTGCTGGAAGACGGCAGCGATCCTGATGCACTGTACGCCATCGAACATCACCTTTCCGCAGAAGATTTCGACACTCTGGAGAAAGCAGCAGTCGAAGCATTTAAACTCGGCTACGAAGTCACCGAGCCGGAAGAATTAGAAGTAGAAGATGGCTTAATCGTCCTTTGTTGTGATGTGATCAGTGAAGTTTCTCTTAACGCTGATATCATTGATAAGCAAGTTGAACAGCTTATCAAGCTGGCGGATCGCTACGACATCAATTACGACGGTTGGGGCACCTATTTTGAAGATCCTAACGGCAGTGATGATGAAGATGACGACGGTGAATATCCTATGGATGAGGATGACAACGGAACACGCCATTAATTTTCATTAACTGGAGGTTGATTGCATGGCCAGACAGCACATGCGTTATATCACTTTACCTAGCGGGGACGATGTCCCGGTATTTGGTCAGGGCACCTGGTTTATGGGGGAGCGCGGCTCCGATATTCAACGCGAAGTTCAAACCCTACGTCAGGGCATTGAGCGGGGTTTGTCGCTGATTGATACCGCTGAGATGTATGCTGATGGTGGTGCCGAGCGGGTAGTTGGTGCCGCCATTAAAGGCTGCCGCGACGATGTGTTTCTGGTAAGCAAAGTGCTTCCCGGTAATGCCAGCGCTCAAGGGACGATTGCTGCCTGTGAAGGTAGCTTAAAACGTCTGGGTACAGAGTACATTGATCTCTATCTGTTGCACTGGCGCGGCCATATTCCACTGGAAGAAACAATTAACGCCATGGAAGATCTGGTGGAACAGGGAAAAATTGGCCAGTGGGGCGTCAGTAACTTTGATGTAGACGATTTAGAAGAGCTGCTGTCTATCGTGGACAATGAGCAAATCGCTACCAATCAGGTACTGTATAACCTCTCTCGCAGAGGGATTGAGTACGATCTGCTGCCATGGTGCCGCAGTAATAGCATGCCGGTTATGGCCTATTCACCCATTGAACAGGCTCGCCTGCTGGAACATCCTGCTTTGGTGAAGGTGGCAAAACGTCATCATGCCACTCCGGCTCAAATTGCGCTGGCCTGGGTATTGCGCGACCACAATATTATTACCATTCCCAAAGCATCAAGCGTTGAACATATGATAGAGAATATTGGCAGTTTAAGTATTCATCTGGAACATGAAGATTACGTGACGCTGGATGCGGCATTCCCTCCACCATCGCGAAAAAAACCGCTGGAAATGCTTTAATCACTCACTAACCAAACAGGGCGAATTTATTCGCCCTGTTATTATCTGATTTAACTGCACCATTATCGATTAAGATGTTGGTTCTGAATCGCTTTCAATCCTCTCTGGCCAAATCAGGCTTGCCAGTACCCCAAAAGCTAACATGCCTAAAACAATAAATAAGCTGGTTGTTGGATCGATTGAATATCCATGACCAAACAGATGTGCAGAAGCATTTAATGCCAGTTTTGCCGCAATAAAGAATAACAACGCAATAATTGCTTTTTCCAAATGCACCAGATATTGCTTCATCGCCTCTAAAACAAAATACAGAGTACGCAAACCTAAAATCGCAAACATCATTGCACTGTATACAATCAGCGGTTCCCGGCTAACGGCAATCACCGCAGGTACGGAGTCAAAGGCAAACATCACGTCGCTGAGCTCAATAACCACTACGCATAAAAACAGAGGGGTGGCGTAAAACATGCCTTTACCAATCTTACCAACTAAATCCGCGTTCTCTGGTTTAGTTAATTCAGCATCAAGCTCTTTTTGATTAAGTAAAAAGCGGTTACCCGACAGTTTCGGATAAGATGGGAAGAGCTTTCTGGCAAAGCGATAGGCGAAGTGCGAGGAGTAATCCTCAATCTCATCATCATCTCCCCCACTGCGCAGCATCATCACTCCCGTAAAGGCGACAATAACAGCAAACAGCATTTCAACCCAAGGGCCCAGTACCAGCAGGCCGGTACCGATAACCACAAAAATAGCTCTGAAGACGATTGCCCCAATGATTCCCCAATACAGCAAGCGATGGCGGTAAACATTGGGTACGGCAAACCATGAAAAAATGGCCATCATGACAAACAGATTATCAACGGAGAGCGCCTTCTCCAGAACATAGCCTGTAATATAGAGGCTGGCGACGTTTTCACCATGATGAATATACAGATAGCCACCAAAAACCAGCGCGGTAGCGATCCAAAAGATCGACCAAAGTACCGCACTTTTTAAACTTAGTACCCTATCTTTACGATGTGCATATAAGTCAATAAAAATGGCGGCTAATGCAATACCAATAAAAACTAAAACAGTCTCAAGAGGGAATCCTAATGATGTTGTTTCCATACGAATTAATTACCTTCCAATTTAAGGGTTATAGACCCAAATCACTCGGATCAAAATAGATCTAATTCACTATCTGTCTGACTATTTTACAACCTAAAACCGTTGAAAATAATATTGTCAATTAAACCATATCAATATATTAGCTTGATTAGAAAAGGCAAAAACAGATTACCGCTAATCAATATTCTTACACGGCAGTCCGCCAGTCTAACATATTTTTATCCCGGTTACTTTGGCACAATTATTGGTTAAACCGGTCTTTCTATATCCGTTAAAATATTAATTAATATAATCAATAACGATAACTCCATTATTTATCAGAAAAAATCCTATAATCTTCTGATAGAATTCACCGTTATTATTACTGATTCTCTGTCCAATAAGGGACGGATCATTTCAACATTTGGACGTTATATCTTGAGCATCAAAATCAAACCTGAACTGTACAAGCTGTCGATAACTAACCCATTACACTGGATTGCCACGGGTTTTGGTTCTGGCCTGTCACCTAAAGCTCCAGGAACCTTTGGTTCTCTGGCGGCCATCCCATTTTTTTATCTGCTGCAAATGTTACCAATGCCAGCCTATTTGCTGATGCTGGTAATTACTTTTGCGCTTGGGGTTTGGGCCTGTCAGGCGGCAACGGATGCGATAGGCATGGACGACCATGGCGCAATTGTCTGGGATGAGTTTGTTGGTATGTGGATCACCTGTATTGCCCTACCCCAGGGGTTCATCTGGATGATCGCGGCGTTTATTACCTTCCGCTTCTTCGACATTCTGAAACCCTGGCCTATTCGTTGGTTTGATAATCACTGTTCTGGAGGTTTTGGCATCATGATTGATGATGTGGTTGCCGGACTTATTGCTTTTGGCGTCATTCAGGCCGCATATTGGTTGATATAACCATCCGTTAGGTACTTGCTTCCTGTTGGAGTATGGTCACCTGCTGCTCAATAATGCTCAAAACATGAAGCAATTGCTGTTGGTTTAAGCCGCCAAAACCAAAAAATAACAGCGGTGAAGAGACCGCTTCCAGCCAGGCTGTTTCTGAACCATTTGCCAGTTCTACCAAGGTATCAAACCGAATATTTTCCCGCAGGCAACGCTCCCGCAACAATGCCACCTGCTGTGCCGTCAATGAACACACCAGTGTAAGGTGCAGTCCATTTTCCACCCCTAAAACTCGCCCCTGAGGGAAAATTCGCTGTAGCCCCTCCACCAGAATGCGCTGACGGTTGGCATACTCCTGCTCTAACTTACGCAAATAACTGTAATAACGCTGGTCATGCATAAAATCAGCCAAAAATTGCTGCTGTAACCAGTTACTTCCACTGTTGCTTAACGCCTTCATATTTTGAACGGGTGTCAGAATCGCTTCCGGACATACCATATACCCCATACGCATACCCGGCCCCAGCGTTTTAGAAAACGTACCTATATAGATCACCCGGTCGTCTTCATCCATGGCTTTCAGCGCCGGTAACGGGATATTGTTATAGGAAAATACAGAATCATAATCATCTTCAATCACATAGGCACCGGTCTTTTGCGCCCAGGTTAGCAAAGCGCGACGACGATCGAGAGGAAGAGTCCCACCAATGGGATATTGGTGGGAAGGTGTGACATAGCAAAGATGCACTGGTCGGGAAGGCAGTTGCTCAACCTGGATCCCTTGCTCATCAACGGCTACCGTTGTTACATCCGCCTGATAATAATTAAATAAATGCCATGCCCCTGAATAACAGGGTTATTCCGTCACTATTTTACAACTTTTGGTATTAAGAATAAAAAGCTGGGCAAACAAAGCCAGCCCCTCCTGAATACCATTTATCACAATCACGTTTTCTGGCCGGGTTTCTATACCGCGAGTCAGGCGCAGAAATCTCACCAACTCCGTGCGCAAAGAGAGCAACCCCTGCGGCGAATGGTAACGGGTTAATAAATGGTGTTTAGAATTGCTGGCTGAGTTATTCCACTTTCGCCAACTGGGCCATGGAAAAGCATGGGGGGCGGGAACCCCTAATCGACAATAAAGTTCAGGGGTAGCCGGGGAATAAACATCCTGACCAACGCTGACGGGCATCAATTTAACCGGCTCTCTGGCATTTGCTATCGGCGTAACCTGAGGCGCTTTTTGTAATACGCTACTAAAAACCACTTCATACCCAATACCCGGGCGGCTTTTAACATAGCCATTTTGAATCAGCTTGTCATAAGCCATAACCACCGTAATACGCGCTACATTCAAATTTCGGGACAGTTCACGTATCGACGGTAGCCGATAACCAACGGGTAATTCCCCCTGTAGCAAGGCCTGATGTATTGTCTGAAATATCTGCTGTTGTAAGGGAGTGCCCGATAGTGGGTCCAGATGAATATCCAACATGCTAAACCGCCATTTCCATCAAATTGAGATCGCCTGTAACTATCATTGCATCATAAAGGAGAAACATCCCGCTAGATATTGATGCTACTCATATTGAGTTATCTGTTCCTATCAACCGCATCCCTCTGTCTCTATCTCCTTTTGCCCTTTCCCCGTTAACGTGCAGATAAAAAACAGAGAGACAACTATGTGTAAACTGAGCAAAAAGAGCGTAGCACTGATGTTTAGCGGCGCTTTATTGATGTTGTTATTAATTTGGGGAAGTTACCAGAGCATTCATTACACCAGCAAAACTGAATTTTGCCTGTCCTGCCATTCCATGAGCACGGTGGCAGCAGAGTATCAACAGAGTATTCATTTCAAAAATGCTTCCGGCGTAAGGGCTGAATGTCAGGACTGCCATATCCCACCCGGAATTATTCCTACACTGGTTCGTAAAACCCAAGCGGTAAGCGAACTTTATTACCAGTGGATTTCTCCTTCTATCAATACACCAGAGAAATTTGAAGCTAAACGACTGGAATTAGCCCATAAAGAGTGGTTGCGTATGACAGAAAGCAATTCTGCTGCCTGTAAATCCTGCCACAGCTATCAGGCCATGGACCACGGCAGGCAATCTTCCTCGGCAGCACAGCAAATGAGTACGGCGGCCGGAAAAGATAGTCAATGTATCGACTGTCATAAAGGCATTGCGCACCGAAAACCTGATACCAGCAGCGGTTTCCGTGATGATTTTAAGAAGCTTGAACAACAGGCACAGCAACTGCCAGAAAGTAAGGAACTATTCACACTAACGGATAAAAAAATCACAGCCTCAGCAAATGGTGAGGCAGGTAAAGCCCAGCTAATGCCAGCAACAAAAGTCACCGTACTGGCCAGTCAGGATCAACAGATACAAATAGAGATCACCGGCTGGCGCGAAAATAGTGGCCGGGGAAGAGTCATCACCCAATATCCCGGCAAGCGCGTATTTAGCGCCGTATTGGATGATTCCCTGTTACCTGCGGTGAAAGTACTTACTCAACAGCAAGACACTGTCTCCAACCAGCAATGGGAACAGATTAGCGTCACCGCCTGGACATCACGGGAAGGATTTAGCAGCAGCCTACAACCTGTCTGGCAATACGCAGAGAGCATGTTGAAATCCACCTGTAGCTCCTGCCATAGCACGCCTCCAACGACCCAATATAACGCCAACGGCTGGATTGCCGGGTTAAAAGCCATGTCCACCTATTACCGCTTAAGCAAACAGGAAGAGAGCACCCTACTGAAATACCTGCAAACCCATGCCAGCGATACCAGAGAATAAAAAACACAATGAGGATATTTCTATGAGTTTTCAAAATATTAGTTCATCAAGACGCCGCTTTATTCAGGGGATGATGGCCACCGGTACCTTGAGTGCCTTCAGTACTGGTCCATTAATCAGCCGGGCATGGGCAGCAGAAGCCAGCCCGGAACAGTGGATTCAATCCGGTTCCCACTTTGGTGCTTTTGAAGCCAAAGTGGTTAACGGCGAATGGATTGATACGCGCCCATTTAAACATGACAAATTTCCTTGTGACATGCTAAAAGCGGTAAAAGAGATCGTCTATAACCCTTCCCGCGTTCGCTATCCTATGGTTCGCCTTGACTGGCTGCTTAAACGGGAAAAATCCGATCGTTCACAGCGTGGAGACAACCGTTTTGTGCGCGTTACCTGGGATCGGGCGCTGGATCTGTTCTGGCAAGAGTTAGAGCGAGTACAGAAACAATACGGTTCATCCGGCGTCTTTACCGGCCTGGCCGACTGGCAAATGATTGGTAAACTGCATAAAGCCGGCGGAGCAATGGACAGAGCCCTTGGTATGCACGGTAGCTATGTGACAACCGTAGGTGATTATTCGGCCGCCGCCGCTCAGATTGTTCTGCCACATGTGATTGGTTCGCTGGAAGTATACGAGCAACAAACCTCATTACCGTTGGTCATTGAAAATACCAATACCATTATTCTTTGGGGCTGTGACCCCATCAAGAACCTGCAAATTGAGTATCTGGTGCCTGACCATGAGCCTTTTGGCTACTGGCAACAAATCAAAGACAACGTATCTCAGGGAAAAATGCGGGTTATCAGCATCGATCCGGTGCGTAGCAAAACGCAAAACTATCTGGGCTGCGAGCAACTGGCGCTCAATCCACAAACAGACGTGGCTTTGATGCTGGGTCTGGCCCATACCCTGTATAGCGAAAAGCTCTACGATGAAGCCTTTGTTAAAGAGTACAGCGTTGGGTTCGAACAATTTCTGCCTTACCTGACCGGCGAAACGGACAAGCAGCCAAAAGATGCCAAATGGGCCGCTGCTATTTGCGGTATCAATGAGGAGGCAATACGTGAGCTGGCTCGCCTGTTAGTGAAGGGCCGCACGCAGTTTATGGGGGGATGGTGTGTACAACGTATGCATCATGGCGAGCAGTACCCATGGATGCTGGTGGTTCTGGCAACCATGGTGGGGCAAATTGGCTTACCGGGTGGCGGCGTAGGATTTGGCTGGCACTATAACGGTGGCGGCACGGTAACCTCTAAAGGTCCGGTTCTGTCTGGCCTGGGCGGGCTAAGCACCCCACCTAAAGCGGTACATGCCGCAGATTTCCGCGGTGCATCACCACACATTCCCGTTTCCCGCATGGTGGACTGTTTACTCTCCCCGGGTAAAAAACTGGCTTTTAATGGCGAAACCCTCAGCTTCCCGGAGATAAAAATGGCCATTTTCACTGCGGCCAATCCATTCCATGCCCAGCAAGACCGTAACCGTATGATCGAAGCCTGGAAAAAACTGGAGACAATTATCGTACTTGACCATCAGTGGACCGCCTCCTGCCGCTTTGCCGATATTGTGCTGCCGGTTACCACTCGCTATGAACGCAATGATATTGAACAGTTTGGCACCCATTCCAATAAGGGGTTAATGGCAATTCGTCAGGTGGTTAAGCCACAGTTTGAGGCGCGCCACGATTTCGATATTTTTACCGATTTATGTAAACGTTTTGGTCAGGATGAGACCTACAGCGAAAAACTGACGGAAATGCAATGGATTAAACGCCTGTATGAAGAAGGCCGCAAACAAGGGCAAGAAACCGGCGTAACCATGCCTGATTTTGATACTTTCTGGAATGGCGAAGGCTATATTGAATATCCGGCAGGAGCCCCCTGGGTGCGCCACGGTGAGTTTCGTGACTCACCCGACCTTAACCCCTTGGGTACGCCGTCAGGGTTGATTGAGATATACAGCAAAACCATCGCCGGGTTTGGCTATCAGGATTGCCCGGGGCATCCGGTATGGATGGAACCGTTTGAACGCAGCCACAGCGGCAAACAGGCAGAGACATATCCGCTTCATCTGCAATCCTGTCATCCGGATAAGCGCCTGCACTCCCAAATTTGCTCCAGCGATAACTATCGCCAGACTTACGCGGTTAATGGAAGAGAGCCGCTGTATATCAGCCCAAGCGATGCAAAAACCCGTGGACTAAAAAATGGCGATATTGCCAGAGTATTTAACGCGCGCGGACAGGTACTCGCCGGCATGGTGATCAGTGAAGATTATACCGCGGGCGTTATCCGTATCCATGAAGGTGCCTGGTATTCACCGTTGGAAGGCGGTAAAGCAGGTACTCTTTGCACCTATGGCGATCCTAACGTACTGAGTGCAGATATCGGTACATCTCAACTTGCTCAGGGGCCTTCTGCCCATACGGCCACGGTACAGGTTGAACGCTATCAGGGGGTAATTCCTGCCGTAACCGGTTTTGGTGGCCCGCAGCAGGTTCAGGAAACGCACGCATGATAAGAGCTGATAATCTGGCCCGGCAACGGGCCAATATCTACCGTTGGTTTGCCTGCATGCTATTTCAGGAACTCTCCGTGACTGATATAGCCTCATTAAACTCACCGGAACTTCAACAGCTATTACGGGGACTGAAATCAATTCCTGAGTTGCGTCTTTCCACCGATTTATTTCGAAATAAAATCAAGGCACTCATCAATCGCCCGGACAACCATCTTGAACTGGCTGCTGACTATGCGGAATTATTTCTTATGCCACCGCCAACTGGAGTTTCTCCTTACGCCGGGCACTACCCGCACAGCTCCCCGGCGGAAGAAAGGCTGCTGATGAGCCAATGGTTAAAACACGTGAAGCAGCAAACCGGAAACAATGAAGCTGCTGACCACCTGGCCGTTCAACTTGCTGTCATGGCATTATTGATAGAGTCACATCATGACCAACCATCAGACTTCATTTCACAACATGAGTATCTCCGGGATCGCCTGCTTAGTTGGTTACCCGGTTTGGTTAAATTATGTGTACTAGCCCATATGCCTCGATATGATGTTGTTACTGATGTGCACTATACAATGGCCCTGTCACCTTGACAGGGCCATTTTTTTACCTGACTCGAAGACGATTAAATTACAGCGCAGCGATAGTTGCCTTCTGTTCCAGTAATTTAGCTTTATCTTCAATAAAGGTAGCTAAACGCTCACGCTCTTTAGCCACGACCGCTTCCGGAGCACGAGAAACAAAGCCTTCATTTTCCAGCTTGCACTCAATTTTCCCGATTTCTTCTTCAATGCGCGTCACTTCTTTCGCCAGACGCTCCAGTTCGGCAGTTTTATCCACCAGACCTGCCATCGGAATTAGCAACTCAGCCCCTTCCACCAGTTTGGTCACAGAAACCGGACCTTTATCACCGGCTGGCAGAATGGTAATGGATGACAAACGCGCCAGGGTTTTAATAAAGTTCTCGTTTTCCATCACCCGGCTTTGAGCCATTGGATTGGCTTCGCGCAGTAATACGTCCAGCAGTTTACCCGGCGCAATATTCATCTCGGCACGGATATTGCGCACTGCAACAATCGCCTGCTTAATCCACTCCAGTGAATCCCGGGCGGCTTTATCATCCAGTGCTGCATCATATTCAGGCATTGGCTGTAACATAATGGTATCCGCAGTGATGTTTTTCAGTAGTTTCACGCGCTGCCAGATAGTTTCAGTGATAAATGGAATAATTGGATGTGCCAAACGCAGCAATGACTCCAGCACGTGGACCAACGTATGGCGAGTACCACGCAGTTCTGTTTCAGAACCTGAGTTCATCACCGGTTTCGCCAGCTCCAGATACCAGTCACAGAACTGGTTCCAGGTGAACTCATACAGAATGTTGGCAGCCATATCAAAACGATAGTTATCCAGCGCTTCACGATAAGCTTTCACCGTCTGGTTAAACTCCGCCAGAATCCAGCGATCCGCCAGCGAAAATACCATTTCGCCGCCGTTTTGACCACAATCCTGATCTTCAGTGTTCATTAATACAAAGCGGCTGGCATTCCACAGCTTATTACAGAAATTGCGATAACCTTCCAGACGTTTCATATCCCAGTTGATATCACGACCGGTTGAGGCTAATGCCGTCAGAGTAAAACGCAGGGCATCAGTACCATGAGCTTCAATACCGTTCGGGAATTGCTTCTCAGTACGCTTGCGAATTTTCTCCGCCAGCTGTGGCTGCATCATGTTGCCGGTACGTTTTTCTAACAGTCCGTCCAGAGAAATACCGTCAATCATATCCAGTGGGTCAATAACGTTACCCTTAGATTTGGACATCTTCTGCCCTTCGTCATCACGGATAAGACCGGTAACGTAGACATTTTTAAACGGTACCTGTGGTTTGCCGTTTTCATCTTTAATGAAGTGCATGGTCAGCATGATCATGCGGGCAATCCAGAAGAAGATAATATCAAAGCCACTTACCAACACATTGGTTGGGTGGAAAGTGCGTAGGTCTTCGGTATTTTCCGGCCAGCCCAGCGTCGAGAACGTCCATAAACCGGAGGAGAACCAGGTATCCAGTACATCTTCGTCCTGTGTCAGAACCACGTTGGCCGGAATATTATTCTCTTTGCGCACTTCCTCTTCGTTACGGGCGACGTATACGTTACCTTCCGCGTCATACCATGCAGGAATACGGTGTCCCCACCATAGCTGACGGGAAATACACCAGTCCTGAATATCACGCATCCAGGAGAAGTACATATTTTCATACTGTTTAGGTACAAACTGAATATCGCCGTTTTCAACCGCTTCAATGGCAACTTTTGCCAGCGGAGCGGTGCGCACGTACCACTGGTCGGTTAGCATAGGTTCAATAACCACACCGCCGCGGTCGCCATAAGGTACCGTTAAGTCATGCGGTTTAATCTCTTCCAGTAACCCCAGACCATCAAAGGCAGCAACAACCGCTTTGCGCGCAGCAAAACGCTCCAGCCCACGCAGCTCAGAAGGTAACTCATCAGAATAGTCTTCACTTGGTTTGCCGTTGGTATCAAATATTTCTGCGCTATCGCGGATATCACCGTCGAAGGTCAGAATATTGATCATTGGCAGCCCGTGGCGGCGTCCAACTTCATAGTCGTTAAAGTCATGGGCCGGGGTGATTTTCACACAGCCGGTACCTTTTTCCATATCCGCATGTTCATCCCCCACTATCGGGATGCGGCGGTTGACCAGCGGCAGTACAACATACTTGCCGATAAGGTCTTTATAGCGAGGATCTTCCGGGTTCACGGCTACGCCGGTATCGCCCAGTACCGTTTCAGGACGGGTAGTAGCAACCACCAGATAGTCTTTACCGTCGGCGGTTTTTACGCCATCCGCCAGCGGGTAGCGCAGATGCCACATGGAACCTTTGGTTTCACGGTTTTCAACTTCCAGATCGGAGATCGCTGTACGCAGTTTTGGATCCCAGTTAACCAGCCGTTTGCCACGATAAATAAGGTTCTCTTTGTGCAGGCGAACGAACACCTCTTTTACCGCATTGGACAAGCTTTCATCCATAGTAAAACGTTCACGATCCCAGTCTACTGAAGCACCTAAACGGCGCATTTGACCAGTAATAGTGCCACCTGATTCAGCTTTCCACTGCCAGATTTTATCGATAAAGGCTTCGCGACCATAGTCGTGACGAGTTTTGTTCTCTTCGGCGGCAATTTTGCGCTCCACTACCATCTGAGTAGCGATACCTGCGTGGTCAGTCCCTGCCTGCCAAAGGGTATTTTTTCCCTGCATGCGCTGATAGCGGATCATGGCATCCATGATGGTCTGCTGGAAGGCATGCCCCATATGCAGGCTACCGGTGACATTCGGTGGCGGAATGACGATGCAGTAACTTTCTTTGTTGCTGTCGCCATTCGGCTTAAAATAGCCACTCTCTTCCCAATGTTGATAAAGGGACTGTTCGATCTCTTGCGGGTTATATGTTTTTTCCATGGTATTTTTATATCATTCAGATGGTTGGCGGCGTTGCCGTAGACAGATTAAAACCGACGCTGCGATAAACTTTATAACGTTCGCGCGCCAACTGTTTTAAATCGTCTTCATGTGGAACAAAGTCTATCACTTCATAGAATGCCGTAGCAAAATCCGGAAATTGACTTTGCAGATTAATCAGAAGATCCCGTGGCGCGTTGCTGCGTTTACCGGGCCAGCACAGCTCCACCGGAGCTCCATATTTAGGGCCTTCACCCGCCAGATTATGTGGAACAAACTGGTCGGTATCCAACTTCCATAGCGCTTCATCCAACTGTTCTGCCTGTTGTTGGGTTTCGCAGGCAATGAGTACACGTTTTCCCATGCGCCAACGTTCAGCCGCTACGTTACAGGCCAGCGCCTCGCAGGCGGATAGGCCCTGTGATGAGTTGCTGTGGTCGAGCAGATAAAATGATGCTGTTTTCATAGTTGGTGTTGGGAATCGCTCTATTTATTGAGATTGTTGATAAGTACATTTAAGTCAGCTTCAGAGGATATTCCGGCCGTAAAAGCAGTGCGCTTATATTTGCGTTGTGCCCGGCCGGAAAACCATCTGTACTTAATATCGGAGGGCGTCGGGCCTAGATTCCCTAGGGGCACTCCGGCAGCTAAAGCTGCTACGACCCCAACGGCAATCTCTCCCTCCGATTAGCTATATTATCAATCTGAAGGGCACGCATAGCGTGCCCTTCGTTAAATTACAAAAGTGACATCATAATACCATGTCACTACGGCAACAGAAATAAACAGCATTGCCCTTATGTCTGTCGCCTTTAACCTTACTCGTCGTAACTTTGGCCTGAGCGGTTGAGCAGGAACTGGGTTAGTAGTGCTACCGGGCGTCCTGTGGCACCTTTGGCTTTGCCGGATCGCCATGCGGTGCCAGCGATGTCCAGGTGTGCCCAGCTGTATTTGCGGGTAAAGCGGGAGAGGAAGCAGCCCGCCGTAATCGCACCAGCAGGACGGCCGCCGATGTTGGCCATATCAGCAAAGTTAGATTCTAACTGCTCCTGATACTCATCCCCCAGCGGTAAGCGCCATGCGCGGTCGCCAGCCTGTTCCGATGCGCCTACCAGCTCGCTTGCCAGTGGGTTATGGTTTGACATCAGACCAGTGATTTGATGACCTAACGCAATGACACAGGCACCGGTCAGAGTTGAGATATCAATCACCAGCTCAGGTTCAAAGCGCTCAACGTAAGTTAATACGTCACATAACACTAAGCGACCTTCGGCATCGGTATTCAGCACTTCAACGGTTTGTCCTGACATGGTGGTTAGCACATCGCCGGGGCGATAGGCGCGGCCACCGGGCATGTTTTCACAACCCGCCAGAACACCAATGATATTGAGTGGTAGTTTGAGTTCCGCCGCGGCGCGCATTACGCCATATACTGACGCGGCTCCGCACATATCATATTTCATCTCATCCATGCCTTCGGCAGGTTTGATGGAGATACCACCCGAGTCAAAGGTCAGCCCTTTACCTACCAGAACAATAGGTTTGGCATCGGCTACCGGATTGCCTTTGTATTCGATGACCGACATCAGCGACTCATTCTGGGAACCATGCCCTACCGCCAGGTAAGCATTCATTCCCAGCTCTTTCATCTGCTGTTCGCCAATGACTTTGGTAATGATATTTTCGCTAAAAGCGTCCGCCAGTTGACGAGCCTGAGAAGCCAGATAAGCTGCATTACAAATATTTGGCG
Source organism: Limnobaculum eriocheiris (assembly GCF_021010575.1). Classification (GTDB taxonomy): domain Bacteria; phylum Pseudomonadota; class Gammaproteobacteria; order Enterobacterales; family Enterobacteriaceae; genus Limnobaculum; species Limnobaculum eriocheiris. The sequence goes on along the minus strand of NZ_JAJNAG010000005.1, from coordinate 31,643 downwards.
GCATATTGCCCAAATCTTTTGCGGCTTTAATACCGGCAGAAATGGCCAGACCGTGCTGAATAGCTTTTTCACCACAGGTCAGTTCGCGACGGGTTGGCACACTGAGTACCATTTTGCGCAGTGGACGACGCGGTTCGACTTTATTACTTTTCAACTGGTCAAAAATATACAGCGCTTCTTTCGTGGTCTCGACGGCCTGACGCACATTCCAGTATGTGTTACGCCCTTTTACGTGCAGCTCAGTCAGGAAGCAGACCGCTTCCATTGAACCGGTATCGTTCAGGGTATTGATGGTTTTTTGTACCACCTGCTTATACTGACGTTCATCAAGCTCGCGCTCTTTACCACAACCGATTAATAAAATTCTTTCGGAAAGTATATTCGGTACATGGTGTAGCAATAAAGTTTGACCAACCTTACCTTCCAGTTCACCACGGCGGAGTAACGCACTGATATAGCCATCGCTGATCTTATCCAACTGCTCGGCTATAGGTGACAGACGACGAGGTTCAAAAACACCGACGACGATACAGGCGCTACGTTGTTTTTCCGGGCTACCACTTTTTACACTGAACTCCATGCACTCTCCTGAATCTTAAAGAGACAAGGCAGGTGAGTTATGGATAGAATAGACAGATCCGTAACGCCCCTGCGGTTTTTATTAACGTGACACAAATAGTGTTAATATTTTATGCCCATTAATACTATTATTAGCAATACAGGCTGCCATTATGGTAGATGTTAGTAAAAATGGCGAATTAACGATGAAAGTATCGGCTTTCCTGTAAAAAAACAAGTTTTCACAGGCGTAATTAACTTGATAATCATTAGATATCTGATCCGGGAGACATTCAAGAGTCAAATCGCAATCCTGTTTATCCTGCTACTGATCTTTTTCTGTCAGAAGCTGGTACGGGTTTTGTCGATGGCTGTTGAGGGAGATATCCCGACGAACTTAATTTTGTCTTTGCTTGGCCTCGGTATTCCCGAGATGGCGCAACTCATCCTGCCTCTGAGTTTATTCTTAGGTATTTTGATGACCTTCAGTAAGCTGTACTCGGAGAGTGAAATCACCGTGATGCACGCCTGCGGCTTAAGCAAAAATGTATTATTGATTGCCGCACTGGCCCTATCGATACTGACTGGCGCTATCGCCGGGATCAACTCGGCCTGGTTAGGGCCGCTATCGGCGGTAAATCAGGAGCGCATTATTGCCGATGCTAAAGCCAACCCAAGTTTAGGTGCATTGGTAGAAGGTCAATTTCAGTCATCTCAGGATGGCAACGCCGTTCTGTTTGTTGGAAAAGTGGAAGGCAATGAGTTTGTCGACGTGTTTCTGGCCCAGTTGCGCCCTTCAGGCAACCAGCGCCCTTCTGTCGTTGTGGCGGATAAAGGCCATATTGTTGAAGATCTCAACGGCAATCAACGTATCTTTTTAGATACCGGTACCCGTTATGAAGGCACTGCCCTGCTGCGAGACTTCCGCGTCACCGATTTCACCCACTATCAGGCGATTATCGGCCATCAGGAAGCGATGCTTGGTGACAGTGTAGAACAGGCCAATATGTCTTCACTGATCGCATCAGACAGCCATCAGGCCAAAGCCGAACTGAACTGGCGTTTAACGCTGATCGTCTCCGTACCGCTAATGGCGCTGCTGGTCGTACCGCTGAGTGAAGTCAACCCGCGTCAGGGCCGCGTAGTCAGTATGCTACCGGCAATGCTGCTGTATTTGATCTACTTCCTGCTGCAAAGCTCATTAAGATCAAACGCCGGCCGCGGAAAAATTGATCCAATGGTCTGGGTTTGGTTAGTCAACCTGGGTTATTTAGCGTTGGGTATTGTATTAAATCTGTGGGATAGCACACCTTCCCGCCGTCTGCGTGCCCGGCTGAGAGGAGCGGTTTAATTTATGTTCAGCGTTTTAGACCGTTATATCGGCCGCACCATTTTCAGTACCATCATGAGTACCCTGTTTTTGCTGGTCAGCCTGTCCGGAATTATCAAATTCGTGGATCAGCTACGTAAAACCGGTAAAGGGGACTATGATGCATTGGGTGCTGGTCTCTACACCCTGTTAAGCGTACCAAAAGATATAGAAGTCTTTTTCCCGATGGCGGCGCTGTTAGGCGCACTGTTGGGCTTAGGGGCGCTGGCAACCCGCAGTGAACTGGTGGTGATGGAAGCCTCAGGCTTTACCCGGATGCAAATTGCCTCCGCCGTAATGAAAACTGCAATTCCTTTGGTGCTATTGACCATGGCGATTGGTGAGTGGGTTGCTCCGCTGGGAGAACAAACCGCCCGTAATACCCGCGCCCAAATGATGTACGGCAGTTCCCTGCTCTCTACCCGCAATGGCATATGGGCTAAAGATAAGAATGACTTTATCTATATCCAGAACGTGGTGAAAGAAGATGAGCTATCCGGCGTCAGTATTTATCATTTTAATAAAGAACGTAAGCTGATATCGGTGCGCTACGCCGGTACCGCCACTTACGATAAAAACAATAATACCTGGCAGCTATTCCAGATTGACCAGTCCGACCTTAGTCAGCCAAACAAAATCGTTGGCACCCAGACGCTAAATGAAGAGTGGCAAACTAATCTGACGCCTGACAAGTTGGGTGTGGTAGCCATGAACCCGGAATCCCTGTCCGCCAGCGGGCTATATGAGTACAGTAAATACCTGAAGCAAAGTGGACAGGAGTCTGCCCGCTATCGACTGATTTTCTGGAACAAAATTCTGTCTCCTGTCTCGGTAGCGGTAATGATGCTGATGGCGTTATCCTTTATTTTTGGCCCACTGCGCAGCGTGCCTATGGGTATTCGGGTGGTCACCGGTATCAGTTTTGGTTTCATCTTCTATGTGCTTGACCAAATTTTTGGTCCGCTCAGTCTGGTGTATGGCGTACCGCCATTTGTCGGTGCATTGTTACCAAGCCTGTTGTTTTTAGTTATCAGTATCTTCCTGCTTAAACAAAAACGCTAACGCTCTCCAAACGGCGGTAATTGTTGATATTACCGCCGTTTACTTCCTCTGCTAATAATTAAAGAAGTTTAAAGAACATTGAAACACCCTATGCTCAGGGGTAATATATTAATTATTAACCGTTGGTTAACCACAGGGAAGGCTCTTTTACTATCATGAAGTTATCATTGCTGCCCAAATTACTGTTGATTCTGGTCGTGTTGTTTAGCGCACCGGGATTTACCATGGCTGCAAATCATGATACCTGTGCCCCGGTATCCGTTACTCAGGAACACCATAGCGCTGTTTCACAGCACGATAACCAAATGGATCATTGCAACGATAGCGCACACTGCATGCTCTGTTTCTCCGTGGTTCCTTCTATGTCATTATCTGTTGCAACCTCTATTGGCCATGAAACCTACCGGGCCTCTGCGATTAGTTGGCACTCCCGCTCGCTTCAACCTGAGCCCCATCCTCCCAGAAATCTCAACGTTTAAATCATCTTATTTAAATCGGTTAAAGCGGCTTATCAGGATTTTGTTCCTGTATCAGCTTTAGCATTCAGATTTCAATCGCACGATGTGAGCACTACCGCATCATGCGCTGCTTATTATTGATAATGGGCAATATGAGGATAACATTATGAATCGTAGACTATTTTTAACAAAACTGGCGGCAGCCGTAGGAACACTGGCAGCAGCCAAAGTGGTGGCACAACCCCACCAGATGGAAAAGATGCCCTCCGGGCATGACATGGGAAATATGTCCCGACACGATATGAGCAATATGCCAATGGAGGGAATGCATAACGGTAATCTGTTGCCAGAATCCGCCCTGCCTAAAAACCTTCCGCTGCCGGACCTGAAAAAACTGCTTAACACCAGCGATAAGACAAATTATTTCAGTGCGACCCTAACGGCAAAGCCGGTTCGGGTTCAGCTAACGCCACAACTGGAAACCGAATTTTGGGCTTATAACGACCAAATCCCCGGCCCCGCTATTGAAGTATTTGAAGGGGATACGGTAGAGATTCTGTTTAAAAATGAATTACCACAGCCTACCACCGTACACTGGCACGGATTACCGGTTCCACCGGACCAGGACGGTAATCCGCAAGACGAAATTGCTCCTGGTGCTTCCCGCGTCTATAAATTTACGTTGCCGGAAGGTTGTGCAGGAACTTACTGGTACCACCCTCATGGACATAATACCGTAGCTGAACAAGCGTTCCGCGGTCTGGCCGGAGTTTTTATCGTTAAACCAAAACAGGATCCACTGGCACATATTCCGGTACAAAACTGGCTTATCTCCGATTTAAAACTCAGTGCTGATGGTCAAATTGCACCAAACTCCATGATGGACTGGATGAACGGTCGGGAAGGACAGTTCGTTCTGGTCAATGGCGCGTCACACCCGGAAATCACACTGAATCAGGCAACACGCGCCCGTTTGTGGAATGCCTGCTCGGGGCGCTATCTTAATCTGTCTCTTAATGATGCGGATATCTACCTGATTGGTACCGATGGAGGACTGCTGGAACAACCGTATAAACTGACTACCCTGTTACTAACCCCGGGAGAACGGGCAGAAATTCTGGTTGTACCTAAAAAATCCGGCACGCAGAGCCTTCAGGCACTGGCCTACGATCGCGGCAAAATGGGTTGTGCGACAGAAGAAGTCACCCGCTCTCTGGCATCGGTTAACCTGAAAGCAAGTCAATTACCGGATCTGCCACAAAAGCTGGCTACCCTGCCAAACCTTGGCAAGGCCAGCGCGGTAAAAACGCTGGAATATACCGAAACCATGGATATGGGCAAAGGTATGTCCGGTATGAACTTCCTGATTAACGGTAAAAAACACGATTTAAAACGTATCGATCTCACCAGCAAAGTGGGTGAAGTTGAAGAATGGGAGATCTTTAATAATTCCCATATGGAGCATAACTTCCATCTGCACGGCACACAGTTTACCGTGGTCAGCTACCAGCTAAACGGCCAGTCGCGCCTGCCGGAATATGTCGGCCATAAAGACACCATCAACCTGAAGCCTTATGAGCGAGTTCGTATTAAGCTGGTTCAGCAACATAAAGGCCTGCGCATGTATCACTGCCATATTCTGGAGCATGAGACTCTGGGCATGATGGGGCAACTGAATGTGATTTAATCACCTGATAACAAAAGATTCGAGACAGAACAGTCCGGCCGATAATTCGGCCGGATCGTCACTCTTTGGCATAACAACTTCAGACAACCACCATCTCCCAACGGGTTTTAATCAATAATGGTTTATCCACTGTCACTATCGATGGGGCCACAGAGGACATTTTTAGCTGAAGCTTACCCGACCATAATAATCTGGCAGACATACCATTATTAAAGCCAAAACAATCATCCCACGGCCAGGGCTGCTCTACTGTTTGTAGAACCAACCGATTTCACCGGTTGGTGTCGCTATGACGGTTGCGCCAAAGTAGTACCCGGTGGCCGCAAGCCCCCTCGCTTATCGGCTATTTTCGAACCAGTCAGATGAAATTTAAGGGATAACGCTTGCGCGGTGTTGTCTGACAGGTATAATGCCGAAGTTTTCCGCATTCTGCTCAGTGCCTGAGTGGCGAAATCGGTAGACGCAGTTGATTCAAAATCAACCGCCTTCGGGTGTGCCGGTTCGAGTCCGGCCTCAGGCACCATTAGAATAGAAACAGACGTCCACGGGCGTCTTTTTTTATGTCTGAAATCCGCATTCCACCAGCCTTTTGATGCTTTTATATCCATTTTCAGTATACTCACATCGACCAGCATCAAGCTCTCAATATGGGTAAAAAGCTGGGTAACCTCGGTTCGATAAATAAGTTACCCATGAAAACAATAGAAAGGAGCAAGGATTATGGCTCTAACCGATGTAAAAGTACGTAGCGCAAAGCCTCTGGAAAAGATATATAAGATTCCAGATAGCGGAGGATTAGTTCTTCTCGTTTATCCAAATGGTTCCAAGTATTGGCGCTTACGCTATCACTTCGGCGGCAAAGAAAAGATGTTCTCACTGGGTACCTACCCAGATATCACCCTTGCAGAAGCACGGAATCGGCGGGATGAGAGCAGGAAGCAGATAGCTAACGGCATAGATCCCAGTGAAAAGAAGAAAACAGCGAAGACTAAACAAGCTGATACACATACCTTTGAAGAAATCGCTAGGAAATGGCATAGCAGCAATAAAAAATGGATACCAGCTCATAGTGCAAGAGTGATTAGAACTCTTGAATTAGATATTTTCCCTTCAATTGGTAATAGTTATATCGCAGATTTAAAAACTTGCGACCTATTAGCCCCCATAAAGAAGGTGGAGCAATCAGGTCGATTAGATGTTGCTGCTCGTTTGCAACAACGAACTACGGCAATCATGCGCTATGCAGTACAGAACGGCATTATCGACTACAACCCAGCGCAGGATTTAACTGGAGCTATCGCTACCGGCAAGAAAGTTCACCGCCCTGCCCTTCCTTTTGATCGAATTCCTGAACTACTTACACGCCTAGAGAACTATCAGGGAAGATACTTAACCACCCTCGCAGTAGAACTTACCTTATTAATCTTTATCCGTTCCAGCGAGCTTCGCTTTGCCCGTTGGTCAGAAGTCGATTTTGAACGAGCGCTCTGGACAATACCGGGAGAACGAGAGGAACTGGAAGGTGTTAAGCACTCGCATAGAGGTTCAAAGATGAGAACAACTCACCTTGTTCCCCTTAGTAGACAGGCCATGGAGATCTTAAAGCAGATACACCAAATTAGCGGTGACCACGAGCTTATCTTTATTGGCGACCATAACGCCAATAAGCCGATGAGTGAGAATACAGTAAATAAGGCTTTACGAGTAATGGGTTATGACACCAAGACCGAAGTTTGTGGTCACGGCTTTCGTACTATGGCCTGTAGTGCATTAATTGAGTCTGGGCTGTGGTCTAGAGATGGAGTTGAACGGCAGATGAGCCATCAGGAGCGTGACAACGTCAGAGCAGCTTATATTCATAAGGCAGAGCACTTAGACGAACGCCGGTTGATGGTGCAGTGGTGGGCAGATTATTTGGATGAGAATCGAAAGAAAGAAACGAGCCCATACGAATTTGCTAAATTGACCTGACTAACTAAACACTAAATTTTATCTAAACCAAGAGGTGGCCTGTGCCGCCTCTTTTTTTGTCCATAGTCAAAAATACGAATGAGAAGCATTTGTGAAAATAAAATCTACTCGACTAAATAGAAAAGTTCCACACTTAACGATTACCTGTGATTTACCGATTTTTAAACCTTTCATTACGCTACTGGCCAACGTCATTGGACGTCACCCTAAGGTCTTCAGTATTACGCTCAATTACAGCAATCCGGACTATACGGCAAAATCGGGCGGTTACCGCCCTGTTGAGATTAGACTAGAAAGGAAGCAGGATAATCGCTGGCATATTTGTTACGTCACTGAATTTACCTATATACCGACACCATTTGGCCATGAATCAACTTATACCATTGATTTTGACTTTAGCCGGGGCATTGGTTACCAGTTAGGTATGACTTCGGAACCTATTGCTGCCTACGGGCCGCTGTTCAGTCTCTGGCAACGTAATTTCACTCGTTACCACTCCTATGATATTTATCAGCTTAAAGTCAGCCTTGAGGGAGCATAAAAGGCATCCCATCATTCTTTATCATCACCTCTAGTTCTAGCCTTGCTTGCTGAACTTTTTGCTTCCAATAAACGTAAATTCAGCAATCAATATCTTTGCAGAATCTGGATTGATAAATGCCGCATATCAATCTTTTTGTAGACCACATAACAATAGGGAACAGGCACTCACTCTATCCATCAAAACAGGGCCATCAGGATGTTCAAGCCGAATATACTCATGACCAAAATATTCAACCTGTAGGCCCTGACTCGCCAAACGTTGTTCTTTACTTTGCGCTGACCAAACGACAAATTCTCTCAATATTCCAATCTTAACATCTAAATTAGCCTTATCCGGCCCTGCTCCGTAAGCGAACCCCCTGAAATCTCCAGTGTTACTGTAGTAAATAGCAGCGTCTCCACCTGAAACAGAATGCGTATAATGCAAACTAAGTTTGCTGCGTCCGCTATAGGAATAATTGTGCAGGTAGCTTAAGCTCAAAAGTTACAACTAGTAAGTTACTAGTTTGTATATTAAATCATCAATGGCGCTATAAATCCTACTGTATATATCAATATGTTAAGCCTTTACACCCTCAATTTGTGGTACCAGATCATATTCCATCATTCTTTATGTCATATCGCTTGTGATTACATCACTAGCGGGTATTATTTTGCGATACAAATTCCAACTTACTGATTCAGTGATAGCGCTTATTGCAAATTCACTCGCCGATTTTCAAGGATTTACATGAACAACAATGAGCAACTTTTTTTAAACGAGCTGGATAATAAATTCTGGAAAGCTGCCGACAAATTACGCTCCAATATGGATGCTGCCAACTATAAGCACATAGTACTCGGGCTCATTTTTTTAAAGTATGTTTCTGATGCTTTTGAAGCGCGCCAGCAGGAGTTGCTTGCACTATTCAGTGATGTGAGTAATCCGGAAAATATCTACGCCATATCGCGCAAAGATTACGCAACTGATGAAGAATACTCACAGGCCATTCAGGAAGAGCTTGAATCTGAAGACTACTACATCGAAAAAAACGTATTCTGGGTGCCAAAAGCTGCTCGTTGGGAAACGCTGAAAAACAAAGCAACTTTGCCAGTCGGCACCGTTCTATGGGTTGATGAACTCGGGCAAGAAGTAAAGTTGCGTTCGGTCTCCTGGTTAATTGATAACGCTCTGGATAAAATAGAAGAATCCAACGCTAAACTCAAAAACATCCTGAACCGCATCAGTCAGTATCAGCTAGGCAACGAAGTTCTGATCGGCCTGATCAATACCTTCTCAGACGCCAACTTCAGTAACCCGGAATATAACGGTGAGAAGTTACCTCTTAAAAGCAAAGATATTCTCGGCCACGTTTATGAATACTTTCTCGGACAATTTGCACTAGCAGAAGGTAAACAAGGCGGCCAGTATTACACGCCCAAAAGCATTGTTACTCTGATCGTTGAAATGCTCCAGCCCTATAAAGGCCGCGTGTATGACCCGGCGATGGGTTCCGGCGGGTTCTTCGTTTCCAGCGATCGTTTTCTTGAAGAACATGCTGGCGAAAAACACTACAATGCCGCCGAGCAAAAGCGCAATATTTCCGTCTACGGTCAGGAATCTAACCCGACCACCTGGAAGCTGGCTGCGATGAACATGGCGATTCGCGGTATCGACTTCAACTTCGGTAAGAAAAACGCCGACACCCTTCTGGACGATCAGCACCCAGATTTACGCGCCGACTTCGTAATGGCCAACCCACCGTTCAACATGAAAGAATGGTGGAATGCGAAGCTGGAAAACGATGTGCGTTGGAAATACGGCACGCCACCGCAGGGTAACGCTAACTTTGCCTGGATGCAGCATATGATCCACCATCTGGCGCCAAAAGGCTCAATGGCGCTTCTGCTGGCCAATGGCTCGATGAGCTCCAACACCAATAATGAAGGCGAAATTCGTCGTAATCTGATTGAAGCCGATCTGGTGGAATGTATGGTGGCGCTGCCGGGACAACTGTTTACTAATACCCAAATCCCAGCCTGTATCTGGTTGCTGACCAAAGACAAAACCGGTGGTAATGGTAAAGCGCACCGCAAAGGAGAAGTATTGTTTATCGATGCCCGCCAGATTGGTTTTATGAGAGACCGCGTACTGCGTGACTTTACCAAAGAAGATATTGCAAAAATCGCTGATACTTTCCATGCATGGCAGGAAGATAAAAATTATCAGGATGAGGCTGGTTTCTGCTTTGCTGCAACTATGGAAGATATTAAGAAAAACGACTTTGTGCTGACACCGGGACGTTATGTCGGTGCTGTCGAGCGGGGGGAGGACGATGAGCCATTTGCCGAAAAGATGGCACGTTTGACCCAACAGCTAAAAGCGCAGTTGGAAGAAAGTGCTGAACTGGAGAAGCAGATTAAAGCGAATCTGGGGGGGTTGGGTTATGAGTTCTAAGGTTTCGTTCTCACACATTGCAGAAATTGTTATGGGACAATCTCCCAAAGCTGAAGAGGTTAATAATAAGGGAATAGGACTACCTTTATTGAATGGACCAACGGAATTTACTGACCGTTACCCAATTCCTGTGCAGCATACTACGTATGCAAAAAAAACATCTCAACCAGGAGATATACTATTTTGTGTTCGCGGTTCAACAACCGGCAGGATGAACTATTCGGACCAAAAGTATTGTATAGGTCGGGGGCTTGCTGCAGTTCGAGGCCGAAACGGATATCCAACACCTTATGTTAAAGCTATTTTAGAAACCTATTTACCTGAGCTGCTAGCAGCTGCAACAGGCTCAACTTTCCCAAATGTTAGTAAAGATCTTATTAATAACATTTCAGTAGAAGTTTTACCTGTTGAAAATGCTTGCAATATTAATAAATTGATTAAATCTCAAGAAGAGAAAGTTTCTAACAATAACCAAATCAACCAAACCCTCGAACAAATGGTCCAAGCCTTATTCAAAAGCTGGTTTGTCGATTTCGAACCGGTCAAAGCCAAAATAACGGTATTAGAAGCAGGTGGTTCACAGGAAGAGGCAACCCTTGCGGCAATGACTGCGATTTCAGGAAAAGGTGCTGATTCACTGGCAATTTTTGAGTTTGAACAACCTGAGAAATATGCTGAGTTAAAAGCTACTGCAGAGCTGTTTCCTTCAGATATGCAGAATAGTGAGTTAGGGGAGATCCCTGTGGGATGGGAATCATCTTCGCTATCTAAAAAAATAAAATTGATTGGTGGTGGTACGCCTAAACGCTCAGAATCTAGCTATTGGGGGGGGGATATCTGTTGGTACTCAGTAAAAGACGCCCCTAACAGTAGTGATATTTTTGTTATTGATACCGTTGAAAAAATCACGGTCGAAGGCCTTAATAAGAGCTCAACAAGGCTACTTCCAGTAGGTACAACAATAATATCAGCAAGAGGCACCGTTGGTAAGCTTGCTTTATCTGCAGTTGAAACAGCTATGAACCAATCTTGTTATGGTATATCTGGCGAAAAATTTTCTGGCCCATTTTTAACTTACCTAAAAGTTAAACAGTGTATCGATGCATTGAAGAAAAATACCCACGGAGCTGTGTTTGACACAATAACAACAAATACTTTTGACACAGTTAATGTGCTTACAGCTAGTAAAGTAATAAATGATGAGTTTGAAAAATTGATTACACCGCTATTTAACACCATAAAAAGCAATCTAATTAGTAATTCATATCTATCTCAACTCCGAGATACCCTCCTTCCCAAACTCCTCTCCGGCGAAATAACCCTACCGGAAGCAGAGCATGCGGTAAGCGAGGTGGCCAATGTATAAAGTCGATAGACCATCAAACAGTCTGCACTCGCTTCAGGAAGTGTCGTTTAGCAGCCTGGGTTTTCGTGAACGTGAGCATCTTCAGGAGTGGCTAGCCAAAAACCCACAAGCATTGACAAAAAAAGACGAAAAAGAAGATGAGCTTCTGATTATTCAAAAAGAGTTCGCCGGGTTTGACGACACCAAAGAGCGTCTCGATTTGCTGGCTATCGATAAAAAAGGAAATCTGGTAATTATCGAGAACAAGCTCGATGACTCCGGGCGAGATGTGGTCTGGCAGGCGCTGAAATACGCAGGTTACTGCGCCAATCTACGTCAGGAAAGCGTGGTGGAAATTTTTCAGCTTTACCTTGAACAATATGAACCCAATGAAAAGCGCACTGCGGCCGAGGTAATTGCTGAATTTATGGGATGGGAGAATCTTAAGGAAGGAGTCCTGAATCGCAAAGGTACACAACGAGTCATTATGGTTGCGGCCAATTTTCGCAAGGAAGTCACCAATACTGCACTTTGGCTAATGCAGTTTGGTATTCGAGTTCAGTGCTTCAAGGCTACGCCCTATCTCTTTAATGACGATGTATTTGTTGATATACGCCAAGTAATCCCAACCCCCGAAGCTGAATCTTTCATGATCGGTATGGCGCAAAAAGAAGCTGAAGAACAATCCGCCTCAAGTAGCAGCGAATTACAACAACGCCACTATCTGCGCCGTGAATTCTGGGCGCAGACGCTAGAGAAATTACGTAGTAGCCACTGCGACCTTTTTAATAATAGAGCCCCTTCAACCGATCATTGGCTGGCTGCTGGTTCTGGCCTAAGCGGTGTGCTTTTTGAGCTTATTTTTTCCCAGAAAGATGCACGTGTGCAGTTAAATCTATCTCGTGGAGATGCGCTGGAAAATACCTGGCTGTTTGACCATCTATTTGAGCAAAAAACACAGATTGAAAATACGTTTGGTGCCGAGCTCGATTGGAGACCGTTACCTGAGCGTAAAAGCTGCCAAATTGTTTATTCCCAGACATTCGATGGTATGAACAAAGAACAATGGCCTGCCATTATCGACTGGATGATTGAGTATATCTCTCGCCTGGAAAGTGCCCTGAAACAACCGCTGGCAGAGCTAGCTATCAAACTCAAGCAAAGCGGACTGATTACTGAGGGAGAAGAAGCATAATGCTGAGCGAAGACGATTTAGAGCAACTGAGTCTGGGCTGGTTTGCTGGACAAGGATGGGAAGTGCTGCACGGGCCAGATATCGCCCCTGATGGTGATAACCCACTGCGGATATCATTCCACGATGTATTTCTGCGTCCAGTTTTACGGGAGCAATTAGAGAAGCTGAACCCTTATCTTCCCGCCAGCGTGTTTGACGAGGTGATAGCTCGTGTCACTCGCCCAGAAAGCCCTGATATCGTCACCAGCAATAAAGCATTCCACCATCTGCTATTAACCGGCGTGCCGGTCGAGTTCAAACGTGATGCTGAAGTTATCCACGATACTGCCCTATTGATGGATTTTAACCACTCAGGGAATAACCGATTCACTGTTGTTAATCAAGTAGCTATCAGCGGTAGCAAACAACTACGTCGCCCTGATGTAATTTGCTATATCAATGGCCTACCAATTGCAGTTATTGAACTGAAAAGCCCAATTGATGTTAATGCCGATATTTGGGCAGCATTTAATCAGCTTCAGACGTATAAAAACGAAATCAGCGATCTGTTTATCTGTAATGAGGCTCTGGTCATCAGCGATGGCTATAACGCACGTATTGGTTCTCTAACTGCTGATGAAGAACGTTATCTGCCGTGGAAAACCATCAGCAATGAAGATGATAAACCTCTACTGGAATGGCAATTAGAAACCGTAGTTAAAGGCTTCTTTAATCGTGAATTGCTGCTCGATTACATCCGTTATTTTATCCTGTTTGAAAATGATGGCAAACGCCTGATCAAGAAGATTGCGGCTTACCACCAGTTTCATGCCGTACGTGAAGCGGTAAATGCGACAATCGTTGCCTCCACTGGTAAGTTTTTACCGTTACGTAGTGACATCAAACCCGGCAGTAAAAAAGCCGGTGTGGTATGGCATACACAAGGTTCTGGCAAAAGTATTTCAATGTGCTGCTATGCCGGGAAGCTGTTACAACAGGCGGAGATGAACAATCCGACAATCGTAGTTGTGACTGACCGTAACGATCTGGATGAACAACTTTATGCTACGTTTTGTCAGGCTAAAGATCTGTTAAAGCAACAGCCTCAACAAGCCAGTGACAGAGATCAACTACGTGAAATGCTGGCTGCCCGAGAATCTGGCGGCATCATCTTTACCACGGTGCAAAAATTCGCACCACTTGACGATGAAAAAGCCCATCCGCCATTGAACCTACGCGACAATATCGTGGTGATATCTGATGAAGCCCACCGCAGCCAGTATGGATTAACGGCTACGCTGGATCGCGAAACAGGAGCATATAAATACGGCTACGCGAAACATATGCGCGATGCGCTGCCGAATGCGTCGTTTATGGGCTTCACCGGTACGCCGGTTTCTTCAGAAGACAAAGATACCCGAGCAGTGTTTGGTGAATACGTCTCGATTTACGATATTCAAGATGCGGTAGACGACGGCGCGACGGTACCGATTTACTACGAATCCCGTCTGGCAAAACTCGACCTGAATCATGATGAATTAGAAGAGCTTTCAAACCAGGTCGATGAACTGGTTGAAGATGAAGAGACTGACCAGAAAGAAAAAACCAAAGGGGATTGGAGCCGCCTCGAAAAACTGGTTGGTTCTGAACCTCGCATTAAGCAGGTAGCGGCCGATCTGGTTAAGCATTTTGAAGCCCGAAACGCAACGATGAACGGCAAAGCAATGGTTGTCGCCATGAGCCGAGATATCTGTGTACGCCTCTATAAGGCGCTAGTGCACCTCCGCCCTGAATGGCATAGTGATGATGTTGAAAAAGGTGAGATAAAAATCATCATGACCGGTTCAGCATCAGATAAAGCGCACCTTCAGCCGCACATCTACAACAAGCAAACCAAAAAACGTCTTGAAACACGTTTTAAAGATCTAAGTGACCCACTAAAAATTGCGATTGTACGTGATATGTGGTTAACCGGTTTCGATGCTCCTTGTTGCCATACCATGTATATCGATAAACCGATGCGCGGGCATAATCTGATGCAGGCCATCGCCCGCGTTAACCGAGTATTTAAAGATAAGCCCGGTGGGTTAGTAGTAGATTACATCGGCATTGCTAATGAACTTAAACAAGCTCTAAAAACCTATACCGACTCCAAAGGTAAAGGCCAGACAACCATTGATGCCAGAGATGCCTTTGCCGTATTGCTGGAAAAATTGGATGTTATTCACAGCATGTTCGCCAAAACAACTACCGATTCAGGATTCGACTATTCTGCGTTTGAAAATAATCCGCAGCGAGTTCTACTTGATTCAGCAAACTATATTCTTGGACTAGTTGACGGTAAAAAACGTTATTTCGACGTAGTGCTTGCGCTAAATAAAGCGTGGTCATTATGCAGCACGTTGGATGAAGCAAAACCATTGCAGAAAGAGCTCGCCTTCCTGTCCGCAGTGAAAGTGGCAATTATCAAACTCACCACCACAGATAAAAAGTTCAGCCAATCCGAGAAGAACTCACTACTGAGCCGTATTCTTGATAACGCTATTATCGCAACTGGCGTGGATGATGTGTTTGCTCTAGCGGGGCTGGATAAGCCCAATATCGGCCTACTTTCTGATGAGTTTTTACAGGAAGTACACGATATGCCGCAACGCAATCTGGCCGTTGAATTACTGCAAAAGCTACTGAATGATGGTATTCATGCTCGCACTAATAATAACGTAGTCCAAGAGAAGAAGTACTCAGACCGCCTTAAAGCCGTACTGCTCAAATACAACAACCGAGCCATTGAAACGGCTCAGGTTATTGAGGAGCTGATCCAGATGGCGAAAGACTTCCAAGCAGCCATGGCACGTGATGATGCGCTTGGTCTGAATCCTGACGAAATTGCCTTCTATGATGCACTGGCGGAAAACGAAAGTGCCGTTCGAGAGCTGGGCGATGATACCCTCAAGAAACTAGCGATTGAAGTCACTTTGAAGCTGCGCCAATCCACCACTGTAGACTGGCAAGTGCGCGAAAGCGTGCGTGCACGATTACGAATTCTAGTACGTCAGACTCTGCGTAAATATAAGTATCCGCCGGATAAAACACCGGATGCAGTTGAGTTGATACTGAAACAGGCTGAACTGGTTTCAAATAGCTGGACAGTTTGAGGTTCAGTAATGAAAGGAAGCGATGAGCTTCCCTTTTCTACATGACAAGACGGTTTTGATGGAACAGACAAATCGTTCTCTGGTTGAATGGCTATACGCATAGCCCATGCAATAAAACATCAGACACAGAAAATTGACCGCAGAGAAATAGCATGCAGAGCGCTTTTATTCCCAGCTAATCCTGCTACAGGATATAGTCTCTTTGACACTGCAAATCTATGATCACAATAAAAAGAGAAACAGGTGTGATCCCCATATTAATAATATCAAAAATCTAAACAATACCATTTAACCATATGTGTTTAATCAGATTTATAGTAGATTAGCCATTGCTAATGCTTACGCTATATATGTAAACAAGAATTGAATTCAGTCAGAATTTGTTCCATCGTTCAAATTGCTTAGATTTAAATCCTATTGATCTATCCGAATTCTAGAAGGTGATGAAATGTCTATACCTGATTATCAAACGCTTATGCTACCTCTACTGCAGTGGCTTGATGACGGGCTACCGCACACAGCTCGGCAGGCTTATGATCACTTGAGCGATCAATTTAAATTAAGCGATGATGAGCGGAGTGAATTGTTACCTAGTGGCAACCAACCGGTGATTGAGAACCGTATTGGATGGGCTAAAACTTATCTAAAGAAAGCTGGATTAATTGACAGTCCAAAACGTGGTCTTTGGCAAATAAGCCCTCGAGGCAAACAATTACTTATGACTCAGCCAACTAGTTTAAGTAATAATGACTTAGTACAATTTTCTGAATTTCAGGCTTTTAAACTAACATCAAATCTAAAAACATCCGAATCTCAGCTATTAGAACCTAACGCTGTTATTGATGTAAAAGAACAAACACCAACCGAGTCAATGGACTCCTCTTATCAGAATATTCGGGAAGCATTAGCCACTGAATTATTAAGCACAATCAAAGGTTGTTCCCCCGCTTTTTTTGAACGACTCGTCGTCGATCTTATGTTAGCCATGGGTTATGGTGGTTCAAGACGAGATGCTGGGGAAGCAACCCGACTCACGGCGGATGGTGGAATCGATGGTGTAATCAGAGAAGACCGACTGGGCTTAGATACCATCTACTTACAGGCGAAACGTTGGGAAGGTACAGTTGGGCGTCCAGAGATTCAAAAATTTGCAGGAGCTTTACAGGGAGAACGAGCCCGTAAAGGAGTTTTTATTACTACATCCAATTTTAGTAATGAAGCTTTACATTTTGTTGAACGACTAGACGCACGTATTATTCTCATCAATGGCCTAAAGCTGTCAGAATTAATGATGGTGTACAAGAATAACCACTTCCAGCAGTAAATACCCCCTCTACATATTGACCATAATTAAGTATTTTCCCCTTAAAAACCCCACTAGTTGATATACAATTTCCTTTATTTACAATGATATCATTTATAATAACTTTTTCAGTTTCTGATATCGAAGTAACTCTTATTTTTAATAATACCAGGCTTGATAATTGAGGATAAGAATATCTAAATGATTCTATTTCTACGGGAGCTTTATCCTGACCACATCCAACTAATAAAAATATCAAAACTGTAATTAATCTTTTCATAATAACCCCAACGATACAGAAAATACTTTATTTTGGTAAATATAAATTTGATTCTCTATCAATATGTTATCTGATATACAGAATGGGATTGATCGTTTATAACGATCGGTTTACTTCAACCGATCGATTATGTAGATCAATCTATAGATATAACTTAAAAAAATATCAATGCTGAAATAATTAACTGACATCTGGATGAAATAAGTTTATTAAACTGATAAACCAATATCATGATATACACCCGTGAACATAAAACACACGATGTTTCGTGAATACTTGTTTGAATTCTCTTTGGCTACATAATTAGGCATTGGCCATCTGCCGACTCATTGGCGGGAATTACTTTTAAACCGTTGCTGATGCGCCTTCATCAGAAACCGATCGTTAACAACGATCGATTAGCCAATTTGCCATAGAAACAAACGATCAATCCAACCTCAATAAACTGATAGATTAAAAAAACAATAAATCCTCAATCGATTCAGGGTTAAGTTTCATGGCTCTCAGCATCTATGTTCCGATCATTCGTAATAACACCGAAGGGTTAACATCAACTAATCCGTTGGCTTTAATGCTTACTCAAGAAGTTGCCCTGAATTATCTGCTAAAGCATGCACGGATAAGTCATCCTAATGATTCACTTACTTATCGTATAGCTAGGTACGACTTACTAGAAGAGCTGGCTTGCTTTACCTATATCGACCAGACCCACTATCAGGTGGTGATGGTTGATGGGCAACCAGGCCGACTGGAAACCATTACCAAGCAGTAACTCCATGAAGAATTTCAATATAAAAAAGCATTCGTCCCATACAGTTAACATAATGGGATAAAGCACATGGATATTTTAAAATATACGTCAGACGATCTCAGTGATGATGAATTGGCTTACCTAATCAAACACCGAAAATCATTTCAAGTTGTTGGTGTAAGAAATATTGCCAGCGTAGTAAATAAACTCGAATCTACAATAGAAATCCTCGGTTACCGTTGCCGCGCCTATTCAGAATATAGTTCAGCGCTCATGATTAGAGCTCTAATTCCTACAGGTGTGACAACGATAGCAGGATGGGGGCAGCAATTGGAACTGCTGTTCATAACTTATCTACATTTAATCCCGACTTTGAAATTGCCGAGAATAAGCTTCAAGGGACCGTTACAGTAAAATATAAAAAATAATGCACCGGAGATGCTGTATGTAACATGAATCATCCAATTAAATAAAAAATAAGGTCTGATATAAACTCAGGCCTTATTTTTTGGTATCTTACTGTTGATAAATCAACTCATAATCTTTCGGCTATTAGTTCAAGTCCAGCGGGATCCACTATCCATCCTAAATTTGTTATATGATAATAAATTCGGCACAGTCAGAGCACACAACCAGATATTAGAGATGTACCGTCGCTAAAACCTCCTAAAGTAGCAGGAAGGTGAACTTAAACCTACTAAGGTACCAATTCTCATTTGAGGTATTATTAGTTAATTACACTAAATCCTGAAACTATTGCTCTGATTCCTCGCTATCAGGTTTTGACGTATAGGATTATACAATTTCATACATCTTCTTAAGCAGAGGTTCAATGATACTCTCAGCTTCAGCCCAATATTCTTCCCGTAGCATTGAGTACTTAATATCCAAACAAAGCTCTTTATCAAAAGGAAAGTCTGTCGGCGTTTCCAGACCAACAATAAGTTGTATATCAATCGGTAACTCTTTGGCGATAAACTTAAGTACAGCAGGAAGATTGATGTCGTCCTGAGCCTGTTGATTCGGTGAGTCTATGACGATAGGTATATCATAAGTGCCAGTTTCTCCTTGGCAAGTACGCCATAGCGCAGCGTAATATGCCAAAATTGACCGAGGTCCGCCACTTCCTGATAAGTTTGGCCGACCAGTGAGCTTCATCTTTGATGCGTCAACTGATGGCAATTTTAATGCAACACGACCAGACACATAGTGTGATCTGAAATCTGTCAAAATCTCACGTGTTCTTTGTGCGGTCCGCAATGATTTCATTTTCTCATCTAATGCATCAACCAAACTGAGTGCAGTATTGATAGCCTCTTTCAGTTGTTGACGCTCCGCTTCGAAGGCAGCAAATGCGCTCTCAGCCCCCATGCTGCCGACAACATCCTGAAACTTCAATTCACCTTTGCGCGTATCCAGTAACCTAGAGATACGGATATAGTTTTCGTTAAGTGAGCTGAGTTGCCCTAACGTTTTATTGCACCGTTGTCGTACCAGACTTGCATCATCTCGAAGTCTCCCTGCAAGTTCCCGAAGCACACGAGCATCTTCGGCAAAATTGAGCAAATCAAGGAATGGTTTGGTATGCTGTGCGTGACATGTTGGACAAGTTAGCGGTTCTGTGTCCCCAGTACAAATATACTTTGCATCATTGTCATATGCCGTGAGAGCTTCATCAGCCAACCGAATTTGTTGCTCTAAACTGGATAGTAAATCATGTTCTTTAACAGCAGCACTTCGCAATATTTCTTGTCGCAGATTTAGTTCATTTACCTCTTGAGTCAACAGAACGATTTCAGCCTCAAAATTTTCTGCGCTAACCTTTGGTCCTGATAGTGGCAAAGTGCGATTGAATCGGTCTATTGCACGTTCGAGGAGTTTATACTCTCGCCGATAATCCTCAAGAATCTTTGACTCTTGGCCTTTTTCCGCTCTTGCATGGTAATACTCTGGCGGACACACACCAGTGAAGTATTCCAATATAGGTCCATACGGGGCTTGGAATCTCTTGAGCTGACCACCAAATGTATTCCATTCAGACTGCCAGCTACCATCCTGATTCACGTAGAATGGTAAGAAAAAACATGCAGGATCGGCTGGGGTAACTTCAGAGTCACTCTTATTTAAAAACACCAAGTTAAAGCCAGTGATTTCACAAAATAACTGTGACCATTCTCCGTATTTTGAAGTAGCAAGAATTATCTCTAGGTTGGCGTTGAAAAGTGCCCGTCGCCCACGTTGATACAGTGCGAAGAAGTGGCAACCATTAACAGAAAATTCAAGCAGAGAAACAGCATTATCATCCCAACTTTCCAACTTGCCTTGAGGTTTGGCACCCAGTGTTTCAAAGAGGCTCCGTATCAGAGTCGTCTTGCCCGTATGATTTCTCCCTATCAGTAAATTCTTCCTCGGGTGGAAATTTACATGTCTCGCCTTCTTGTCGCGATGTGAGAGCAACCAAATGTTTTCGAATCGGAAGCTTATCATAGTTCTTTGTCCTTAAATTACGGACGAGGAGTCTCAGTTCGGGTCCACGCATTTTTTGATAGCCCTCATCAACAGTCGAGCCTGAAGCTCTTCATTTTTAAAACCGCTAAAATTCGTATTTAGTACAGGTAAAGCTGCCTCTACAAATGTTCGCAGAGCAGAAGCCTGAAGTGGATTGGAATCAATCCAATTATCGCAAAAATCATTAATTCTCTGGGTAGAATCAGATGTTGCCCCTGTGAGCTGTTCACGCACGACGCGGGAGGCCTGACTACGCAAAGAGGTTATCTCCATGAAATTCAGCCCTTCATTCTGCAACTGAGTGAGCCAGATTTCTAAATAGCTTGAGTAGTCAGGAATTGTCTCAAGTGTACTAAGTGCAGATACAAATTCCTGCCTTGAGAATCCTCGCTGTTCCACAAGCTCTTCAAAGGACGCGCAGGTATCGGTGTGCCGCCCCAGAGGAGAAATCTTCATTATGAGAGACTCTACGAAAGCTGCTGCCTGGCCCGCATGGGCTGGACTACGTTCCCGTAATAGGTCTAAAGCTGATTTGATGACATGGCTGTTTGGTGAATCTGGATGAATAGCAACTTTCTTTAGCTTGAGCCTTGTTAGATCTGGAGGAGGAATTCCAGCAGCACAGAGTGAATGTAAGGCCTCAGTCAATAACCGCAAATGTTCAGGAGCAAGATCCGCCAAGGAGCAAGGCATCGATGTTGCAGCATTCCCTCCGGTTGCGAGAGGAATATCGCAGCCCACATTTGAAATGAAATATGCTTCTACAGGTAACTTATCGAAAGAAGCAAGACTAAGCTGTAGCTTTCCAAGAGCACTTTCTCTGACCTTTGTGAACTTGGATACATTTATTTCAGATGCTGTATTCTTGTTCTTTTTTGGGGGCTTTGTTGTTCCAGTAAGAACAGCCCAAGTCCATTCCCCACGATCCTTCTTCTTTACTTGATAAATGCGGGCATACGTGGGAGTACTTGCTGAATCTAGTTCTGTGACATCTTGTACAGTTTCAAAGAGAAGCAAGAAGTCCGGCTGTTGCGCCTGTTCCATCTCTACCATTCGAAGCACAGCCCACCAGCGCTGGAAGTCTACACCTTTAGCACTGTGGCCCCCGCCCGTTTCTGTAAGTCCAGGTTTGTTTGCAACATGTAACAACTCTGCCGCACCAGTTGATATGCCCAAAGCTCCCTCCAAATGCACAATTGCCAGGAACAGCCATCGCCATCAATACTCCTTCTTAGCTCCTTTGATGCGCAACTAGCAGTTCATAGCAGAATTTAATTGTTTTCATCATCTTGACATACAAGAGCCATACTTTCTATCTTCATAATTTTATTTGTTATTTTTCAATAAAATTTCATTTTAACAGTACATTTAATTTTGTCTTGAAGATATGAAAAAGGCTCGTACAGAAAGTATTAAAAACATTTAACCTAATTTTCCCGATATTCCAGATATTCCAATCCTCCCAGTCCAAAATTGATATATTCTCCCGACTTATGCAGGTAAGGGCCAACGGCAGACAGAATATAGATATCAACAGGCTTGGCTGTTACCAGAGCTTCCAGTGCAGACTGTTGGAACTTTTGATAATCACACTGCTCGATTAGCTTACTACTGATGAAAAAGGAAGGACGAGTAATCAATTCATCATGGCGCAATACATTGGCAAAACGCACACTAAATCCATTGCCATTGGGCGATTTGTTGATCCATGCCTTTCCATAATAAATTCGTAATTCGTCTTCGAAATCACCAATCTGTTGTTCATCTATTTCAATAAACATCTCACGTAGAGTTATGGAACCTGCTCCCGGAAGTTGGACCTCAAAGTTGTCACCATTTAGGTAAGAGGCAACAAGCGAGCTAACTGTTTTTCTACGTTGTCGCTTACGCTTGACAGAAGCGTCTGTTGTTTGCTGTCGCCCACGGATGCTATTAGTTCGCCCACTGTCATCGTCTGTTTCATCATTTTCTGGCCGTGTATTGCTAAGCGGGCGCAAATTTAATCTGAAAGCATTTTCGATGTACACATCAGCATCACTGTAGTCATCGTCGTAGGTTGACCGTGTTCCCTTTTGGGTTTGTAGGTCTTTGGCAATGCTGCAGGTGTCACTATGATCAGAGACTGTCCTATAATAGGGATCAACTTTTCTTTTGTTTTTCGCGCGATCTAGGTTCGCGCAGGTTATTTGGGCATCACAGTACAGGTCTGGACACTTGAAACTGAATTTAGAACGGATGGCTCCTTTCGGATAATAGTAATCCGCTTCGGTGGCGGTCATCGTTTTATTCATATCCAGCGAAAAGGCTTTTTCAAGTTTCATCCATTATTTCCCTAAAATGTGTACTGTTATTCCCAGTTAGAATTTAGCCCATTCACTTCCCATTCCTTACTGGTAAGCTTAAGCGCATACTTTCTTTTGAACCAGAATGACCACATGAGATGTTTGGCCCAGTTATAGTTCTCTATCCACGACGTTGTTGAAGCGGAGCAATGACGAGCTCCCATAGTAGTTCTGCGGCCCCTTCTTGGGAGAACTTTGCATTTCGCTCCCGCCTAAACGAAGACATACCCATGCAGGTCAAGTAGAGTGCCTGATCGTCAGCATCTACTGAGAGTGATTCATTAAAGGTGTTGCTTTCGGTCGTCTCGCCTTGTACGTAGTTAATACCCCCCTTGAACATACCCCCGCCAATGTAGATGGTGGCCCGCGCTACATTCTTCCCATTTTCATAGATAGTTGCGAAGAACCGATTCGCATCTACGCGCCTGAAGACTCCTTCATAGCCTGGATTGCGGGCTTCCAGCTCTTTTAGAGAGTTTTCAAAATAGCGGGCAATATATTCAAAGGTCTCAACTTGAAATTGATCTTTCTCTCTTTGCGTGAAGGTCTTTGCCAACCGTAGGTTACTGGAGCGGAGGCTTACAGGCTCCGTGGGTGGTGGTGATATGGAAGCAGCAGACGTAGAAGACATTCCGGTAGCAACTCCGGCAATTTGCCACCTTTCGGCTGCTTTGCGGACAGCTTGGGCTACTTGAAGAAAAGCCTCGTCTCTGTCCGACCATTGGGTGACCGGCTTACCGTCACGCGGGGTGGCAAGGAGCTTTCCAAAGGGAGCATGATGCCAGTCACAAGCTCGTAGTATGACAGGGATCACGGTTGCATCCCCAGCCTCGTGGCGCCTCAGTGCATTCTTCATCTCGATGTTGTAGCAATAGTCAGATGCAATGAAATCAGGACTTACGAGTAGCAAAATGATCTCATCACTATTGATTCGTTCGTCAATGGCCTTGTCTATCTCATGACCGGCGCTGATACGCCGGTCATGCCAAGTCTCGATTACTCCTTGCCGCTTTAGCATAGCGAGTTGCTTCTCAAGTTGGTCACGCAGACCTTCATCAACGTGCGAATAAGAAAAAAAAACGTTAGGCAAGATTGGATTCCTTAATGGCGAGAATTTAGTCAATATTATGACCTATTTTAACGGAGGAGCATATTGTTGAAAAAGTACAGTGCCAAAGAGATCGAATTTATTACCTTAACTAGTTACTTTCTCACATGAGATAAGCCAATATTAGTAATAAAATACTCAGCCCTGACTACATCCAAAATTACGCTCACCATCATCACTAACTTTACTTCGCTCTTTAGCTAGGTAACTCACCCGAACCATCAACTCTGCATATACACCATTAATACCCAGCGTTTTAGCATCTAGGTAATAACATGGATTTTTTGGAAAGTAAGTCAGTGACTGATACCGTTTATCATTGATACCTAATGCACTGAGCCAGGCCTGAGTGATTAATGCTGCTAAGTTCCCTTCCGATGCACGATAGTCCCCCAGAAAGGCGTAGGCGTCCTTATTCAGCAAGAGCAGCACATGGTAGTGTTTCTTCTCTCCTGGCTGATTAAACTCTCTGACCCAGACGTAACGAAGCGTAGAATGATGAATTCTTTTTCCTTCAGCCCTTTTCTTGTTTGAATCTGCTTTAAGCTTTGCTTTTAATGAATCAAAAAAACGAGAGATAACCGCAGAATCAATTCTGGCTAGTACATCGTCAGGTAGCCTTAAATCAACCCGTAAAGCAAATGTCCGTAGGTGTTCATTTAAGGCAGACTGAATGGTTTTAGTCATTCTATTTAAATAATCAGGATTAAGTGGACCATAGCTTTCAATGATATTGTCAGCGTTCATAGTTTATTCCTCAGTAAATAAATAAGGTTGGATAAGTCAGCAGTGATATATAATAAATAGCTACCACCACTCTTGGTTTTCACAAATCCAGTTACTTCACATATAGAAAATCCATTGCTTATTATTCATGATAATAGGTATGAGTTATTAACTGGCATTAATTAATAGTGAATAGATAAAGGGGCATTGCTAGATGCCCCTTACATGGTTATCGGGATTGTTAATATAAGTGTCTTTAATACTGATACAACTACCGCTACTAACACTCTATTTATTAATACTAACACTCTATTTATTAGTATTAATATTATTAATACTAACACTCTATTTATTAGTATTAATATTATTAATACTAACACTCTATTTATTAGTATTAATATTATTAATACTAACACTCTATTTATTAATATTAATAATATTAATACTAAACAAACCGACAATAACTAGCCAGCTAATAAAACCTATTGCACTGAATAATTCATACGATTCATCAATGAATGATAGGGGAAATAAATGACAGGGATGAAATTCTAATTTACTCATTCATTATAATTCACTCTGAAATTAAGTTTTAATCGATACTGGTGCACCATGAATAGATTTAATCATTAAGCATTGTCAGATTGATAAATTCTTTAGTGAATATTAAAAACGTTAGTATCGGGATTGACTAACGATTATAGTCCAGCGCCCGTGGTTAATTCAACCGCAACATCACCTCTGGATTCTTTAATACGTTGACGTAGCCAAGTTTCGACTTCGCTTTTTAACCAGCGAGAAGAACGTCCCATTTTGATTTGTTTAGGGAACTGACCTAGCTGTATCAACTTATAAAACCATTTATCCGTTAGGCCAGTTAATCGTGTAATAAAAGCCATATCGACTAATTGGTCATCCATTAAATCAATTGGTAAGTTATTCATGTGATATTTCTCCGTTAAAGTTTGTTTAAGTGGGAGAACTCAGCGTGTTCTGATATCAGTGAAACTATCTAAATCGTCACTGCCCAATACTCGCGCCGATGTTTCTCATTACATAACTCAACGGTGTAAAAAATAACTTATGTACTCAGAATTAAGCCTGCATAGCAATGAATTCAGGATGATTTTGAGTCACTACTAAAGTCTAGATTTAGTTGCATAACGTTAGATATTAGTTATAGAGAAATAACCATTTCCTATGTTTTTATCGACTAAAATATCGCAGCCATATCTCCAGCCACTAGTAGGTCAGACTGGCGTTAAAACGCTAGAAATTACGTTTATCATGTGTTTTTATATTTTTTTATATACTTTTTTAAAACATAAGTTATGATGTTTTTTATCGTAATTTGTATATGCCAACTAGTTATATGAGTGCAACTTAAATTGAGTTAATGGAATATGAAATTTAATATGTTTGATGACTTCAGATTTATCTTTCCTAGAAAAATAGATAAATATAAGAATAAACACAAATTAGAGTGTGACTTTAATAAAGTAAATAAAGAGTACTGTCTCAATAGTTTTGTCCTTAAAACAGGAAGGCCTATAAACCATTATCAATATTTAAAAAATAATTTCACAGCATTAATAGATGGCGTGGCTATTTTCGAAAAAAATAATCATGAAGAAATAACCAAAGGTTTAAAAACCATTATTTACAAGAAAAATAAAATATTTAAACAAATGCAAGGGTATAATAATGAAATTTTCATAAAAAACAAAAAAATGGGATTTCTCTCTTTCTCTCTTAGATTATCAAAAGCAATTAATAGAAATATGGCTGAGCATACAGAAATATTAAGAAAGTCACTAATAAGATTTTTTAATAATATGCGTTCAAAGAAATTTTACTCTAGTGATGTAGTTGGGTACTTTTGGGTTATGTTACAAGATAATGGTGGCTTTCCTTATATGCATGTGGTTTTTCATTTCAAGAATAATGACTTCAATGCATTAGTTGGCCATGAGATTATTGAGACATGGATTAGGGTTGTAAATTTCTACAAAGTAGAGGGGGAGCTATTATTTTTAAATGCTACTGAAGATTTCACCAATGGTACAGGAATATACTGTCTTGAAAATAAAGGTGAAATACTAACCATGAAGACATATAGTACCAACACGGACTGGAATGATGTTGACTACGCATTATTTAAACAATTCAAAGGTTATAATAAGAAATTATTTGATCAGTACTTATATGCATTAGCTAAAAAAAGCTATTTTATTAACCCTAAGGGTAGAGCAGTAGGATTCTCATCAATCAAAGATTAAATATTCTCACCCCTATATTACCTTAGTGAACTACAACGTTACTTCACTAAGGAATACCCATGACCAGATTAATATCCCAATTCCATTCAACTAATACTATTCGCCGCGATCGACCACTTACAAACGATGAATTAGCCCGACACGTCCCTAGTATATTATCGGAAGAAAAACATATCTCCCGTAGCGACCGCTACACTTATATTCCCACCATTACGCTATTAGATAACCTACGTAAAGAAGGCTTCCAACCTTTCTTTGCCTGTCAGACTCGCGTCCGTAATCTTGATAAACAAGACCACACAAAACACATGCTACGCCTACGTCGTGAAGGCCAGATAACCGGTAAAGAAGTCCCTGAAATTATCCTACTCAACAGCCATGACGGTTCCAGCAGTTATCAGATGATCCCTGGGCTATTTCGCTTCGTTTGTGCGAATGGAATGGTCTGTGGTGACAGCTTTGGTGAAGTCCGCGTACCGCATAAAGGCGATGTTGTTGATCGTGTGATTGAAGGTGCCTACGAGGTATTAGATATCTTTGATCGAGTAGAACAACAACGGGAAACCATGCAAGGTATCGCGCTATCAAAAC
The DNA here is from genome assembly GCF_021010575.1 of Limnobaculum eriocheiris. Lineage (GTDB taxonomy): Bacteria > Pseudomonadota > Gammaproteobacteria > Enterobacterales > Enterobacteriaceae > Limnobaculum > Limnobaculum eriocheiris. The sequence goes on along the minus strand of NZ_JAJNAG010000005.1, from coordinate 3,996 downwards.
CCGCACAACAAGCCTTTGCCCATGCCGCCCTAACCTACCGCTACGGTGAAGAGTATCAACCGATAACAGAAGAGCAAATTCTGATGCCCCGGCGTTGGGAAGATAGAAAAGATGACCTCTGGACCACGTATCAACGGCTGCAGGAAAATTTGATTAAAGGCGGACTATCTGGTCGTTCAGCCAAAGGTAAACGCGCTCGGACTAGAGCCATCAACGGTATCGATGGTGATATCAAGCTTAATCGCGCCCTGTGGGTGATGGCTGAGAATATGCGCCAGCATTTAGCCTGACACCACGATGTACCACTAAGAGAATCAATAAATAGGAATAGATAATATGACTCATGATAATGGACTGACCATCAATACCCTACAGTCAACGCTTGATTGGCTGTATGACAGAGCTATCAACGGTATTGCCGGACTGGACTCAGCTCAAACGCTGGCTGATGCTTATCGGTATACTCACCCAGACCGCCGAGAATGTGTGAACGCTTTAATACGCTGGCAGAATGCCAAAGCCGGGACCAGTGGCTTCATCTCTGGATTAGGTGGCATGATGACACTACCAGTCACGATACCGCTCAATATGACCAGTATTTTGTTTATCCAAATCAGGATGATTGCCGCTATCGCTCTATTGAGTGGCCATAATCTAAAGGACGATAATGTCAAAACCTGTGTCTATTTATGCTTATGTGGTAATACAGCAAAGGATATCCTGAAGAATGTCGGTATCCAGCTAGGTACACGACTAACCCGGCAACTGCTAGGTCAAACCTCATCAGTAATAATACAACACATCAACCGTTCAGTCGGCGTTAAGCTGATGGCGCAGGTCGGCCAAAAAGGCAGTATCAATGCCCTCAAGCTGATACCGTTAGTCGGCGGATTAATCGGTAGCGTGTTTGACAGCATCACTACCGACATCATCGGAAATATGGCCAGAGATATATTTATCAGCCCACACGCGATCCCCGCGCTCATCCATGACGACATCCATACTCAGTAACCTCTAGCTCATTTCAGCCCTGATCACCTAAAAACCCACTGACATCAGTCTGTTTTAGCACTGATGCAATCTCGTTTATTTAATTTCACACAAAAAGGACATCACTCATGACCGAATGGCATTATGAGAAAGAAGGCCGTCGTCACGGCCCGTTAACCGAAAAAGAAATCACTACGCTTATCATCCAACAGCAGATTCATGCCAATACATTAGTCTGGCATCAGGGCCAAACAACATGGATGCCTCTGAACACCACGTTATTGGCAGCAGCGTTGCCCGCAACATCTGAAAATGAACCGCCTCCACTACCTAACTACCGGCTTAACAATACGGTAGTCTGGTTCTTGGCATTTGCCCCCCTATTGGGATTTATGCTGGAAGGCCTTATCGCCATTCTGATTTATGGCCGACGAGGCCTTGGCTATTCGTTGTATCAACTGCTCTTTATCCATCCTTTCTGGTACCTCTCCATTATCTTGAATATTGCACTCAGCTATCGGGATGAGCACAACCTGAAAAAAACGGGTATCGATACTACCGGATATGGTGCCATGGCCTGGCTAGTACCCGTCTATTTATGGCGACGGGCAAAGGCTCTAGGACAGACCCCAAGTTATTTCTGGGTCTGGGTCATTCTATTCGGGATCATTATGTTAGGAACAATTTAATTCATTCAACTCAGGACAGGCGCACCGTCATTGGTGTCCTGTCCTTTTTGCCGTCTTGTTATTCTTTATTACGAGAGCACCACTATGTCTAATCACATTCGGCGCGAACAGCGCATTATCAGCATGGCGTTACAGCTATTAGAAAAACAGATCAAAGTGAGACCTTATTCTTTCACTTCATCAACACAAACCAGAGAGTATCTCCGTTTGCAGCTAGAACAATTAGAACGGGAAGTTTTTATGGTTTTGTATCTGGATAACCAGCACCGGCTTATCTCTAGTGACGTCACTGCATTAGGCACAATTAACGAAACATCAATATATCCCAGAGAAATCATTAAAGGATCTTTAGAATTTAATGCCGCAGCAGTAATCCTTGCTCACAATCACCCTTCCGGGCTGGCAGAACCTAGTCAGGCAGATCGCTCAATCACCAATAAGTTAAAAGAGGCACTGTCGTTAGTCGACGTAAAGGTACTCGACCACTTTGTTATTGGTCATGGTGAATTAGTCTCATTTGCTGAGCGAGGTTGGTTATAAGTCAGATGGTTACAATACGCTATACCGCATTAGCAGTTCAGTCTTCAACGTAGTTCCTCCTATATACCGCAACAATCCATCACATAATCCTTTTACCAACAGGAGATCTTCAGATGTCTGCATCACCGACGTTAAAAACCGGCGTATTTCATTTTACCTTATTACGAGATATCGCTCAGGACGACTGGTTCACACTGTGTCGTCTGGTCACCCAAGCCCATCGACAGCTCCGGTTGAAGCCGGAAACGACCGGTATTGAACCAATCCCTATTATCTGCAACGGTGCGGGTATCACGCCACTGCGCTTTGACGATAGCCTAATAGGGCTCGGTGTTATCGTGTTTAACGGGGAGCATCATCACCAACTCAGCGGTGATACATTTATTCTTAATCAACATCGACATCCCTACGACCGGGGATATTGTCATACCCATGGTCACCCCTACCGTTTTATGATCATGGCAGTATTACTTCTCGCTCATCACACCTGCCCGAATATCTGGAAAATCACGTCTGATGTCAGTTGCACTCAATGGCAACATGTCGCCGACTGGTTGCAGGCCGAACTAGCGATAGTGATAACGCCTCCCAATGAAATATCTACAGGAGTACAACAATGAATCTGATAGCCCGTTTACTGTCACTGAAGTCACTGGATAATGTTGAATTGATACACACTGCCCGAGTCACTGAGTCAGCATTTAATAATTTAACCACGTTTGGTAGTGAAGGCATTTTCTACCCAGCGACACAAAGCTCAGCTGATGCAGAATATGTAATACTGGACCTTGAGTTTATCCGTGACCATCAACTGGATTTTGATAAATCTAGTTTTACTGAATGGTGTCAAACACACCTATCGCTAAATATGGCTGCATTAAAGCCGTTATCTTATTTATTTGTGGTCGGAACCAATGAAGTCTGAAACCGTTTCTTACTAGGCTAATTAATCGTTAGTTGTAGTTAGTGCATATCGTTTGCTGAAAAAGTATAGATACAGTAAATTAGTTAGGTTCTAACTAACTGAACTTACCTACTCAAATCACATAAAAGCAAGCATGGGTAAAAATCGGGGTAACTTTTTTGATGAAATCATTAATTTACATTAATATCATCATATTATATTAAAGTTCGATTCCGGCCTCAGCACCATTTTGTTGTACATAGACGTCTCAATCAGTCTATAACATGATGAAAAATAGAGTAAAACATACAAACACATTCCATTAATGTCTTACTGAGTCTATTGACAGCCATTCTTTTGGGGGGTCATATTAGGGGTCAGGATGACATCATTATGGAGTGCTTCCAATGTCGCTAAACGATACCCAGATTCGCAACTACAAGCCTAACGAAAAGTTATACAAGAGAGCTGATGGTCTTGGCCTCTATATTCAAGTAAATCCTAACGGTTCAAAACATTGGTATCGAAAGTATTCCTTTCAAAGAAAAGAAACTCGAGCCTCATATGGTCGATATCCTCAAGTATCTTTAGCTGATGCCAGAAAAATGCGTGATGCTGATATAGCCCTATTGGCAAAAGGCATCAATCCTAATACTGAGCGCCAAAGTAAAAAAGAAGCCCAAAATATAGATAATTCTTTTGAAGTTATCGCAAGAAAATGGCATTCAAATAAAACTTGGTCTAAATGTAAGTATCCCATCAAAACGACCCATTCACTTTTAGAGATCTTCTGACATACTGATTATGTCCCCTGAGGAGATCACCATGCGTAAAATCCGATTCACAGAGCACCAGATAATCGCCGTCCTTAAA
>NZ_JAJNAG010000059.1 GCF_021010575.1 Limnobaculum eriocheiris | reverse complement strand
GTGGAATGACCGTTTCGGATCACATCACTCGTTTCAGAACAGCGGGGACAAACTACATCAATCTTTGCCATCAATCATCCAAAGGGCGAAGAATACCACAACACTAAATATGCGTCACGACCAAAAAGTTTAATCTAATAATTTGATATGCAAAGATTATTTAGAAACCATCTCCCAGTCAGTCAGAGTAACAAAACGTTCCTGTTCTCCCCTTTTAACTTCACAGGCGTGGTAATCCCGGATAATGACGCATTATTCAATCAGCCTCTTTTACCATACCGTTTAATTTTTTCTGCTAATTGTCGCCTGAATAAATATTGATCACATGGATTGGAGTCAATATGAACAGACTGGAAGTTAACGGCTACATTGTCAGCGTGTTTAATGGCAATATCAGCTTTGAAACGGGTATCCCGAATGGATTTGTGGTATATGGTAAAAAACCAAAATATTTGCTGGCAAAGGTCTATAACCAACGGTTCTATTTATTAACCGAACGGCCAGTTGATACCTTAAGAGAAGTTGTTGAACTGTTGGAAACACTAACCCGATAATCCGCCAGTTACTATCGGGTATAGCATCCTTCCACCTAGTGGTCACAAAAAGCTGACCATGCTTCTTCTGAAAGTTGATGAATGCGGATAAATTTTTTGGTTTTACACAAAGAGCGTCTGAGCGTCTTTTTTGCCTGTTCCTGTTTGATTCGTGTCGCAGGATGGCGAATGCGTCTGGAGGCTCTCAATGGGGTGCCTAAAATAACCACGCTATAGCATATATCGGTATTAAGCCCGTCACTGGTAATCTCATGATAAAACTTCATAAACGCTGGGTCCCTGATAGTCTCTATTATGACGTTAGTATAGCTTTTATAGAGAGAGATTAAACGAGATAAAATGCACGCTATGAAACCCTGTTTTTAAGTTTTATGCGCTAACCGCATCTGCTCTCCCCACCCTCTATTATTATCAGGATGTTTCGGGTGTTAAATAACCATAAAAAAAATCAGTTTCACTATTTCGTCTAAATTTCAAGCGACATTTCAGCTTCACATATCTCCATTTTCACTTTTGTATCAAATTGATGCGAAAAAAACAGGCCAGGTAATTAAACTAAACTGTAATTACCTAATTATTTCAAAAGAAATGAAATAAAATGAAAAATTAATCTACAGTAGGAACTCATCGTTTATCTTCAGATCTATTAATTTTCGGGGATAAGTGAACAAATGGCGCTGTTATGCTTCTTTCATCATACTAATAATCTGACAGGTTATATCTCCGGACAAAAAGCAACACATTAAGCCAATGAAAACACATTTTGCGACACAATAAACGATACAATTATATAATTAATATATAATCACTCACGTAAACCACATTAAAACAGAATATTGTTGCGTAAACTCATCAAACAATACAATTTAATTTCCATTTAGTGGTAAAATGGTGAGGTATTTAACTGTTAGAATCTAACTGCAAGATATGAACTATTCACGCAGGTGTTATGTATTGGTCATTGAGTCTTAACGCCTGTTCAGGTAAGCTATAAGGAGTATATCTATAATGGATGATAGATGAATATGCACTCAAATAAAGATACGGTGCATAAATCCGAGGACGCACATGTGTGCAATGATTTATGTCACTTGACAAGAATGTCGCTCAAACATGCTCATAATTTAAAAAAAGCTGAAGCCCAGTCTTACTGGCAACGAAGTATGCTTTTTTTTGTTATGGGGGCTATTGTTACCTTGTTTTTCGGCATTGTCTTTTTTAGTACCTCTACGTTAATCACCTACTTTATTGAGATGGTGATTGCTATTATGGGTATTACCATTTCTCATGCCTGGTACCGAATTACAGTAAATAATAATTACTGGCGTAAGAGCTGGCACCGCCACGTCAATCAGTTAGAGAGTCAACTGGCAGAATGTTCAAAAAAACCAGTCCGTATGCCCTCTGAGCTGAAATCTAACCAAAGTAGTGCCACCTTCTTATTATTGAATAAAACATTAAATATTATATTCCTTATCTTTTGGTGTACCTTACCTGTCATTTCCGTTATAAAATTTTTCTACTATCTTGTTTATATTAATGGCGTTTCTCTGTCTTTAATGAACACGTTGTTCTTGTGTATTCCATTCCTGATTATGGTATTCCTGTCTATTGCCATTAATACATTCTTATGCATGTTCTCTTCTAAAGATGACGCAGAGATAGACAACAAAGAGCTGGATATTGCACAGCAGTATAAAACCACCAATAATTAATCGTCTTGTTCGTTCGCGGCTCTGGCTTCTGACGACAAATGTTTACTCCTGTTGTTCATTGCTCAGTCTGAGTACTCTTTGTTCAAAAAACGTTTTGATATCGAACCCTTCCTCTGCACTAAAGCTGACGTAATCCGTAAGATCGGGTATTATTCACCGGTTTTCTTTAGAAAGTGGTAAGTGCACGTCGATTAAAACGTTATAACAGCGCTCGTCTCTTGCCGCTGTTTTTCGCAGAATTATATAACAGGTCGTAATAAGGTAATCCGGTGAACATACAGGCTCTTTTATCAGATAAAATTACCCAGGCCCTCATTGCTGCTGGTGCGCCGGCAGATTGTGAAGCCCAAGTGCGTCAGTCTGCCAAAGCACAGTTTGGTGATTATCAAGCCAATGGCATTATGGCCGTAGCGAAAAAGCTCGGTCTCCCTCCTCGTCAATTGGCGGAGCAGGTACTAATCCATCTGGACCTCTCCCCGATGGCCCGTAAAACGGAAATCGCGGGCCCGGGATTTATTAATATCTTCCTGGATCCTGACTGGCTGGCATCAAGAGCAGAAGTGGCGTTACAAGACGATAAACTGAATGTCACTCCTGCCTATAAGCAGACTATCGTGGTTGACTATTCCGCACCAAACGTTGCCAAAGAAATGCACGTTGGTCACCTGCGCTCCACCATCATTGGTGACGCCGTTGTTCGCACTCTGGAGTTTTTAGGCCATAACGTTATTCGCGCCAACCACGTTGGTGATTGGGGTACCCAATTTGGTATGCTGATTGCCTATCTGGAAAAGATGGAAAATGAGAATGCGGATAATATGACTTTATCCGATCTGGAAGCTTTCTATCGTACTGCCAAGCAACATTACGATTCCGACCCGGTTTTTGCCGAGCGTGCTCGTGAATATGTGGTGAAACTGCAAGGCGGTGATGCATACTGTCGTTCCATGTGGCGTAAATTGGTCGACGTGACTATGCACCAGAATATCCTTACCTATCAACGCCTGAATGTTACTTTAACCGTTGGTGACATTATGGGTGAAAGCATCTATAACGCAATGCTACCGGGTATTGTAGCGGATCTAAAAGCCAAAGGCCTGGCGGTAGAAAGCGAAGGTGCTACCGTGGTTTACCTTGATGAATTCAAGAATAAAGAAGGTGAACCAATGGGCGTTATCGTCCAGAAGAATGACGGTGGCTTCCTGTATACCACCACCGATATTGCCTGCGCTAAATATCGTTATGAAACCTTGGGTGCAGAACGCATTCTGTACTACATCGATTCTCGCCAGCATCAACACCTGATGCAGGCATGGACCATTGTACGTAAAGCTGGCTATGTTCCTGACAGCGTTACGCTGGAACATCATATGTTTGGCATGATGTTAGGTAAAGATGGTAAACCATTTAGAACACGTTCTGGCGGTACCATTAAGCTGTCCGATCTGTTGGATGAAGCCATTGAGAATGCTGATGCTAAACTGCACAACCTGATTCTCGAAAAAAATCCGGATATGCAGCCTGATGAACTTAAAGAGGTCATCAACGCTGTGGGGATTGGTGCCGTTAAATACTCTGATTTATCCAAAAACCGCACTACAGATTATGTGTTCGATTGGGATATTATGCTGGCGCTGGAAGGCAACACGGCTCCTTATATGCAGTATGCATATACGCGTGTAGCCTCTATTTTCAAACGCGCAGGCATTGATGAAAGTAAATTAACCGGTGCATTAAAAATTGTTGACGATCGGGAAAAAGCGCTGGCCACTCGCCTGATACAATTTGAAGAAACCCTCTATACCGTGGCACGGGAAGGTACACCACACGTTATGTGTGCTTATCTGTACGATGTAGCCGGTCTGTTTTCTGGTTTCTACGAAAACTGCCCGATTCTGAATGCTGATGATGAAAGCACGCGTCAGAGCCGTCTGAAATTAGCCGCGCTTACTGCACGAACCCTGAAGCTGGGCCTGGATACATTAGGTATCCAGACGGTTGAGCGGATGTAATCTCTCATTGTTCAATTGATAACAATAAAGGCACCGGTGGCGCCTTTATTGTTAATACTCTTATTTTTCAGCTTTTGAGTATATCCAAACAGCCCGTGTTTAAGGTCAGGAAATACGACGGGCAAAATCCCGGATACGAAAGCCCAATAACCCTAATGTACCAAAATAAGCGACTACCCCAACGGCCACCACCAGCAACAGGCGCAATATGCGCATCAGCATACTACCAACATCCCAGGCAGGCATAATATAGACCATGCCAACCAGCGCTGCGGTCATCACCAGAAGCGCAACGATCAGCTTAAGAAAGAAGATTCCCCAACCGGATTTTGGCTGGAAATATTGACGTTTCTTCAACTGCCAAAACAGCAAACCGGCGTTAAGACAGGCGGCAACACCAATCGATAGTGCCAGACCAGCATGTTTAAACGGACCAATAAACGCCAGATTCATCAGTTGAGTTGCTATCAGAGTGAAAATAGCAATTCTGACCGGGGTTTTAATATCCTGACGGGAATAGAAGCCCGGAGCCAGTACCTTAACCAAAATCAGCCCCATCAACCCAACCGAGTAAGCAATTAATGCCTGACGAGTCATCATCGCATCATGGGCGCTAAACTGCCCATACTGGAACAGTGATTTAATCAATGGCTCAGAGATAACCCCCAGCGCTACCGAGCAAGGTAAAGCCAGCAGAAAACAGAGGCGTAGCCCCCAGTCCATCAAACCGGAGTACTCTTCAGCATTACCCGTAGAAAAACTTTTCGCCAACGAAGGTAATAAAATGGTTCCTAATGCAACCCCTAACACCCCCGATGGCAGCTCCATTAAGCGGTCTGCATAATACATCCAGGACACAGAACCCGACGCCAGAAATGAAGCAAAAATAGTATTAATAATCAGTGATATTTGACTTACCGATACACCAAGAATAGCCGGTCCCATCTGCCTCATTACCCGCCAGACCCCGCTGTCTCGCAGATTAAGACGCGGCAAAACCAACATTCCAATCTTTTTCAGGTGCGGTAATTGATACAACAACTGAAGAACGCCGCCCACAACCACTGCCCAGGCCAACGCCATAATAGGCGGGTTAAAGTAAGGTGCACCAAATAAAGCAAAACCAATCATACTCACGTTTAACAACGTGGGAGCAAATGCCGGTACCGAAAATCGATTCCAGGTATTGAGAATTGCTCCGGCTAACGAGGCCAGAGATATCAGCAAAATATAGGGGAAGGTAATTTGTAGCAATTGAGCAGTCAGAACAAACTTATCAGGTTCATCGATAAACCCCGGCGCAGTAGCCCAAATGACCCAGGGCGCAGCAACAATGCCTAAAAAAGTCACCAGCGCTAATACCAGAGTTAACAGACCAGAGACATAGGCAATAAAGGTTCTGGTGGCCTCTTCTCCCTGTTGAGTTTTATATTCAGCCAGAATAGGAACGAATGCCTGAGAAAATGCCCCTTCGGCAAAAATCCGTCGTAACAAATTAGGTAACTTAAAAGCGACAAAAAAGGCATCCGTTGCCACCCCGGCACCAAATGCGCGAGCCACAATCGCATCACGGGCAAATCCCAGAACCCGTGACACCATGGTCATTGAGCTGACCGCGGCAAGTGATTTTAATAAATTCATGTAATTTAACGATTCTTATTAATGGCATCGCTGACTGTGCGATGGCTGACTGAGGCGTAGTGTACGGTTAGTCCGTTGAATCACCAATCTAAAAGCGTATAAAAATGTGATTTTCGCTCTGAATTACCCTTTACCTCAGGCAATTCAGAGCGAGTATATCTTTTTAATTATTTGATTTTGAATTAATTAATTTTTAGCGACAATGTCACCGGTTAACTAACTAAAATCTCAAACTTCTCGTTCAACTCCGCCAGTTGTTGTTTCAGTAAGGCCACTTCATCCTCTAACTGTTGCACCCTCTCACTCAATCCTTCAGCGGCTTCTGACGGTTTGTTATCTGGCATTGAACCGCTAGTGCTAAAAGAGGCGGCATCCACTGGCCCACAAAACAGATGGGCATAGCGACTCTCTCGTCTGCCCGGCTCCCGTGCCAGCCTGACAACATAGGGGCCGTCCTCCCGATTGGACAAAGCTTCCAGCACCTGTTCCACTTCATTGATATCTGAAAACTCATACAGTCGGTTTGAACGGGTTCTCAGTTCACCCGGGGTTTGAGGGCCGCGTAATAACAGCAGACAGACAACCGCCAGCTCAGCCGGTGATAACTTTAAATCACCAAACTCGGTATTACAGAAACGATGAACATATTTGGCTACTCGTCCACCAATCCCGCTGGCTGTACGTACCAGATACTTTTTTTGCAGGCTATCCAGCGTATCCTGAACCTCCAGTTCGCTTAAATCCATGACTGGTTCACGGCTGGTTTTCTGATTGCAGGCGGTCATTAAACTGTTTAGCGATAAAGGATACTGATCGGGTGTCGTCACCTCTTTTTCCAGCATGCTACCGATAACTCTGGCTTCTGTATCCGTTAATTGATATTTCATCTATCGATTCCTTAAATCGTCGGTTTCCAGTCAAGGTTTGTCAGGGCCATCATGACATGATCCTGCCAGTTTCCATCAATTCGCAGATACTGTTTCGCATACCCTTCACGCTCAAAACCTAATCGTAATAACAAATTTCCACTACGTTGATTATGGGGCATATAGTTAGCCATTATTCGGTGCATTCGCTGCTGATTAAACATATAACGTAATGCGGGTTGTAATGCTTCATACATTAGCCCCTGACCTTCCCACTTTTGCCCAAGGGAGTATCCCAGAACGCAGGCATGAAAATCACCCCGAATAACATTGCTAAAATTTGCAACGCCTCTGACCTCTTTTTCATCCGTGTCGAGCAACAGAAAATAATAGGCACTTCCCTGTTTATGTAACTCATTAATCAGATTTAAGCGCACTTGCCAACCGGAAGGATAACAATAGCTCTGATCGCGCACCGGTTCCCAGGGCTTAAGGAACTCCCTGTTCTCGGTATAATAGTCTGCAAGCCGATAGGCATCACGTTCGCAGGCAAGGCGTACCGTAAGACGGTCCGTCGCTAATGATACCTTAGGAACATTCGAACGATAGCCAAACATCCGGAACCCCTTATAAGAATGGAAAGACAGCATTAAATGACAAAGATAGTGTACTAAATTGGTATCGTTATTCAGTAATAAAGTTCAAAATAGCGACAGAATTCCCCCCCTTTTATTTATTTTTTCGCTGACGGTGAAATTATGCCTCGGGTATCGCGAGTCAGAAGCTTAGGTAAGTATTTTCTATTATTAGATAACCTGCTAGTTATTCTTGGTTTTTTTGTCGTATTCCCGCTAATTTCCATTCGATTTGTTGACCAACTTGGTTGGGCGGCATTAGTGGTTGGCTTGGCTTTAGGGTTGCGTCAGTTTCTGCAACAGGGGTTGGGGATTTTTGGTGGTGCACTGGCAGATCGCTTCGGTGCCAAGCCGCTGATCGTTACCGGGATGCTGTTACGCGCAACGGGATTCGCCACCATGGCATTAGCGGATCAACCCTGGATTCTGATTTTTTCCTGTGCTCTTTCAGCTTTTGGCGGCACGCTGTTTGACCCACCGCGAGTAGCATTAGTTATTAAGTTAACCCGTCCTCATGAGCGTGGTCGTTTCTATTCGTTGTTAATGATACAAGACAGCGCCGGTGTAGTGATTGGTGCACTCCTGGGTAGTTGGCTGTTACGTTATGACTTTCACTGGGTTTGTTGGTTTGGTGCTGCCTTCTTCGTGCTGGCTGCGGCGCTAAACGCATTTGTATTGCCGGCCTATCGGGTCTCCACCTCAGTGCGCGCTCCTATCATGAATGGGATTAAAGCGGCCGTGAAGGATAGCTACTTCCGTCGTTATGTTCTGACTCTTACCGGTTATTATGTGCTATCCATTCAGGTGATGTTAATGTTGCCCTTACTGGTAAACGAGGTTTCCGGTGCGCCAGAAACCATTCGCTGGATGTATCTGATTCAGGCGATTCTCTCCCTTTCTCTGCTCTATCCTATCGCACGCTGGAGCGAAAAGTATTTTCGTCTCGATCAGCGATTAATGGCAGGTTTACTGCTAATGACTTTTAGCCTGATGCCATTAGGGCTTGTACACTCTCTTTCCGGTATTCTGGCACTGATTTTCTTTTTCTATCTCGGTTTAATTATTGCCGAGCCCGCACGTGAAACGTTAAGTGCATCTCTGTCAAATCCTCATGCTCGTGCCAGCTATATGGGATTTAGTAAATTAGGTTTAGCGTTTGGCGGCGCCATTGGTTATACCGGTGGTGGTTGGTTATACGATATTGGTCATGAAATGAACCTGCCAGAAGTGCCCTGGTTGCTTCTGGGCGTCGTAGGGATAATCACGGCACTGGCGCTACATCGTCAATTCTCCCCAAAGAGTATGAACACCAAAGCCATGGCATCGTGAAATATTCTGAACGGATTTAGGTTTGCTCTGTCTATAAAGTAATTGCTACTCTATGGCGAAATGGACCGTTTGATAGATTATATAAGGGTAAGTATGTTTAGAATTTTTCCCCGCGTTTGTGCCGTGTTGGTTATTGGACTGCTGTTTGGTTGTAATCAGGTTTCTCAATATACTTTAAGCGAACAATCGATTAATAAATATTTAGCCACCCATACCGATAAAACATCGCGCAGCTTTAATCTGAGCGGTCTGGTCAATGCTGACCTGTCCCTGAATAATCTGAATGCAAAAATTGGTCGTGATACGCCGAATAAGGTGACGCTATCCGGTAATGCCGTGTTTGCCATTTCATCTATTTTAGGCAATCAGGATGCCAACCTTCAGCTAACGATTAATGCCCGTCCGGATTTTGACCCGGTAAAAGGCGCCGTTTATCTGAAAGATCTGGAACTGGCAGACTACGATCTGAAAACTACCCAGGGCGCGGTGAAAAATGTGAAAACCTTTATTCCATTGCTAAACAGCGCGCTGCAACTCTATTTCAATGACCAACCGGTATACATTCTGAACCCAGCCAACAGCGCATTAGAAGCAACAGCTCAAAAACTGGCGAAAGGCATTAAAGTAGAAGAAGGCAAACTGGTTTTCGACTTTATTAAGTAGTTATTCATTGCATTAAAAGGCGCATGCGGAACATCCGATGCGCCTTTTAATTATCCTTCAATTCAGCTCTGGCGGCTCTTTCTTGGTGCCTTCACTGAACGCAAAATAACAAACTTCTTATTGGATGCCAGCAGTTCACAGTTACCAAACAGACGTTTCAACTTTTGATGGTATCCCAGATGGCGATTACCAATAATGCGTAGCTCGCCACCAATTGCCAGACAACGTTTGGCATCGTTAAACATTTGCCAGGCAATGTAATCCGTTACCGAGTGATGCTGATGAAACGGTGGGTTACACACTATTCCCTGTAAACTGTTACGTTCAATATTTGCCAGCGAGTGGTCAGCTTCAAAGAAACAACGCTCTACATCCTGAGGGCGATTCTTTTCTACATTTAACCGGCTCGACTCCACCGCCATAAAAGACTCATCGCGGAAAATCACTTCGGCTTGCGGATTCTGCGCCAGTAAGCCAAGCCCGAGAACACCATTACCACAGCCTAAATCCACCAGCGTTCCGGTTAAACCGGACGGCAGATGTTCAGAAAAGAAACGGGCACCAATATCCAGTGAAGTGCGAGAAAACACATTAGGATAGTTATGAATAAGGTAGTCTGTTCCATCCAGCGGCCAGCTAACTAACGCATTAAACGGAGCGACTTCCGGCTGGTTAAACTGACAGAAAATCAGACGCGCTTTCTTCCACGCCAGACTGGTATGGGTTGGGCCAAGAATCTTCTCAAACAGTTGCAGCGTGGAAGTGTGAATATCACGCGTTTTTCCTGCGGCAATAATTTGGGTATCTTCCCCTACCACTTCCCGTAGCGCGTACAGTTGCTGTTCCAGTAGTGCCAGCGCTTTAGGTACTTTTATCAGCACCACTGCCGGTTTAGCCGATAACGGCGTTACACTATCAATAAAGCTAACGTTATCTGCCGACAGGTTATTAAGCTGTAAATTACGCAAGGTGGCCAACTGACTAACGTAAGAGTCACCATAGCTTACCGGATAGTATTGATGCAGTTCGCAGGCTAAAGCACCAAACGTATCATTCAGAACAAGCACCGGCCCTTGCGCCAGCTTTTGCTTATCGACGGTATTAATCAGGTACTCATCCGCGGCATCCCAAGCCTGTAAACTGCTGGCGGTATCAAACTCAGGATAACGCGCTAAGGATAAATGGGCAAACACCGAGGGCGCCAGTTCTGATTCATCACTGTTAATGGCGGTTTCCATCTTATTCACTTCCTTCATCAGAGGAAACTTCAGCCAGTTCATCACGCATTGCTTGCATCGCCTCCCGAGTCACCATGGATAAGGTGCGGTAGAAAGCGGTTGTGGCATGTACTTCAACTTTACCCATAAAACGCCCGCACCAGGGCAGCAAATAGTCATCAAACAGCGCCAGTTGAGCCTGTACTTCATCAGACTCCTGTGCATTATCTTCAATCCATGATGCCGCCAGTAATAACAGACCAAAATGGTCCGCTGGTGCTTCAGTTAACGGCATACCACATTGCGTCAAAAAAGCACGGGTAGCGGCTTGTTCTGCACTGTCTTCATAATCAGAGCCATAAGGGGAAACGCTGCCCTCTGTGGCAAACATCGCCTGATAGTCCGCCTCCAGAACCTTACGATCTAATCCCTGTCCCATACGGTCCAGCAGATCGTCTTGCTCCAGCGGCCAGTGTTGTTTCAACTTGCCGTCCGCGATAAGAGCAAACAACGGATCCAGAACCGGATCCTGAGGGTTGCGATAAAACAGCGATCCCAGAATACGGCAGACTACAGAAAACTCATTCATCAAATTAACCTGTTAACTTAAGTAATAAAACAATAATTATAAACCAATAACCTGCTGATCTTTCGGATATTTCACCGTATAAGATAAGCCCAGTTTACGTAATTCATTTGGCGTCAGATCCAGCGACCATTGAACCTCACCGGTATTTTTATCGAAGGTTGCGCCATCATATTTCAGCCCTTCAACGGTAACAGAAGCATCTTTACTGACGGGAACCTGATCCTGCACCACCAGTTTTACCGGTTCTTTCCGGGTATTTTTGATGTCCAGCGTATAGGTGTACTGCTGGCTGACAGAGTTACCAAAGAACTCCGCTTTTCCTGTGATCTGCTTTTCATTTTCCCGTGTTACAACGATCTTCTTATCCCGACCTAAGGAGAGGTCCAGCGTCTCTTTAACATTGCGGATATCGATATATCCCTGCCCGACAAACGAACCTTCAAAGAAAATATTGGATTTTCCCGGCAGCAGATTCAGTTTTTCCCAGTCTTTTAACTGTACCTGTAAAAAGGCATCAGGTTCCAGTTTTGGCACGACCACATAGCGAT
Organism: Limnobaculum eriocheiris; assembly: GCF_021010575.1. GTDB lineage: Bacteria > Pseudomonadota > Gammaproteobacteria > Enterobacterales > Enterobacteriaceae > Limnobaculum > Limnobaculum eriocheiris. The sequence continues at coordinate 4,921 of NZ_JAJNAG010000059.1, read as the reverse complement.
AATCACCCTGAACATCCACCTGTTTAATCAACACCGAGTGCCCTTTGCCATCGGCGGCAATATTATAGGGTAAAGCAATGCTAAAACGGGTATTTACACCACCAACATCAGTAACTACATAGTCAGACAGTGGCTTGGAAACCCTGGTTTTCCCCTCGTCGGCAGCACGGTATCCAGCCTCCATTGCCATATCTTCCCGTAATTCCATCACCGGTGCTGGTGCAGGCATCGCCATTGGCGCAGACTCATATTCCTTATCTCTGGCATTTTTCGACAACATAATTGGCTGCCGATACAGATCAACATACCACGGAGAGAGTCGCGGGGCCTGAGCGCCTTCGCTTGGGTTACCGGTAGAAAGGGTCAGGTTAACCTTATCCCAGTTGATGCCGCTATTCTGAAAGACATTGGCCTTATAGCCCAGCTTCACCGGTTCAGTAATGCTATCAACCCGAACATCATAAGTAGGAACCCAACCCGCAGCGTTAATCACATAGGAAAGCTTAATATTGCTGGATGCGGCTTTAGGTGCATAAAACTTCACCACCACCTGATTAACAGCCTGAGCGCTTTTTTGTTGAGCTTCCGCCAGTTGGTTGTTCAGTTTATTAATATTCTTTTCGACTTCGGTCATCTTCTCTCTGAGGTCAATATCGCTCATCAAGAGTTCATTCATTTTGCCATTAACCAGCTGTAGCATTTGGCTTACTTGTTCAACCGAAGTACCTTCTTTCTCGCTGCCCAGCGCGCGGTTACTCTCAAGTACGGCCAGTTGGGCTTGAATCACTTCACGCTGTACGTTCAGTTTACTTTGTTCACGCACTTCCGCTTCAATTTGTTTCTTTAGCGATTCCACTTCGGGTGAGACGTTTTCACTAAGAAAATCACGTCGTATACCCGATGACTGAACCACCACACCGTTATCCGCTTTCACCATCAGGCTTTGTTCATTCAAGCCTGTCGCGATATTGGTAAATATCACTTCACTCTCACCGGCTGGCAAGCTTACTTTTCCGCTGTTAAACAACTCGGCACCGCGGATAAATACGGTAACGTTATTCAACATCATTTTTTCTATGAGGGTGTCAGCCAGAGCGGATGCGGAACAAGCCAGCGCCACTACGGCACTCAGCACCGTAGTTTGGAAACGACCGGAGGTAATTAATAACATATATATTTATCCTTAAATATTAACAGATTTCTTTTAACCGCTCAGACAACAAATTATCCTGATGGCTTAAAGTGAAGCCAGCTCAGGAATCGGTTTTCTACCGTGTGATTCCAGGAAGTTTAGCAATCTCCGTGGTGTTACATTGAGAATTCTCTCTGGTGGAAACGCGATGCCCTCTAATACGTTAAGAGAATGTTCAAAGCCCCCCAGAGAATACGCTACATGGGAATCAGAACCCAGCGCCACCCAACCTCCGGCATCACGAATGGCTTTTGCCACCTCAATACAATTTTTTTCACTGCCCAAACGGGAGTGAATAAATGAAGAGTTGTTTATTTCCAGCGCAACATTATGTTTAGCCGCAGCCTGCGCCACAGCGGTAATATCAATAGGATACCTTGGATTGCCCGGATGGCTAATAATATGCACTTTACCGCTAGCAATGGTAGCTATCATCGCCTGAGTATTTTCTTCGCGGCTCATGGGTTGCAGCACCGGTTCATGGAACCCGGCGATAATCAGATCTAACTGCTTATTCATCTGCTCATCACAATCGGTTTCACCCTGCAGGTTTTTGATATTTGCTTCAATGCCGAACAGAATTCCGACACCGTCCACCATACGAGGAATAACCGCCATATTCATAAAATGCCAGCGGTGCGGTGCATCTGCCATATCCGGCCCGTGATCAGTGATAGCAAACAGCTTAATACCTTTCTGTTTGGCAATGGCAAAATAGTCACTTATCGTGCTATAAGCATGGGTGCTGGCGACGGTATGGGCATGTAGATCAACCGGGTACATAACAAACTTCCTTCTTTATATTGCTGTGCAGGTAAAACGCGTCTAATCCATGCTCTATTTGATTATGGATCAATATCCTTTAATCATATCAACAATACCGCTGATTGGCTCTCCAGCCTGAAAGGCCAGCAATCGACTGCAAATCTGATCCATCGTGGTTTGTGGCTGTGTAATGGCTGAAATATGTGGTGTTATGGTAATTTCCGCCCGCTGCCAGAACACATGCTGTCGGGATAATGGTTCTGAGGCAAAAACGTCCAGGGTTGCGGCTTTTAGCTGACCGCTATCTAATGCTGCTAATAAATCCGCCTCAATCAAATGCGCTCCCCGGGCAATATTGATCAGATACGCCCCTTTTTGTAGTTGGTCAAACAACGCTTTATTCAGTATACCTTGGGTATCCGGCGTTCTGGGTAATAAATTCACTATCAAACGGGTTTGGTTAAGAAATTCAGGCAACTGCTCGGTACTGTATGTAGTTACACCATCAATTTGCTTTTTACTCCTGCTCCAACCGCGTACCGAAAAACCAAAGGATGACAGTCGCTGTGCCACACTGGCGCCTAATATGCCCAACCCCATCACGCCAATAATGAAATTTTCATCGCTATGGGGTTCCAGAAACTGCCAGCGGCTTTGCTGTTGCAGTCGTTGATAGTCATCCAGACGGCGGAAATAGCGCAATACCGCCGCACAGGCATATTCTTCCATCTGTCTTGCCATACCGGCATCTTCCAGACGAACCAGCGGAACACCCGCAGCCAACATATCAGGACGTTCTCTTAATTGGGCAACGATTGCATCAACTCCGGCCCCCAAACTGAAAACCGCTTTTAAATCTTTACGTCCCACCAGCATTTCATAAGGCGGCAGCCAGACAATCGCATAATCTGCCGGTTGATCATCTCCTGGCTGCCACACTCTGATTTTTGCTCCGGGTAAACGGGCAGGAATGCCTTCCAGATAAGGTTGAGCATTATTATTAGGGTGATAAAAGAGAATATTCATGGCAGCTCCGGAAGATAAAAGATTTTCTGAATCAGAGGGGAAATATGTAGCACCACCCTAATCTACCTGATTCGGTCCGCAGACATAAACGACAATTTGCTGATAGCTTAACCAAATAGCTTAAGAACTTGAATTTATACTTGACCGAACCTTACCTTCTCCCTATAGTAGCGCCCCGTTGCGGTGAATAATCCTTGCTGCAACCACAAAATTTGGTGAGGTGTCCGAGTGGCTGAAGGAGCACGCCTGGAAAGTGTGTATACGGCAACGTATCGAGGGTTCGAATCCCTCCCTCACCGCCATATTTTAAGAGCCTGCTTTTAGCAGGCTTTTTTCATACAAGCAAAACGGCGGATAACCACCGCCGTTTTATCTATCAAAATTTATCAATATGAAAAACAGAAAGGAGCTACTGTCCTGAAAGGGCAAAATACTTTTTCATCACCAACAAAGAGATGACTCTTTCCTGCACATCATCCAGAAACTGCGCCACATAATGATTGGCATTGTTGATAATCATTTTGGCTTCATCAATATGGTGAGAGTAATACTCTATTTTTTCTTCCAGATCGGAAAAGTCATCTTTCAACAGTACATAATGAAAATCAGGAACCAGAGTCCCTTCCAGAAACCAACTTTCAACCTTTGGTTTACGCATAAAGCAGAGAGAATTGGAGTGCATAATCCACTTCAGATTAGTGGCAACATCATTGCCTTCAATACTGATAATGAACTTATACTTCATTTGTTCTGTTTCACACATCAGATTCTTTCTTTTCACACCATCATATCGACCGGTGTCGGCCACATCAACTAACGGGGAGTGTTGATAGTTATCAAGCAACTGTTTTCTGGCTGGCTGATAACAGGCTCCTCGAAACACAGCCATATTCCGCTTTTGTTCAAAGGGGATCCGATCGTTAAACAAACGGAAATGACGTATTTTATTTAGCTTCAATAACACTGAGTTTTGGTTGTCTCCGGCAATAGGCCGTGTTTTTAACAACGTAGGCTTATCCGGGACATGTCTTATGTCACCGAGAAAATAGTTAAATCGAAGATAGGGATCAAAGTAGCGTGCGGATTCCATTAAATCGTAATAATAGCTACTGGGATGGCCTCTAACCGTTAACCTACCGCACTCAACGGCAGACTCATCCAAAATGAAAGGCGAACTAAGTTTATTGTAGTAATTAACCCGATAGTCAATGTAATCCCGCTGAAATTCACTAACATTATCAAGTAACCGGTGAATACTCCTTCGAAACAAAACGCGAGGGATCAGGTCTTTAATAATATTCGTGGTATAAAATGGGATTTTCTCACTATGCATAAACACCCTTGTCTGGCATCACAATACTCATCGGTAAGTGTAGCCTCATCGCTTAAAACTCTCAGCTTTAAAAGCAATATTTATTTCGAAAATTTGCGGTACATCAAAAAGATGCAACTACAGGCTTAAAACCACACAACAACTAAGCTTAAGTGACTTACTCTATCAAACAGATAATATCTGACATAATTTTAATATATTTCAATATAAACCCATATAATCATCCATACTTTACAGAATATTGCAAATAAAATAAAACTAAATCGAATGGCAATATAAGCCATTATTATTTAATTCCAATAAGTACAGCCTTATTATAAGTAATCAAGAGGCAAGGAAAATTAAATTTTACCATTTAAACATTTATCATTTAATAGCATCTCCCCACCTCTGATTGAAAGATTGTTCACGATAGCTATGTCTGATTAAACGCCTTAATCTATAAAAAACCACCATTGAATTTATTGATCCAAATAAATGGTCGTGACGCATATTTAGTGTTGTGGTATTCTTCGCCCTTTGGATGATTGATGGCAAAGATTGATGTAGTTTGTCCCCGCTGTTCTGAAACGAGTGATGTGATCCGAAACGGTCATTCCACCTCC
>NZ_JAJNAG010000058.1 GCF_021010575.1 Limnobaculum eriocheiris | reverse complement strand
GGAGGTGGAATGACCGTTTCGGATCACATCACTCGTTTCAGAACAGCGGGGACAAACTACATCAATCTTTGCCATCAATCATCCAAAGGGCGAAGAATACCACAACACTAAATATGCGTCACGACCTAATTGTTTATGCCAGATGACAATTAGGATGATAAAAAAAGAATAATGAAACATTATTCTGGTTGTGTTGTGTCAACGATGATAATTGCTTTTAAATAGAAAATAATTCGGCAGAAATTAGAGAATAATATTATTATGATTCAGACTCAGACATACAATCTATAACAGATTAAGTACCATCGCTTTAACTGTGGCGGCGGTCTTATTGGAAACAGATAGTTTTTTAAGAATATTATTAACGTGGAAATTAACGGTTCTGTCACTGATAGACATCAGGATGGCTATTTCAATTGAAGTTTTACCTTCAGCTGTCCAGCGTAGAATATCTTTTTCTCGTTTGGTTAGTTGGTAATCGGCATCATGGTTTTCTTGTGGCAAAAGGTAGTCTGCCAGACGATTGTGAGCAATTTGAGAAAGCCAGATAAGAGAAGGTGCCTGAATAAGTAAAGTCTTGGATGTGTAATGCTGGTCGGGGCTGGCGAAAGTTAACATTCCGACACGACCAATACAATCTTTTTGGGCCTGAGAAATTCCATGGTTAATACCAAAAGCTTTTGCCTCTTCCCAAAAATAGGGAGAAGTGCGGTACAGGTCATCTTCCCAGAATAGAGCCTGTGTTGAGCGTAGTCCATGTTGTACGGTTGGGTCTATTTCAAAATAATTATTGGTCAGATAAGCCTGATTCCAGCCGAGAGGGTAGTTATTAATGACTTGAGGTTGCTGGGCCGATAATGGATATATGGGTCTTACTCCATAAGCACAATATTCAAATCCCAAATCGCTGGCTGCTTTTTGTAATGTTTTAAAGAAGGACTCTTTATCTTTGGTTTTTGATAAATTTTCATAGGTTCGATATAAATTAATTTTCAAAACCGCTTCCTTCGATAGCAACACATTTAGAAATAAACTGATGGGAAATCGATATCGTTTAACAAGGCAACGACATGACAAATTTTTATACTCTTAATTATAATATATACACTAAGCCCGTCAGGTAGCCAGTGCACAATAAAAATAAATATACTTAAACAACTGACCGAATGCAGTAACTAGTATACTAATATCATAATTTTGAGCTGTAAATAAAATATGTTGTACTAACCAAGCTTGATCACAACTTAGAATACCGAAGTTTAACACTTAAGGAGATGGGTGTGCAGAAGAAGAGAGATATTAATATGGACAATAATGATGTGTGCCATACAAACGGAGTGGATTATCGGGTCAAAGTCGATCTTGATTTTTTTAAAGATGTTGAATTCACCCACCTCTATTCTGCCGCACATGCGGAACCTGAAAATTTGCGCTTTCAGGGGGGCGTGATGACTGCCATTACGGGTTATACCGAATGGGTTAGTCATGGATTTCCCGTATTATCAATTGGTTGGGATTGGGAACTGCGTTATGAAAACGCCAATTGTCAGTATGTAAAGATTGGTCCTGTTTTTAGCAATATTGCCTTCCATATGGACGAAAAACTGCAAAATGAAATCGATGAAGAAACCTATGTTCAGCGACAACTTGATAGCAAAATTGCTGAAATCGACTGGAATGAAAAAATATTTCAGTCTATCACTCAGTAACCAGGTCTGATAGCTGGTAGATTTGTCAGGTTACGATCACTAATCCAATATTATTAATATATTTTTCCAATAAATATACAAAGTGGGAAAATATATCATGGAATTTTTATCAGGTTCGCCAAGTAACTTACCTTCTGGATTAGAAAATGAGCTTGCTGCGTATCGCTATAAGGTTTTTGTTGAAAAGCTGGGTTGGGAGCTCAATACGCCCATCGGATATGAACGAGACCAGTTTGATAAGCCAGATACCGTGTACGTTATCGCCAGAAATAGCCAGAAAGAGATAATTGGTTGCTCCCGATTGTTACCGACAACGGAACCCTATTTGTTAAGTGAAGTGTTTCCTGAGCTACTAAATGGAAGCCACCCGCCGAATTCTCCTTATATCTGGGAAATATCCCGCTTTTCTGCACTGGATTTGAACTCGTCAGCTTTAGAGAAGCAGCGGGGCAGTCTTTCATCAGTCGTTGCCGCGGGTTTATTAAAAGAATCAATAAATTATCTTGCCCAGTATAATGTGAAAACCATCGTTACGGTTTCCCCGTTAGCGGTGGAACGGTTAATCAAAGGATTAGGCTATAAAGTACACCGTGGTGGGCCACCAGTATTGGTCGATGGTCATCCGGTTATTGCCTGCATCATTGACGTGAGATAGCAGCATTCTCCATCAACCGGTTGAGTCGATATTCATAGCCAATAAATTATGCTGACAACAATATTTATTGGCTATTTAGTTTTTTTTGCTATTTCACCAGTCAATTCCCTGTCTTGCCTGCAATCCCTGATCAAATGCGTGTTTTATCGGGCGTATCTCGCTAACCGTGTCTGCCATTTCAATCAGCATACGATGACATCCTCGTCCGGTAATGATAACAGTTTGCCCTTGTGGGCGCCGTTGAAGTGCCTGTATGACCTCATCCAGTGCAATATAATCATAGGTAATCATGTAAGTCAGCTCATCCAATACCACCAAATCTAATAACGCATTGGAAAGCATTTTTTTGCCGTGCTGCCACACTTCCTGAGCCGCTAATGTATCACTGGCCCTATTTTGTGTTTCCCAGGTAAAGCCAGTCGACATTACCTGAAACTCTACGCCATGCTGAGATAACAGATTTCGTTCTCCGCACGCCCAGGAGCCTTTTATAAATTGAATCACGGCCGCTTTCTGTCCATGACCAACGGCTCTGGCGACGGTGCCAAAGGCGGCTGTGCTTTTGCCTTTACCATTTCCGGTCAATATCAGCAGTAATCCGCGATCCTGAGTCGCAGCAGCAATCCGTTCATCTACCTGTTGTTTAATTTTTTGTTGGCGCTGCTGATAACGCTGGTCGTTTTGAGTGGTCATGATAAGTTGGCTCTTTTGATAATCACAAGGGTTAAGCTTGCAACGAATTTTACTTGTTATCCAGTAATATCCCGATTAGATAAAAACGGTATTATCATGCCACTGGCGAGTTTTTTACTTTCAGGGTAATGTGGGACTAAACCAGATTCATGCGCTATTGATTTATATTGACTCTATTGTTTTCGCACCTTTTATCTGTTCGATCTAAAAAAGACGAATGATGCTTATTTTTGCCAATTATTTATCAATGGCCAATATCAGGAAAAGCGCAGTCAACTTAAGGGGTAGGGAATGTTTCAACACGTTAATGCATATGCCGGGGATCCAATTCTTTCTCTGATGGAAGAATTTTCTAAAGATAAGCGTGAGTCAAAGGTGAACTTAAGCATTGGTCTTTACTATGACGAGCAGGGGCGAATCCCCGTTTTAGAGTCGGTATCTCAGGCAAGAGAAAGATTGTTTAAAACCAATCACGACCCTCTGGTCTATTTACCCATGGATGGTATGCCAACTTACCGTAAGGTAACTCAGAATCTGTTATTGGGCGAGGATAATCCGGCGTTAGTGGCTAATCGTGTGGCAACAATTCAAACGCTGGGCGGCTCAGGTGCATTAAAAGTAGGGGCAGATTTCCTGCATACCTATTTCCCGGAGTCAGAGGTATGGGTCAGTAATCCTACCTGGGATAACCATGTGGCGATTTTTGAAGGCGCGGGTATTAAGGTGAATCGCTATCCTTATTTTGACAGCGAAACTCGCGGTGTTGCTTTTGAACAGATGCTGGCAACTCTGAAAACGTTACCAACAAAAAGTATTGTACTACTACATCCTTGCTGCCATAACCCAACGGGAGCTGATTTGCTGCCTGAGCAGTGGGATAAGGTGGTTGAGGTATTGGCAGAACGCGAACTAATCGCTTTTATGGATATTGCTTATCAGGGCTTTAGTAAAGGTTTGGATGAGGATGTATACGCTATTCGCGCCGTTGCTAAAGCGGGTATTGCTTGCCTGTTGTCTAACTCCTACTCAAAGAACTTTTCTATTTATGGCGAACGCTGCGGCGGGCTTTCCGTTTTCTGTGATAACGCTGAAGAAGCTAATCGGGTACTGGGGCAGCTTAAGGCGACGGTTCGCCGTAACTATTCGAGCCCACCTTTAAGTGGTGCTCAGGTTGTTGCTACCGTTTTGTCCGATCCGCAGCTAAAAGCGATGTGGATTGGTGAAGTGGCAGAAATGCGCTCCCGAATTTTACAAATGCGTCAAAAGATGGTCGATGTCATGACTCAGGCGTTACCAGGGCGTGACTCAAGCTATCTGGTGAAGCAAACCGGCATGTTCAGCTATACTGGCTTAACACCAGAACAAGTTGACCGATTAAAGCATGAATATGCTATCTACCTGGTGAGAAATGGTCGTATGTGCCTGACCGGATTAAACGGAGCCAATGTTGAGCGAGTGGCTAAGGCATTTTCTGAAGTATTGTAATGAATACCTTCAGCCTGATGAAGAAATTTCAGGGGATATTTTGATCGTTACGATAACACGCTCAGACAGGCGTTGAATGCGTCGGTGCCATCTGCTTTTTCTGTTTGTGAAGCCAGGGGGTTTAACTATAAGATATCGGGCAGACAAGGTTTTGATTTTTTAATCTGAAGGTTTGATATGGCCTATATACCAAAGAACTACGCCAAACTTGAAAATGGCTATCGTGAAAAAGCCCTGAAGCTGTTTCCCTGGGTTTGCGGCAGATGTTCCCGAGAGTTTGTTTATTCCAATTTAAGGGAGTTGACGGTGCATCATATCGATCACGACCACTCTAATAATCCGGAAGATGGCAGCAATTGGGAGATGCTCTGTCTGTTTTGTCACGATCATGAGCACTCGAAGTATACCGAAGCGGATATTTATGGCTCAACGGTGGTGGCTGGTGAAGATGCTCAACAGGATCAGGGACTGGCAACCCATAACCCGTTTGCTAATTTGCGCGATTTGATGAATAAAAAATAGTCAAAGCAAAAGTATCACAAACGATCGTTCATCAAAGAATAACTATATTGATGACCGATCGTTTTTATTTCTGACTGAGAACTACGTCCTGTGGGCGTAATGCCGATCGTGCAAGTATTCTTAAACGATCGGCATTACCTTCTATGAAGGCGGATTTTTACTTAGCGGCTAAACGACAGTAATAAAAGGGGCGGCCATCTGCTGTAGCCGTTCACACACTTCATTAAAAGTTTGCTGATTCTTTAGCATGCTTTTCAGAATACGGTATTTACCCTGTCCGGTGGTAATTTCTAATGCTTCATTGTGTTGGGCATTAACCCGTTCCAGTTCACGAATATCACCATACATGATGGTAATCACCTTTGGCCTGACGTGACCTTTAGGGTAATTGATGGAATCAGAAGTGAAGATAACGTTCTGGCGCTCAGAAAAGCTGTTCAGCAATATTATAAATGCCATTAGCGTCAGCAGGGCAAAAATCAACGCGGTAGCAGAAAGCAGGTATCTGGCCTGTTCAGCGGTCACTGAAGCAGACTGTCCAACAACCAGCCATTGCCTGGTATTATTGATTTGATTATATGAAAACCAGGTTAACCAGCCAAAAAAGCCGATACCCATTAAAATAAACAATCGATTTATTTTGTAGGGATATTTTACGATATCCATGCATTATTCCTGTCAGTACTGCGATGGATTAAAAACCATCGTGCCGGGAGTTATAGAAAGCTAGAGAGTAATCCAATTTACACATTAGTACCATTTTGTGCCAAATTCTGTGAGGATGTTAAAAATAATCCCTGTCATTATTTTCTCAATCCGGCACCTTATTTGCACGAAATGCAACGCACTGCCTGCGGTGCAGATTATAACTACATCTGAAGGCACGACATCGCCAGTAGGCTATTTTTAGCTGTGTGACCCGTCCTGAAATGTGTTTACACATAAAGGACATTAATATGAACAACCCAATCAATAAGCCTATAAGACGAACTCAACGCGATTACACATTAGGCTTTAAATTAGCTATTGTGGAACAAGTTGAAAACGGCGATTTCACCTATAAGCAGGCTCAAAAACACTACGGTATTCAAGGACGTACAAGCGTCCACCACATTAACCACATGCAATAGTTCAGCTCAGTGACATCGGATTCTACGGCGGTTATAGGCATTTACGTCCCCTTTTTTAGCCTACAGATAAACCGTGAAAATTGTGATCCCGTACTCAGATAGTGCATTCCGTGGTTGCCTTTTAATCACAGACTTTTATTGTATTCTTATTGTATACAATTAGAATACAGAAAGGTGAGTATGAGAGTGATTGATACCCATAACCATGTTTGGCAGTGCCAGGGGGAACATTTTTCCTGGATTACAGACGATCTGGCGGCAATTCGCCGTGATTTTCTTATTGACGATTTGCAGGCGGTAATGGCTGAAAACAGTATCGAAGGCGCCATTTTAGTACAAGCCATCCCTTCAATTGAGGAGACCGAATGGCTGCTGGATATAGCTGAGCACCACGATGAAGTAAAAGGTGTTGTTGGATGGGTGGATATAAACCACGGGGCTGAGATCGCAGAGGATTTGCAGAGACTGCAGAGAAAATCCCGCTACCTGAAAGGGATCCGCTATATGTCTCAAGGCTTGCCTGAGAGTCATTTAGTGACCCCGCAATTTATTCAGGGGGTTCGCTGTGTTGGGGAGCAGGGGGTGGTGTATGAACTGCTGGTTACGCACCAACAGCTGGAGGCGGCAAGTCAGCTTATCTCTGCTTGCCCAGAGGTGACCTTTGTTATCGAGCATGCGGCAAAACCCGCAGTTCGCGACGGGGAAATTACCCGCTGGCGTGAACAGTTAATGTTGATTGGTGAGGCTTACAGCAATGTTTTTTGCAAACTATCAGGCCTGGTCACGGAAGCAGATTACGCCCGCTGGACGGGACCTGAGCAGGCGAGCCAGGAGCTTGAACCTTATTTTAGCTCGGTTTTTGCCGCATTTGGCCATGAGCGAGTGATGTATGGATCCGACTGGCCAGTTTCTCTACTGGCATTACCGTACGCCGATACTTTAGGGCTTTACCAGAACTACCTGCAATCTCACCAGACTCTTTCCAGCGATAACTTTTTTTATCGCGTGGCAGAGAAGGTTTACTCATTAAAGTAACAGGGGGGCACTTATGGAAGTCGTTCAATATATTCTCGGATTTGGCCCGGCAGTGGTCATTCCAATGATTATGTTTTTATTTGCCGTGCTCTTTGGCGCGAAACTTGCCGACGCGGCGAAAAATGCAATGACGGTAGGTATTGGTTTTCTCGGTCTTTCGTTGCTGATTGGTTTTATGGTGACATCACTCAGCAGCTCGACAGAAGCGATGGTAAAAAACCTCAATCTTCATTATGAAGTGTTGGATCTGGGTTGGCCGCTAATTAGCGCCTTCAGTCTGGCTGCGCTCTCTCTGCCGATTGTTTATGCGTTATGTTTTGCCACTAATTTGTTGATGATTTCAACCAACACCACCAAAACCCTTAACGTTGATTTTTGGAATTATTGGCATTTTGTATTTGCCGGAATCATTGTTGAACAGGTGACGGGTTCATTTTGGATGGGGATTTTCGCCAGTTGGATCACATTTATTATTACGCTAAAAATCGCCGATTACATTGCCCCACATGTGCAGAAATTCTGTGACACGCCGAACGTGACTATTACTCAGGCGGAGATCGTCGCTTGGGCTCCGCTGGCATTTTTAATGGATCGTGTAATTGATCGTATTCCGTTGATTAACAAAATTGACCTTAATCTCAGCAAAATTGAAGCCAAACTAGGTTTTTTTGGTAGTCCGTTAGCCATGGGAGCCATTCTGGGGGTGATTATCGGTATGCTTGGCGCGCTACCGTTCAGCGATATTATTAAGAGTGGGATGAATTTTGCGGCGGTAATGGTGTTATTGCCGACGATGGCGGGGGTGCTGGTCAGTGGTCTGGTACCGATTACTGAAATTGCCTCAGAATGGGTAAAGAAACGTTTTCCAACAAAGTCACTTTATTTTGGTATCAGCGGCGAAATTGCTTTTAAAAATCCTGCGGTATTGTCTGTAGGTATTTTGATGGTACCACTCACTATCCTGATTAGTACTATTTTGCCTTTTAATACCATGATGCCATTCGCCGATATTCCTTATCTGCCGATATTTGTTGTCTTTGGCACGGTTGCATGCAACGGAAACATGTTCCGTGGATTAATTAATGGCATTGTCATCGTGTGTGGGATCCTATGGTTTGGTTCGGATCTCGCTGTTGTGTCGCAGGCTTTGGCCGAAAAGGCGCAACTGAATGTGCCAAAAGAGATGATGGCCTCATCAATTGATGGTGGTTCACATGCTATATCCTATATTTTCTACAAAATATTCGAACTGTTAAAAGGAATGAATCCTGCACTCTTGTGTCTTTTTTCTATCGTAGTGACCGGGATGATTATTTATGTGCTGAAGTTGATTTTCAATATTAATAATAAATCAACGGCAGCGACCTCATTAACTGCAAACAAAGTTGACTAAGAATACTGATAAACATCAGGGGAATATTATGATTACTCAGAATACAATTAAAAGTGTAGGACTTAGTGTACCTTCTTTAACCTTCGGCGCGGCCAGTCTGGCTAATTTATTCAGAACGCTGAGCAATAACGAAGCCATGGACATTGTTGATAAGGCCATTCAGGTTGGCTGGCGCTACTTTGATACTGCACCACATTATGGCAGCGGACTTTCTGAGTTGCGTTTAGGTCTGGGATTACGCGGACTGGAGCGTAGCGAATATGTTTTGTCCACCAAGGTTGGCCGTCTGCTGCAATCCCGGAAACAAGAGCCAGGCCTTGAAGCAGGGGAATTTTTTTATGATGAGAACCCTTTTAACCGACAGGCTGATTACTCCTATGAGGGCATCATGCGCTCATACGAAAACTCTATCCAGCGCCTGGGAACCCGTTATATCGACATTCTCTATGTACACGATCTCGGCACTTATACCTACGGTAATACGGAACTGGAACGCCAACATTTTAAAACCTTCTGTGAGTCAGGGCAGAAGGCATTAGAAGAGCTAAAGCGCAATGGCGATATCAAAGCCTGGGGCGCAGGCGCGAATGAAGAGGCAATCCTGATGGAGGTGATGGATAACGCTGCCCCGGATATCTTAATGCTCGCCAACCGCTACAACCTGCTGGAAACAGACCGCCAGGCGTTCTTTGCTAAATGTGAAAGCAACAATGTTTCGGTGGCTGTTGCAGCGCCTTTCGCTACCGGAGTTTTAGTCGCGAAAGATAAATCTAAGGCGTTGTATGAATACGGTTCCGCGCCAGCGCAGGTTATTGAAAAAGTAAATGCGATAGAAGCGTTATGTGCAAAACATGCCGTGCCGATTGGCGCCGCGGCGCTGCAATTCCCATTAAGAAACCAAAATGTGGTCACCGTAACCTGCGGCGTTCAATCCGTGGAGCAAGCGTTGACTAATTTTGCCTGGGCTAACTGGGATATTCCGCAGGGATTGTGGGATGAACTGGCCAGTATTGGTATTCAGTAAGCATCATTTGTAACTTTGCGAAAAAAATAAACAGATATTGAGGATGTAATGAAAATAGTTAAAGCCGAAATCTTTATGGTTGATTTGAAACCTAAAGTGAAACGTGTCGATGCGATTCAGTCTTTTGTATCACAAGAGACGCCGATTATTCGTTTAACAACATCGAGTGGAGAAATAGGTGAAGGTTATACCTACACCATTGGCACCGGCGGCTCATCTGTGGTTGCGCTGTTACGAGATCACCTGTTACCGAAATTGATTGGTCAGGATGCGACGATGATTGAGGGCATCTGGGAATCATTGCTGTTCTCAACTCATGCGACCTCGGTTGGCGCCATTACGTCTCTGGCACTGGCAGCCATTGATACCGCATTATGGGACTTGAAGTGTAAGCGCATGAATTTGCCGCTGTATAAAGTCGCAGGTGGCGCGAAGTCGCGCATGAAGTTATACACCACCGAAGGGGGCTGGCTGCATTTAAGTACTCAGGAATTAGTTGATGATGCGCTGGCCGTTAAGGCGCAGGGATTCTGCGGTTCTAAAATCAAAATTGGTTCTGAAAGTCCTGTGCGTGATATCGAGCGTTTGACTGCTGTACGTGAAGCGGTGGGTGATGAGTACGTGATCATGACTGATTGCAACCAGGCGTTTAAATTCTCGGAAGCCAAACAGCGAGCAGCGTTGTTGGAGCATATTAATCTTTCATGGATTGAAGAGCCGTTTCTGGCGCATGATGTTGATTCTCACGAGAAATTGTGTGAGTCAACCACCATTCCTGTCGCGGTGGGTGAGTCCATTTATTCTATCCAGCACTTCAAAGAGTATTTACAGAATAATGCCGCAGATATTATTCAGGTTGATGTGGCTCGTATTGGTGGTATTACACCATGGCTTAAAGTTGCACATATGGCGGAATGCTTTAACAAAATTGTTTGTCCGCATTTCTTGATGGAATTGCATATATCATTATGTTGTGCCATTACTAATAGCCGTTGGCTGGAATATATCCCACAGCTCGATAGTGTCACTCTGAATAAGGTAGATATTCGCGAAGGATATGCTTTCCCGCCAGAAGAGCCCGGTTTGGGTATTCAGTGGGATTGGCAGAAAATACAGACTGATACTGTTGTTTACCATGTCATTGAATAAACCAATTTTTATTTTCTCAGGAATATATTATGTCTGAAAATCATGCTCAATTTCACGGTGCATGGTGTCCATCAATTACGCCTTTTGATCAACAAGGAAATATTGATTTATCGGCACTGCAGCAGCATTTGCGACGGTTGGAAGAGGCTGGGACTCATGTCGTATTGCTAATGGGAAGTATTGGGGAGTTCACCGCATTAACGCTGGATGAACGACTGATGCTTATCCGTGAGGCACGGAAAATGTCATCGCTGCCGCTGGTGGCAAATATCTCAGCTACCTGTATGGCGGATATGATACGTCTGGCAGAAGAGGGCTGGCATTGCGGGTATCAAGCAGTGATGATTCTACCTCACTACTATTTTCAACAAACGCCGGCCCAACTATTGGCATACTACCGCGATCTGGGGCAGCGCCTGAATGGAAAATGGTTCGCATACAATTTTCCTGCCCGAACTGGATGCGATCTGGACGCGGCACTGGTGGCGCAATTAGCGGCAGAATTTCCCAATTTTGTGGGTGTTAAAGATACTGTTGATTGCCTCTCTCATACTCGCGCCATCATTCAGTCAGTCGCGTCCGTTAGAGACGATTTTGTTGTTCTGTCCGGTTATGATGAATATCTCATCCCAAATCTTCTCGCGGGTGGCGCGGGAGTTATTTCAGGATTAAATAATATTTGTCCCGAACTTTTTGTGCAGGCAATTAAAGCCTGGGATGAAAATGATCTTACCCAGCTTACTGGCATACAGCGTGAGATAAGCCGACTTTCTGCTATTTATAATATTGGTAATGATTTTGTTACCACAATTAAAACTGCGGTGGCTCATAAGTTTCAGTATTCTGGGGAAAAATCAAGAAGCTTCGCGGGGGAACTAACCCGTCAGGAATCGCAACAGATCGACATAATGTTCAGTATCAAATAATCAAAAATCAATAACAGCATACATTATGCTACGGCAATACGGTATTGCTGTTATACCTCTCTGTTATAAGGTATAGAATATGTCTTATAGAATGATATTAAATGAAACATCATATTTTGGCGTGGGTTCAATTAACGCTATCGTTGATGAAGTTAAAAAGCGAGGCTTTAAAAAAGCGCTGGTAGTTACTGACCACGATCTTATCCAGTTTAATGTGGCGACCAAGGTCCTTGATATTCTTGATAGCGCAGGGTTGCCTTACCAAATTTTTGATAAGGTCATACCTAACCCTACGATTGACGTCGTGCAGCAAGGTGTTGAGGCATTTCGTCAGGCGGGCGCGGATTACCTGGTCGCCATTGGTGGTGGTTCACCGCAGGATACGTGCAAAGCGGTAGGGATAATTATTAGCAACCCTGAGTTTGCCGATGTCCGCAGCCTCGAAGGTGGGGCTGACACTAAAAATGCCGCTGTACCGATGATTGCCATTCCAACGACCGCGGGTACTGCAGCTGAGGTGACTATTAACTATGTGATTACCGATGTAGAGAACCGACGTAAGTTCGTTTGCTACGATCCTCATGCTATTCCGATCGTTGCTATTATTGATGCTAACATGATGGCCAGTATGCCGCCCAGTTTAAAGGCGGCAACCGGTGTTGACGCACTGACTCATGCAATCGAAGGATATATTACGAAAGGGGCATGGGAATTAACTGATACGCTTCATTTGAAGGCGATTGAGATGATAGGGCGTTCGCTACGCGGTTCGATACAAGGAATAGCCCAGGACGCTGAAGGCATGGCGGTGGGGCAGTATATTGCCGGGATGGGCTTCTCTAATGTCGGATTGGGTCTGGTACATGGGATGGCCCATCCTCTGGGGGCATTCTATGGTACACCGCATGGCGTCGCCAATGCGGTGCTACTGCCGCATATCATGGCTTACAATGCTGAGTTTACAGGAGACAAATATCGCCAGATTGCGAAGGCTTTGGGCAATACTCAGGCCATGGTGATGCCGATCGAAGAGGCGCGTCAGGCGGCCGTTGAAGCCGTGGCACAGCTTAACCGAGACGTAAATATTCCTGCCCGACTGCGCGATATCGGCATGAAATATGAAGATATCGATGCATTGGCCGTTGCGGCAATGGCGGACATCTGTACCGGTGGAAACCCTCGAGATACCTGTATTGAAGAGATTAAGGCGTTGTACCGACAGCTCTACTAATTTTTAACTTTCCACATGACCGGTAGAAATACCGGTCATGTTATATGCATAGCCTATTTAAAGCTGGAGAACAGGCGGTTGTAGGAGTTGTTGACGTGGTGGGCAATGGCTTCACGGGTTTGTTCTATATCACGGGCAATAATACCGGCGCAAATTTTCAAATGTTCTTTGGATGAATCAATGATTGAATCATTTTTCATTTTGTCTGAACGCAGCATGCGTAACCGGTCATACATGAAGGTCAGCGTTTTAGTCACAATAGCATTGTGGCAATCGGATAGCATTTGTTCATGTAGTTCGTTATCAGCTTCGAGTAATAAAGACACATTCGAATCATGAAAACCGACTTCAATTTTATCTTTAATTGTCTGGTAGCGTTGCGGGTCCTGGTTCTCCCATGACAAATTCAATACCATAATTTCAATGTCTTTTCGGATCTGAAAAATATCGCGTATTTCACTGAGTGTAATAGGCTTAATGGTTTTCGTTTTATTTTTGGAAGGCTCAATCCAGCCTTCAGTCATCAGACGAAACAAAGCCTCACGCAACGGCGTTCGACTGACATTAAGTTCCTGACATAGCTCATTTTCTGAGATAGCCCCCACCAACTCATTGGCGATGATTTTGGCCTTCAATTGATGATATGTTTTTTCGCTGATGTTCATAGTCTGGCTTTAATGAGGGTCATAATCATGTTTAATGAGATACAAATTAGCCCCTTGTCACTATGAAATCAATGGGTAAGCTTGGTTGTGCAACGAATTAGCTTGTGTTTCAACGCCTCAGCCAGCACTGTCTGAATCAGTCCTCCGAACGGCTAAGGTGGGTTTGCAGACTAACAGCCCGTAACAGCGACTGTTTCGCAAACCGATGAGTGGTTGTTGAAGTGTAAAATCCTCCATTTCGATCTTCTGTTGTCAGCGCAGCCACATCCTTCTACGGATGATGTTTTTTTACTCACGACAACCTGTTTGGCTGCTTCAATTTTAAACTCTTCAGGATAACGCTTACTGCTCATATGCACCTCTCTTTAAGCCATTTTAAATGACTCTGAGGTGTCTGTTAAACCCGTGGTGATTCATATATTAGATACTGTGAAATTTTTTAATGGGAGCGTTCAACATTCCAATGATTAACTCGATATTGTGAACAGTGCCCGCTTCTGGCACAAAGTGGATCCTGAGGAATGAGTTCTATCCTCGTGGTTCTCTAAGTGCAGTAAGTTCTACTCGAATCCTGCTACCCATTTGTCCAACATATCAGCCCATTCCTGCATCATCACTTTACGCTCATCAAGATAAGTTGCATGGTTGTATGTGCGACGAACATTGTTGGTATCAGCGTGCGCAAGTTGGGCCTCAATAGCATCAGATCGATAGCCCATTTCGTTTAAACGCGTACTTCCTGTAGTTCTGGTAGCATGGAGGCTATAAATGCCACTCCAGCCGAGGCTTTTAAGTAGCTGGCGCAGCGAGTGCGATGTCATTGGACCTAGCGGATTATCCCTGCCCGGAAAAAGGTGCTGTCGATGCCCGGTTAATCCCTGTAGCGTTCTGAGCATGTTGACAGCCTGGGAGGGAAGGGGAATAACGTGTTCTCTGCGGGCTTTCATTCGCGTTGACGGAATAGTCCACAGTGCGTTATCGAGATCGAATTCTGTCCATTCTGCCTCAGTTACTTCGGCTGGTCGCGCCAGCGTCCACCACATGAGCCACATGCAATAGTTAACCTGGTATGAGCCACGGCTGTTGTCAAAACAGCTTAATAGCTTCCCGATTTGCTGCGGATTCAATGCCTGTTTGTGCTGCATTTTGTTTGCCGGAATCGCCTTACGCACCGGCCAGACAGGATTGCTATCTGCTCTGAGCGTCGCCACCGCCAGCTCAAAAACGGATGAAATGGTGCGGCGGGCTTCAGCGGCAACGGTCGGAGCGCCGTGCTTAGCCGTTTCCTGAAGAATTTTAAGAATGTGGTGCGGAGTGATTTCCCTGATAGGAAGTTTGCCGATGGCGGGGAAAACTACACGCTCAAGCATATCAAGGCGGCGAGTTTTGGTGATTTCGGCCCAGTCTTTCATCTGCAACCACTCTTTGGAGATCAGCTCAAAGGTGTTGGATGCGTCGTTGACCTTGCGGATCTTATCTAACTCTTATACCGCTATTGTACTCACCTAAAATGAAGATGAAAACTGATTGTACTCATGTCTGTACTCATTTTTGACTGCGCTGTTATGAGATGAGTTGAGACATTATGAAAAGAAAAATCCACGCAACTGCTTGGATTTTATGGGGTTTTCCAGTCTTCATGCGATTCGCTGAGATCGCATGAGACAACAGAAGCAAATTAGACGTTGAACAAGAAATTCATCACATCGCCATCTTTAACGATGTAGTCTTTCCCTTCTGAACGCATTTTACCGGCTTCTTTAGCGCCTTGCTCACCCTTATAGGTGATGAAATCTTCAAATGCGATAGTTTGAGCGCGGATAAAACCTTTTTCAAAGTCGGTATGAATCTTACCGGCGGCCTGAGGTGCAGTAGCGCCGACAGGAATGGTCCAGGCGCGAACTTCTTTAACACCGGCGGTGAAGTAGGTTTGCAGACTCAGCAGTTCATAACCGGCACGGATAACGCGGTTTAAACCCGGTTCAGTCAGGCCCATTTCTGTCATAAACTCATCACGCTCTTCGTCATCCAACTCGGCAATGTCGGATTCAACGGCAGCGCAAACGGCAACCACAACAGAACCTTCAGCCGCAGCAATTTCGCGTACTTTATCCAGATAAGGGTTATTTTCAAAACCATCTTCATTAACGTTGGCAATGTACATGGTTGGTTTTAAAGTCAGGAAACTTAAGTAGCGCAGAGCCGCTTTCTCTTCGCTATCCAGATTCAGAGCGCGCAGCATGCCGGCATTCTCTAAATGTGGCAGGCACTTTTCTAAGGCAGCCAGTTCAATTTTGGCATCTTTATCACCGCCTTTGGCTTTTTTCTGTACGCGATGAATAGCGCGTTCACAGGTTTCCAGATCGGACAGGGCCAGCTCGGTATTGATAATATCAATGTCTTCCGCCGGATCGACTTTGCCTGATACGTGGATAATATTGTCATTTTCAAAACAGCGCACGACATGGCCAATAGCTTCGGTTTCACGAATATTGGTCAAAAACTGGTTGCCCAGGCCTTCTCCTTTGGAAGCCCCTTTAACCAGACCGGCGATATCCACGAATTCCATGGTAGTTGGCAGAATGCGCTGTGGCTTAACAATTTCAGCCAGTTGATCGAGGCGCGGATCGGGCATGGGTACGACACCAGTATTAGGCTCAATTGTACAGAACGGAAAGTTCGCCGCTTCGATACCCGCCTTCGTTAACGCATTAAACAGGGTTGATTTGCCTACGTTAGGCAATCCAACAATGCCGCATTTAAATCCCATAACTCATCTCACCTTAAAATTGTTTAATATCAGCAAGTTAATCAATGTCTTGCTCAACGTTCTCTAAATTGATGCGCTATTATACACATTATAAGATTTTTATCGCTAATTGGGTGAGCGTAATGGATGAAGCAGGGGGAGGGTTAAAGCGTTTAGATTACCATTTCCAGTAAAGGCTTAAGCATTGATGGTAAAAAGGGTCGTGACGCAGATTTAGTGGTAATGATTGATCGTCAGATACCATCCGATGATCTTATCGTGCATTTCTTCTGACTTTGAGAAGCAGATAGTCTTGCGGGTCAACCGTTTAAGATGGGTT
>NZ_JAJNAG010000057.1 GCF_021010575.1 Limnobaculum eriocheiris | reverse complement strand
GGTGGAATGACCGTTTCGGATCACATCACTCGTTTCAGAACAGCGGGGACAAACTACATCAATCTTTGCCATCAATCATCCAAAGGGCGAAGAATACCACAACACTAAATATGCGTCACGACCGAATGAACGATTTATTGATCACTTGCATTCATTTGTTTTGATATGGCATACGTCCCGTAAAAATGTAATCCCTCCCGAATTTAGTCTTACCACTTAATAGAGTCCTTTGGTTAAAATGTAACCAATGGAGGTGCGCTATGAAGAAAATACGTTTCACCGAATCCCAGATCTTGAGAGTCCTGAAAGAAGTCGAAGGCGGTCGACATGTAAAGGATGTTTGTCGTGAGAATGGTGTTTCAGAGGCCAGTTACTATAACTGGAAGTCCAAATATGGTGGTATGGAGTCCTCTGATATCAAACGAATGAAAGAGTTGGAAGAAGAAAACCGACGACTGAAGCAGATGTATGCCTCTTTGAGCCTGGACCACGAAATTCTCAAGGATGTCGTCGCAAAAAAACTTTAACGGTTCCCGAAAAACGCGAACTGGTGCGCTATGTCATGACGGAACATCAGACCAGCGAGCGACGCGGGTGCCGAATGATTGGTATTAGCCGAAGTCTTTTGCATTATCGCCCGAATACCGAACGGGATATTCCGGTGATCGAGGCGCTCCAAAATTTAGCGGATCACTATCCGGCCTATGGATTTGGCCTGATGTTCAACAAACTGCGTCAGGCAGGGCACTCGTGGAATGAGAAAAGCGTTTATCGAATATATCGTCTGTTAAAACTTAACCTCAGACGTAAAGGTAAAAAACGTTTACCCAACCGGCATCTGCGGCCTCTGGTGGTCCCTGTTAACATGAATCACTGCTGGTCAATTGATTTTATGAGCGACGCCTTGATGGATGGAAGGCGCTTCAGGTTGTTTAACGTAGTTGATGACTTTAATCGAGAAGCACTGGCAGTCGAAGTGGATTTAAATATCCCGGCGCATCGTGTAGTACGCGTTCTGGAGCGACTCAGCGCAGAAAGAGGTTATCCAGCGTTTATCCGAAGCGATAATGGGCCGGAACTTACCGCAGCAGCCTTATCGGAGTGGGCTGAGCAGCATGGGGTTATACTGGATTTTATTCAACCGGGAAAGCCAATGCAGAACGGATTTATTGAGCGTTTCAATAAGACATTACGAACGGAAATACTCGACATGTATCTGTTCAGAACGCTGTCTGAAGTACGAGAATTAACAGAAAACTGGCGGACGGAATACAATGAAGAACGCCCGCATAGTTCACTAGGCAATATACCGCCGGTTATCTATGCAAGGCAAAAACTAGCTGGGGACTCTAACTTGCGGTGGTACTAAAAACTGGGGGGACTACAAAAACAGACGATTCTCTTTTAGAGAGTTTCCAGTAAACGTTATAGGTTCCCTTTAGAACATAAAAAGCCAAGCTTACTCATTAATAATTATTTTCCGGTTTTTTTCTTATTTTTTATTAAAGGAAGCTAGACCGCAGGTAAAATTTGATAAAAATCAATTGTGAGATGGTTTTTTAATAGAAATTAAAAATAATCACAATCTCTTCAAAATTGAGATCATCAATCAACTCTATGATTTAAATGTAAATAATTCAAATTAAATTAATGTCTCAAGTTGTCAACTGTCAACCTTAACAGGTATTTGTCCAAAATCAATTTTGATATAACACCCCCAATATAAAGCTTAATAGCCGGATTATTTTTCATACTAATTAAGCTCAATTCAATCATCCCGGATATACGTCATTCAAAAAATCGAATATCGCTTTTATCAATAACCAACAGACAAACCACGGTTATCGACCATGAGGCAGTACCTCATCCGAGCGCTCGGATATTTCAGTTAGTTGATACACAAGGAAATAGGGAACGTAGTTGTGGTGTTTTTTACCAATAAGGATCAGGACTAAAACTATGGCTGACAGCTTTCAAAACGAAGTTCCCGCTGCGCGCGTCAATATCAAGCTGGATCTTCATACCGGTGGTGCACAGAAAAAAGTTGAGTTACCGCTGAAATTATTAGTGATGGGAGATTACAGCCACGGTCAGGAAAATCGGCCCATTGCTGAAAGAGAAAAGATCTCCATCAATAAAAATAATTTTAATGCCGTATTAGCGGATTTAAACCCGAAAACCAAACTCACCATCAAAAACACCCTGGCCGGTGATGATAGCGAAACGAACGTATCGCTAAGTTTTAAAGATATGAAAGATTTTGAGCCGGAGCAGGTAGCCAAACAGATCCCGGCATTACGTTCATTACTGGCCATGCGTAATTTATTACGCGACCTGAAATCCAACCTGCTGGATAACGCCACTTTCCGTCTGGAGCTGGAACGTATTTTAAAAGATGAGCAACTGTCGGACGAACTGCGCGCTGAATTAGCGGCAATTGGTTCGTTGCCAAACGGCGCTGACGCTCAGTAATCATTTTTCTTTGATACGTATTTTATAAGGATTGTTTATGTCTACCTCTACACAAGATCCCCGTTCCAAAACGGCCAGCACCGTCGTAAAAGATGCCAGCAGCGTCTATCAGTCGCTGTTTGATAAAATTAATCTCACGCCGGTGGCGCAGTTTGACGATATCGTTAAGTTTCAGGATAACGATGCGCTGGCGGAAGCCTCTGCTGACGAACGCGTCACCATGGCGGTGAATGTATTTCTGAATATGGTTCAGAAATCAGCACAAAAAGTGGACAAGCTGGATAAGAGCCTGCTGGATTTCCATATCAGCCAAATCGACAAACAACTGAGCGAACAGCTGGATGCGGTGATGCATCACCCTGAGTTTCAGTCTATCGAGTCAGCATGGCGCGGTTTGAAGTTTCTGGTTGACCGCACCGATTTTCGTCGTAACGTCAGGATCGAAGTGCTGGACGCCTCAAAAGAAGCGCTACAGCAAGATTTCGAAGATGCGCCGGAAACCATCCAAACCGGTTTTTACCGTCATACCTACATTCAGGAATATGACACCCCGGGCGGTGAGCCAATTGGTGTGACCATTTCTAACTTTGAGTTTGACCGTGGTCCGCAGGATATCGCACTGCTGCGCAATATCTCTAAAGTGGCAGCGGCGGCGCATATGCCGTTTATTGCCTCCGTTGGCCCGGCTTTCTTTGGTAAGAACAACATGGAAGAAGTGGCAGCGATTAAAGATATCGCTAACTACTTTGATCGTGCTGAATACACCAAGTGGAAGAGCTTTCGCGATACGGATGATTCCCGCTATGTGGGCTTAACGCTGCCACGCGTTCTGGCACGTCTGCCTTATGGGCCAGACACAGTACCGGTGCGTAACTTCAACTACACCGAAGAAGTGAAAGGGCCGGATCACGACCGATACCTGTGGACCAACGCCTCCTTTGCGTTTGCTGCCAATATGGTGAAAAGCTTCGTGCGTAACGGCTGGTGTGTACAGGTTCGCGGTCCGCAGGCGGGCGGTCTGGTTGATGATCTGCCCATCCACCTGTATGACCTGGGTACCGGTAATCAGGTGAAGATCCCAACGGAAGTGCTTATCCCGGAAACCCGTGAATTTGAATTCGCCAACCTGGGCTTTATTCCGCTGTCATTCTATAAAAACCGCGACTATGCGTGCTTCTTCTCGGCTAACTCAACCCAGAAGCCGGCCCTGTATGACACCAAAGAAGCCACCGCCAACAGCCGGATCAATGCCCGCTTACCGTACATCTTCCTGCTGTCGCGTATTGCCCATTACCTGAAAGTGATTCAGCGTGAAAACATCGGCGCCACCAAAGACCGCCGCGTACTGGAGCTGGAGCTGAATGCCTGGATCAATAATCTGGTCACCGAAATGACTGACCCCAGTGATGAAGTTCAGGCATCGCATCCGCTGCGTCAGGCAAAAGTGACCGTAGAAGATATTGAAGATAACCCGGGCTTCTTCCGCGTGAAAACCTTCCTTATTCCTCACTTCCAGATTGAAGGCATGGACATCAATTTATCGATGGTTTCTCAAATGCCAAAGGCCAAGGCTTAATCTTATCCGGAGTTTGAAATAATGAAGATCCACCGCCCGTTATGGAGCGAAGGTGCGTTTTTGTCGCCGGAACAATTCCAGCAACAAAGTCGATGGGAAGCGTTTAGTAACGATCAGATTGCCAGGCTCTGCCTGGCTAATCCCTGGGGCGTTCAGCGCGTGGCGTTTGACACTCAGGCGCTGACACTGAATAAACTCAATGCAGAAAGCTTAAGCGTGCGTTTTCCCGACGGCAGTTGGGTGGATACCGACGTCTCGGATGCTCTGCCTCCGGCCCGTGACCTGAAACAAAGCATTCCGGCCGACTGCAATGAAGTGACGGTGCTGTTGGGGTTGCCACTGTTGCATGCTAACGGTGGAAACTGTCATCAGGAGGGGAACTACGCTGAGCGGCCATTACGCTACCGGCAGGAATGGGTAGACATTCAGGACGTGTTTGGTCAGGGCAATGAGTCCATTGCCGTTGAGCGCTATGCGCTGACGCTGCTGTTTGATTTTGAAGAGCAGGGGGATTATCTCACCTGTCCATTGGTTCGCCTGAAACGTGATGCGAATGGTCTGTTTGCCCTTGAACCGGCTTTCCTGCCGCCGTTACTGAGTTTAGCCGCCAGCAATGGCGTACTGACCCGGCAACTGGATATGTTATGCACGCAGGTGCAGTCAAAACGCCAGCGCCTGATGGGCATGCGCCGTGAACGCAATCAACAAATGGCGGAATTCGCTGTGGCGGATGTGTCGCTGTTCTGGTTGCTTAACGCGCTGAACAGCCATGAGCCGTTGCTTAAATTCTTGCAACAATATCCGGTTACCCATCCGGAACAGCTTTACCAGCAACTGGTCTCACTGGCCGGTGCGCTGCTGACGTTCTCGCTGGAGCATGACGTTGAGGCGATCCCGTCTTATCAGCATACCCAACTGGACCGGGTGTTCCCGCCGCTGTTTAAGCTGACGGGCCAACTGCTGGAAGCCAGCCTGCCATCCCGTGTCATGGCCGTCGATCTGGTTCACAGCAACGGTACCCGCTGGACCGGTCGTTTGCAGGACAGCCGCCTGACCGAAGAGGCCGATTTCTATCTGTCAGTACGTTCATCGTTACCGGCGCATCAACTGCTGGAACTGATGCCGGTGCTGTGCAAAGTTGGCTCTCCGGATGATGTGAATCAAATCATTAACTCAGCGCTGTCCGGCGTTCCGCTCAAAGCATTAAGCCATGTCCCGGCGGCTATTCCGCTGCGTCTGGATAATCAGTACTTCGCGCTGGACTTAACCCATCCGGCCGCGCAGAGCATGCTGGCAGCACGTTGCTGCGAGTTTTATGTTCCGCGCTCGCTGCCGGACGTTTCGCTGGAACTGTTTGCGGTATTTAAATCATGAGTCAAAACCTGAAAAGTGTCTCCATTGATGAACTGCTGCGTGATGTCGCCCTGACGGTGGTGCATTTGCGTGCCGGGTCCGTGGTAGAGCAGGGGGAGGCGCTGTACAAACGCTGTGTGGAACAAATCAACCAACTGCGTCAGCGCTTAACCGAAATGCAATGCGCGACGGACGTGGTGAACGATATCAGCTACGCCGCCTGTGCGTTGCTGGATGAAACCGTGCTGTTGCGCAATAACGATGAAGGGTACAACGTCTGGCAGGGCACACCCTTACAGGTCACCTTCTTTAAAACCTATCAGGCGGGTGACGAGCTGTTTGAGCGTATCCGTCAGCGTATTCGTCATCCGGAAGGGTCACCGCTGGTGCTGGCCTGTTATGACCGCATTTTGGGGCTGGGTTTTCAGGGGCGTTATCTGTCGCAGCCACAAACGGAAAGAGAACAGCTGGTGATGGCGGTTCGTGAGCGGCTGCCGGGGTCCTCAACGGGTAAAAACCTGTCGATGATCAACGCGGTGCAGGGAAACGGCGGCTTCTGGCGTCACGCTTCATTGCTGTTCTGGACCGGGATTGCCGTGATGGCGGTGATTTTACTGTACATGCTGTTACGCCAGCATCTGGACAGCACGCTGGTTCAGCTATTACAGGGCGCATAACGACTTTTCAATCCGGCACTGTAATAGCCGCCGGTATGAAAACCCATGCCATTCATCCGGCGTTTTACAGGAGCAAAAAACTGACACAGACACCGGGAAAACCCCGGAGGTATTGACCTTAAGACGTGTGGACAGCTTAGCGTTATACCCGGGTTAGTTACCCTGTCGATGGGGTAAGACGTCCTGCAAACGATACGGCATGGCAAAATCGACGTGGGATTGACATTAAGGATGTGAAAGTGGGTGATTACCCTTGGCGAGTGCAGCTGCTGTATGCCACCTGTCTCTGTCTGGCTCTGCTGCTGTTCTTTCTACCTTTGCCAACCGGCTGGGTAGTTATAGGTTGTGTGCTGACCCTGTTGGTCAGCGGATATAAAGGGTGGCGCACCTTACGGTATACCCGACAGGTTAAGCAGGTATCCCCTTATCTGGATGCGCTGGACAAACAACTGGAAGCATTGCCGGAGCGCCTGAGGCGCCGGTTACCGGTGATATTCGTCACCGGCGATGCCACCGCCCGTTACTTTGCCGAACAAGAGGATAAGCAGGTAGCGGTAAGCGGCAAGTGTATCTGGATTGCGGTACCGGATATGTCAGCGCTCTCCCTGACGGCCGATGCCCTGACCGGTCGCTGGCCTGATATGGCAGGAAGGACCGGGGTGTTGTTCACCCTGACCCCGGAACGCTATACCAACAGCCCGTCACTGGTGGGCTATCTGCAAACATTTCGTCAGTCATGGGCGGATGCCAGTAAAACCAGCGGCTATAAGCTGCCGGGCTATCTGGCCGTCAATGCCCGACTGGGTGATGAGCCATCAGAGTCAGCCCCCTGGTTCTGGTGGAATAAGCAGAGTCCGGGAATACGTCTTTTAGATGACTGCCACACACCGCTAAATCAGTGGTGTCAGCAGGGAGAACCGCAACAGCAATATCGGCGCCAGCATCGGGCGGTGATGTTGAAAACCTTACAACAGTGGCTGGATGAGCAGGTTATTCAGGTACTCAGCGATACACAACAACCGGTTCCCTCGTGGATACCGGGGGCGGTAGCGTGTCTGAACGTCAGTTTACCGGTGGACAGTGAAAACGTCTGGCGGCGCTATCTGGAAGAGGTCACCACCTTATCGCTGCCGGCCGCTTCAACGGCGAATGAGTCAATCCCTCTGCCTGAGCGGTTAGTGGAAGACATGCCGGTGTACCGTCAGCTACCGGCCAGGAAACGGGCGCTGTGCCATGCCGTGATATTGACGGCGTTATTTGCTGCGGTTGCGCTGTGCGCCTCGGCTTATAACAACCGTCAGTTGCTGCACCATATCGCCGGGGATCTGACAGCCTACCGGCAGATTGCCATGGACCGCTATGACGAGAAGTTAGCCAGCCTGAACGTGCTGAAAACCGACCGTCAACTGTTGGATAAGTATTACCGGGAAGGGGAACCCGAGCGACTGGGTGTGGGGCTGTATACCGCGGGGCGATTAATCATCCCGCTGGATAGGGCAATTAAACATTACCAGCCACCCCCTCCGCCGCCTCCACCCGAGGAGCTACCGAAGCTGGTGCGACTGGACAGTATGTCGCTGTTTGATGCCGGAAAAGCGCAGTTGAAAGCCGGTTCAACCAAAATTCTTGTGGACGCGTTAATCAATATTAAAGCGAAACCGGGATGGCTGATCCTGATAGCAGGCCATACCGATGTCACAGGAAATCCACAAAGTAATCAGACGCTGTCACTGGCCAGAGCGGAGTCAGTCCGCGACTGGATGATACAAACCAGTGATATCGAGAAAACCTGTTTCGCCATTCAGGGGTACGGGGCCACTCAACCGATTGCTGACAATGAGACAGCAGAAGGGAGAGCGGCTAACCGCCGGGTGGAAATCAGTCTGGTGCCGGAGGCGTCGGCGTGTCAGCCGAACGCCGGGCATCAGATATCTCAACAAAACTAAGGAGAGAGTAATGGCAATTCCTGCATATCTGTTTGTTAAAGACGATGGCGGTGCAGACATCAAGGGATCGGTGACGGTTCAGGGACGTGAAGGCAGTATTGAACTGGTTGAGTTTGACCATAAGGTTCATATTCCAACTGATGGTAACACCGGCAAATTAACCGGTACTCGCGTACATGCGCCGTTGACCTTTGTGAAAGAAGTGGATTCATCATCCCCGTACTTGTACAAAGCGGTGACCACCGGTCAAACCCTGAAATCCGCTGAAATCAAATGGTTCCGTATTGATGATTCCGGTCAGGAAGTGGAGTACTTCAACACCCTGATGGACAACGTGAAAGTGGTTTCCATCAAGCCCATCATGCACAACATCAAAGATCCCAGCAAAGAGCGTTACAACCACCTGGAAGAAGTGGAAGTGCGTTACGAAAAAATCACGTGGACTTACAAAGATGGCAACATCATCCACGCTGACAGCTGGAACGAAGGCCGCAGTTAATTGCGACTGTCAGGGCTTAATGTGAAGCAGTCCTGAAACAAGCAGCAATGCACCGGTGGATTTCTGCCGGTGCATCTATCTCCAATATAAAATCATGTTGTGCCAGGGAGCTGCCAATGATCACCGATCCTTCCGTATTACTACGCCGATTAAACCCGTATTGCGCCCGCGCGTTAGACGCCGCCGCCAGCCTGTGCCAGACGCGTGCACACCCAGAAATCACCTTAGAACACTGGTTGCTGAAATTGCTGGAGCAAGGGTGCGGCGATATGACGGTGATCGCGCGTCGTTATGAGCTGGATTTGGACAGCGTATGGCAGGCTCTGCTTAACCAACTGGAAAGCTTACCCCATACGGTACAGCAAAAGCCGGTCTTATCCGGCGTGGTACAAGAGCTGTTAAAGTCAGCCTGGCTGATTGCCTCGCTGGAAAATCAGGCGGATTCCGTGCGTTCAGCCCATATTCTTCAGGCGCTGATTGACAACCCTCAATGGCTGAAAGCCCGTGACGCCTGGCCGTTACTCAGCGTATCTCAGGTTCAGCTTCAGCGTTTATTACCCATTCTGGACGAGCTGTCTGATGAGAGCCCGGCGCGGATTAACGCACCCACCTATGACAGCGCTGAATTCGCCCGTACGGATATCCCCCCGACGGCACCGGGCACGCTAAATAACACGGCCCCGGTACAGTCCGGTGCATTAGACCGTTTCACCATCAACCTGACCGCCAGAGCAAAAGAACAAAAAATCGATCCGGTTTTTGGTCGTGATGTGGAAATTCGTCAGATGGTGGATATTTTATCCCGTCGTCGTAAAAACAACCCAATTCTGGTCGGTGAGCCCGGCGTAGGGAAAACGGCGTTGGTTGAAGGTTTGGCCTTACGTATTGCCGAAGGTAACGTTCCGGACAGTTTAAAGCCGGTCAATATTCACACGCTGGACTTAGGTCTGCTTCAGGCAGGTGCCGGCGTGAAGGGGGAGTTTGAACAGCGATTAAAAAATGTGATTGAAGCGGTACAACAATCACCCACGCCCATTCTGCTATTTATTGATGAAGCCCATACTATTATCGGTGCCGGTAATCAGGCGGGGGGCGCCGATGCAGCTAACCTGCTGAAACCTGCGCTGGCCCGGGGTGAACTGCGCACCATTGCCGCCACCACCTGGTCTGAGTACAAGCAGTATTTTGAGCGCGATGCGGCGCTGGAACGTCGCTTCCAGATGGTCAAAGTGGATGAGCCGGATGATGAAACGTCAGCCCTGATGCTGCGCGGCCTTAAATCCCGCTATGCCCGGCATCATGGCGTCCATATTTTAGATGAAGCGGTTCGTACCGCGGTATCCCTGTCGCGCCGCTATATCACCGGCCGTCAGTTACCGGACAAAGCGGTGGACCTGCTGGATACTGCTTCGGCCCGGGTGCGCATGGGGTTAGATACCATCCCGGAAGAAATCACGCTGTTAGAAGCCCAGCTTTCCGCGCTGGAGTATGAGTACATTGCCCTGAGTGAAGACCGTGAGCTGGGCGAGGCCATCCCGGCGTCCCGTCCGGAAGAGATTAAAACGAAACAGCAGGAACTGATCCAGAACATTGAGCAACGCACCCTGCAATTTACCCGTGAAAAACAAATTATTGAGCAACTGATTGAATTACGCTCCTGGCTGAATCAGTCGGATTTACCGCAAACGCCCCAGGAGATAACCGGGCAGATTCATCAGCTTCAGCAGCAGCTTTATGCAGTACAGGATTCGGTACCGCTGTTATCGCTGGATGTGGACAGCCGCACCGTTGCCAGCGTGATTGCTGACTGGACCGGCGTTCCGCTAGAAAGCCTGATGAAAGATGAGCAAAGCAACCTGCTGATGTTAGAAAGTGAACTGGCGCAGCGGGTCATCGGGCAGGATGAAGCCCTGACATCACTGGCGCAACGCCTGCGGGCGGCAAAAACCGGACTGACGCCGGAGCAGGGGCCATTAGGGGTGTTCTTACTGGTGGGTCCGTCGGGTATCGGAAAAACCGAAAGTGCACTGGCGCTGGCGGATATTCTGTTTGGCGGCGAACGCTCGCTGATTACCATCAATATGTCTGAATATCAGGAAGCCCATACGGTTTCTCAACTGAAAGGCTCTCCTCCGGGCTATGTGGGCTACGGCCAGGGCGGGGTCCTGACGGAAGCGGTACGCCGTCGCCCTTACAGCGTGGTTCTGCTGGATGAGGTGGAAAAAGCCCATCGCGATGTGATCAATGTGTTTTATCAGGTGTTTGATCGTGGCTTTATGCGCGATGGTGAAGGGCGTGAAATTGACTTCCGCAATACCGTGATTCTGATGACCGCTAACCTTGGCAGCGATGACATGATGGCGCTGCTGGAAGAGCAACCCCAGGCCACCACCGCCATGCTGCATGAAGCAATCCATCCGGTTTTACGCGACCACTTCCAACCTGCCTTACTGGCTCGTTTCCAGACCGTGATTTACCGTCCGCTGGGTGCCGAAGCGTTAAGAAAAATTGTCGCGATAAAAATGGGCAAGGTGGCTGAAAGATTGCAGCGCCACTACGGCATTGAGTTCCGGGTGGAAGAGAGCCTGTTTGACGAGCTGGTAAGTGCCTGCCTGTTGCCCGACAGCGGTGCCCGCAATATCGACAGCCTGCTGAACCAGCAAATCCTGCCGGTCTTGTCACAAACGCTGCTGCAAATGCAGTCACAGCAGAAAAAAGTCAAAGCGCTGGCGCTGGGTTACCGCGAACAGGACGGCATCACGCTGGATATCATTGAACAGGGAACCACCCCGATTGCACATTCTGTACCGGAAGCAGAGATAACCCTGGGCGTTTGCGAGTCAGAAAAGGAGTAACGGAATGAAAGACCAACTGATAAAAAAGGGTAAAGATCTGCTGGAC
The DNA here is from genome assembly GCF_021010575.1 of Limnobaculum eriocheiris. Classification (GTDB taxonomy): domain Bacteria; phylum Pseudomonadota; class Gammaproteobacteria; order Enterobacterales; family Enterobacteriaceae; genus Limnobaculum; species Limnobaculum eriocheiris. The sequence goes on along the minus strand of NZ_JAJNAG010000057.1, from coordinate 5,299 downwards.
GAACAGCTTCAGGCCTTTGGTCTGGGCGGAGTGTCAGGTCAGAGCGGCAATGGCAGCGGTACCAGCAGTTCTGCCGCAAGCTTTTCATCATTAGGTGATGGTTTAAACCGTTATCAGTTGGCGATTGATGGCTTGAACGCCCCACTGTCTGTGTTAAGCGTACAGGGTCATGAACACCTGAGCGAAACCTGGCAATACGATATTCAGTTTACCGCACAGCATGGCCTGACCATGGAACAGGTGTTGAGTGAAAAAGCGGTATTCACGCTGGCACCGGGTGGTATCAGCAGCCTGAGCGGTGCAGCCGGTCAGTTAAGCCATGAACTGATGAGCGCATTTAACGCCTTTGGTGGCATGTTCAGCGACAAGATTGGCAGCGCGCCTCATTCACCTTCCGGTGGTTTCTCCATTAACAGCGTCAGCCAGATGGCTAATCGCGGTATGGGGATGGTCAGTCAGGCCAGTTCTGCTGCGGGCAAACTGGGGGGAATGGCGAATTCTATTGGCGGTATCGCCGGTAAAGCCTCGGGCTTATTGGGCAAAGCCGGCTCCGGCCTGTCCTCCCTGAGCGGCATGGCCAGTTCGCTGGGCGTCGGTGAAAGTGAAACCCGGATTATCTACGCGGTGGTCACCGCCTTCAGTCAACTGACCAGTTCAGCAGACGAAGCCCGTTATTCGGTGACTTTATCACCCCGTTTAGCTCTGCTGAATAACACCCAAAACAGCGCCATTTTCCAGAATCAGACGGTGCCACAGGTGGTGGAGCAGGTTCTGCGTCAACATGAAATGACGGGTGTAGATTTTCGCTTTGAGCTGACAGAAACCTACCCGGTAAAAGAGTACATCTCCCAGTGGCAGGAGAGTGATTTAACCTTTATTCGCCGCTTACTGGCGGACAGCGGAATTTGGTTCAGCTTTGAAACCCATGCCAAACACAGCTGTGATGTGGTGGTGTTTGGTGATTCTGAACAGCAATATCAGGACGGCCCCTCCGCTCATTATCGTCAGCCATCCGGCAATAACGATAATGGTGTGGAATCAGTCTGGGACATGTCGGTGGCACGTAAAACCGTGCCGCAAAGCGTGCTGACTCAGGATTATAACTACCGCAACGCGCAAACCGGCATGAAGTCGGACGTCAACGGCGCGCAAAAAGATAAAACCACCCGTGGTCAGCACTACGTCTACGGTGAGCACTACCGTGATAAAGGCGAGGATACCAATCACGCCAACGCGCAGGATGATTTGTCCGGGCAGTTCAGCAATATGATGCCGAATGGTCTGGGGGATATTCCCGGCGTCAGCCAGTTAAGCGGCGTGGCAGGTTCGGTGAGCACGGCTACCGGTTCAGCCGTATCCGGCGTGACCGGTGCGGTACAGAATATGACCGGTCAGGTTAAAAGTGCTTTTGACAGCGCTGGCAGTTCCCTGAGTGGTTTATCGGATAAGGGCGGTGACCTGCTAAATGGCCTGAACGACAATGAAGGTGAAGACAGCGCCAGTGATGAACCGGAAGCTGTCGGTCAGGGAGCCTGGTACGCCCGTCTGCGCCATCAGCGCTTTATGACCGAGCAAATCACCATCAGTGGTAAAACTACCTTATCTCATCTGGCACCGGGACAAATTCTGACCGTCTCCGGCTCGCCGATAGCGGAAGCGGGCAGCGGTATTCTGATTGTGTCGGTAGAGACGCAGGGCGACCGTCAACAGGCTTATGTTATCAGCTTTACCGGTATTCCTTACGACGTCCTGCGCCCGTATCGTCCGGCTCGTCTGGTCTGGCCGACCATCAGCGGCACCTTACCGGCACGGGTGACCAGCCCGGATAACGACACCTACAGCTATATCGATGCACAGGGTCGCTATCGGGTGAAGATGGACTTCGACCTGAACGACAGCTGGCGCAAAGGGGAAGAGAGCCTGTGGATGCGGCTGGCAAAAGCCTACGCCGGTGAAACCTACGGTATCCACTTCCCGCTGATTGACGGCACCGAAGTGGCCATCGCCTTTACCGAAGGCAACCCGGACCGGCCATACATCGCCCACGCCATGCACGACTCCCGCCACGGGGATGTAGTCACCATCGCCAACCATAAGCGCAACCTCATCCGCACCCCGGCCAATAACAAACTGCGCATGGACGACGAGCGCGGCAAAGAACACATCAAAGTCGCCACCGAATACGGCAAAACCCAGCTGAATATGGGGCATCTGGTGGATGCGGAGCGTAAACAGCGAGGGGAAGGGTTTGAGCTGCGTACCGATGAGTGGGGGGCGATACGGGCGGGGAAAGGGCTGTTTATTACTACTGAAGAGCAGTCAAAAGCTCAGAAGCAGCAGTTAACCATGGACAGTGTGATTGCTGAATTAGAGCAGGCGCACAAAATGGTGGAATCACTGAATCAAATGGCAGAGGCCGCTAAAGCTGAGCTGGCTGACCTTCAGGCACAGAGTGCATTATTACAATCATCACTTGATAATTTAAAAGGCCAGGCAGTTTTAACTTATGCACCGGCTGGAATTGCTTCAGTTACCCCTTCGAGCATTCAAAATACGGCAGGTGGAAACATCATTCAAACGGCTCAGAATACCGTTGATATCAGTGCCTTTAAACGCTTTGTTGTTACAGCAGGTGAAGTTATTAGCCTGTTTGCCAATAAAATGGGGATCAAAATTTTTGCTGGTAAAGGGAAATTAGAACTTCAAGCTCAAGATGATGAAATGAACTTAACCTCTAAGCAGAATATGGTGATTACCAGTACAGATGGTGAAGTCATGGTAGTTGCAAAGAGCCGTTTGACGCTGGCATGTGATGGGGCCGCTATTGTGATGGAAGGTGGGGGAATTACGTTTATTGGCCCTGGGGACCTGAAAGTGAAAATGGCAAGCCTCAATATTATTGGGCCAGAAAGTTATTCACCGCCAGCGCCAGTGTTGCCTGCTGGCTCCTCTTGTAAGGAGAATTTGTAAACATGGATGCACTATTATCCGTCATAAATCATGACCGTTCTCTCTACCGCTATTTATTGCTTGACCCTTTGGTACCAATGGGAAATCTAAGTCCAATACATATAGATACATTAACGGAAATGTTCGGTCAAAACCGGGTTATGCCCGTATTGCGTCCCGAAATTGCTTATGATCCGTTATCCTGTCCTCAATTGATTCTTATTTCTCATCCCAGCCAAGATGTTGATATTGATCTCCTCAGGAACAGTCTAAATTGGGCCAGAAAAGAGAGTACATATACAAAACGTTATGTATGTAGCTGGATAACCAGCAAAGTCCAGCTTCAAACGTTGTCAGAGCGTCTTGTTGAGATTGGACTATTAATGGGGAGAACGATGGGGTTGCCTTTTGTTCCCTATTTTGAGCCTTTCAGAATGCAACTACTTCAGGAAGGAAATTCCATTTGCCCTGAGTGGTTAATTTCGGCATTAAAAGATATTGAGACCTACAGCTATTTCTCTACCACATCGGGCTTAAAGACTATCCGTCAGACAGATTATTCACTATTGGATATGGAAGTTTTTATTACCGAAGAGGCTAAGTTATATCAGCGAGAGGCCCGAAAGATCCTTCACCTTTTTTTAGCATGGCATGAGTTGTGTGAACAAAGAGGGATACCTTTGACTGAGTGTCGTTTGATCGACGTTGCTGAAATATATAAAGCGGGTCGAAATATGGGGCTATTAAATACAGAGGATAACTTTGTGTTTTCTTTAAATTCACTGCAATACGGTAACTTATTAAATAGCCCGGAACTTTCAGCGGAAATAGTCTCTGTATTGAAAGATGAGGGTAGTTTAGCTGAAAGATTTAGTCAGTTAGATGAGCGTATTTTTTTATCACTGGACAGAAGATAACAGGGATTCATAGATGAGCGATCATAAAACAAATTGTATTGAAGCTAAAAAAGCTGCGGATATTGCTAACGGTGGTTGTGGTGTCTGCGAACGTTTAGGGTTCCCTCTATTTTTAGTTAGAAAATCAGCGGTAAAAAAACAGTTAAATGGTATTAAGTGGTCGGCTGGTATTCCGTCATTAAACGACAGGGAACCAGAAGAAGCGCTGAAAGCACATGAATATGTACTAAGAACATTAAGAACTGGCTATGTATATGTCCTGTTAGAGCCTAAAGTGGGTGGGGCTAAAGAGTTTTTAGGGTATGAGGTCACGCCAGATGGTGCCTTTCGTTATCGTTCTATTAAAGAAATGCGCGAAACCGATGTTAAACCGTTACCGGAAAGTTGCGTAAAAGACGATCATACTTTGCCTTCGTTATTTATTAACGTTGATATGTCTATTCATAATGAAACGGTGTGGATTGCTTACAGCCGTCGGGCATGGTCAGAGAAGGTTCGTTCAAAATATACATCAGCAGATGCGGACTTAACGCGCTTTACTAAAGTGATCATTAATGACGGATCAAAGGCCGAACCATCTCAATTATCACCCGGCAGAAGTTTTGATTTTGATAAATTGATAAACGGTGAAATTAAGTTATTAGAGTTTGAGAATGAAACGCTGAAAGGTAAATTTGATACGGCACACAACTTTAATTCTTTGGCTAAAAAAGGCACTAAAGATAAATTAAATAATATTGCTGCACATTTGGCTAAAAAGAATAACTGTAAAGTCGGCGTGATATTAGTTGAAGATACCTTTGGACTGGCAGAAGAGTTTAATAAACAGCGCCTGATAAATTGTGAACCATTAATTATGCCAGCTTGGGAACAGGCCAAATTAATGGATGATAATATTCAAAAAGCGTTTAAAGACTACGCTGAAAATACTGATGCTATGGGGAATAAGAAAGAGGCTCAGTCAGCAATTGACAGTTATATGAACCGAGCATTAGATAGCAAATTGCCATTAAAGAAACTCAGTGATGAACTATTTAAGATTTTCCAGAATTCTCCAAAAACAACAGCGAAATTAAAATCAAATCGAGTACCAGAATATTTTAAACAAGAGTTGGTCTATCAACGTAAAATAATGTCCTGTATTACCAGTTATAAAGCTGGTCTACGGGATTATTTTGATGAAAAGTTTACTGAACCTCAGTATCGTGATTTTTCTGGCCCCACAGGAGATCCAAGAGGTGATGCCTATAATGCCCGGGAAAAAGCTCGGTTATTAAGTGAAGGCTGGGAAGAGATTGCCTTACCCCCAACGGATAAAGTGACCAGTCTGGGCCCGAAGACCAGACTGGTTCTTACACCAGAAAAAGCCGCTGAGTTTGGCTTTAAAAAAGAGTGGGAAAAACTGCAGAAGAGACTTTCCACAGATAAACTTG
>NZ_JAJNAG010000056.1 GCF_021010575.1 Limnobaculum eriocheiris | reverse complement strand
AAACATCTTTTTCAATTTAGTATTTTCTTCTTCAAGTTCCTTTATTCTTTTTATATCAGCAGCTTCCATACCGCCATACTTTGATTTCCAGTTATAATAGGTTGCACTACTAATACCATTTTGACGGCAAATATCATCCACTTTCATTCCTGAATCGGCAAGTTTCAAGATATTAACGATTTGGGAGTCAGTAAAACGGATCTTTTTCATAAATACTCCTGCGATTAAGTAAGGCAGAAAGTCTAATTATAATTGTCTCATTTTAAGGGAAGTGGACACTACCAGCGGACTTAGCTTTTTCAATAGCGGGTCAAAATATTGGTTTACCTGCTTATAGACTTCGCCATTCAGCTCATTGTAGAACCGGTGATTTTCCATATCGGGCATAAAGCTGTCCCCTATGCGCACCAGTTTCTGTGTTGCCTGTTCGTAGCTGTCAAAGGCACCTACGGCCATGCCGGCGTTAATGGCGCATCCTACCGAGGCTGAGCCTTTCATCACATTTCGACTGGTGGGAATGCCAAATACATCAGCGAAGATTTGCATAAACAGATCGCTGTTGGCGCCACCGCCGGAGATAATCAGGCGCTTGAACGGCGTGTTAAGCTCTTTGGCCATCTTATCCATATGATTTTTCATGGTGAAAGCAATGCCTTCCAACACTGAACGATACATATGGGCGCGGGTGTGGCGGCCATCAAAGCCCATCATGACGCCTTTACGGAATTCTGCTTCCGATGGTGGTGCCCAGTCATGAATAGTGAGCAGACCTTCACAACCGGCAGGGACTTTTGAGGCTTCCATATTCAGGAGTTCTTCAATACTGACACCGGTTTCATCGGCATCCGCCAGGGCAGATTCACCAAACTGATCGCGGAACCAACTGATGGTCCACATACCGCGGCGAACACCCATACACTCATACAAATAGCGTCCGGGAATTGAGGCCTGGAACGGCCAGAAATTCTGAGCGTCTTTTACATTGGCATGACCATGAACCATGGCCCCGATATAAGTACCCAGAGAAATCAACGCGACCCCTTCATCCAGTGAACCCGCTCCTAATGCTTCAACCGCTTTATCATGAGCGGTAGCAACTACCGGAATACCGGCAGGTACGCCTATCTGTTTTGCTGCCAGTTCGGAGACATAGCCCAAAATCTCCCCTGGTTTTACGACATCCAGTACGTTTTCCCGTGTCAGATTGCAACTCTTCCAGACCGCAGGATCGGTGCTCCAGTCCAGCGTGTCGTTATCCATCGGCCACCAGCCAATGTAATTGGCGCAGGTATCTTTAAATTCTCCCGTCAGGCGATGGGTAATATAGCCGGAAGTGGTGGTGACATAGCGCACCCCTTTATAGGCATCAATGTACTCGTAAGGCTTGTTTAAGCGCTTATCCATCCAGTTAATTACCGGGTAGGCCAGTTCGCCGTTTTCTTTTAGCAATACCCGACAGCAGCGGATAATACATACGCCCATAGCCTGAATATCTTCTGCTTTTCGACCGGCCTGAGAGAATTCGGCCATGGCCCGCTGGAAAGCCAGTTTTAAAGAGTCCCACAGGTCATCATCCGGATGTTCAGCCAGCAAAGGCGCTGGAATATCCATTTTACGTAGCGCCTTTTTTCCTTCGCTAACCACATTGCCCTGAAGGTCGAATATCACCACTTTGGCACTTTGGGTGCCCACATCAACACCCATCAAATATTTGTCACTCATTTCTTAACCTCGTGATTAAAACAATAATGTTCAAAATGATGTTATTCAGTTACTGGTTTTGGCATTGCCACCTGCTGCCCGGCGCGTTTCATGTTGTTAAACAGCAGGAAAGTAAACACAATAACCAGATAGGTAGCACCCAGGCCCATTAACCACATATTGCGATAGGCTTCAGCCGGCGGCAGGGAGTCTTGCCAGTAACCAACAATGGGGTAGACAAAGACGTCAGGTAAGAAACCAATTACAGAACAAATACCAACGGTCGTGCCCATAATGTATTTCGGGGTACGAGCTTCACCAATACAGGCGAAGTAGAGGCCACGAGAGGCATAGCAGGCAAAAGCCAGCAGCAGAATCAGGCCAATACCCACGGCCACAGAACCCGGATTTTGATTGGTAAACAGCAGTGCACAAAGGGTGATAATACTGATTACCGCCAGAAACTGAATGACGCGGGTAGGGGATTTGAAACGGCTGTAAGTGGTCACTAATCCACCTAAAGGACCGCACATAGCGCAGAAGATTTTATTGATTACAATCCCCATATAGCTGGCTGCGACCAGCGTCATGCCATACATTTCGGTCAGGTAGTTGGTGGAGTAGCTGAGAATGGCGTAGATGGTATACACGCCAAAGATAATCATGCTGCAATACCAGGTGGTGCTGATTTTCAGCACCGACAGAATGTCGCTTAACTTAAAGGCGGGTTTATCTTTCTTCTCACCGTCACTTTCTGTACGGGAGGTGAAGCCATCGCTGACAAAGAACCAGCACAGAATACCGAGCAGAATATAGACTCCGCTGTATATCAGAATTACGGATTTCAGGCTGTTTGGATCTTCCGGCATAAACAGTGAGAACACCCACATGGTAAATACCGCCAGCAACATTACGCCCACACCGCGCAGTCCTTCCATCCAGCCCATAATTTTTCCCTGCTCTTCATGATTACCAAGCAGTGAGGCGGCTTTGATGGAAACAGACCACAGCATAAGGATTGTGGTGATGGCAAAGGCAACCTGAATCAGAATCATCACCCAGAAAGGTGGGTAAATGGACATCAGAAAGCCAAGTAGCCCGGTGGCAATCATGGCGAAGGTCATCATTTTACGATGGGAAAACTTATCGGCAATGACTCCGCTGGGGGCGTACAGAATGATAGCGGCAATACCAAAGGTACTCATGATGAAGCCGATTTCTGTATTGGTGAATCCCATAAATTTGGCCATGGGGATTTGGTAAATATATCTCAGGTAAGCCAAATCAAAACTGACGCCGCCGCTGATACTGATAATCGCCAGCGTTAACCAACGGCGAAAATTATTATTTTGCATGGTGTTATCTCAGTTATGGAACGTTGATTTTAGGGCAAAAAAAAAGAGAAAAGTAAGCTCCCCGCGTTAGGTGGGAAGTTACTTTTCTCTTTTTTTTTGCGTTTTAATCAGGAATCAAAGGGGTTACACCATGTCACTGAATGCGTTGGATGATTTTTCTCTGGATTTTTTCTCACTCAAAGGCAAAACGGCAATTGTTACCGGCGGCAATAGCGGTTTGGGTCAGGCGTTTGCGATGGCGCTGGCTAAAGCGGGTGCCAATCTGTTTATTCCAAGCTTCATCATGGATAAGGGTGAAACCCGCAAAATGATTGAGAAGCAAGGGGTTAACGTTGAGTTTATGCAGGTGGATATCACCGAAAAAGGCGCCCCGGCTAAAGTGATTGCTCAGTGTCTGGAGCGCTTTGGTTCAGTGGACATCGTGGTGAATAACGCCGGTATTTGTAAGTTAAATAAAGTGCTGGATTTTGGTCGTGCGGATTGGGATCCAATGATAGATATCAACCTGACCGCGGCCTTTGAACTCAGCTATGAAGCGGCAAAAGTGATGATTCCACAGCGTCACGGCAAAATTATCAATATCTGTTCGCTGTTCTCCTATCTGGGTGGCCAGTGGTCACCAGCCTATTCTGCGACCAAGCACGCACTGGCCGGTTTCACCAAGGCTTATTGTGATGAATTAGGCCAGTACAATATTCAGGTCAACGGCATTGCGCCAGGCTATTACGCCACTGATATCACCACCGAAACCCGGAAAAATCCTGAAACTAACAAACGCGTTCTTGACCATATTCCGGCAAATCGCTGGGGAGAAACTCAGGACTTGATGGGGGCAATGGTGTATTTAGCCAGCCGTGCTTCTGACTATGTTAATGGTCATCTGCTGGTGGTTGATGGCGGCTATCTGGTGCGCTAAGTCGAAATTTTGATGTTCAGGTTATTTGTTCTCCACCGCCATGGCATAAGACATGCCATAGAAATGTACTAAAAGCAGGAAGGATTAATCATGTCGCTGACAAGAGAAGCTATCGTTGAGAAGCTAAAACAGATCGTAGGCTCTGACCGAGTCATTACCGATGAAAAGGTACTACAGAAAAACAGCATTGACCGTTTCAGAAAATATGCCGATATCCACGGTATCTTCACGTTACCACTACCGGCAGCGGTGGTGAAACTGGCCAATACTCAGCAGGTTTCTGAGGTGTTGGCATTCCTGAATGAAAACCAGATTAACTGTGTGCCACGTACCGGTTCCTCTGCGACAGAAGGTGGTTTGGAAACCGTTGTCAAGAACTCGGTCGTTCTGGATGGTTCCGAGCTGAATCAGGTTATCAATATTGATATCGAAAACATGCAGGCCACAGCCCAGTGCGGCGTTGCGCTGGAAGTATTGGAAAACAAACTGCGTGCCAAGGGATATACCACCGGGCATTCACCACAGTCTAAACCGTTAGCGCAAATGGGTGGATTAGTGGCAACCCGCAGCATCGGCCAGTTCTCAACGCTGTACGGTGCCATTGAAGATATGGTGGTAGGTCTTGAAGCGGTCTTCCCTGACGGTACTGTTACCCGGATTAAAAACGTACCGCGCCGTGCGGCGGGACCGGACATTCGCCATGTGATTATCGGTAACGAAGGCGCTCTCTGTTATATCACTGAAGTTACAGTAAAAATCTTCAAATATATGCCGGAAAATAACCTGTTCTACGGCTATATTCTGGACAATATGAAGACTGGCTTTGATATTCTGCGTGAAGTGATGGTTGAGGGTTACCGTCCGTCTATCGCTCGCCTGTACGATGCGGAAAATGGTACTCAGCACTTTACTCATTTTGCTGAAGGTAAGTGTGTACTGATCTTTATGGCGGAAGGCGCTAAAGAGATTGCTCGCGCGACCGGTAACGGCATTGAAGCCATTGTGGCTCGCCATCCTGAATGTAAGAAGGTGGACAGCAAGCTGATTGAAACCTGGTTCAATAACCTTAACTGGGGACCGGATAAAGTTGCCGCTGAACGGGTACAAATCATGAAGACCAAGAACATGGGCTTCACCACTGAAGTTTCCGGCGACTGGCGTTCAATCAATAAAATTTATGAAAATGTGATTCACCGCATCCGTAATGAATTCCCACACGCGGATGATATCACTATGCTTGGCGGTCACTCTTCTCACAGTTATATCAATGGTACCAATATGTACTTTGTATATGACTACAATGTGGTGGATTGTTCACCACAGGAAGAGATTGATAAGTACCACAATCCATTGAATAAAATCATTGTGGAAGAGACCATCAAGCTGGGAGGTTCTATGGTGCACCATCACGGTATTGGTAAACATCGTGTGCACTGGACCAAAGATGAACACGGTTCTGCTTACTACATTCTGAAAGCACTGAAAGAGGTGTATGACCCGAATGGTATTATGAATATCGGTACCATCTACCCGATTGAAAGTTAAAGTGTCTCTGACCGGGTCCGTCTGTTGCAGACGGCCCGGTTTTTGTTTAAGGACTGCGAATGGTCGTTACTGCTGAATGAGAACAATTATGTTAATAGACAACAGAACAATAGCGACACCTCATAGCTCTTCTCCTGTCCGCATGGATGACATTCCCCTAAACCGTTTCCATATTAAAATTGCCGGTCTGACCTTTGGCGCACATTTAACCGATGGTTATGTGTTGGGCGTAATCGGTTTTGCCCTGACGCAAATCAGCCCTCAAATGGGACTGTCTCCCTTCTGGCAGGGAATGATTGGCAGTTCTGCACTGTTTGGCCTGTTTCTTGGTAGTCTGATCCTGGGATGGATTTCCGATCATATTGGACGTCAGAAGATATTCACCTTCAGCTTTGTGATTATTACTCTGGCGTCATTTTTACAGTTTTTTGCTTCTTCTCCCGAGCAGCTATTCTGGCTACGAGTACTGGTAGGTATTGGCCTGGGTGGCGATTATTCCGTCGGCCACACTATGCTGGCAGAATTCTCTCCACGTAAACATCGTGGCTTACTGTTGGGCTCTTTTAGCGTTATCTGGACGGTAGGCTATGTCTCCGCCAGCTTTATGGGGCACTGGCTGGCGGATGCCGGACCGGATGCCTGGCCTTGGTTGCTGGCATCGGCATCCATACCGGCGCTGTGCATTATGATTTTGCGCTGGGGTACGCCGGAATCTCCCCGTTGGTTGATGCGCAAAGGACGCATCGACGAAGCTCACGAAATCGTCAAACGCTGTTTTGGCCCTAATGTGGTGCTAAATGATGAAATTCCGGTAGAAACCGCTCGTCATTTGCGCACCCTGTTTTCCCCGCGATACTGGCGCAGAACCGCGTTTAACAGCCTGTTTTTTGTCTGTCTGGTAATCCCATACTTTGCCATTTATACCTACCTGCCTTCTATGCTACGTGCTCTTGGATTAACCGCGAGTTTTGCCACCGACCTGATGCTGAATGGGCTATTGATTGTGGGGGCGTTAATGGGCATTGGATTTACTCAGTTCTGTTCCCGCCGGGGTTTTTTGATTACGGCATTTGTGATCCTGATGCTAAGTCTGATGTTGCTGGCATTTGTTCCTTCCTCGCAAACCGGCATGATGCTGTTATTGTTCGCTATTTTTACTCTGACTATTTCTGCTGTCAGTAATTTAGTGGGGGTTTTCCCGGCAGAAAGTTTCCCTACGGATATTCGTTCATTGGGCGTGGGTTTTGCTACTTCCATGAGTCGCTTAGGCTCGGCTATCAGTACCGGATTGTTACCCATCGCCATACTGGCACTGGGCATTCAATACACCATGTTGATTCTGGTGGCGGTATTGCTAATAGGATTATGGGTATCGGTACTTTGGGCTCCGGAAACGAAAAATCTGACGCTGGTGGGGGCATCAACGGTGAAAAAAATACCGCAGCCGCAGGAAAGGAGGGTTGAGTGTGAAGATCTTGCTGGGTTTTAAAGCTTCGCCTGATTTAAGCATGATGGCTGAAAAAGACTGGCAGGCTGGCGATAGTCTGCAAATTGATGTCAGTTTTACTCAAACCATGCTGAACTGTTTTGATGAAAGTGCAGCAGAGCTGATGCTAATGGTGCGTGACGGCGCAGCATGGCAGGAGGGCGAGCTTAATCTGAATGCGCTAACCATTGGCGATAGCCGGGGGGAGCACTACCTGAAACTGATGTATGCGTTGGGTTTTCAGTCTGCAATCAGAATCGACCCTACTTCATCTGTTGATCTGCGCTTTAATCCTCTTGCGGTAGCGAAAATCATGCAGGCCTACCATCAAAAGGTAGAGCAGCAGTCCCTGATAGTATTAGGTATGCAGAGTAGCGAAGGGCATAACATGCAAACGGCAATGCTGCTGGCGGAGCTGTTAAACTGGCCCTGTATCACTCAGGTTACTGATTTTCGGGTTATCCGGGAGAGCAAACAGATTGTCGTGATTAGACAAACGGAAGATCAACAGCAAAAGCTAACCATTAATACTCCTTCGGTACTGGCGGTAGGTAATTCAACTCAGGCCAGTGCGCTGCGGGTGCCTACGCTGAAGCAGAAGCTGGCCGGAGCAAAAAACAGTATCCTCCACTATTCACTGGAACAACTTGGGTTGTCTCCGCAGGCGTTACAACAGGAAAACGATAAACAACTGACTAAGCTGACCCGCCAGCAAAGCCGACGCTGTGGCGTGATGATTACCGGCGGTACACCGCAGGAGAAAGCCCGGCGTTTGTACCATGACTATCTGCAAGGGAGATTAAGCCGATGAAAATAGCATTAATTCTCGATGCAGACGCCCCCTCTTTTTTACAGCAGGCGCAGGAGATCAATCGCTTTCTACAGCAGAGTCAGTTGGAAACGACTGAAGTGGCTTTGTGGCTGTTTTATCAACATGCTCAGCCCGATGCGTTGCCGCAGTTTGATTGTTCTGTCACGCAAATTCAGTGGTTAAAAAGCCCGGCATTGCTGCTGGCCGATTCGGTATTGCCGCTGTTAGAACAGGTTTACCAAATTTATCCGGCAGAGTTGCTGCTGTTTTCTGGTGGCTCGCTGGGAAATGAACTGGCAACGCGTCTGGCTTTTCGTCTGGACGGAGCCTCCTGTCTGGGCGTGATGAGTGGACAGGTAAATGAAAGCGGCTGTCAGATAGAAAAGTCAGTATACGGGAACAATATGCTGGCGACGATAGCGTTACAGGCAACGCCTTACTGTCTGGCAGTGGCCCGTCAGGGTGGCGCGATAGCCCCAACTCAGGATTATCAGGGAATTGAACAGCAACTCATATTAACGGAAGCTGAAATTCCACTATGGCTTGCCGGGCATCAGGTGAGCATACCGGAAGAGCAGCCATTGCTTAATCGAGCTGAAAGGGTACTGGCCATAGGACAGGGCGCAGGGAATGGCCAAAACGTTCAGCGGTTAAATGAGATTGCCCGGGCACTGGGGGCACAGTTAGGGGTGAGTCGTCCGGTTGCGATGAACGCCTGGAGCAGTATGTCGACCATGTTGGGAATGTCTGGCGCATTGGTGGCACCCGAGGTTTGTATTACTGCCGGAGTATCCGGTGCTGCCGCTTTCTCTGTGGGAATTCGCCACAGTAAATTTATTGTCGCAATTAACACCGATCCGGATGCCGCTATCTTTTCCCAGGCTGATGTGGGTATTGTTGATGATATGAATGCAGTATTGGAGGCGCTGGTGGTTTGTGTTCAGCAGTCCAATATTCGGAGTACTCTGTGAAATTGCTGATGGACCTGCATACCCATACCGTCGCCAGCGGTCATGCTTACAGTACTCTGAAAGAGAATCTGGAACAGGCCAGAGAACGAGGGCTACAGGTGATGGGTATTTCCGATCACGCCTGTGTGCCTCCAGCCACTGCAATTCCTTATTATTTGCGTAATTTTAAGGTCTTTACCCCCTATATGTTGGGTATTCGGGTGCTAAAAGGCGTTGAGGCTAATATTGTTGACTATCAGGGAAATATTGATGTGGAAGAGCAGGATCTGGCCCGTTTGGATTATGTTATCGCCAGCCTGCATCAACAGAATTTGGTGCCGGGTAGCAGGAACCAGAATACACAGGCCCTATGTGGTGCTATTCGTCATCCGGCAGTGAATATTATCGGCCATCCTAATGATGGCGTTTATCCGGTTGATTTTACGGAAGTCGTGCCTTTAGCTAAACAGTATCGGGTGGCGTTGGAATTAAATAATGCTACGCTGCGCGCCAATGCGGGACGAGAACGCCCCAAAGCGCTGGCCATTGAAATGCTGGAACTATGTAAACAACATCAGGCATCAATCATTGTCGGCAGTGACAGCCATATTTATTATGACGTGGGTGAATTTAGTGAGGCGGAAAAACTGTTGAGGGAAGTCCATTTCCCCGAGGCATTAGTGATTAATTATCAGATTGAGCGGCTACCCCGAATAAGAATTACTCTCTGAGCGCCGCTACAGCATCAGCATCAAAACTTTAGCTGCCAGACTCCAGTGTTAGTCGTAGACACCGCGCTGGCTCCGGCATTCAGGGCATTGGTTGCATCTTCATGATCGCATACCAACCCACCGGCAATAATCGGCAAATCTATTTGCTCTGCCACCCATCCCAATACTTTAGGCATACAGCCCGGCAGAATCTCGATACAGTCAGGATTGGACTGGGCTACCTGTTTATCAATATTGTGGAATGAGATGGAGTCCAGCAGAAATATCCGGTGAATACCGTAAAACCCCTGAGCCTTTGCCGCTTTAATCATTGAGGCTTTAGTACTGATAATGCCGTCGGCGGCGGTAACCAGCTTCAGAAAGTTAATGACGATCTCTTTATTAGAGGTTCCGTCTAACAGGTCGACGTGAATAAAGGCGTATTTATCCGCTTTCTTGATGCGCTGAACAATGGTACCGATATTACAGATATTGCCGTACAGGATGGAGATAATCTTACAGTCTGATTCCAGAGCGGTGTTCAGGCTTTCAGTATCTTTTACCGCAGCGATGACGGGGTGTTGTTTCAATAACTGCAATATAGACACAGGCAAGATCTCCGCTTGGCTTGTATTATTTTTACTGCCGTTCAGGGCCCGGCAAAAAGTATCGCGCAGGTTAGCATAACCGTGAACCGCCCTCCCTGCGGCACTTCACATATCCTATATTAGCCAAACCGAAAGGTTACTCCGTAACCAGCCGCAGGGTAGCGCCAGCGTGCCAGCGTTTTTTCATCACATAATAACCGGCAGCTTCCGCATTCCAGACAGCCATGATAATCAAAGCTCAGGCCGCCATCCTGATTGAGTTGATAGAGGCCTGCGGGACAGACGTTAACCAACTGCTGTAATACCCGTCGATCCGGATGGTCTGTCGGCACGATATGGGGCTGGGTTTCGTCAATGATATATTGGTTTTTGCTGAGTTTTATTTCTGTTTTCACAGGCTGCGTACTCCCCTGACCAGATCTTTAAACAGCGTCATCAGACCTGCCTTACGGGCATGTTTCCACAAAATTTTTCTTAGCGGCGGTGCCGGATGACGATTAATTTCAAACAGTTCGCGTAAAATATCGCTGGTCATTTGTGGATATTCAGCAAAATAGCGTGGGTTTTGTAGCAGGGTATCGGGTAACGAACGGTACTGTTTTAGTACCGCCCAAAGAGTGCTGTTTTCCAGATGAGTTTGGTAGGCGGCCAGCGATGGCGCGCTGAAGTCATCCTTTTGTAGGGCTGTTGTCAGGGTATCGGCTACCGCTTGTGCGCTGATAACCGCCAGATCCATACCGCGCACGGTATGACCTGCATTCACACAAAATCCGGCGGCATCCCCGGCGATCAGATAGCCAGCGCCAAATGGAGAACTAAGCGCATTGATTCCCCCTTCGGGAATCAAATGGGCGCCATATTCCAATAGTTCGGTCTCTTTTAGTAATGGGCGCAGCAGCGGATGTTGCTTAAAGTTCTCCAGCATCTGTGGCAGTGCATTTTTTCCATGACTCAGAACCGATAAATTACAGACTAATCCCAGCGAGAGGGTATCGTTATTGGTATATAAAAAACCGCCTCCTGCTTTTCCTGCAATGGCTTCTCCGGCGAACAGCCAGGCTGCTCCCTGATTATTTTCCAGCGAAAAACGCTCTTCAAGGCGGGAGCGGGGAAGGGCCAACACTTCTTTAACGCCAATTCCCATCCTGTGAGTTTGAGGTTTTTTGATTAACTGATGCTGTTCTGCCAGCAGGGAGTTGGCGCCTTCAGCCAGCACTACCACACGGGCCTCCAGCCGGTCTTCACCAATCTGAACGCCGCAAACTGCCCCATTTTCCTGTACCAGAGCATCCACCTGAACGCCAGTCAAACATTGAGCTCCGGCATTTTGGGCCTGTTCCATTAACCAGGGATCGAAACTGGCCCGCAGCACCGAATAGGATGTGGCGCCCCGATCATATTCTGGGTGACGATAATCCAGAGTAATGCTGGATTCTACGGTCAGCAGGCTGAGTTTTTCCTGGGTGATTTGTCGTTCAATGGGGGCAGATTGAGCAAACTCGGGCAAAATAGCTTCAAGGCTGTAGCTATAAAGGCGACCGCCGGAAATATTCTTTCCTCCGGCCTGTTCAGCACGCTCCAGCAGCAAGACATTTACTCCGGCTCGTGCCAGTAAAAGCGCACTGGTACAGCCAGCAATCCCGCCACCGATAATGATGACATCAAATTTGTCGTCCATTAACGCATTCCACCAGATTAAACCATAGCGGTATTATACCATCCACCGATGACGGTTTATTGATGCAGACAGGGATTATTCCAGCCAAAACCAGAAAGTTAATACAGATAATAGATTGATTGGATTAGTAATTAATGAGAGTGGCATGAAGAAGGATGCCCGGAATATGAAATTTCTCAACCGGATGACAACATCAGATGGTTGAGTTTATGCACTTAGAAAATGGCTAATCGTCGGGAGAGAGTACCGTTGAGGGCGACTTGACGCTCTCAGAAGTGAAGTATCGATGGTTTTCCGGCCGAACAGAAAGATAATATAAGCACTCTGCTATTACGGCCGGGATATTCACTGATGCCAATTTCTGAGGAGTACGGAAGATATCAATACCCCACCCAAAACTAAAACTCAATCGCTATTTTGCCCGTCATATGACCTTCCAACTGCTTCGCATGGGCTTTGGTAATGGTTTCTACGCTAAGGCCATGTAAGGTGGTATTCAGCGTACCTTTCAGTTCGCCTTTATCAATCATAGTTGCCACCTGTTGCAGAATGCGACCCTGTTCCGCCATATCAGGCGTTTGATACATACTGCGGGTAAACATCAGCTCCCAGTGCAGGGCGACACCTTTAGAGCGAATCAGCGATTGCTCCAGCGGCTGGGCGCTCTCGACAATTGAACAAATATGACCAAATGGTACGATAACTTCACTCATGGATTTCCAGTGACCATCGGTATCATTCAGACAGAAAATATAGTCAACCTGCTTAATATTGTGCTTTAACAGGTTCTCTTGCAGATTATGGTAATCAACGGTCAGGTCGGCACCGCGATCCAGACACCATTTGGTTGATTCAGGCCGGGATGCGGTAGCAATAATGCGTACTTTGCTGCGTAGCGCAGCCAGCGGAATGGCTAATGAGCCTACGCCACCGGCACCGCCAATAATCAGCAACGTTTTATCATCACCGGCATCCTGAATTTTCAGATGCTCAAACAGACCTTCCCACGCGGTTAGTGCGGTAAGTGGAATAGCAGCAGACTCTACCCAGCTCAGGGATTTCGGCTTATGGGCCACAATACGTGAGTCAATCAGTTGATGAGTGGTATTACTACCTGAACGGGTAATATCTCCCGCATACCAGACTTCATCACCAATAGCGAAACCTGCTGCTTTAGGGCCAACGGCGACCACAACACCTGTAGCGTCCCAACCGAGGATACGAGGCTGCGGTAAGCCATTTTTCTTCAAACCGGCATGGACTTTGGTATCTACCGGATTCATGGCAATTGCTTTCACTTCAACCAGCAGATCAAACTCAGCGGGAGCCGCTTCAGGTACCGGAATCTGGATAAATTGTTGAGGGTTTGCCGGATCGACAGCAATGGCATATTTGGACATGGAATTTTCCTTTCTGAACGGTAATTGGCAACCAGTCTAGCTGTACTGATAAAAAGTGATAAGATGAGTTTTAGCAAACAAACTGTTTATCCATGGTGAACAATCATGTTCAAACAATTGCAGGAAATGGCGTTATTTACCCTGGTGGTGGAGACCGGCAGTTTTACCGCAGCCGCTAAACGGGCAGGGTTGCCTAAATCGAGCGTCAGCCAGCGAATAAGCCATCTGGAGCAGGAGTTGGGGCTACGTTTATTAATGAGAACCACCCGACAGTTAAGCCTGACCTTTGCCGGAGAACGCTATCTGGTGCATTGCAAAGAGATGATGCAGGCATCGGAACGCGCCAGCCAGTCGCTGCAAATGTTGAAGGCATCACCCAGTGGCAGAGTCAGGATCACGGCTCCCGCAGGGCTGGCCGTAACGCTGTTAGCCCCCATTGTGACGGATTTTCAGCTGAGTTATCCGGAAGTATCGGTAGAAGTTTATGTTTCTGATACGGTAACCGATCTGGTTGGGGCAGGGTTTGACTTAGGTATCCGCACCGGAAAGCCTCAGGACTCCACATTAATTGGGCGCTTTCTTGGCCTGTATCCCCGCTATTTGCTCGCTTCTCCGCAATATTTATCTCAGGCTGAACCTGTTACTCATCCCCGACAGTTGGAACGGCATCGTTGTATTACCCACCGTGCCTGGTCAGAGTGTTTGTTACGTAAAGGGGACGAAACCTATCGCTGGTTACAGACGGCACACCATGTTACTGACAACTTATTGTATGCCCGTCAGTGTGCCATAGCCGGTGCTGGTATTACGTTTCTCCCTTCATTTCTGGCGACAGACGTTGTTTTACAGGGATTATTGCAGCCGGTGCTGGAAGAGTGGCGTGCAGAAGGAAACGAACTTTATCTGGTCTATCCTAACCGCACGTTGAATATGCCAGCGCTGGAGCGCTTTGTTGAGGCGGTGATGAATCACCCTCTGGTAACGGAATATGCCACCGGACCAAAGGCAAAACGCTAAGTCTGACTCTCTGCAGCTTGTTCACGAAGTTTATCAGATTGAACGATCTCAACCGCGGATGACGCCGGAGCAAAAGCCCGCATCCAGAGAACGTTAGCCACATCGCTTGCCTGAATTGATTTCCATTTACCGGGAAACAACTTAAATATCGGGGCCGCAATCAGCTCATTAGCCCGCGGTGTTGGTCGATTGCCAAGCAGCATAGAAGGACGGGCAATGGTTAAATGTGGCCAGCGCTGGGCTATCAGCGCCTGCTCCATTTCACCTTTGGTTCGGTTATAAAAGAACCAGGATTTTGCATTAGCACCTATTGCGCTGACCACCAGATAGTGAGTCGCCCCCAATTGCAGCGCGGTTCTGCCACCATGTACCGGTAATGTCACATCACTAAAGTGAAAAGCTTCACGACTGCCAGCCGCTTTTATTGTGCTACCAAGACAACAAAACGCCACATCAAGCGGTTCTGTCAGCCCGTCCAACAGTGTCTGTAAATCATCACCAACCGGATTCACTACTTTTGAACTAACACCGGATAACGGACGACGGCCTGGTGCATAAATGCGGGTAATTCGGGGATCGGACTCCAGCATATTCAGTAACTGGCTACCGATAAGTCCACTGGCGCCAAGTATTAAAACAGTTTTTGACATGGTGGCTCCGGATTTAAGTACCAATGGTCTTCCGGCCGGGCACTAAGGTTATATAGGTACATGGCTTTTACGGCCGGAATATTCGCTAATGTTAATTAGACATAAATTATTATAAAAAAGCCCCATATACGGGGCTTTATCAACAACAATTAAGAATAGACCAAAACTACTTGGCGATCTTCTTATATTTAATGCGATGAGGTTCCAGAGCTTCCGCCCCCAGCGTGCGTTTCTTCCACTCTTCGTACTCGGTAAAGTTACCCTCAAAGAACTCAACTTTACCTTCATCGCCGTAGTCCAGAATATGGGTAGCGATACGGTCCAGGAACCAACGGTCATGGGAAATAACCATGGCACAGCCAGGGAATTCCAACAGGGCGTTTTCCAACGCTCGCAGGGTTTCGATATCCAGGTCGTTGGTCGGTTCATCGAGCAACAGCATGTTGCCGCCAACCTGCAATAGTTTAGCCAGATGCAGACGACCACGCTCACCGCCGGACAGCTCACTTACGCGCTTGCCCTGATCGGTGCCTTTAAAGTTGAAGCGGCCTACGTAAGCGCGGCTTGGCAGTTCAAAGTTACCAATCTTCATAATATCCAGACCACCGGAAACCTCTTCCCATACGGTCTTGCTGTTGTCCATACTGTCGCGGAACTGATCCACCGAAGCCAGCTTCACCGTTTCACCTAAGGTGATGGTGCCGCTGTCAGGTTGTTCTTGTTGTGAAATCATACGGAACAGCGTGGATTTACCCGCGCCGTTAGGACCGATAATACCCACAATCGCCCCTTTTGGAATCGCGAAGGACAAATCGTCAATCAACATACGGTCGCCATACGACTTGGTCAGATTGCTGACTTCCAGCACTTTATCACCGATGCGAGGGCCCGGTGGAATAAACAGTTCGCTGGTTTCATTACGTTTTTGATACTCAACATTGTTCAGCTCATCAAAGCGGGCAAGACGGGACTTGCTCTTGGCCTGACGACCTTTTGGATTCTGACGGACCCACTCCAGTTCTTTTTCAATCGACTTACGACGAGCGGCTTCAGAAGAGGCTTCCTGCTCCAGTCGCTTATCTTTTTGTTCCAGCCACGAGGAGTAGTTACCTTCCCACGGAATACCTTCACCGCGGTCAAGCTCAAGGATCCAACCGGCAACGTTATCAAGGAAGTAACGGTCATGGGTAATCGCAACCACAGTACCTTCATAGTCGTGGAGGAAGCGTTCCAGCCAGGCGACAGATTCAGCATCCAGGTGGTTGGTTGGTTCGTCGAGCAGCAGCATATCTGGTTTTTCTAACAGCAGACGGCACAGTGCTACACGGCGGCGTTCACCACCGGACAGATGTTCTACTTTGGCATCCCAGGGTGGCAGACGCAGAGCGTCGGCTGCACGTTCCAACTGATTATCGAGGTTATGACCATCGTGAGATTGAATAATAGCTTCCATCTCCCCCTGCTGTTTTGCCAGCTTATCAAAGTCGGCGTCCGGTTCAGCATAGGCAGCGTAAATTTCATCCAGACGGGTTAGTGCATTTTTCACTTCGCTAACCGCTTCTTCTACCGCTTCACGTACGGTCTGGTCTGGATTTAGTTTAGGTTCTTGCGGTAAATAACCAATCTTGATACCCGGCTGTGGACGTGCTTCACCCTCAATATCGGTATCAATACCCGCCATAATACGTAATAAGGTGGATTTACCTGCGCCGTTTAAACCCAGTACGCCAATTTTGGCACCGGGAAAGAAACTGAGAGAAATATTTTTCAGAATATGCCTTTTCGGGGGAACGACTTTTCCAACCCGATGCATCGTGTAGACGTATTGTGCCACTGTATTATAAGCCTCTTAATTACTGGGTTTCTTGATTATCCGTAAACGCTATACAACATAGTTACCGAGCTATATCCCTTCGTGCCGCGATATTTGCTGGATCAGCCCAGTTGATCACTATCGACCGATTCAACAGATACCCTGGCCGATAGATATTATGATGGCGTAGTTTAGCCCTTTTCATCCTGCTATCCCAGCTATCTGCGAGCAATGTTGCAACAAAGTGATATTTGGCACAATTTCACCTGAAATGGGGTCGTGACGCAGATTTAGTGGTAATGATTGATCGTCAGATACCATCCGATGATCTTATCGTGCATTTCTTCTGACTTTGAGAAGCAGATAGTCTTGCGGGTCAACCGTTTAAGATGGGTTCGCAA
>NZ_JAJNAG010000055.1 GCF_021010575.1 Limnobaculum eriocheiris | reverse complement strand
GCGAACCCATCTTAAACGGTTGACCCGCAAGACTATCTGCTTCTCAAAGTCAGAAGAAATGCACGATAAGATCATCGGATGGTATCTGACGATCAATCATTACCACTAAATCTGCGTCACGACCCGAATATCGGAACTCTGCCGCCAAACCATCTATGAAAGCAAAAACTCTCAGCACGACGCTCCAAATTCAGCAAATCATACAAAATAAAAAACTATTGTTACTGACTGGTTTTATTCTTATTTCCGATGTCAGCACACTACACATTTTATTTATTGGTTAGGAGACTGACTTTTTCCGGTTCAAAGTGGAAATAAAGTGGAAATGGATAAGAAAATTGAATGTAAAGTGGAAATAAGTGGCAATGCAATATTAATGCGTTGCATTAATATCCACATTTAAAGAGAGGAATTAAATATTTACATTTAATTAATTGAAATAAAATAATAAATAACGATATTCCCAGATAAAAAAATAGCGCCTTTTAAGGCGCTATTCTCATCAATTTTAATTATTAACGCTTCGGTTGAGCGCCTCTTCTGCTGCTATTTCTGGATGCGGGTCTTTGACTATGTTTCTTCACCGCACGGCGGATTTGATTTGCTTTTGTGCGACGACGGTCACGTTCCACCGGCAGCTTACTTTGGGTTTCTGGTGGTAAACCGACCATTTCACGCAGATAGTTTGTAGCGTTCAGATCGAGCTCGGTCCAACCACCGCGAGGTAAGCCTTTAGGCAGACCTAATGCACCATAGCGAATACGAATCAGGCGGCTAACCTGAACGTCTACCGCTTCCCACAGGCGACGAACTTCACGGTTACGTCCTTCTGTCAGCGTAACGTTATACCACTGGTTTATTCCTTCACCACCCTGAAAACTGATGGTGCGGAATGCGGCCATGCCATCTTCCAGCTGTACGCCTTTTCTTAACTGTTTGATTTTATCTTCATCAACCTGACCGAATACGCGTACCGCATATTCCCGTTCAACTTCACGACTCGGGTGCATTAAGCGGTTTGCCAGTTCACCATCGGTAGTAAACAGCAGCAGGCCAGAAGTATTCACGTCCAGCCGACCTACGGCAACCCAGCGGGAAGCGCGCATTTTAGGCAAGCGGTCAAATACGGTTGGACGGCCTTCCGGATCTTTACGGGTACAGAGTTCCCCTTCCGGTTTGTAATAGGCCAGCACGCGACATACGGTTTCTTCGGTTTCACGTAGTGCAACTACATGCCCATCGATACGTACTCTGATTGATGCATTAACTTCAATGCGATCCCCCAGAGTGGCAATTTTACCGTCAACGCTGATTCGGCCAGCCTGAATCATCGCTTCGATTTCGCGACGAGAACCATGACCAGAGTTAGCCAGAACTTTTTGTAACTTTTCGCTCATTGAGCAACCTCGTTTGTCGCCTTCACAGGCGTCATAATAGTGATAAATCAACCATAGTGATGACTTTATCAGTGGATCTGAATCATACCTTATGCAGCCCTATCCATCAACGAAACGGTGTTGGATCGCCGGCACCAACCCGCGCAACAACCGGCGCCTCATCCGTCAGATCGATAACCGTGGTTGGCTGTTGGCCTAAATAGCCACCGTTGATAATTAAATCAACATGCTTTGACAATATATCGCGAATTTCTTCCGGATCGGATTCAGCAAAGTCATTGCCCGGCAACATCAAAGTGGTGGACATCATAGGTTCATTCAGTTCAGCCAGCAGCGCCATAGCTATCGGGTTCGATGGCACCCGCAGACCAATGGTTTTGCGTTTTTCATTCATCAGACGACGTGGAACTTCTTTTGTCGCTTTTAAAATAAAGGTGTAGTTTCCCGGCGTATTATTTTTAATCAACCGGAAAGCAGCGTTATCAACATGCGCATAGGTAGAAAGTTCAGACAGATCGCGACACATCAGGGTAAAGTTATGGTTACTGTCCAACTGACGAATTCGACAAATACGCTCCATGGCGTGTTTATCTTCCAGCATACAGCCTAATGCATATCCGGAGTCCGTTGGGTAGACAATCACTCCGCCTTTGCGTAAAAACTCTACCGACTGGCTAATCAGCCGGGGTTGAGGGTTATCCTGATGGATATAAAAAAACTGACTCATGGGAACTCCTGTGAGGCCTGGCGGTTAGCGGTATTCATATTGTGGATCGGGCGCTAACGGCTTAAATATATAACTTATTGATAAATTTAATTTTAGTGGATATTCCGGCCGTAAAAGCATTATTGCTCATATAATCATGGTGCTCGGCCGGAAGACCGTCTGCACTTTAGTTCGGAGGGCGTCGGGCCTGGATTCCCTAGGGGTAGTTATGAAACACCTTGTGGTGTTTCACCCTGACGGGCCAGCGCAAGCGCTGTTCAAACAGGCTTTGCCTGTTTGTCCGGCAGCTAAAGCTGCTACGATCCCAACGGACAACGCTTTGCGTTGCCCCGAAGGGCAGGCGCCAGCCTGTAAATCTCTCCCTCCGATTAGCTTTGTTAACAAACAAAATCAATTAGGGTTAACTTATTCTAAGTTCCCTGTATTACATCAACTACACAAACCAGTTATGCCATACCGGAATGACTTTATCCGGCAGGAAGAGTTTTCTTCCCAGTTCAACCCAGGCACAGGGGTAGTGGAAGTCAGAGCCCTGAGAGGCCAGTAGCTGATATTCCTGAGCATACAGTGCCAGCTGTGCCCGCTCCTGCGGGGCCTGTTGGCATTGGGAGACTTCTATTGCATCACCACCGGCTTGTTTAAACTCTATGATTAAACGCCGCAGCCATTTAGGCGATAGATCATAACGTCCGGGATGAGCTAATACCGCCTGTCCGCCAGCAAGATGAACGGCTTCCACCGCTTCTGCTATTGTACACCACTGAGGCGGTACATAGCCGGTTTTCCCCCGGGCCAGATAATTTTTAAACACCTGAGCCATATCAGAGGCTTTACCCAATTCAATCAGATAACGGGCAAAGTGCGCTCGGGTAATAGCCGCATCACCGGCAAAACGCTGTGCTCCGCTTAATGCATCAGGAATATGGTGTTTCTCCAGCCGCCGGGCTATCTCTTGCGCCCGTTCAGTCCTTCTGATTGTTTGTTCTGCCAGCAGCTCAGTCATGGCTTTTGAATCAGGATCGATATTCAGACCAACAATATGAATATCAAAACTTTCCCAAACCGTTGAAATTTCCACCCCGTTAATCAGATGCAGCGCTAATCCCTGTTCTTCAATAGCCAGCTTCGCAGCCGCCAAAGCGCTGGTGGTATCGTGGTCGGTAATGGCCAGCACGCTGACGCGCATTTCAACCGCTCGCTCAACCAACTGTGCTGGCGTTAACATACCGTCAGAAGCGTTGGTATGGCTATGGAGATCGTACAGCGGAAAACGCGGCAACTCTATGGAGGTTGTCGCTGAACCCTGTTCGTTCTCTTGCGCATCAGAGGGTATTTGTGGGCTATCTAAAGACATGGGGATTTAAAATGGTCCTGCTTTACTGTCTGGTGGTGTATAGAATCTCTTCAACCAAATGATATGCACTGGCTGGATAATATTCATGTATTTGCGCTATATGATAGCGCTTAATGCCGATTGTCCCTAACAGATAATGGGATTTATTTCAGATTACTGACAATGTGATTTCAATCCCCTATTTTAGGTGCAGAATCATCGGGATTATCTTATAGAGCCTCGACCACCCTTTGTTTAATACTGGTAGATAACTGACTCTCTTTTCCCATTGACCCCGTCTGATTTTTATTTGAAAAATCAGTTATAGATCAGAAATAGAAAAAACTGCGAATCCAGTCCGGTATTCTTTAGCAACCTTCGATATAATCACGCCAATTTCCTGCTGAATGGTAACTGAAACGATGGATTATCAACTTGATTTAGACTGGGATGACTTCTTAAACCGCTACTGGCAGAAACGTCCGGTCGTTTTAAAGAACGTTATCAAAAACTTTATTGATCCAATCTCGCCGGATGAATTAGCAGGGTTGGCTATGGAAAGCGAAGTGGACAGCCGTTTGGTGAGTCAACCAAATGGTCACTGGCAAGCCAGCAATGGTCCTTTCGAAAGCTATGATCACCTGGGAGATAAAGGCTGGTCATTATTGGTGCAGGCGGTTAACCACTGGCATGCGCCCTCTGCTGCTCTAGTTCGCCCTTTCCGTAAGTTGCCTGACTGGCGCCTTGACGATTTGATGATCTCTTTCTCCGTTCCTGGCGGTGGCGTTGGCCCGCATATCGACCAGTATGACGTATTTATTATTCAGGGAATGGGTAGCCGCCGCTGGCGCGTGGGGGACAAAAAGCCGCTAAAGCAATATTGTCCACACCCTGCTTTGTTGCACGTTGAACCTTTTGATCCCATCATTGATGAAGATTTATCACCGGGCGATATTCTGTATATTCCACCGGGATTCCCGCACGACGGCTTTACTCATGAAACCGCGCTAAACTACTCTGTCGGCTATCGTGGTCCTAACTCTCGCGATCTTATTAGTAATTTCGCCGATTATGTGTTAGAGCACGATTTAGGTGGTGAACACTATAGCGATCCGGACCTGAAGTTAAGAGAGCACCCGGCTCTGGTTGAAGAGCATGAGCTGGAACGCCTGCGTGGCATGATGATTAATCTGATTAATCAGCCAGAAGATTTTAGCCAGTGGTTTGGTCGATTCGTGACAACGTCACGCCATGAGCTGGATATTGCACCGGCTGAACCGCCATATCGTTCCGATGAAATCTACGATTCACTGGTACAGGGTGAGAGTTTAATCCGCCTGAGCGGCCTGCGGGTATTGCGTGTTGGTGACCTTTGCTTCGCTAATGGGGAACTTATTGATACTCCGCATCTCGACGCTGCCGATGCGCTGTGCCGCTATCCATTAATCAGCCAGAAAGAATTGGGTGATGCACTGGAAGATCCTGCGTTTGTTGCAGTGTTGGCGCATCTGGTGAATAGTGGTTATTGGTATTTTAATGACTACTGATATTGACTCGACGCTGTTATAAACAGCACAGAAGTCTCGCTAAAAAGGAGGCAGGCAAATCTGGCCTCCTTTTAGTTTAAAGAATAGAGTAGAGAAAAATTATTTATTCAGTTCTTTCATCATTTTCGCATCTTCATGCGAGACGAACTCACACATTAATACGGTTTTATCCGGCAAAGATTCGCTTTCACGGGCAACAATAGATACGGTACCCAATTCTTTATCTGGCTGTTGGGCATCGACTAAAGGGCGCGAATAATTTTTAGTTGCGCCAATAAATGATGCATCTTCTGCCTTTAATTGATACTGTTTGGCCAGATCGTCAGCCCGTAGCCCTTTAATCAACACCCCTACTGATGTTCCGGCAAAGAAAACCTCTTTCGTTTCGAAACCATCTGCACCAATATTCTCAGACATTTGATAAATTGCAGCCATACCCTGTAATTCATATTTAGATATCTTTTCTGCCTGTTCGTACAACTTTGTTGCCGAATCGACGGTATATGGAGGCTGACATATAGCACCATCATAAAATGGTGAATTAGCAGCATTTGCACTACCTGAAAACGCCACCAGACAAGCTGAACATGCAACAAATAATAAGCACTTATCCTTAAAGTGTTTTTTTAACATGATTAAATCCATTCATTGAATTATAAAAAATTAAACAGAAATCCCTTTACTTGCTTTCCTGTCATTATTCTACGTCTGCATAAATCAATAATTAATTTCATGAAAATATAATTTATAAGCTAATAATTTTCATTTCAATGACACACATCAGGATTACGCAAGTTAAATATCTTACTGGCGTAATCCCTGTTCTTATCGGGTTCCTTAGTTATATCATTCAGTTAAACTACTTTTCTCATATTGCATACCCCACTTTCCTCATCCTGTTCCACCGCAAAACAGGCAATCAACTGACCGTCATAATTTTTCAGTGCCGGTTTAACCTCAAAACAGGTATCAAAGGCACGTTGGCAGCGAGCATTGAATGCGCAACCCTGCGGTGGATTTAACGGGCTTGGTAGTTCACCGGTTAATTTGATTCTTTCGCGGCGTACATCCGGATTCAGGCGCGGAGTGGCAGAGAGTAACGCTTGGGTATAAGGATGGCGTGGATTATTAAAAATCTGATCTTTAGTTCCCTGCTCTACACAACGGCCCAAATACATCACCATCACATCATCGGCAATATGCTCCACGACGGATAAATCATGGGAGATAAAGACGTAAGAAAGCCCCATTTCCTGTTGTAAATCCATCATCAGATTCAATACCTGAGCCCGCACGGAAACATCCAGTGCAGAAACAGGTTCATCTGCCACCACAATATCCGGATTAAGCATTAGCCCACGGGCAATAGCAATACGCTGGCGTTGACCGCCGGAGAACATATGAGGATAACGCTCATAATGCTCCGTTCTCAGCCCGACTTTAGCCATAATCGCCAGCGCCTTTTCCCGCCGTTCCGCTTTCGATAATGTGGTATTAATCCGCAGAGGTTCTTCCAGTATGTCGCCAATCTTCTTACGAGGATTCAACGAACCGTAAGGGTTTTGGAATACGATCTGAATTTTCTGACGACGTAACTTTTGCGCCGCAGGATCGTGCTTCAGCAGATCCTGCCCCTGATAGTAGAGTTCACCTTCGGTGGGAACTTCAATCATGGTCAACATACGACCCAGAGTTGATTTACCGCATCCGGACTCACCAACCACCGCCAGTGTTTTTCCTCGTTCCAGCGTAAAAGAGACGCCATCAAGGGACTTCACCTGTTGCTGAGATGAAAACAGCCCATTTTTAACCGAGTAATACTTTTTCAGACCAATGGCCTGTAATAATGGATATTCCTGACTCATAGCGTTGGCCTCCCATGATCGTCAAGCGGCGTATGGCATTTCACCTGTCTTCTGGCTTCCCCTTTTAAATCCGGTTCCTGCTGACGGCAGAAATCGGTGGCATAGGGGCAACGAGGGCTCAACAAACAACCCTCAGGCCGATCGTATTTACCGGGAACAACGCCGGGTAGCGAATTCAGGCGCTCTTTCTCACTGGAAAACTCAGGCAAAGCGCGTAGCAATGCTTGTGTATAAGGATGACGTGGAGTACGGAAAATCTCTTCAGCCTTGCCGCTTTCCATCACCTGACCGGCATACATCACAATAATGTACTGCGCCGCTTCCGCCACCAGTGCCAGATCGTGGGTAATTAATATCAACGCCATATT
Source organism: Limnobaculum eriocheiris (assembly GCF_021010575.1). GTDB lineage: Bacteria > Pseudomonadota > Gammaproteobacteria > Enterobacterales > Enterobacteriaceae > Limnobaculum > Limnobaculum eriocheiris. The sequence goes on along the minus strand of NZ_JAJNAG010000055.1, from coordinate 12,309 downwards.
CTCACGGCGCTGTAACTCCAACAGCAGTTCGATAATTTGTGCCTGAATGGTCACATCCAGTGCGGTTGTTGGTTCATCGGCAATTAATAGCTGAGGGCGGCAGGCAATGGCCATTGCAATCATTACCCGTTGACTCATACCACCAGAAAGCTGATGAGGATAGTTATCCAGACGGGATTCCGGTGCCGGAATGCCAACCTGTGTCAACAAATCAATAGCGCGCTGGCGGCGAGTTTTTCGGTTACCGCCCTGATGAATTTTCAACGCTTCCATAATCTGATAACCCACGGTATAGCATGGGTTGAGGCTGGTCATCGGGTCCTGAAAAATCATAGCGATTTCATCGCCCACAATCTGACGGCGCTCTTTTTCTGAGATAGTACGCAGATCCCGACCGTCAAAATGCAGGCCGTTGGCCATCACCTTACCGGGAAAATCGATCAATCCCATAATAGCCAATGAGCTAACCGATTTACCTGAGCCGGACTCACCTACAATACCAACCACTTCCCCTTTCTCGACGCTATAGCTTACGCGGTCAACTGCCCGAAACGGGGTACTGTTGTCACCAAAATGAACGGATAGCTGTTCAATGTCTAATAGTGCCATTTCTTCCCCCGATTACTGCTTAAGTTTAGGGTCGAGCGCATCACGTAAGCCGTCCCCCATTAAGTTAAAGGCCAGTACGGTAAACAGAATGGCCAGCCCCGGGAATGTCACAACCCACCAGGCGCTTTGAGCAAACTGCAATACGGAAGAAAGCATGGTTCCCCATTCAGGCGTTGGCGGCTGTGCACCCATACCCAGGAAACCTAATGCCGCCATATCCAGAATGGCGTTAGAAAAACCCAACGACGCCTGAACAATCAGCGGAGCCAGGCAGTTTGGCAGAATATTGATAAACATCTGACGCATGGGGCCTGCACCAGCAACGCGGGAAGCGGTGACGTAGTCTCGATTAACCTCAGATAACACCGCCGCACGGGTTAAACGCACATAATGAGGCAATGATACAAAAGTCAAAGCCAGCGAAGCGTTAACAATTGAGGGGCCGAAAATCGCTACCAGCACCAGGGCCAACAGCAGACTGGGTAACGCCAGCATGATATCTGCCACGCGCATAATCGCAATATCAATAATGCCCCCCAGATAACCGGCAATAACCCCCAGAATTACGCCAAGAATCAACGACAGGCTAACCACCAGACAACCCACCAACAGCGATAAACGGGTACCGTACATCAGGCGGGAAAGAATATCTCTGCCTACATCATCGGTGCCTAAAATATGCTGCATACTACCACCATCCTGCCAGACTGGTGGCGTTAACAACGCATCACGAAACTGCTCTGCCGGTGAATATGGTGCCAGCCACTGGGCACCAACGGCAATAATTAACATGATGATGATATAAATCATCCCCACTACGGCGCCTTTGTTACGGCGAAAGTAGTGCCAGAACTCCTGCAGCGGCGTCATTGGTTTTGGCGCAGATACGGTTATTTCACTCATGATGCGCCTCCTATTTTCTATGCCGAATACGCGGATTCACCACGCCGTAGAGAATATCTACCAGCAGGTTAACCAGAATAATCATAATGGCGATCAGTAATACGCCACCCTGTACCACCGGGTAATCCCGGCGCTGTAAACCATCAATTAACCAACGTCCCAGCCCCGGCCAGGAGAAGATGGTTTCAGTTAAAATTGCACCCGCCAGCAGCGTACCTATCTGTAATCCAATAATAGTTATTACCGGCAACAGCGCATTACGTAGTGCGTGAATCACAATGACCCGAATACGGCTCAGGCCTTTAGCCCGCGCGGTACGGATATAGTCCTCCCCCAGAACTTCCAACATTGACGAGCGCGTCATACGTACAATGACTGCCAAAGGAATGGTGCCCAGCACCAGTGCAGGCAGAATAATATGGTGAATCGCATCCCAGAAATCACCGGGTTCACCAAACAATAAAGTATCAACCAGCATCAGGCCGGTTAACGGTTTGCTGTCATCAAGAAAAATAAAGTCGCTGATCCGCCCGGAAATCGGCGTCAGATTAAAATGAACCGAGACCAGCATAATTAACATCATTCCCCACCAGAAGATCGGCATGGAATAACCGGTTAATGCCAGACTGACCGAAACATGATCGAATACCGAACCGCGTTTTACCGCAGCCAATACACCAACGGGAATGCCCACTACAATAGCGAATAACATGGCACAGAAGCCCAGCTCAAACGTTGCCATGAAACGAGGAACAAATTCATCCCAGATAGGGATTTTAGTATTGATGGAAACTCCTAAGTCACCATGCAATAAATTGACTACATAATTGATATATTGTTCATACAGCGGTTTATCCAGCCCCAGTTGAGCCATCATTTGAGCATGGCGTTCAGCCGATATACCCCGCTCGCCCGCCATAATCATTACCGGATCGCCGGGAATGACATGAATAAAAGCAAAACTCAACAGGGTGATTCCGATGAAGGTTGGAATAATTAATCCGAAACGCCGGAGGATGAATTGAAGCATAATTGTATATCTCAGTAGTTATTATAATTACGACAGATTATTGCTCTGTAACAAAGAGACGAGGCTTAGTCGACTGACCCCGAACCAGCATCAATAGCCGAAACGGGGTCAGAGTTAACTACTTTTTATTTTTCAACGGATGCGGTAGCAAAGGCATGGCGACGGCCATCAATCACATAGCCTTTCACCTCTTTACGTACCGGTTCAGACACGGTTGAGTGAGCAATCATCAGTGCCGGAGCCTGATCGTGCATCACTACCTGAGCCTGCTTGTACAGCTCAATGCGCTTATTATGGTCAGATTCAACGCGCGCAGCCTGAATCAGATCTTCAAATGGCTTATAGCACCAGCGAGAATAGTTGGAGCCATCTTTAGCCGCGTCACAGCTAAACAGGGTAGCGAAGAAGTTATCCGGATCCCCATTGTCGCCGGTCCAGCCAATCAGCATCGCCTGATGTTCTCCATTTTTGGTGCGCTTCAGGTACTCGCCCCACTCATAGGTCACAATCTTAGCTTTCACACCAATTGCCGCCCAGTCAGCCTGAATCATCTCAGCCATACGGCGGGCATTCGGGTTATAAGGACGTTGTACCGGCATTGCCCACAGATCGATACTGAAACCATCTTGTAAACCAGCTTCTTTCAGCAAGGCCTTGGCTTTAGCAGGATCGTACTCATAATCTTTAACCGCATCGTTATAAGACCACATTGTTGGTGGGATCAGGTTTTTCGCTGGCTGACCAGCGCCCTGGAATACCGCATCAATAATTGATTTTTTATTTACCGCCATCGTTAGCGCCTGACGAACTTTCAGGTTATCCAACGGTGGCTTTAACATATTGAAAGAGAGATAACCGATGTTCAACCCTGCTTTCTGTTGCAGCACGATATCTTTATCCTGCTTCATTTTTTCCAGATCTGCCGGGTTTGGATATGGCATTACCTGACATTCATTCTTCTGGATTTTTGCATAGCGTACAGAAGCATCAGGGGTAATTGAGAAGACTAAACGATCGATTTTTGGCTTAGTGCCCCAATACTGATCGAACGCTTTATACAGAATGCGGGCATCTTTCTGATACTGCATTAACTGGAATGGGCCAGTACCAATCGGTGACAGATCAACCTGCTCTGGTTTACCCGCTTTCATCATGGCATCAGCATATTCTGCAGAGAAGATTGAGGCAAAGTCCATGGCGATATCCGCAATAAACGGCGCTTCCGGACGGGTTAAGACAATTTTAACCGTATAATCGTCTATTTTATCAACGCTCTGAATCAGATCCTTCATGCCCATATCACCAAAGTAAGCGTAGTTGCCGCCAGATACTTTATGGTATGGGTGGTTTTCGTCTTTTTGACGCATAAAGGAGAAAATAACGTCATCCGCATTAAAGTCACGGGTTGGTTTGAAATCTTTATTACTGTGGAACTTCACGCCTTTGCGCAGATGGAAAGTATAGGTTTTACCATCACTGCTGACATCCCACTTCTCGGCCAGTCCGGGAATGGTTTCTGTACCACCAATTTTAAACTCGACTAAACGGTTATAAATAGGCACCGAGCTGGCATCAAAGGTTGTACCGCTGGTATACAGTTGTGGACTAAAGCCTTCAGGCGATCCCTCAGAGCAATATACCAACGTATTTGCCTGTGCGCCTGCAACAATGCCCAACGCAGCCAGTCCGATACTTAGATTTAGTAACTTCTTTTTCATTATTAACTCCCACGATAATAGGATGTTGTCTGATTGCTTTGTTTACGATCCGGTTAACGGTTGTTTCTTTGCATTTTAGTAACGCAATTTATTATTTACATTGATAGTTTATTGATTTGGCGATCAAAAAACAGTCAAGTGCCAGCATAACCCCATACAGAGATAAATAACAAACCGCATAAAAGATACATTTCATTAACATTTACGTAAATGAAGTATAGTCATAAAATTTAAATCAGAATAGTTACGGCGATTTTGTACTTTTATGCTGACAACTAGCAAATTTTCAGACAATTAAATCGAAAATGTTATTTTTTTTTCAAAATACCAGATGAGAAATCGCTGTAATCTATTTTTACAGAAAAGGAAAAATAATATTTAAACGTTGCAGGAAAGATTACTTTTAAAACTCTGAATATCATCACACTTTCTAAACGCGTTGGTTCACAAAATGAAAAAAAAGTTGCACTTAACCATGACATTGTCACCTATGGTGCAACCTGATTAATTTATTTGATTCAAAAAGTGTGAGTTTTAGCTTTATCTGCGGTTAATTCAGCAATGCGCATAATGACTGAAACCGCCTTTTCCATACCATCAACAGTGACAAACTCATATTTACTATGGGCATTGTAGCCGCCGGTAAATATATTTGGACATGGAACGCCCATCCAGGAAAGGAGCGCCCCATCGGTTCCACCACGGATAGGATTGATTATCGGTTCAATCTGGTTATCCAGCACCGCCTGACGAGCAATATCAATGACGTGAGGATGATGCGCCACTTCATCGCGCATATTGTAATAAACATCTTTAATGTTAACTTCAATATGGCAGTCCCGGTGTAACCCTTCCCCAACCTGCTGTGCAACCTCAATCAGTTGACGTTTACGGCGCTCAAAACCATCGCGTTCAAAATCACGAATCAGATAACTCATTTCAGCATAATCAACACTGCCGCGCATGGCATTTAAATGGAAAAAACCCTGGTGTCCATCGGTGTGTTCCGGCGTTTCCTGAGCTGGAAGTGCCTGTTGAAAGCGTGCTGCCAGAGAGAGTGCGCTAACCATCACCCCTTTTGCTTTACCAATATGTACTGCATTCCCTACGATTTTCACCGTCGCCTGGGCGGCGTTAAAGTTTTCACACTCCAACTCACCTACACCACCACCATCTACGGTATAGGCCCATTTAGCGCCAAACTGTTCCACATCAAAATTCTTCATGCCTTTACCCACCTCTTCATCAGAGGTAAATGCAATTCGAATATCACCATGGGGGGTATTGCTGCCTTTAAGACGTACTATCGCGGTAATAATCTCCGCAATGCCCGCTTTATCATCGGCTCCCAGCAGAGTTTTACCATCGGTGGTGATCAGGGTGTGGCCATACAGTTGGTGCAATATCGGGAACATCACGGGAGATAACACTTCATCGCCAATCCCCAACGCAATATCACCGCCACGATAGTTTTCTACGATTTGCGGTCTGACGCCTTTGCCTGAAACTTCTGGTGAAGTATCCATATGGGCAAGAAAACCAATGGTGGGAACTAACCAACCAACGTTTGAAGGCAGCGTTGCCATCAGGCAGCCATTCTCATCTAACACGACATCTGTTAAACCCAGTTCAATCAGTTCTTTTTTCAGATTTTTTGCCAACACGGTTTGTCCTTCCGTACTTGGAATCTGACGAGCATTAGGCCTTGACTGAGTATCAAACGAGACATAGTGAAAAAAGCGATCGAGTAGTCTGTCCATTGTTATCCCCTTAAGTATATCTTTATCATTATGCGTATCCCTTGGCTCAAAATATTGCGTCAAGTCAGTTTTAGACCTGTTTTTACATGATATTTAAAGGAAATCGACAGCAAAAAAATAACACTCAAATGCCAATTTATTTTTTTTAGCAACCCGTTGTTAACCATAAAATATTAAACTGATAAAAAAACAGGCAATAATTACCGAATTAAGCTTTCATTTATTAACGTCAGGGTCTATTATCCGCGCTCGAAAAATCGAATGGGGTCACTGGTTTTGGATTGGCAGAAATAAGCGGAATAAGTCAATTACGCTACACTTAATGTTTATCCATGCAGTCTTTTCCAGTGATGGTTCTATCTGCCTTAATCCACGGGATAGAGTAACTAAATTAAATGACTGATAACACCTCTATTTTACCGGTTGTCGAGCTTAAAAACATACGTAAAGCATTCGACGGTCGTGACATCATTAACCATTTTAATTTAACGATTAATGATGGTGAATTCCTGACCATCCTGGGCCCTTCCGGCTGCGGAAAAACCACAGTACTTCGTCTGATTGCCGGCTTAGAAACCGTCGATGACGGACAGATTTTACTGACCAATCAGGATATTACGCACCAACCTGCGGAACAACGGCATGTTAATACCGTATTCCAGAGCTATGCGCTATTCCCTCATATGACGATTTTTGAAAACGTCGCTTTTGGCCTGCGTATGCAAAAAACGCCGGCAGACCAAATTACGCCTCGCGTCATGGAAGCGTTGAAAATGGTACAACTGGACTCTTATGCCCAGCGTAAACCTCATCAGCTTTCCGGCGGTCAACAGCAACGTGTTGCTATTGCACGTGCTGTAGTGAATAAACCAAAAGTTTTACTGCTGGATGAGTCACTCTCTGCGCTGGATTACAAACTACGTAAACAGATGCAAAGTGAGCTACAGGCATTACAGCGTAAATTAGGTATCACCTTCGTGTTCGTTACTCACGATCAGGAAGAAGCCCTGACTATGTCTGACCGTATTGTGGTTATGCGCAACGGTCAAATCGAACAGGATGGTACTCCTCGTGAAATCTACGAAGAGCCAAAAAATATGTTTGTTGCCCGCTTTATCGGGGAAATCAACGAATTTGATGCGGTGATTATTAACCGTATTGATGAAAAACGCGTCTGGGCCAACGTTGAAGGTCGGGAATGCGGTATTCTGACCGATCTGGATGTGCAACCAGGGGATAAAGTTAAAGTTCTGCTGCGCCCTGAAGACCTTGCCGTTGTGGCCGTTAAAGACGGTGAAAAAGTGGATGGTCTGGTTGGCTACATTCGCGAACACAACTACAAAGGCATGATGCTGGAATCCGTGGTTGAGTTAGAAAGCGGCAAAATGGTGATGATCAGTGAGTTCTTCAACGAAGACGATCCTGATGTCGATCACTCACTGGACCACAAAGTCGCAGTGACCTGGGTTGAACGCTGGGAGGTGGTACTGGCAGATGAAGGCGCACAATAAACCGTCACAGCGTAAGCTGTTTCAACAGGTTTCCATAGCGATCATCGTATCCTGGTTGGTACTGTTTGTTTTCTTACCTAACCTGATGATTATTGGAACCAGTTTCCTTACCCGGGACGATGCGAATCTCATCTCGCTGGTATTCAGTCTGGACAACTACAGTCGGCTATTTGACCCGATGTATCTGCAGGTAGTGTTGCACTCGCTAAATATGGCGCTGATCGCAACCTTCTTCTGTTTGATTATCGGTTATCCGTTTGCCTACTGCATTGCCAATATGCCTAAACGTATCCAGCCGATTATGCTGTTCCTGTTGATTATTCCATTCTGGACTAACTCACTGATTCGTACCTATGGTCTGAAAATCTTTATCAGCACCAAAGGTATCCTGAACCAGATCCTGTTAGGTGTTGGTTTAATCGATGAGCCGCTGCGTATCATGTATTCACAAGAAGCGGTGATCATTGGTCTGGTATATATTTTGCTGCCGTTTATGGTGCTTCCTCTTTATTCCAGTATCGAAAAGCTGGATAAAACCTATCTTGAGGCAGCCCGGGATTTAGGTGCGAAAAAGGTTCAGACCTTTGTCCGTGTCATTATTCCATTAACCATGCCGGGCATTATTGCCGGTTGTTTACTGGTTTTACTGCCGGCGATGGGCATGTTCTACATTGCAGACCTGTTGGGTGGTGCAAAGAACTTACTCGTTGGTAACGTAATAAAGAACCAGTTCCTGAGATTGCGCGACTGGCCATTCGGTGCAGCAACCAGTATCAGCTTAACCATTCTGATGGGTCTGATGCTGTATTTCTATTACCGCGTAGCTAAGTTACTTAACCGGAAGGATGAACTGGAATGATTGGACGCCTTTTCCGTGGCGGCTTTATGACCGCCGTTTATGCCTTTTTATATATTCCGATCGGTATTCTGATCGTTAACTCCTTTAACTCCGCGAAGTATGGCGTGACCTGGAAAGGATTTACCACCCAATGGTATGAAATCCTGATGAATAACGACAGTCTGTTACAGGCTGCCGGTCACTCGGTGGTGATTGCAACCTTCTCTGCCACCTTTGCTACACTGATTGGTTCACTGACGGCGGTGGCGTTATATCGCTATCAGTTCCGCGGTAAACATTTTGTTAGCGGTATGCTGTTTGTGGTGATGATGTCTCCGGATATCGTTATGGCTATCTCGCTGTTAGCGCTGTATATGCTGTTGGGGTTATCGCTGGGTTTCTGGTCATTGATGCTGGCACATATCACTTTCTGTCTGCCTTTTGTGGTGATTACCGTTTATTCTCGCCTGAAAGGTTTTGACGTCAGAATGCTGGAAGCGGCTCGAGATCTGGGTGCCACCGAGTTCACCATTATGCGTAAAATCGTGTTGCCTATCGCTATGCCTGCTGTGGTAGCCGGTTGGTTACTGAGCTTTACGCTGTCAATGGATGATGTCGTGGTCTCCTCATTTGTGACCGGTCCATCCTACGAAATTCTGCCATTAAAGATTTACTCAATGGTGAAAGTAGGTATGTCTCCAGAAGTGAACGCATTAGCCACCATTATGCTGGTGTTCTCACTGATGATGGTGCTGGCCAGTCAGCTGGTTATGCGCGATCGCAATACCAAATAAGTTTGTCGCCGGGGCCCTGCTCCGGCGTTTAATCTCCACCCGTTCCCTTTTAAGGAGATACGCTGAATGAAAAAGTGGTCTCATCTGCTGGCTGCAGGAGCCATGCTGCTCTCTATCGGTGCTGCTCAGGCCGATAAAGACGTAGTCTATTTCTATAACTGGTCTGAATATGTTCCACCGGGATTGATGGATGATTTCACCAAAGAGACCGGTATTAAAGTGATCAACTCATCATTCGAGTCGATCGATACCATGTATACCAAGCTAAAAACTTATAAAGATGGCGCTTATGATTTAGTGGTGCCTTCGGCGTATTTCGTTGCTCGTATGCGTGATGAAGGTATGATTCAGAAGATCGATACCAGCAAGCTGAAAAACTTCAAAAATATTGACCCTGCGTTACAGTCAAAACCTTTTGACCCCACCAACGAATGGTCAATCCCTTATACCTGGGGTGCTACGGCTATCGCGGTAAATACTGATGTTATCGATCCAAAAACGGTTACCAGTTGGGCTGACCTTTGGGAGCCGCGTTTTAAAGATCGCATTCTGATTCTGGACGATGCCCGCGAAGTATTCCCTATTGCTTTGCAAAAACTCGGCTACTCCATTAATACCACCGACCCCAAGCAAATTCAGGAAGCCTACGAAGAATTACGTAAGCTGATGCCTAACGTGGTGGTATTTAACTCCGATGCCCCTGCTAACCCTTATATTGAAGGGGATATTGATATCGGTATGTTGTGGAACGGTTCTTCTTATATGGCTCGTCAGGAAGGGGTTCACCTTCAGTTTATCTGGCCTAAAGAGGGTGCCATATTCTGGATGGATAGTATGGCCATTCCTTCAAATGCCAAAAACGTTGAAGGTGCACTGAAGCTAATCGATTATCTGCTGCGTCCTGAAGTTGCGGCCAAAATTGCCAATGAAATTGGTTACCCAACGCCAAACATTGAAGCCAGAAAGCTATTACCTAAGTCGCTAACCGAAGATAAATCACTGTATCCTGATGCTGAAACGCTTAAAAACGGTCAATGGCAAGGTTCTGTTGGTGAGTCTGGCTTACTGTATGAAACATTATTCCAGAACCTGAAAGCTGGCGGCTAACAGGCGTTACGCTATTATCGCAACACAGGTTTAATAATATTGCCGGAGAATATGTTATATCATTTTCTCCGGTATTTTTTTATCTGTTACCACCCTTTCATTTCCTCTATTCCGGTTGTTCGATCTAAGGCGGACATGATGTATATCAAGTCAATGCCAAAATTAGACTGAAGTCTAAATTATCCCTTGTTATGATGATCGGGCATATTGTTACCGTTAATTATATTGTTTCACATGCGTGGGTTTATTTATTTTACCTTTTCCTGATATAAAGGATAAACACTCATCGCAATACTAAACATCCTGAAATTTAGGGATGACAAGAGGATAACTGGAATGGTTCAAGCACTAACAAAGCAATTGGCTCTCGACCTTTTTGAACAAATTACCGCCTTCAGCGTTAATGATTCAACCCCCGGAATTACCCGTCTGGCCTACTCAAAAGAAGATGAACAGGCTCATAAACTGATGATCGAGAAAATGCAGCAAATGGGTCTGCAAGTTCGTCAGGATATGATGGGGAATATTTTCGCCCGCCTGCCGGGTAAAAATCCGGAGCTACCGGCCATAGGTACTGGCTCCCACATTGACTCTGTACCTCAGGGCGGTGCTTATGATGGTGTGATCGGCGTAATTGCTGGCTTATATGCTATATCCCAGTTTAAACCTCAACAGTTAAAACGCTCTCTTGAATTAGTTATCTTTCGCGCTGAGGAGTCCAGTCGTTTTGGTTTTGCCTGTATGGCCAGTAAAGTGATGGCGGGTCAGGCCGACTTTGATAAGTGGGCAAAAAATACCGACAGCGAAGGAAATAATATTTTTCAGGTGTTAGACAACTGTGGTTATCAGAGCCAGAAGCTGGATGAGTGCCGTCTGCCTGCCAATTACTTCGATGCCTTTATTGAAACTCATATTGAGCAAGGCAAGGTGTTGGAACATCAGCATAAGCGTATTGGTGTGGTTAACGGTATTGCGGCCCCATGCCGCTATCGTGTTGAAGTTCATGGTCATGCGGATCACTCAGGCGCAACGCCAATGTCTCAACGTCATGATGCTTTAGTGGCCAGTGCCGCAATTATCACCGATATCAATACCGCAGCCTGTTATGAATCCGCTTATGGCACGGTAGGTACCGTTGGTCGTCTTGACGTGACGCCTAATGCAATCAACGTTATTCCCGGCGATGTGACTTTTTACGTGGATATCCGTGGTGTAGATAAAGCCAGTGTAAACCGCGTAGTGGCTAAATTCCTCTCATCGGTAGAGCATGCTAAAGCGGCTCAGGATGTTGTGATTCATGTTTCCGAGCTGGCGAATGATATGCCGGTGCTAATGAAAGATGAGATCGTACAGCGTCTGGAACGTATTTGTCAGGAACACAGCGTTCCTTACGTTACCATGATGAGTGGTGCCGGCCATGACACTATGTATATGGCGCAAGACTTCCCTGCCGGTATGCTATTTATCCCTTCAAAAGATGGCGTTAGCCATCATCCGGATGAATATAGCGAGTTTGAAGATGTGATTCTGGCGGCAGAGATTTTGAAGCAAGCGATGGGCGAGTTAGCGGACGCTTGATGTTTGATAAGATCTTTTCAATTGGCTTTAAAGAATATTCCGGCCGTAATGGCATGATGATGCTCATATTACCTATGCACACGGCCGGAAGACCATTTGTACTTAAGCTCTTTGAGCATCGGGCCAGCGCAAGCGCTGTTCAAACAGGCTTTGCCTGTTTGTCCGGCAGTTGAAGCTGCTACGACCCCTACGCCCTTCCCGATGATTAGATTCAGCTAAAAGACCGAAGGTCAAAAGCAGTAAATATTCAGGGCTATGCCCTGAATACTAAACAATCTTTTGAATCTTTTGACCTTTAGGAGCACTGGAATTCAGCTGACGACTGAGAGAGGCCAGTGTAAGCACACCCATTTTAGTACCACATACTTTTTGAGATTTCTGGGTTTTCAGCCATCAGCCGGTATTCTTCCGGTGTCAGGTTATTCAGGGATTCATGGGGCCGCTCACTGTTGTATTCATTC
>NZ_JAJNAG010000054.1 GCF_021010575.1 Limnobaculum eriocheiris | reverse complement strand
AATGACACATAAGAATTCTGGCGGGGGAATGGTTAATAGCACTTCCCTGGAGCAGGCCAGCCATATTAATGGTGCTCAAATGCGAGTACCGGTGGCGTTAGCAAGAGATCTGACCGCAGATGAACTGTTAGGTGCCATTAAGCAGGTCAGACGTAGAGCCGGTATAACGGAAGGCAAAGCGGCGGTGATCAACGGTATCATGGTGCTGTTGCAAATGCTGAGCTTCAATGAAAACCGTAAGCTGCTTCAACAGCAACAGTTACCTAAGGCACAGCACGATAAGATTGTTGCCAGTATGGCTAAGGCGTTGTTGACCTCCGGAATAATGGTAAGCCAGATGGGAGCACAGCTGGTTAAAATTGTTGGTCTGATACGTCAAGGGGGAATATTCTCGCAGATGATCCCGGGGGCCGGCTCTTTTATAAAGGGGACTGGGGTTATTTTAGCCGGGGTGGCGATATTGGATGGGATTATGGATGTATGCTCGGGGATTAGGATGTATCGAAGAGGTGATGAGAATGATGGCTCATATGTTTTTTGGGGGGGGGGATTTGGTATAGTGTCTGGTGGGATCTTGTTATATTTTGCTATTGCAGGAGCTATGCCGCTTTTTGGGTTATTGTTAGTAGTAGGTTTCGCGCTGGTAGGGGCATATTTAGTTGCTACGGGTTCAGAGTCAGATAATTGGTCTCCCATCGAGTTGTGGTTTAATCGCTGCCTGTTTGGTAATCAAGCACATCCAGAAAAAGGGGCTCCCTATAAGGCAACTGAAGCTGATGTAGGTAAGGCTATCAATGATTATTTTGCTTGTATTTCCGGCAGCTATTTATTTATTGTCAACAACATGTCAGAGAAGAAATTAGTCAATGCCATTTATCCAGAAGTTCCTTGGTACGCAAGGGTATCTGATCCGATGAGTAGTTTAGGCAATCCGGCAACCGCAAGCGCTATGAGTCGAGATTTTTATGGATCTCTTTATCTGTTAGCTGGTCTATCACAGTATACAGAAAAGAGCACCTTTGAAGGGGAAGTGATTATAGAGTGTTATCAAGGGGGGCCTATTCGCTTGAAAATAGAAAAAGCGTCGGACCGAGTTAACTTTATTCCTGTTACTAATATACCCGGCGACAGCAAACTGTTGTTAGCAAAAGAAGCATCGGATGCAGAGAAACATACCTATGGCGTTAGTGAAAAAAACAAGGGCACAGGAATATTTACTATTGAGCAGAAAATTGGCGAAATATCCGGCTTAAAGCAGCTACACTGTTTCCTTAACTATTGGGCTGAAGGGAAAGATGCGAGTTCAATGCCGATGCGCTTAGAATATAAACAACAGGGATAATATAATGAGGTCAAAATATACACCTCAGCTCTCTATGTGGCGGGAAGACCTGTACAAAGGGGTCTATAGCCGAAGTGAGCGATTAACCAGTAATAAAAAACTGCGTTTTTATAGTAATGACTATTGTGAGTTGTCACGCCGTACCTCAGGTATGGGGTATGGTAGTTATTTGATTTATATTCTTTTGGTTTTTATGTTGTTTGTTTGTTTGTTTGGTATCTCTTTTTCTATTTTTGATATGTCCTCCATTTTATTAAATAATAATATGAAGGACAGAACTTTTACATTACCTCTTTTGGGAGGACTACTATCATTATCTTTGTTCTATATTTTTGCCACTTTATTGAATTATTCCATTTTTGCCCCAAAAGATTGTCCTATTCGCCTAAATCGTAAAACTGGAAAAGTGTATATCTATGACTATATTTTATTAAATTTAAGTACCAAAGGGCTTTTTACCTCGCCTTTCTTTCGGGTAACCCGACCGGTACAAAAAGAGTTTAACTGGCAGGATATTCAGGCGGTGCTGACCTCCATGGCGGCACCGGTCAGCACCGGTGGTATGATCCGCAGCTATGTGATCCGCTGTGTGGTGTGTAAGCCGGGTACCACGGAAATGGCGGATCACTTCTGCCTGACGGCGGATAGCTCGCTGAGTTATGACGAATGGATGTGGATCAACAGCTATATGGCCTTTAGTGACGGCAATCTGGATACGACTACCTTTGAAAAAGATAACGTGCCGGGTAAAACCATTACATGGAAGCCTGAATATGATGAAAAAGCTAAAGTTACTTCACCTGAAGAGTACCAGTCAATTGCAGCACATTACTCAAACTAAATAATATTATTTTACTGTCTGCCAGATAAACGTATCAGGGGGAAGGTGATACGTTTAATCTGACCAGCATAAATATCATGCTTACCCGAATAGCTAATTTATTTGTCGTTATTGTTCGGTATATTACCTGAGTTGGTATTAAATATTATCGATTGGCTATTAACAAAAGGATAAGGTGAATGCCATCAAAATATACACCTCAGCTCTCTATGTGGCGGGAAGACCTGTATAAAGGAATTTATAGCCGAAGTGAGCGATTAACCAGTAATAAAAAGCTGCGTTTTTATAATGATGATTATTGTGAACTATCACGGCGAACATCAGGTATGGGATATGGTAGTTATCTTATTTATGCTCTTTTAGGATTTATGCTGTTTTTTTGTTTGTTTGGTATTTCTTTTTCTTTGATTTATTTTCTATCATTTCTCACCCTGATACAGATGAACAGATTGAATCTATTATATTTTCAACTGCATTTTGTTTTTGTACGTTTGTTTTCTTTTGTTTTTTTGCAACTTTACTCAATTATTCTATTTTTGCGCCCAAAGATTGTCCTATTCGGTTAAATCGTAAAACCGGGAAGGTATATATCTATGACTATATTTTATTAAATTTAAGTACCAAAGGGCTTTTTACCTCGCCTTTCTTTCGGGTAACCAAGCCGGTACAAAAAGAGTTTAACTGGCAGGATATTCAGGCGGTGCTGACCTCCATGGCGGCACCGGTCAGCACTGGTGGTATGATCCGCAGCTATGTGATCCGCTGCGTGGTGTGTAAGCCAGGTACCACGGAAATGGCGGATCACTTCTGCCTGACGGCGGACAGCTCGCTGAGTTATGACGAATGGATGTGGATCAACAGTTATATGGCCTTTAGTGACGGCAATCTGGATTTCACCACATTCGAGAAAGATAATGTACCGGGTAAAACTATTAAATGGTTACCTGAATATGATGAAAAAGCGAAAGTCAGTACAATAGACGAATACAATAAAATTATATTAAAGAAAGAATAATCTCACGTATTAAATTCTGAAAAATCAATTCTTATTATTTAAATAAAAGACTTTATTAAACTTAATAAAGTCTTTTATTACCATGTCTAATGGAGGGAAATTATATGAAAGGCGTAATTCGGCTTGGTGATGCGACCGATCACGGTGGTAAAGTTATATCCGCCTCATCAACCATGATAATTATGGGGAAAGGGGTGGCACGTGTTGGCGATTTAGTTGATTGCCCTCAGAGTGGTCATGGGGTGAATAAAATTATAGAAGGTGAGAGCACCTTTAAAGATCAGGGCGTAGCAATTGCGCTGGATGGGCATAAAACCGAGTGTGGTTGTACGCTGATATCGTCGATTAGTAGTGTAGGAAAGTCATAAATGTCGGTTGATTTAACGCAGATCCCTCCGCCATTACCAGAGCCTAAAAAGATGAATTTATGGCGATGGGCAATCGCTTTTCTGGTCATTATGGTCGTTGGTTCACTGGTAACTTTTACTATTAGCCAGTTTTATTCATTAAGTGAATTTTGGTTTTGGTTTGGTTTGATCGCCGCACCTTTTATTATCTGGTTACTGGCATTTTTATATTGCTTCTATTTGAACGGTTGCCGGCAATATTATGTTACCCAATGGAATAAACTTCATGAACAGCGACGTGAAGAGTTAATTATTTTTGCTCAACGCCCGCTATATGTGTTGGAGAATTACCTTTATACCCAATATGGTAAAGCCGGCAATGCTAAAGGGGTTTCCAATCTTAGTATAACAATGGAGTCCCTGAGGCCGCACGCCGGGGGAAGCGCGGTTCCACATAGCGCATTACCGCTGGAACATGATGTGTCGGAATCTGATTTTATAAAACGGCTAACGGCAATAGTATCGGATATAAAAACGACTTTTGGCCAAAAACTCTTTGAGTTATCCAGTGTCACTTCTTTACATATACGGCTATTTATTGATTCTCCGCTGAAAGAATTGGAGGTAAAGGACATATTTCATCAGGTATGGAAACATAAACTAAATTTCGTCAGCCTGTCAGTCGAGCCCGCAGAGCAAAGTCACTTATTTTTAGATAAATGGTTGGATGATACTGCACATGATAATTCGCTACTGTTAGTCATTGGTTGCCATTTATTTAGTTACCCTCAGCCAAACAGTGCAGAAATCAGCACAGCATTTCTATTGGCTGGAAAGAACCTGGTAAAGAATAAAAAATTGCCGGAAGAAATATTGCCTAATAACTATCGTGTTGCTGAAATTTTCAGAACGGAACATCAAAATGATATTGAGAAATTATTAGATAACGCTTTGTTATGGGGAGCTGAAAATAAATCAGAATTGACGACTTTCTGGTATAGCGATATTACGCCAGAAACCAACGTCAAATCTGTTACCTATTTCAGCAGTAAAAAAATGACGCTCAATAATTATTTTAATCTGGATACTTCGATAGGGAATGCCAGCCATTGTGCCTATTGGTTAACCTTGGCTATTGCTATTGAACAAGCCATAACGTCGAAGGAAAAACAGTTAGTTATGTGCGGACAGTCAGAAATCAGTGCATTAGTCGTTTCAACATCTATACCGAATGAATCGATAAAGGATAAATAATGAAAAAAATTACCATTGGATGGATTCTGTTTCTGCTGGTTATTGCATTGGTGGTTATATTTTTTATTTGGCGAGGGAGTTTTTCTTTTATTCAGGAACAGGAACAACAAATACTTTCCACAGCGATTGTTGTAATCACCTTATTGATATTATCTCATTTTCAATATGCTATTGCCTGGATATTGAACAAACTAGTTTTACTTAGCTTTAATCAGAAAGATCAGAGCCAGACTAATTCAACAACGGAAAATAATAATGAAGTCGGCTTATCCGAAACTTTTTTAGCGCTTAAATCCCACCTCCGCCACCGCTACGGCCTGTTCGCCTGGCGTCGCCAATTACGCTGGCTGTTAGTCATCGGTGAAGCCGTAGACGTGGAGCAGGTGGCGCCGGGTTTAACTACGCAGGGCTGGCAAACCAGTAACGAGGCATTACTGATTTGGGGCGGTTCGTCCCAGACCCCTTTGGATGAAACGTGGTTAAAGCAGCTGAAAAAACTGCGCTGGCGCAGGCCGATTGATGCGCAGGTTTGGGTGGTTTCTGCTAATTGTTATGAACCCACCAAAGAGCAGAAAGCGTTTCAGGATAAGGCGCTGTGGTATATGTACAGCCGCAATAAGCTGTTGCGTTGGGCGGCTCCGCTGTATTTGCTGGACCTTCGCGCCACGGAGTGGGCGCAGGATGAACGGGAAGAGCTTCAGGTAGGAACGCTGTTTCCCGCCAAACCTCAACCGGATACGCTGATTAAGCTGCTGTCCGCGCTGGTAAAACAAACCACTGATATTGGTATGGAACAGGTGATGATTAACCATCGTCACGCGTTTTTGTTGCAACTGGCTCAGGACTTGGAGCAGCGGGACATTCCTCGTTTGCGTGGCTGGTTACCGTCGTTTGTTGCCGCACAGGGCGGTAATCAACTGCGTGGATTGCTGTTTACTACCAAAGTAGCCCGACCGGATACGCTGGCAGACCATGCTTTTCTTGCCACACCAGCATGGCAAGTGGTCACCGATGACAGCCGTAAAGCCAAAGGGCGTGGGGTGGGTATTCAGTGGGTAAACAGTGCGGTGGCAACGGTATTAGGTATGGTGCTGCTGTTTGGCCTGGGCTGTATTGTCTCTTATATTGGCAATCGGGGGCTGATTTCATCGGCGGAAAATCTGGTAAAACAGAGCACCGATGTTAACGCCAGCATGACCGAGCGCTTAACCCGCCAGCAGGCGTTTAAACAACAGATTTCTCAGCTGCAATATCGTGCTGAACACGGCAGCCCGTGGTATCTGCGCTTTGGTTTAAGCACCAACAATAAACTGCTGACGGTGCTGTGGCCCCATTATCACACCGCCAATTTGCAAAACATTCAGCAGCCCATCGTGGATTCGCTGTACGACAAGCTGACCGAACTGGTGCAAATGCCTCCCAACAGCCCGGAGCGCGCGGAGTTAGCCAAAGCGGGTTACGACCGCCTGAAAGCCTACCTGATGCTGTCCCGCCCCGACAGGGTGGATGCGCCGCTGTTGGGGAATATCCTGATTGAAAACAACACACTGGCACCGGTAACGGTGTCTGACGGCGTATGGCAAAGCGTCGGCCCGGAGCTGATACAGTTTTATGCCAGCAATCTTTCCCATCATCCTGAATGGGCGATTAAGCCCGACAGAATGCTGGTCAGCGATGCCCGTCAGGTACTGATGAACCATATCGGCATGCAAAATGCTGAAACGTCTATTTATCAGGGAATACTGCGTCGCGTGGGGCAAAACTACGGCAATATGTCGTTGAATCAGGTGCTCAACGGCATGGACAGCCGCACGCTGTTTACCACCGACGAAGAAGTGCCGGGCATGTTTACCCGCGATGCCTGGGACGGCATGGTGGAGAAAGAGATAGACAAGGCGGTGAAAAACCGTCGTGAAGAAATTGACTGGGTGCTGACGGACGGCAGCAAACAGCAGGCTAACGATATTTCGCCGGAAGTATTAAAACAGCGGCTGAGCGAACGTTACTTTACTGATTACAGTGCCGCCTGGCTTAACTTCCTGAACAGCATCAGCTGGACGCGGGCTGAATCCATGTCCGATGTGATTGACCAGTTGACCCTGCTGGCGGATGCCCGCCAGTCCCCGCTGATTGCCCTGATGAATACCGTCAGGTATCAGGGGCAAACTGCGCAAAAAGGACGGGCGTTGACTGAAACTCTGGTGAAATCGGCCCAGGAAGTGTTTGGCAGCAAGGCGAAAAGGCTGGATGCCATCCCGATGGATGACGGTACGCCCGTCGGTCCGATGGACGGCACCTTTGCGCCGTTATTGCGTATTGTGCAGGCCACCACCAAAGAGGGCAGTGACAACCTCAGTCTGCAAACCTACCTGACCCGCGTTACCCGGGTGCGTCTCAAACTTCAGCAAATTACCAGCGCGCCGGACCCACAGGCCATGACCCAGTCGCTGGCT
The DNA here is from genome assembly GCF_021010575.1 of Limnobaculum eriocheiris. Lineage (GTDB taxonomy): Bacteria > Pseudomonadota > Gammaproteobacteria > Enterobacterales > Enterobacteriaceae > Limnobaculum > Limnobaculum eriocheiris. Next base: position 12,528 of record NZ_JAJNAG010000054.1, on the reverse strand, counting down.
AAAACCGTGTTTGAAGGTAAAGCCATCGACTTAACCGATACCCGCGATTACGGCAGTCTGATTGCCGCCAGCATGGGGGAAGAGTGGGCTGGCTTTGGCAGTAATCTGTTTGTGCAACCGCTGGAGCAGGCATGGCAGGCGGTGCTGGAGCCGGCGGCCATGAGTTTTAATAACGCCTGGCGCGAAAGCATTGCCGACCCGTGGTACCGCGCGTTTAACGGCCGCTATCCGTTTAAAGCCACGGCCAATGATGTCTCCCTGCCTGAGCTGGGGCGTTTTTTGCGCCCGGACACCGGTCTGATTGAACGCTTTGTCAGTACCCAACTGGGCGGCATGCTGCATAAACAGGGTGACGTTTGGGTGGCTGATGCCCTGAATTCTCAGGGGCTGACCCTTAACCCACAGTTTATCGGCGCATTAAATCAACTCAGCCGTCTTTCCGGCATGCTGTATGCCAACGGGGATGCGGGCATGACCTTTGAACTGATGGCGCGACCGAGTCCGGGGGTCACTAAAACTGAACTGCTGCTGGATGGCGCCACCCTGAGCTATTTTAACCAGATGGAAAGCTGGAAAACCCTGCGCTGGCCGGGCGACGGCTACACCCCAGGCGCACAGCTAAGCTGGAGCACTGAACAAACCGGACTGCGGCTGTTTGGCAGTCCACAAGGCAGCTGGGGCTGGGTTCGTCTGCTGGAGAAAGCCAGCATCACCCAACTGGACAGCACCCGTTATCAGGTGGTGTGGAAGGCGGATGACGGCAGCGATCTTAACTACATTCTGCGGGTACAAAGCAACAGCGGGCCGGTGGAGCTGCTGGGCCTGAAAGGCTTCACCTTACCGGCTAACGTGTTTATCACTTCCCGAACGCCGGTGATGCCGGATACGTCCGGGGATATTCAACCGGTTAAACCGGTGACCAAACCCGCCGCCAGCCCACGCAAACATACCCCGGTGTCTACCGCTGATGCGTCAACGGTGATACCGGCTAAATACCGTAAGAAAAAAGCGGCGGCAGAGAAAGCGGGAAAAGCACAACAACACGCGAATGAACCAACGGACACCACCCCGGAAGAGACGGCTGCGGCGGAAAGCCCGGCCCCCGATGCTGGCGAAGAACAAAAAATAGTCCCGATGATGAGAACTGAACACGATGCTAACTAATTTACTGCAAGCCCTGTTTGGCAATCGCGATCCGCAGGAAGGGGTGAAAAAACGTATCCAACAGCACTGGCAATTGTGGCTGGCACCGATAGAGGGGGATAACCCGGTGGGTATCGACCCCGGCTATGACGATGACTTTCAGCTGATAAAAGAAGAGATCGCCAAGCTGTCCGGCATAGACGCGGCGCTGATTATTGACATCAGTGAAAAGCTGTTACTGAAACGCACCAAAGATATTCGCGTGGCCTCTTACTATGCCTGGGCGCGTCTGCGGCTGGACGGCATCAGCGGCCTGGCGGACGGTCTGGAGCTGATGGCTGGTCTGGTGGCCCGTTATGACGCCGCACTGTACCCCAAACGAGCCGAAAGCAAAAAGTCATCCGTTGAGTGGTTAGCCAGCCGCAAGTTTATTGATCTGCTGGAAGCGCAAAGCCGCTTTCAGCATCAGGATTTGGAGCGGGCTATTTCTGCGCTGTCGCTGATGGTCAGCTATACCAACCAGTGGGAAGCCGGGTTACAGCCGGACTTACGAGGTCTTATCCGCCTGTTTGAAACCCGACTGGAAAGCCCGGAGCCGGCGCCATTGCCATCCGCACCGGTCACGCCGTTGTCCGGTACGGTTTCCACCAACGGCCTGAAAGTGAAGGCCGAAGAGGTGCGTTCGTTACGGGACGTGCTGGACCAGACCCGTCAAATATCCGCCTTTCTGCGGGAGAAGCCCGACGGCTATCTGGCGGCGTTTCGCCTGATGCGCAGTATCCGCTGGGACACGGTGACCGCGTTACCTCCACACGATAATCAATATGCCACCCGCCTGATTGCTCCCCGCAGCGAACTGAAACAGCACCTTAACCGTCTGTGGCTTCAGCAGAGCTGGATTGAACTGCTGGAGCAGGTGGAGCGTGCATTCTCAGAGGCCGCCAATCACTTCTGGCTTGACCTGCAACGCTATGCCTGTGATGCCATGCTCAATGCCGGCGCGCCTTATCACGGCTGGCAGGAGATTTGTCTGACCGATGTGGCGCTGATGCTGGACCGGCTAAAAGGGCTGGAGCGACTGACCTACAGCGACGGCACGCCGTTTGCCGATGATGACACCCTGAGCTGGATAGCCTCGTCAGCCTCCATCCGTCATCTGGATGAAGGGGAAGCGCTGGCACCCGTCCCGGTGAACGTGGGCGGCAACTGGGGTGAAATTGAACAGCAGGCGATGGAAATTGCCGGTCGTGACGGACTGGAGTCGGCGTTTAACTGGATGAACAGCTTGCCGGATATGGTCACCGACCGTCAGCGCTATCTGCACCGCATGCTGCTGGCTCGTCTGGCAGAGCAGCACGGGCAACGGGATATGGCCTTTCGCCTGTTGAACGGGCTAAACCGGGAATGTGACCATTTTCGTTTAACCGGCTGGGAGCCGGATCTGGTGTTTGAACTCAAATCACGCCTGTTAAAGCTGGTTCAACAAAAAAGCGTACTGAAAGATGCCGACAAAACCGCGCTGAATAAAGACGCCGATCAACTACTCAGTGAGCTGACGGTATTGCATCCTGCTCGCGCATTGACATTTTAAGGGTATCAACACCAATGGATGATTTGATTAAACGCTACTACGAAGCGGAAATGCGTTATCTGCGTGAAGCGGGCAAAGAGTTTGCACAAGTGCACCCGGACCGGGCTGGCCTGCTGAACCTTGACCGGGTAGGTGACAGGGACCCGTATGTAGAGCGGCTGTTTGAAGGTTTTGCTTTTCTGATGGGGCGGCTGCGTCAGAAGCTGGATGATGACCTGCCGGAACTGACGGAAGGGGTGGTCAGCCTGCTGTGGCCGCACTATCTGCGCATTATCCCTTCGCTGTCGATTGTTGAGTTATTGCCGGACTACAACATACTGGCCCGTAAAGAGATTGTTGAACCGGGATTTGGAGTGCAAACCGCGCCGGTGGGGCCTTCAAGAACCCGCTGTCAATACCAGACCACCCAGCGGGTGGAAATACAGCCGATAAAAATCACCCGGGCGGGCATTCGCAGCCATCAGGACGGGCGCTCGGTCATCCATCTGCGCTTTGAGTTTGGTGAAATGGCCGACAGAAAGCAGATGGACCTCACCCATTTGCGCCTGTATATCAATGCGGATACGCCGGTAGCTTCAGCCCTGTACCGCGCCATGGTATATCAGGTCGGTGCTATGAAAATTCGCTATCCCGGTTATCAGGATGGGGCGTTGCAGCCGTTTAATGGTCGTATCACCCCGGCGGGATTTTCCCCCGATGAGCGCCTGTGGCTAAAGCCGGATAACGCCTTTGGGGGTTATCAGCTGCTGCTGGAGTATTTCACCTTCCGCGAAAAGTTTATGTTTGTTGATTTGCAGGGGATCGATTTGGCGCAAATCCCACCGAACTGTAACGCTTTTGAGCTGGAACTGGTGCTGAATGAAACCTGGGCTGATGACCTGCCGTTTAACGCGGAGAATATTCGCCTGCACTGCTCACCGGTGATTAATCTGTTCCCGATGGAAGCGGATCCGGTCAGAGTCAATCAGCTGGACAGCGAATACCTGCTGCGCCCGCTGCTGCAACAGGACGGGCATATTGAAATCTATTCGGTGGATGCGGTTCAGTCTATCAGCCGTCACGGTCGTGCCAGCTATGTTCCCTTTACCAGCTTTCGTCATCGCGGCGGAATGTTGCGCCATGATGCACCGGAACGTTATTACCATACGCGGGTACGGCGCGGCGCTTCCGGGCTGCACGATACCTGGCTGATCCTGGGGGGGCAGGTGTGGGAGCGGGCCGAAGAAGTCTATGATGAAACCCTCTCCCTGCGCATCACCGGCACCAACGGCATGCTGCCCCGTAAGGCACTGCGTAACGCCTCCATTAATCAAGTTACCCACAGCCAGAATGGCGTGATGGCGGTACGTAATCTCTGTGCGCCAACCCTGCCGTGCTATCCACCGGTCAATGACCGTTTTCACTGGCGGGTATTGTCCCATCTGGCCCCTAACTATCTGTCATTAATGAATGCGGAAGTGCTGCGCGGTACGCTGGCGCTGTATGACTGGACCGACAATGAACTCAATCGCCGCCGTCTGGAAGGCATTGTGGATGTGAAACATAAATCGGTACAGCGCATGGTGAAGGGCATGCTGGAGCGCGGGGTGGAAATTGAAATCACCCTGAATACCCATCAGTTCCCCGGCGAGGGCGATGTGGCACTGTTTGGTGAGTTGTTGCACCAGTTCTTTGCGTTGTATGCCGACCTGAATCTCTTTACCCGCCTGACGTTAGTGCTTTTACCTACAGGGAAACGTTTAAAATGGACCGACAGCAAGACAGTACGTTCTCCCCTTTGATGGAAGGACTGTTCCGGCACGTGCCGCGAATGAATTTTTATAAGTTCTGCCAGTATATTGAACAGCAACATCCGGATTTACCGCCGCTGGGTAAATCAGAAACCCCGGCCACCGATCCGGTTCGCTTTCGTCCGGTACCGGAGATGGGCTTTCCCGCCAGTGAAATGAAGCGGGTGGAGTGGGACCGGGAATTCCCCGAACGTCCGCCGACGGTCAGGACCACTTTTCTGGGGCTGTACGGTGTTGATGCGGTGCTGCCTTACGCCTGGCTGGATGACATCGTTCAGCGTCAGGAAGGGCATGATTCACTGGAAGGGTTTCTCGATATTTTTAACCATCGGGTGATGACCCAGTATTACCGTATCTGGCTGAAATACTACTATCCGGCCGGTTTCCGCTCCGGCGGTACCGATTTGGTCTCCCAGTGTTTACTGGGACTGGCAGGTTTTGGTATTGAAGGCTCCAGCGAGCAGATAGCTGCTCCGCCGTCGCGCTTTCTGGCACTGATGGGGCTAATTACCCAACGTACTCGTACCGGAGATGGCTTACGCTGTGTGGTGAATCTGCTGTTGCCCGGTGCTGAGGTTGAGGTGCGGGAGTTTTATCCCCAGTGGATCAATCTTGAGTCGCCCGCCAGATTACAGCGGGATGAACCCATTAGCCTGCAACGTTCAGCAGTTTTAGGCCGGCGCTTCAAAGAGAGCAGTAGCGCGGTGCACGTCACCATTACCCCCGTTGATATTCATCAGGTCGAAGGACTATTGCCCGGTGAGTCCATTCATACTGATTTAATGGCGCTATTGCGTGCTTATCTGGGTTATCGCTTTGACGCCTGTATGAACATGAAAGTGAAACGTTCGCTATTACCTAAAGCACAGTTGGGGGAGTCCCGGGTGCGTTTAGGGCTCACGGCAGTACTGGGCATGAAACAGATGGATAAACAACATCAGGCAATAACGGTAAATCTGGGGCGCTATGTGGGTTTAGCTGCCGGACAGCAATAGAGGAATGACGATGAAACAGCAAAAAAATAATAAGTCAGTAGCAGGGCTCGCTGTCGGCATGATGTTACTGGGTAGCCTGTTGACGGGATGCGGGCTGATGCAAACCGCCACGGATGGCACGGTCAGCGTAGCCAAAGCGATTTTTATCAAAGACATTAAAGTGCTGCATCTGGATTTTGCTGCCAGAGCACAGCTTAACCCCGGAGACGGCGGCGTTCCTGCTTCGCTGGTGATCCGTACCTATCAGTTGGGCAAAAAAGAAAACTTCGAAAAAGCCAGCTATCAGGATCTGCTGGAGAATGATGAAAAAGTGCTGGGGGCTGACTTTATCTCCCGGGATGAGGTGGTGTTGAATCCGTCTTCTGCCATTACGCTGGATTCCCCAATGCATAAAGAAGCGGCTTTTGTTGGCGTGGTCGCCTTGTTTCGTACCCCAAATCTGGATGACCACAGCTGGCGAGTGCTGATTGAACGTAACGATCTGGATGCGGACAAACCACGCCTGCTGGTGGCTAACTACGCGGAAATTGGTTTAGTTCCGGTCAAATAACAAGGAGTCTTTATGGGACCGTCACTGTATGAATCCCTGATGGGAAATTTTAAATCGGGTATTGCGGTAGATGAGGTGAATGAACAGACTCAAACCATACTCAGCGTGATGGACAATATTCAACGCATCCTTAACAGCCGGGCCGGTGCGATTAAGTACCTGCCGGACTATGGCTTACCGGATCTCAGCCTGATTTATCAGGAATTACCCTCATCCGCCCACAGCCTGATGCGCGCCATTCAGCATACCTTACTGATGTATGAACCCCGCCTGTACGCCGTAGAGCTGACGCTGGAGCCGGGAGGAAAAGATATGATCCTTAGTTACACCTTAACCTGCCATTTAAAAGAGATAGGGCTGGTGCGCTTCGGTACGTATTTTATGCCGGAAGGCAGGGCGATATTGAGACGGTTGACGGTGCGATAGAAAAGCACGGATGGATGTCTTATCATAATGATGATGTGTGTTTTGTCAGGGAATAGATAAAATGACGAGCGATGAAATGATGGCGTTAGAAACGCTAAAAAAGGAAAGAAAAAATAAGAATATAGAACTGCTTATGCACAGTTCTATTTCTTATACTGAATATCCGTTGAATCAAACCATGGTCATTCCAACATCGGACGGGAAAATTTGTTTTTATCCGACGTCAAATAAAATTCAGCATCGGGGACGGGTTTTTGAGGGAGATGCTGAAGACTTGATCCGTTATGTCATGGAGATTAACCAGCGAGCCTGAGGCGGTCTATCTTTGTATAAATTAAACCTGCATATTCAGGTAGATTACGACGTTGTTATTCGACTTTGTCAGTTGGGCAATACGGTCTATGGTAACATCATCCTTTCAGCCTGAAGTGATTTCCGGGCTCTTTTGAGCGCATTGCATCTTAACCGCCAAAATGGCTGATATTCTCCAGAATATAATCGGGGCCAATGATTTCAGACATACCCTCGTCATCCATTTCCCCATACACCAGTTCATCACAGACTCTTTCAATCAGAGTACCTTGTTCATATTCTCCCCGCCCACAGAAACAATCGCCTTCCTCACAATAATAATGTACCAGTTGGCAATCAAAACGTTTGCTTAAGGCTTCCATGACTGCATCATTGGGTGGACTCCAGGGGCTGTCAAAATCCACGGTCATATTGCCTGTACTATGTCGGTTATAGTGCAGGTTATAAGCTTCGGGAGATTTGATACCATATAAATCAAGGTATAAACCATAGCCACTGCTCCTGGGCTGAAAATTACGCCAGCGCTCACGGTCCGGTTCATCATCTGACAGGGGATACCATAATCCACCGCTGAACCCATTGAGTTCATAGGCTAAACAGGTTGGTATCAGTTCCCGCATATCCATTCGAAATGACTGAACAGGTAGTGCATCAGTTCCCATATCATTCCAGAGTTCTGCAAATGACATCGGTTTATCAGAGGCTAAAGTGCCAAACCAGTCCGCGTACTTTTTATGAAACAGTGTATTAACAGTTTCTTGTTGTGCATCGGTCAGATTCTCCCAGCGTATATCCTTCAGGCCACTTTGTTGCCAATAGTGTTCAATCACCTGACAATAATGTTTATCCAGTGCCGGGTTACATTTTAGTAATTTTAACCAACGGGTAAATGCAAGATCCTCGGGACTAAATACGCCAGTGGTTCCTGGTGATACCAACTGTGGCAGTGGTGGAAAATTCCACTGAACTGGTTGAGTTTCATGCTCCAGGAGGGTTGGTACCCGTATTCCGGCACAACCGGCAACCAGGAGCTTGATGCTTTGATAAATGGCTCGTTGATAGGCCAGTAGTGGGGATTTACCGGTTAACCAGTCTTCCAGCGCCTTAAGCTGAGATGGTTCACCTGTGATATCCAGATGATTGGCACACCAGTTTGGCATGATATTGTCCTCTTTTGAGCATAAAAAAGAGGGTATAACCCCATGAGGGGTTATACCCTCACGGGAAGTGATCTATAGCGTGAAAATAATACTTCTTGTCCTAATTACCCTAATACATTAACGACCTAGTGGTACAAGCTGATTCTGAGTTAATGGCTTAGGCTCTATGGCCGCTGGGATGTTGTCCATAGACTCGATTGCATCCTTTAACTCAACGCCTTTTCTCCGTTCCCCTTTACGTTCTTTGTAGCATGGGCTGCTCCCTAAATGTCCACTATGAGTAGCTTCAAGTAATGCGGAAGCAAATCCTTCAGGGTTATCAGCAAGTAGCTTATCGAACACGACTCGCTGACGAGGCGTCAGTAATTCTCCCGCGTCAGTCAACGTACTGAGCAAGGCTGCTTTATACTGAGCCTGATGCTCACCCGGTTGTTGGCTCTTTTCATACTGAGTTTGATAGTCTCGGCAATCCGCGTTCCCCGTTTTAAATAAAGAAACACCATAAGTTTCCAGTTCAAACTTGAGTCGCGCTTTTTCCCTCTCTTGACTCTCCAGAAGGCCTTGTTGGTGACGGATATTATTAGCTATTTTATTTGCGGTCAGATCTAGTTGGCTCCATACCCTTTCATATGGCTTTGCGGTACAGGTTTCGACTAAAGCGTGAGTTACAGCTTCTATTCCGTAGTCTGGCGTCTCAGCAATAACTTTGACAGGATTGATGATGAGATAATAACGTTCTTCAGTTGCGAGGGAGAGAATGTTTTCCAGGCTGATACTGCCCTCTAGGTATGACTGACAAGTGGCTAAATAAGGCTGTGTTGCGGTATCAACATAAAATTTATTGATTGAGTTAGTAACAGCCGTAGCAAGGCTATTATCAGGATTAATCAGGCAAGTATGGTCTATTATATTATACAATTCAGAAGAGTAAGCTCGGCGATCTGCGTTGGCGCTGTTACCGATATTGGCGCTAGTACTGTGAACCGCTCGGTAGTATTTTTCTATTCTGGACTCGCCAGTATACTCATTGTCTAACTGCTGGATAGTTGCCGATATCATTCTGCGTTGGGATTCACGGTCGCCATAAGTTCTGTATTCGTTGTATTGTGAACATGTATAGGCTGACTTCGCTTTTATTGTAGGAAGCTCAGTATCCGAACCTGCATCTCCACATGCTTGTAGGAAAGGTATTAATATTAGAGGGATAAGCTTTTTCATGTTTGAATTTCCTTTCTATTGTAAAAATGATTATTTTCAAAATAGATAATGTTTATTAGCTTTTTTGATTCGGTGAGTTATCAGCCAAAGAAGAATCCCCACACCTTTTTAGCTGTTGATATCACCGTACTTTTGCTCGCTTTTAGCACTGTTTTAACAGGAGAAGGCAGCGGTATAACGTCTAATAAGTTATCAATGAAATCGCCGAGTTCGTCGACGAAAGCCTCTTTTGATTCTGCGACGGCCCGGCCGGTTCTGTTTTTGGGATCGACCTGTGCGATGACGTTGCTTTTGGCATGCTTTGGGAGGCATCGAATGATTTCCTCAACCAATAAATCAATGTTGTATTTATCATTTGCGGATACGGCAACAATGTGATTTCTGGGGAAATCAAAGCATTTTTCAACATAGGCTTGTTTTTCTTTGATATTTTGAAGCTGGGAGAGGGAGGGGCAGTTATTCTCTGTATTCCATTCCCGGTAGGGTTCAATTTTGTCTATTTGATTTAAGACAAAAATAATTTTGTCATCTCCCTCCTGACTGGTTTTAATCACATGGTGATAAAAGTATTCATCCGATGAGAATGCCCGGTCATCCCCTTTTAATACCCATAGTACAATATCCAGGTCTGGTAACAGTGAACGGTATAGCTCCCTGTACTCATCATCTCGCTCCTGACTTTCACCAACGCCGGGAATATCAATCAGAATGAGAGACCGTTTGCCAAAGGTCAGCTTCATTCGCTTAACTTCCCGGGTGCAAGCGCCGACATCGCTGACATCACAGATATTGCTGCGAAATATGGCATTACATAAGCTGGATTTTCCGACCCCCGTTTTTCCCATCACGCCGATGACAGGTTCGTAGTTAACCGAGTGTTTCAATTTATCAATGATTTTGTCACTGACTGACTTAGGTAAAATATCCAGGCAGGACCTAACAATATCAATGCCAGATTCATCATTCATAAGGCTTTCCTTTTGACGGAGTTTTAAATGGCATCAGTCTATCAATTCACGAATTTGGGATTGATCGTTTGTACCGATCACATCATGGTGATTGATCGTTTATGACGATCAATGAGGTTAAAAACAGCTAAACGTTATTTAACCGGGGGAATATTCTTAATATTCGTCAATATTTAAGATTTATCTTGGTTAACTCAGTTCATATTTATATAAATGAACGGTATTCGGTAGGATGATTGTTATGGTCAGATGCTGCTAAAAGGACTGATGAAAGAGTAGATAAGGATAGCGTGGAACATAATGATAAATAACGGCTGTACGTTTTTATGCTTCCTCAATGCTGATTTTGCACTGATGGGTATCATAGGAATGGTAACGACAGAAGTTACGTTGCCAGAGGCTAAACAGTGGCCCGTAGGCAGCAATAGGTTCTGAAGTCATACCTAACTGGTAACCGATGCCCCGGCTAAAGTCAAAATCAATGGCATAAGTTGATTCGTGGCCAAATGGTGTCGGTATATAGGTAAACTCAGTGACATAACAAATATGCCAGCGATTATCCTGTTTTCTTTCCAGTCTAATCTCAACAGGGCGGTAACCGCCCGATTTTGCCGTATAGTCAGAATTGCTGTAATTGAGTGTAATGCTGAAGACCTTAGGATGAAGTTCTATCACATTTGCCAGCAGGGTAATGAAAGGTTTAAAAATCGGTAAATCACAGGTGATGGTTAAGTGTGGTATTTTTCGTGTTAGTCGATTAGATTTTATTTTCATGAATACGTCTCATTCGCATAGTTTATTGAAGACAAAAGGAGGTGATTAGAAGGTTCTTCTTGTTGAAGTCGATACCGACCACGGGGCTTGGGCTTTTAATTTTTAAAACTTTGTCATAGTGGTATCAGTAAATATTATCGTGAATTTTAGAAGGAATAAATTAACCGTTAGTTTGAAGAGCGTAATGCCAATTTTCAGACTTATTGTGGTTTTCCTAATTCATAGGCTATCTTAATACTAAAATAGCCTATAAATTTCATTTCTTTATTATAATTACTATGAAATCATTAATAATAAAATTATAATTAAATAATATGCAAACTAAATTATAAGGTTGGAACGGAATGGGCGTAGCTTGCCATGAAAAAGAGGGGTCATTAATTCGTGAACACGTAAAAGAATCATTTAACGTACTTGCGGCATCAACAGTTTTGGCTGCTGGTGCCTTCTCTGCAGGGAATTTGTTATTTGAAAAATATAATAATATATGGGGGTTATTAATTTTTACATTTTGTTTATTTATCTATATTGGTGTTGTAGTTGGTTGTTATTGGGTTGTTGTTAATAGTTTTATAAATACATACAAATTATTAAATAGTCAAAAGTGGAAACTAATTACCTTGGCCTTTTGTTATGTAGGTAGTGCTTTAACTGCTGTAGGTATTGCTGTATTCAGTATATCAACTGGATATCACAATATTTAAAATTTATTATTATAGGGGCTTTGTTGAATAAATCGAACTTCTGACTGCAATCAGGATCAGAACACTACATTCCTGATCCTGTAGCGGTATCCCGTGGTAAAGCAAAAGTTCAAGATCACTAACTGGGCGGCCTACAACAAGGCTCTCGTCAATCGTGGATCGCTGACATTCTGGCTTGATGAGTCGGCCATCCAGACCTGGTACGACGAGCCAAAAACGTCTTCACGAGGACGTCCACCGTACTGATGCTCAAACGCGTCTTTCGCCTCACGCTACGTACCGCTTAGAGATTCATTGATTCCATTTTTACGTTAATGAAACTCCCACGTTGTTGCCCGGATTATTCCTGAGTCAGCAGACGGACTAAGTCCGTCTGTATCCCTTTTAAAAACTCCACGCGTGGCGAGATTGTCCATCTCGTTATCGACTCCACTGGATTAAAAGTTTTCGGTGAAGGCGAGTGGAAGGTGAAAAAGCACGGTAAGGAAAAGCGCAGCATCTGGTGAAGACTGCACCTCGCGGTGGACGCCGATATCCTTGCTCGTTAATCTGTTTTACGGCTTCAATTTTGAATTCTTTAATGAAATTTTGTGACTGACATAAATACTCCTTCATTTCGCCTTCATTATGAGACCAAAAGTGCTTATGAAACCCGTGTCTATTCAGTTGTTAATTTTTTTATCCAACATCGTTTGGTATTGGGGGGAATGGACATAGTTCAACTCAAACGGTGATTTATTTTTATTTAGCAATTATAAAAATAGCCGATTTTCGGTCGTGACGCAGATTTAGTGGTAATGATTGATCGTCAGATACCATCCGATGATCTTATCGTGCATTTCTTCTGACTTTGAGAAGCAGATAGTCTTGCGGGTCAACCGTTTAAGATGGGTTCGC
>NZ_JAJNAG010000053.1 GCF_021010575.1 Limnobaculum eriocheiris | reverse complement strand
AAACTTCTGACATACTTGGTAAACAGGCATAGAGGTGATCTCATTGAATTGATAGCACAATCAGTAGATCACAAAACTCTATGCCTGTCTTTTTTTACCTGCTCATTACTGGGGATTCCTCAGCGCGAATGCGGGCTTTTGGTTAAATTCACACCCCTACCCACAACTCTCCCTTAAAATCCTCAAAATCGTCTCCGCCCCACTTCGGTTAGGGTTGATACGAATCATCCGTTTCTCCAGCGAAGCGTCGGACTGGCGGAAAGTGCCGGACACGCGATAGAACAGCGGCGGGATCTCAAATCGTGATTCGGCACCCACCGGATAAGGCAGCGCCCCCAGAGTTTGCGCTTTAGCCAGTACCTGTGCCGCAATCGGCTCATGAAATTCAACCAGCAAAACTTTAGACTGAGCATTAGCAATAAAAGCCTGCTTAACGGATTTCACTTCTCCCTGATTCAGGCGAGAAACGACCTCATCATTAACCATAGCCTGAACGGCATGAGTCACCGGAGCAAATACCATACCCCGTAGCACTTCCATCGCCTGAAAGCCCTGAATCTGACTGCCGCCTGAATACATACTGCCACGAACCTGCTCAATTTTGGCTTTATCGCCGGTAATTACGCCTACACCCGGAGGACCAAGCAACTTAAAGCAGGAAAAGGTAGATAACGTAGCACCCAGCTCACAACCGATATGTGCCACTTTCATCACCGCATAGTTGTCATCAATCAGCGTTGGAAGCTGGTAGTTATTCACCAGCGCAATCACCTCACCCAGATCATAACTGTCATCCATTTTTTGACGTGTATGCTGTATCAGGCAGGCAACGGGATGATGTGCAGCAATCGCCGCTTTAATCGCATCCGGCTGGTTAAAATCTGCTTTAACAATCCGAATCCCCATCTGATCGATAGAGACCTGCGTTGTTGGGTAAACCGGTGCCTCATGCACCAGCAACGTATCTCCCGGTTTGGTCAGCACGGCAAGACCGGCGCGTAGAGCCCCCGTCCCTGCCCCGCTGACAAACGCCGCAGCTTCTGCATTAAAAAAGTCAGCGATAACCTGCTCTACCCGATGCGTAATCAGAGGTTGGTTCAGGCCAGGTACCAATCCCAGATCCCCCTGCGTCAAAAAATCACTGCCGGGGAAATGACGACAGATAATGTCCACCAGCTTAAACTGCTGTTGCTGTGCCTGAAGCATCGTCATACTTTGCAAAGGGTAGGTTTTCATCGTTTTTACCTTAAATAATGACAGGTCAGCCTTAGCCTAATCCCATGATATAAATAATATTCGCCAGAATCCCTACCGCAATGGTAGCAATCGGACCAATCGCCATTTCAACCAGAGGACGTTTTGAGGTCTTATTCAGCAGATAGATACCTGCCACAATCATAAAGCCCATGCCCGGTAAAATAGCGTTTGAAGCAATCATTCCGCCAACCAACAGAGATATTTCCAGCATCCGGGTGATTGCGGTACGGATATGGTCACCACAGGCTTTAACCCCAGGGTATTTATCCAGCCAGATAGCAATCTTCGCCAGCAGCATGATCTCCATCAGCATAATCACACAGCCCGCAATAAAGGCAATCCACGGATTGTTGGTTGCCAGACCGGCAACGAAAACAAACTTCATTCCATCCGGGCTGTATACCCCGGTAGCAATGGCCGTCGTTCCCACCAGAGGTACAAAGCTGATGGCGCGTGCCAGTGCAACTAATAACGCACCATTTTGTTCACCCTGAGCCATCAGTTGCAACGATACCGGACCTTCGGCCAGCAGACTAAAGGACATGGTTGCCGCTACGGCGGTTAAACCACCGCTAAGTACCAATAGCCATTTGTTTTTCTGAATACGCTCAATACGGGAAGAGAACAGGCCAACCAGCATCTCATTAGCCCCTTTCTGATCGCCCGAAGTTTCCGGGGGGCGCTGCTTCATCGCAAAGTAGAACATCGCGATCATTGCAATCAGCAGAGCCGTTCCATTTGGATCCAGCTTAACCGGTTTCTCGATAAAGCCACCAAAGCTTAAAGTACCGATAGACTGCGTCGCCAGATAGCCAATTAGCGTAGCGACTAATACCCAAATACCTTTGCGGTAGCCATATTGATAGCCCACGACCACCGCCGGGAACAGAGAGAAGCAAACCACAATAGGGTCGCCAACTTTGCTCAGGTTGGTCATAAAGTTAACCGGCAACATGGCAAACAGTTCCACCACGGATTTCAGGCCAGTTAACAGCGCAACCGCATAAAGCGCACCAATAACACCGGATAACACAAAGCCTTTTTTACTGTTTGAACACCACACCCCGATAACGTCCGTACCCAGCAGCAGGCTGTGTACCAGAATAATCGGAGCCGTCAGTGAAAAAGGAATACCAAAACCGATAATCAGGCCAAAGCTCAGGGCGAAGCTGGTAGCGGCCAGCGCCTTACGGCTCATGCGCCCTTCCAGATGCTCCGGAATCAGCGGTCGTAATCCATCATGAAAAACCGCAATTCCTCTGTTGGCCATCATCGCAGAAATCGCACCTATTGCTGCCAAAAGTCCGGCCTTAACGGGGTCGACTTCAATAAGCCGCATTAAAAATTCCTGTACCATAACGATTTCCTTGATTAGGAGAAAATAGCTGAAATAATGACAGGAACAACGGCATCAATATCTTGTCCGGTAAAACCAAAAGCACTTTTACCGCCTTTCACATGGGCGATAATCTCTTCATCAGACAGGATTTTTCCCGGCATTCCAACGGTGACACAGCGGTCCATACCCGCAATGGCAATAGCCATGGCTAACGCACCGCCACCGCCGGTATTACAGGCACCAAGATAATAATCAACGGCCCCGCTTTTAAGAGCCATTGCCGCTTCAATATCGTTCATTACTACCACGGATGTGGCTCGGTCTCCGGCTAATGTACGGATGCTGTCAGCAATTTTTTCTTTTTCGATCTGTCCACCAACTACAAATTTCATGGTCTTATCCTTATATTCTTTTTTGGCTATCATTAAAAAAAGCAGCCGGGTTATCACGCAACATGAGATCTATCTCCTGCCGGGTAAACTCTGCTTTTTGC
Organism: Limnobaculum eriocheiris; assembly: GCF_021010575.1. Taxonomy (GTDB): domain Bacteria; phylum Pseudomonadota; class Gammaproteobacteria; order Enterobacterales; family Enterobacteriaceae; genus Limnobaculum; species Limnobaculum eriocheiris. Next base: position 17,032 of record NZ_JAJNAG010000053.1, on the reverse strand, counting down.
AACATGGGTACAAAGGTTGTTAAGAGGTAATCAAAACCGATACCGCCATTGCCTTTCAAATGTGAACGGCGGGTGATATCCATTGAAAGCATGACGCGATCGAGCATGCCTCGTGCTTTGACGGACTGAAGCATCTCAATGCGCTTGCTGTCCGGGTAGTAGTCATTCTTGCCAATAGTGTCGAACTGCACCCATGCCCCCTCATCAATCAAAGGCAGGATGGTGTCCAGATTGTCTTTCAGATCGCAGTGACCAATCACAATATGTTGAGGCTCAACGCCAAACTCCTTCAACAAGGCTAACTGCTCGCGCCCCATAGTGCTCAGAGTGGTATGGGTGGAAATGGGCCGCCCTGTCGCGTGGTGAGTAAGCGCTGCTGCTTCAAAAACTTTGCGTTCATCATCGGTGATCTGACCAAGGCTGGAGCCAATTTCAGCAATCACTCCTGCTTTAAGTGAAGTACCATCAATACCCTGTTCAATTTCACTCATCATTTCCCGGGCAATGTCTTCCACCCTCATGTTATGCAAAGATGAAGGATAAAATTTCTGCTGATAGTATCCCGTTGAAGCAACAACATTTATTTTGCTTTCAGCCATGATATCCAACAGAAACTGGGCATTGCGGCCCATATAACGATTGGTCACTTCAATGATATTGCGCACGCCAAGGGCGTACAGCTGCTTCATTTCATCCACCAGCAGTTGAAACTGGTCGAGGCGACAATCGATATTGTTTTTTGCTCCGGAGAGGTCAATGTGCAAATGCTCGTGGGCGTAGGTATAGCCTGAAGCATCAATATAATCTCTGGTTCTCATGGGTTACTCCTGAGCCTTAAGCAGCGGCAGAAACGACATCCCATTCTGTGGCGCCGGCGCATGGAAAAAATCACATACCGTTGCGCCCACATCGGATAATGTAGCCCGATGCCCCAGCTCAACCCCCGTTACTCCAGGACGATAAACCAGTAGCGGTACCTTCTCCCGGGTATGTTTGCTGTGGCCTATGGTAGGGTCATTGCCGTGATCCGCCATCACCACCAGACAATCTTCCGGCGTCATGATTTTTAATATCCCGGCAAGGTTGTTATCTACAACCATCAGACGATCCGCGTAACGCTCCACATTCTGGGCATGCCCCGACAGGTCCGTTTCCTGAATATTGGTGCAGATAAACCGGTCCCCCGGCTGCTTCATTGCTTCGAGGGTGATATCCATAATGGTTTGTGAATCAACCAGATTGATATAATTTATACCCTGAGGATTTTCGACAATATCGGCAACTTTACCGACCAGCGTGGTGGGAATATGGCAGCTCTGCAGTTTTGCCGGTACCTGCACCTGACTGTCCACACCGTAGCCCATATGAACAACCTGAAAACCCTTATCGTAGGCCCCTGATTTCGGTGCGTTAATGCCAATATAGACACCCAGCTTTTCTTCTGCTGCATCACTGATTTGCTGGCTTGATGCCATCAGCCCACCAAAGGCAATAACCCGGTCAACGCTGACGCAATCACGCACAATACGTCCAATCTTTTTCACCTCGTCAAAAGAGATTTCGGACAGATTGGCGGTAATATTAAATACCTGACCAAGGTCCGCCTCTAGGTTATCGCCAATAGCAACATGCTGATTAACCAGCAGATACTGTAACGTATCGCCAATTCGCTCGACCTGATAATTGGCCGCAAGCAGCGCCTTCCCGACTGCATCGATCACTTCAGAAAACGGGATTCTTAACGGGGTTTTTGGTTTAGTGCCAAGAATCTCCTGATGCCCCATAAAAGTATCACCGCCTTCATGTTGCAAATCGGCAGTACCAAAATTGGCATCCGCATTTGGCTGCATGATATTGGCGCTAAACCCCAGCGCATTAATAATTCCCAGCTTTTCTAACACCGGTAAACGTAAGTCGGATTTAGCCTGTAAAATATGCGCACAGGTATTGGCACCAATATCTTGCGGGCGAACCTGCGGCACATCATCCATGGTACCGACACCAAAACTATCAATAACCAATACCAGAAACTTAGCCATAGAAAGCCTCCTGTTTAAGCATTCCCTGGCTGGTATAAATGCCATCCAGCACGGGTCGCCCGGTTTGAATACCTGAAACTAAAGCAACATCACTACGGGTAACGAAGATCTGGGTGCGGAAACACATAACCACGCCACTGCCCACCGGATAGTGGCCTTTCAGAGGAATATGGTAGTCAATGCTTGAATCATCCAGCGGTAGCACCGGGGCAATCTGGACATTTGATGACGAGACAGATGAAGAGAAAACTAACCCCTTACTGGCATGACCACGGCGATAGTAACCACCGCCGAAGCAGTAGCTGAGGCCTGAGAACTGATGGGATACTTCTGTGATATACACCATAGCGATTCTTTCAGGCTCGGTACCATGCTGATTAGCAGGAATGGTGCCAGTTAATGCATGTCCGGGTTCGGTATGCGTCACGCCATATTCTGCCAGTAGTGGTAATGTGCTACAGCTGGTTGCCGAAGGTGCATTAAGCTGCTTAATACCAACCCCCATATCAGTGAGCCGGTTGTAAGTCGCCAACAGTGTTTGAAGATTCGGTGTAGGTAGCGTCTTCTGCTGCTGGTCGTTCCATAGCAAGCAAGGGAAATGGGTAAGTCCGGTAAGTTTGATGCCGGGCATCATCTGGATCTGCTGAACAATATTTTCAAGGTCATCCAGAATGAATCCCGCTTCCTGACCGGGGTAAAGCTGGTCGCTGTCGGCAATCACTTTAATCATGACAGGTTGGATCACACCGATAGATTGTGCCACCTTGCTAATCTGCCGTGCTTTTTCAAGGGAGAAAACGGTCATCACTTCAGGGCGCAGCCGCAATGTTTTTTCCACCAGCGCGTCCGGAGTCTGTACCAGATGTCCGACATGGCAAAGTGGGATCTGATGTTCACTTAACACTTCCGCTTCTCTGAAATCTACCGCCACCACTCCCCGATATCCCAATTCAATTAGTCGTTGGGCAAGAGTGGGATTACGGCCAATCTGCTTGGTCATCAGATAAAGCTCAATACCATAGTCATGGGCGGTTTTAAGCAGCTTACGCCCATTATCCAGCACCTGATCCACATCAATAACATAGGTATCGGGCAAAATGGTACCCTGACGCCAGAGGGCTACCGCCGCTTCAATCAGTTGGGGGTTCTGTTTTTTAAGTGCATCAACAAACATACATTTCCCTTAAATACGCGCTTAACAGCTTAAACATTCAAAAAAATGAATATTTAGATTGAAAAAATTAGCGATCGTTTGCAGCTAACATCAGGCTATAGAGATTAGCCAATAAATACCCCTCTTCGGATGGATCAATCGTCAGAGGAAAATGCTGAAGTAATGCCTTATGAATCACCAACAGTGATGGATAGTGCTCAGACTGCTGAACCTCTTCCAGAACTTCATTATCAATCGGGGTGATACTTTCACCGCGACGGGAGCGCATTAGTGCACTGGCCATATGGGTTAGTGCCATATTTCCCTGCTGATGACGTATCGAAATGTTCCACTGCTGCTCAAGGTCACTAATCACATTTAGCATGCCATCATGAATATCTTGATCAATAACGCCACCTTGTAAAAGGATAGCTAACCGCTGTTCCATATCACTTCTCTTTGTAAATTTTAATATCAATAAGTCGGCTCAATCTGCCCGAGTACTACCTGCTGTTGGTGCAGCAGCAAGGCATCACGATTAAGCATAGTATTCACCAGTTGCTGAATCTGCTTATCATCTTTACGCGTCAAAATCACCGCTTCAGATGCTTTATAACAAGACTCGCTGCCTGACAGCGCACTGGTTGTCAGACCCAGGGCCGCTAACGTTTCGCCCTGCCCCACATTCCAGATAGCCGCATCGATGTAGCCACTGACAATTTTGTTTAAACATTCGTGGTAGGAGACTTCCACAAATTCGATATCTCTACCGCCAACCCATTCTTCTGTCATGATTTTTTGGTCGGCAGATGTACTATCGATACCAATACGTCTGATATTCTGCTCCTGACCCTGACGAAAAATCAGCTTATGCTGTTCAGCATAAGTCTGCTGCCCCAGGGACAGAGCAATATAAATATTGCCCTGTTTTAAATGTTGTTCTGCCGCCAGTCGGGAAGTCACGGCCAGGTCGTAAATTCCGTTTTCCAGACATTCGACACGAATATCAGCACCCCGCATATGGGCAAAATAGAACGGCATATCAATAAACTGAGCTTTTAAACCGCTGGCAAGCCCTTCATACACCCGGGCGTAAGGCAACGGCATAGCACAAACCACATTATCGATATTGGCAAACTGCAACAGTTGCTTGTGATCGATAGTATCGATAAAGCTGCCGTTGCGACCACGCCGCACAACCTTCAGGGTACCCAGGCTTTCCAGATCTTTCAGTGCAGATTGCATCAGCCCAACGGATAACTCACACTCTCTGGCAAGTTCATCAATGGTTTTCAGACGACTTCCCGAATGTAAGGCCAGCAAATAACGAGCCAGAAAGGATTGAGCTATCCCCTCTTTTTTAATAAATGTTTTGCTCATAATTCTCTTAACCAAATCCACTACGCTATATCTTCATAAATTTGAAGATATCATGCAACGAAAGAAATAGTAAAAAGAGATTACTATCACAACAGTATAAATTTTGAATATTTAATTTGAAGTAACGCCATATTTTACATGGTATTACAAAGTGGTCATTTTCATTCTGAAGATAAAGAGTCTGATATTTTTCCACCGGTGATATTGCCAGCGGATTCAGAGAAATAAAAAAGGATGGGTCGCTATATTATTACCATTTCCAGTGCTTTCACCGGACAAATAAAAACACATTCACCACAACCATCGCACAGTTCAGTTTCAATAACCGGAGCACGACCATTTTGCCACTGAATGGCTTTTTTATCACAACGCCCTGAACAGCTATCACAATACATATAGCCATTCTGGCAGGCATGGCTCACCTTAGGTCGGGCATTAATATTAAACGAACCGCGTTGTAGAGCACCAACACCACAGGCCTGAATACAGCGATCGCAGCGGGTACAATAGTTAGAGATAAAATCCAGTTCCGGCAAAGAAGCATTAAGCACAATGAGAAATTCAGGACAGGCGGAAGCGCAATCACCGCAACCGGTGCATGTCCGCTGGAAAATCACCTCGTCAATCGATCCCGGAGGGCGAATCACTTCAGCTTTTTGGTGACTCACCTCAGGTAACTCAGGAACGGTCTGGGCACCTTTAAGCAGCCCACGCAGCAATCCCCGTCGGCTGACGGTTCGATGCTCCATATAGGCTTTGTAAAAGCGCTCATCCTTCATCAGAGATAAAGTTCCTTTGCTTCAACCGACAAATTAAGCTGTTGCTGAAGAGTATACAGATAGAGCCGGGTCATTTCTGCCAGTTGAGGATAAAAGGCGTGCTCAGTATCGCTTGACTGCACCAGCGACAGATAACGTTCCGCCCAAGGTAGCAAATGCTCACTCAGCAATTGCTGCGCAGCACTCTGCTTATCTGACTCTAACAGATAAGCAAAAGCCATCAGCATCAGGCCAAACTGATCTTCCGGCTCAGGGTTATCGGTGTCCGTTGCCATACCCTGTCGGGCGAGAAACTGCCGATATGCCAGCGTGGACTCCCCCATCAGGAGGTTTTCCTGCCCCAGATAAACAGAACCCCAGGGAGGCGCGGGCATCATTCCTACCCCTTCAAATAACATCGAATAATCATATTGTAAGGTTTCTGCTTCAAACTCAGCCAATCGTTGAGCCTGCTGGCGAACCAACTCTGGCTGCGTCCAGGGAAATAGCATTGCCAATTCAGGCAGTACCGCTATTAACTCCCCCTGAGGAGGATAATAGAAACAGGCGCCAAGAATTCGGGGAATAGCGGTATTCATTAACATAACAGATGGGCCTTTCTCGGTGTGGCATAACAGGCTGACCGGTTTCCCAGCCAGCCTGACATGATTACATGGCTATTGACCACAAATTATAAAACGCCACGCGGGAAGCCAATTCTCCGACCACCACACCGGCAGAACAAAGTGCCAGAACGGAACCTAATCCCTTGTGCTTGATCAGTACGATGATGGCAACCAACAACGCCAGAGCCAGACAGAAGGTCTGAATACCCCAAAACAGCGTCTGTTGGGAAGAGAGCGCAGGTTCTACCTGGGTAACAAAGCTCAGATAACCCGGTTTAACCACCAGACTAACAACTGCGCCAATTAACAGTGCAATTGCGCCAACCATGCGCACTCCAGCTAAAACAGCACAGGCACCGCCGCCAACCAACACTGTCAGCCACATTTGCTGTGCAGTGTAACCGGTATTCCAACTGCCAACGGTTTGCAGTTGATACACTTTGGTAATTGACCAGACGAAGGCCAGCCCAAGCAGAATAGCTGCCACGTTCAGTACGCTGGCGATCCCCACATTTTTCTTGATATAGCTGAAAAAGAGGGTACCGCAAGCCAGAGCAAAGAAAGCACCGCATAGCGCGATCTCATTACTCATTGGCGAGCGCCCTACTCCGGCCATCACGTTAAACATGCGGAAAATCTGGCCCAGATGGAAAATACTGCAAACCAAACCAATTGCCATTAGCACCAGCGCTAACAGGTTGGCACGTCTGAGCTGTTCCCAGTCGCTTAATTTGAGCTGATAGCTGATAAAAGCCAGCAAAAACAGCCCTACGGCGCTTTGCCCAAGTACGGTAAAAAATACCAGTGGTAACTCATGCATCTTACACCTCCGCCGGGTTCTGAATATGACCGGATGTATCACCACAAGGTTTCGCATCCCGATGGGCTTTAATCACCAGATTCGGTGAGGTCAGCGATGGATCCGGCAATGGCGCAACGCCGTTCTGATAACCATATTTTTCATGCAACACGCTGATTTCATCAAAGTCCAACGCGCGCTGAGGGCAAGATTCAACGCAGACAGGTTTCAACCCCTGACCCACGCGCGCATAGCAACCATCGCATTTGGCCATGACTTTCTTCGTCTCATCAAACTGCGGAGCGCCATAAGGGCAGCGCATTTCACAATAACGACAACCAACACAGATATCCTGATTAACTACCACCAGTCCATCTTCCGCACGCTTATGCATTGCGCCTGTTGGGCACCCTTCTACACAAGTTGGCTTGGAGCAGTGGTTACAGGCAATAGACAGGTAATAGTTGAACACATTTTGTGTCCACAGATTTCCCTGCTTAGACCAGCTACCGCCGCCAAACTCATAAACCCGACGCAGTTTTGGCCCTAACGGTAAATCCTTTTCATCTTTGCAGCTAATCTGGCAAGTTTTACAACCTGTGCACTTGGAGCTATCTACATAAAAACCATACTGTTTCATCACTATCTCCTTATGCGCGTTTTACTTCAACGAGGTTGGTATGTTGAGGGTTACCCTTAGCCAGTGGAGAAGGCCGTTGGGTGGTCAGGGTATTAATACACCCGCCCACATCTACCCCTTGCTCGTTGGTATTACGCCATGCTCCCTGCGGTACACCGATAACACCCGGTAAAATACGCTCGGTCACTTTGACAGCAATACGAATACGACCACGGTCGTTAAACACTTCAGCCATATCACCGTGATTTAACTTACGAGCACGCGCATCAATAGGGTTCATCCACATCATATGAGGAACCGCTTCACGCAGCATGGCGACAGAATAGTACGAAGAGTGTACGCGGCCTTTGTCATGGAAACCGGTCATCTGTAATGGGTACAGCTCTTGTACCGCCTTATCGCTAACCCCTTCAAAGGTTGGGCAGTATTCAGGCACAGCCGGGATACGGTCCCCTTCGGTCAGGTCCCAGGTAGAGGCGATCGTGGCTAAGGCTTCTGAGTAAATTTCAACTTTACCTGATGGCGTTTTCAGCGGATTGGCATGAGGATCATCACGGAACTCTTTCAGCGCAATGGATTTAGAACTGTCGGCCAGAACGCGGGCAACGATACCCTTATCATTAGTTTGTGCAAACTCAGGTAAGGTTGAATCTTTCTCGCGCATTTTGTTGTAGCAATATTCAATCCACTGCTCATGGGTGCGCCCTTCGGTAAACTGATCGCGAATACCCAGTTTTTGTGCCACTTCAGCCAGAACATCATAAGACTGACGGCATTCCCAAAGCGGCTCAATAGTATTCTGCAAACGAATACAATAGTTATAAGCACCGCTGGCATAGGAGTTGTTGATCAGATCGTTTGATTCAACGGAGGTCACATCCGGCAGCAACAGGTCAGCATACTTCGCGCTGGCGGTCATGTGGGTTTCCCAGACCAGAATGAATTCACACAGTGACTCATCCTTTAGGATTTCGTGGGTTTTATTCGCATCCGAGTGCTGGTTCATCATTACGTTACTGGCGTAGTTCCACATAAACTTAATGTTGGTTGCCAGCTTATCTTTATTTTTCACGTGCGCATTTTTTGCGGTCATTTCAGTGCCGCGGGTAATGGCATCGGTCCACATAAAGCAAGGAATAGCGGTTTTAATCGGATTAGGAATAGCAAATCCCGGCACTGAATAGGCTACGTTTCCGCCCCATGAACCGCTGTTAGTCCCGGAGCGACCAATGTGCCCGGTCATTAATGGGATCATCATAATAGAGCGGGAAGCCTGTTCACCATTGGCGGTACGCTGGAGTCCCCAACCCTGAGAGATCCAGGCGGCCTTGGCCGAGCCAATTTCACGAGCCAGTTGAATAATGCGGGTTGGTGAAATACCGGTGATTTCACTTGCCCACTCTGGCGTCTTGGCTATGTTATCCGGGCCGTTACCTAGCAGATAATCTTTATAAGAACCATTTTTTGGTGCCGATTCAGGCAGAGTGCTTTCATCCCAACCAACACAATAAGTCTTCAGGAACTCTTCATTGGTGAGATTTTCTTTAATCAGGGTATAACCAATAGCCGCTACCAGTGCGCTATCGGTGCCCGGATAGATAGGGATCCATTCGGCATCCAGTGTAGTCACGCTGTCGGTCATACGTGGATCGATAATGATCACTCGCGCATGGCTTTGCTTCAGCGCATTCAGCGTTTCATAAAACTGACCACCGCCAGACATACGGGTTTCCGCCAGATTATGGCCAAACATCACCACCAGATCGGAGTTTTTAATTTCCAGCAACAGCGTTTCTGGCAGGCCACCATACACATATGGCATGACGGTGTTGATTTGTGCCGTAGAGTAAGTGCCGTGCTGATCGAGGAAGCCGCCGTATAAATTGAGCATACGCTTACAGGCGTTACGCCCTTGCAGGTTAGCACCCGTTGAGCCGGAACCATACTGATAATAGATCGCCTCATTACCATATTTTTCAACGGTATACTTTAGCTTCTCCGCCAGAATGGTTGTGGCTTCATCCCAACTAATACGTTTGAATTTTCCTTCACCTCTGGCTCCGGTACGTAACATTGGGTACTTAACCCGGTCAGGGTTATAGGTTTTCCAGCGTACCGAACGCCCGCGCAAACACGGACGAATTTGATGCTCACCATAGGTGGAATCATCAAAATCAGTTTCGCTGGCAATTTTGGTAATAATGCCATCTTTAACATGCACCTTCAGTGGGCAACGGCTACCGCAGTTGACCAGACAAGCGCTGTATTTAATGGTTTCTGCTGATGCTGCCTCGGGTGCAGCAACGACCGTAGTAGTAAATGGCAAGGTTAGTGACCCCGCCACTGCGGCTGCACCGGTGGCAACCACGGAAGTTTTAATAAACTCCCGCCGCGACACCTCGCCGGGGTGCGCTGTTTTTTTGCTCTGCATCGACATTACCCTCATGGTAACAATATAAAGAATATTTAGGACGTTTATTATTATGAAGAGTGATAATACGATTACTTGAGAAAGGACTTTACTGATCTACATCAATAGCGTCCCCCAAATTGATTACGCCGTCTCATTACAAATATTGATGTGGTTGTTTAAATTAAAATTAATTAACGCACTTAATATTGAATACGCACAAATCATTCAACTTATGCTGAATACCTGAAATTAATATCTGTAGAAAATCGAAAATGAACTTTACTTACCTCAGGGTAAAAAATGCTGCTATTTGATACCCTGAATAGATGGCGGACAGTATTAACACCAGGCCAGAAGCCATTACGCCTTATTCCCGATACAAGAGTGGTAAATGAATAGAAAGCATTAATAATGTGTAGCTAAAGGTAAATTAAATATTCACATATGGTTAAATCATCAAAACCGATTAAAGCTATGACTGGCGACTTCATTGGTAGAAATTCACCTATACTTCAGCAGGAAATCTCTGTTTATCAAAAACAGAATTAGTGATATTTCTTTATCCATAACCTTTCGCTGCGAGAATAACTATGCCACTACTTGAACATCTTATCGAAGGTATCCAGCGAAAAAAGGAAGACGTTTTTCTGCAATACGGCAAAGTTTCAAACGATAAAATGCTAGTCGTGATACGTAAAGACGATATGCATGAACTGTTCAGGATGCGTTATAACAATAAAAACTCTCCCTATCTCAGCATAACACCGAGCTATATGCTTAAATTAATGGACATTAAAATCGTTACCGCTCCCGAAGAGGTGCTGAAAGGAAAGTTATTTCTCCTTACCATGATTGTTTAAAATATATTCATTTTTACCGGAACGTTTTAGTGGGATGAGTGGTCATTAATATAACAGGGAATATTGACAGCTATCGTTGAACATAATGAGCCACAGATTTCCGGGGATGAGAACAATCCTCAGGATGACGAAATCGTGCCAGAAAACCAATAATCAGCGCATCAAACAGATGCCTGATAATTAATGACAAAACAGATAGATCGGTACAAAGAGACATCCCGGCCATAATAACAATGCGCCCGGCCGGAATATCATCTGTATTTAGCTTCAAAGTACGTCGGGCCTGACCCGACGATGAGTTATTTACCTTTAGGCTCCATCAACTCCCGGGCCAGTCTCAGTACTACCAGCGCCAGTCCGGCAACGCCAATAATCAACAATCCCCACAATAACCAGGTTTGCCACTGCTGCGCGCGCTCTACCGGAGAGGTCGCCGTCAGGCGTTCTTCGCCCCCCAGCACGATGGCACTACCGGCGTAAGCCTGCGGTAGCCCTTGCAGTCCGTTTGGCTGCATTTCCGAGGTGGGAATTAATTGATTAACGCCAATGGTCGCTTCAGCACCCTGATTCGCCCCCCATGCCAGTAAATATGGAGGATTACCCTGACCGTTAAACAGCACATCGACTCGTTCCCGTTGAGCAACAGCTTTAGGTAAGGTATCACCCCAGTTACCGTTTACCGCCTTAACCCGTAGCCCCTGAACCAACAGATGATTCATTGCCAAAGGTTCTGAAGTACGGTATCCGGTATCACCATGAATTTGATATACCACTGCCGTTGTCAGAGGCCGCCATTTATCCTGCTCACTGCTGCGATACTCGATATTAACGGGCAACACCGTATTACTTTGTTCAGGCACAATAGAAAGGGATGACAGTGGCTGAGGACGCGGTAATTGATATATTGCTTCGGTTTTTGATACCGTTTCAGGCTTAAACGTCAGCTCAATAGTTTCAACCGCCGTACTCCGGGTAATAACAATCCCCTGAGCCTTGGAAATAGCAGGGATCGCGATCTTTTCATCACTGTTTATCACCAAAAGCCAATAACGGGCACGTCGGCTATTGTAGTTATCATCAATATCAATATTATTCAGCAACAGACGATCGCTGCCGGAAGTTAAATCCATCAGCGGCGCATTATCGGCCTGTTTTCTCCAGTCTTTCAGATCGCTGCTGCTATACAAAGTTACCTTTGCCTGCCAGTTAGCATTACTTTGAGTCCAATCCAGCATAATTTGGTTAAACCCAACGTCTTCGGACTTATCTTTATCCTGATTCAGTTCTAATAAATAAGTCGCTTCCGGCTTACGCTCCCCATCCTGATAAAGTTTTACCTCAACACCACTGGCGGACTTAAAAGTAAAGGCTTCTCTGTCTTCCTGCTGATTCTCATTTGGCTTACTCGCCGACATTTGCATCGGGAAAATGCGTAACGGAATATTTTGTTGTTCGGTAGTGTCATTATCTATTTGTGATAACGCAAAAGTGACCGGTTGCCCCGAGCTGTTAAATACCCGAACATCCCGCAAATCAGGATAAACCGTATCAAGATAGACCTCTTCCGGCAGCGTTAAGCGATAAAAAGGGGATGGTGCAGAAACTTCCAGTTCGGCTCCCTTATAGAAATCCTTTGGCGTTAACTCGGTGTCATCAGCCTGAGCCAACGGTATTACCGATATGCACAGGCCACATAGTGCAGCGCGCAAAGCAAAAGGGAATTTTTTTATTTTTATTAACGACATCATGTCTTTGGCTCCTGCTTAAGCGGCTGACGGGGAGGTAACGGGGAAAAATATCCCACAACTAACAGCAAGACTGCAACACCCAGGAATGCAATAGCGCGGGCTAAACCACCGCCTTTTGCACTATCCACCAGGAATAATTTTAAGATCACCACGCCCAGTAAGGCAGCACCAATAAACCAGATAACTCGCCGTCCGGTACGGGCAGAGAATACCATGCAAATCAGTGCAATAAGCGTCCAGACGATGGCAAAAGTGGTATGAATCATACGTGATGCCCACAGCGCATCAAACCACCAGGCGATATCGGCATAGTAAGCCAGTACCCGCAGCAGGATGCCATTAAACCACCAAAACGCCAGACCCCAACCCACTAACGGAATAATGGCGTCCAGTTGGATGGCATGCGGCTTCAGAATCACGCTAATACGACGGAGCCAGATAACCAGCATTAAAATACCAAACATCGCCGCTTCTTCCAGTGGGTTAACCAATGGAATATAACGCCAGTTCACCATCTGCCCATCCATCATATTGCCGGTTAGCAACATAACGCCAGCCGCAGCCATCAATGGAATAGTACCCAGCCAGTAGACATTAGCATGCGCCTTAACCGGCCAGTACTGGCGACGATCGGCGACCCACAGCAGCAAAATAACCAATGACAGGCTGCACATTTGCAGATAGAAACGCCATTCGTTCATTCCCCAAGCTATTTGAGCCATACGCCAGTAGACCTCGCTACCCAGCCAGATCAGTACCAACCAGAAGAGCGCCAGATGAGCCAGCTTTTCTGCATTGCCTTTCAGCAGTTGAGGCGCATCGCGGTACAACAGGAAGAGCGCCGTAGCAACCACCAGCAGCCAAACCAGATTCCACCATCCTAACGCCGTTGGTAACGGATCGTCACTAAGTTGCAGGAACAGCGCCATTACCGCCGCTGGCCACAATAACCAAACAGATTGTTTAAGCTCAGGCCAGATCAGGCGATTTCCGGCAAGACGCCATATCCAGACGGATATACTTAACCCGGACAGTGCCAACAGCATAGGTTCCAGACTATAAGTTCTGGTATAGAACCTTAGCGGTAATTCCATCAACCACCAGCACCAAAGCACGATGCCGACCGCCAGCATCGCCAAACCGATCTCCTTCCAGGCATCAGACTCTGGCTTAAAGTGACGCCATAAGGCCCCTCCGGCAATAAAGCACAAAAACAGTACCGGTAAGACAAACAGTAAAGAGATATCCCAACGATAGTCCTGATAAGCGACCAGTTGAGCACCCAACGCCAGTACCAGCAGCGCACTACCGCTCCAACTCAAGCGGCGCTGATGTTGTAACAGACCAAACCACAAAATACCCAGACCTTCCACCGCCCATGCCAGCGCGGTCCATTGGGCAGAAAGCGCCAGAGGAATGGCCAGCGTAACAAAGCTACCCCCCAGTGCCAGATACCCCAGAGCGATGCGTTTACCTTCCTGTGGGAAACGACGCAGCGTGCCCCAGGTGATCACCAGATAAATCAGGCCAAAACCCAATGCGGAGAACGCCGGACCAAATTGCCACTGTTCCGTCATTGCATATTGCAGAGCAAAACCAATCAGCGGAGGGCCAAATAACAGCGTTCCATCTACCGCCATATGCTGTTGAAGTCGGTTTTTCACCGCAAACAGCTCCGCCAGCAAGCTAAACAGAACCAGATTGGCAATCAGGAATAGCTGGCAGGAGAGATAATCTTCCGGCTGGTAATGCTCAACACCCCACATAATGGCTACGCCAAACGTGAAGACAAAGCCCAGCAGGTTAAGCACTCGCCACGATTGCCAGATACTGATAAACAGAATGCCGCTGGAAATCAGTAAATAGTAAGAGAACAATCCGATATGGTTGGCACTTCCGGTAGAGAGCAGTATTGGCGACAGATAACCACCAATACTGGCGAGCATGGCAAGACTCAATGCCCGTTGCAACACGGCCAGCGCCACACTGGCGGCGCAAATCACCAGCATCAATACAAAGGCAAAAGTATGGGGTAACAGCTGATAAATTCGGAAAGCGGCAAATACCGTCAGGTATAACGCACCTACAGCACCGCCCTGCAATATCAGGGCATACAAAGACTGTTTATGACGCAAACGCCAGCCTAGAGCTAACAGCACCACACTGATTAATGCAGAGCTGGCAAGGCGCAATTCAATCGGGAACATATCCCGCTCAATGGTATATTTCAGCAGGTAGGCAATACCAAAAAACAGCAGCAGAATACCTAATTTTGCCACCGGATTGCCTTTTACCAGCCAGGAGATGATGCCAGAGAAGATATCTGAGCCTTCATTTTGTTGAACAGGAGGTTTGGGCTGAGTTTGGGGCAATACGGGTTTCGGTGTTACAACAGCTTTTGCCGTTGCAACGCTCACCGATGATGACTGATCCGTTGCTGGCTTCACCACGGAAACCGATATCGCCGGAACAGGTTCAGCTGGTTTGGGTGGAAGATTAACGGGTTCGAGATCGCTTTTTGCTGCCATCGCCGGTGGCGCAAGCGGAACGGGTTCATCCGCTACAGGAGGTATAACCTGTTCTGGTAATTTTTGTGATATCGCCGGCTCGACTTTCGTCTCCTGAGCACCAGACCGCCTGACGGGAATATCTTCCAACTGGTTAAGCTGTTTTTGCAACGACTCAACCTGCTTTTTCAGCTGGCTTACTTCGTCTCTGGCATTGCGGCTACGGCTCATAGCCACCAGCGCCATAATGGGTGATGCCAGCACAGCGATAAGAATGATTAAACCAAGGAATATCAACTCATCCATTATCGATTCATCCTGAATAGAGGGTAAACCAGTTTCACAGGAATACGCTTTATCGTCTACTGTGGAACAACAAATTCTTCCCTTACTACGCTATTTTTCTTCTGATTTAGCGATAAATTGATCCGTTACTCATCAGAAGAATGGTTAAAGCCGCCTTCTGGTACCCCTTCGCGCCAGTAATTTACCAGATAGTATTCATCGCGCTGTAATTGCATCTTATCTTTAATTGCCCGGCGCAATCCCTTTGCTAAATCGCACTCCATTCCGCCCCAAATAAGAGGAGATACACCTTCAGGGATCTGAACCGAAGAAACAGCATCATATTCAGGGGTCAAATGGCTTTCTGTGCCCTGCGTTTAGGTAAACTCACCAATACCAGCGCCAGCACAACACAACACAAATAATACCTGCGGTTTCTGCGCCATTAGGGCGCTCACCCAGCAGCCACCATGATAAAAGTGCACTACAAACGGGAACCGCCAATGTGCCTAAACCGGCAACAGATGCCGGTAAATGTTTCAAAATAAACATCCACAGTACCCAGGCAACTGCCGTTGCCAGAACCGCATTATATAACAAACCGCCCCACAGATAAGGATGCCAGATAATTGGCTTAGAAGGGACAAACAGAGCAATAACCGCTAATACAATAGCTCCCATCACCATTTGCCAGGTGGTGAGCGATAGCAGATCGGTTGGCGTCCGAAGATACAAACGCTTGGCAATGATCACACTGGCCCCCCAGCAGAAGCCTGACAGCAATGCCAATATGGAGGCCAGCATCGAGCCATTATTATTCCACGGCTGCAAAATCAGAATCATGCCGCAAACGGCTATTGCCGTCGCCCAGTACTGCAATTTAGCCAGACGTTCATTTAAAAACAGCGCCGCCAGTAAAATGACCCAAAACGGCATGGTATAGGCCAGAATAGCGACTTTCCCTGCACCACCGGTGATTAAGGCCCATTGGGAAAAACCAACCATTCCAACCGTCTGTAATACGCCAATGATAAAGGTAGTACCCAGCGGCGGTGGTTTCATTCCCCGATTACGCAGTTTAAGTACCAGTAAGAGCAGCGCAGCACCCAACGCACAACGTATAGCGGCGAAATCAAATGGGCCGATATAAACCAGCAGGGTTTTCATCACGATCCAGCTGTAACTCCAAATACAGGTAATACAGACTAATGCGATAACGGCCGAGAGATTGAGTTTCAAGATGGTTACACCACAGAGAGAGATCACAACACCGGCTCAATAATGATAAAACCGGAAAATAGTGCCCTGATTCCCCTGGTGAGGTTAACCTGTGGTTGTAAATAATGAGTTCACGCGGAATCATTAAGCAATCGCAGGATCAAGGTCGGTGTATTATCGGCTAAAGTCGGGGGAAGGCAAGCAGAGAAACCTATCAAAAAAATTTCCTTTAACATCCCGTTATTTCAGCGATTAAGCACTCTAAATGCAGCATGTCTGACACTATATCTACGCTATCATCCCCCTTATGCTATGGCGATATAGGGTTATTCTCATTGATGAACCCATATTTAACCGACGATTTTTACCTAATATGATAAATTTTTTGCTTCTCAGCGCTCAGATTAATCTGTTATAACTATCAATCTGGATACAGAAACAGACCTCTCTTATTCTGGATATCTTTCACCCAATGGAGCTAATAATGCCTTCTCATAAAGAACTCGCTAACGCTATTCGCGCCCTCAGTATGGACGCCGTACAAAAGGCCAAATCAGGCCATCCGGGAGCCCCGATGGGCATGGCCGATATCGCGGAAGTTCTGTG
>NZ_JAJNAG010000052.1 GCF_021010575.1 Limnobaculum eriocheiris | reverse complement strand
TTTAATCCCGCTACTCAAGTGTAAAACTCAACCGGCTAAAGTTTGTGATCTACTGGAAGAACTTCAAGCTTACTATCGAATTAAAGCTGATTGTGGCTTGCATCCGACCATTCATAGCAGCTATCAATCCTAATGGCGATGACTATCATAATTAAATGATTTATTAATCATAAAGATAGCTTTTTATATACAATTAAACAGCATAAACAATACTATTTTGCTATAAGTAGTAATATTGCTTAACTGTTACAATACTTCCACGCAATATCTATTGTTTACTATTTGAACATAATAATAATTTTGACTGAGGTCGGGAATGAACATACCGTTAATAATAAATGTGTTGGTTTTTATAGCGTTGCTATTTCTTCTGGCACAAGCACGTCATACTAATTGGAGTCTGGCGAAAAAGGTGCTGATCGGCCTTATTGTCGGCGTTATTTTTGGCCTGGGATTACAGCTGGTTTACGGTGCGAATAGCCCTATCCTGAAAGAATCTATCTCTTGGTTTAATATTGTTGGTAATGGCTACGTTCAGTTATTACAGATGATTGTTATGCCATTAGTATTTGTATCGATTTTGAGTGCCGTAGCAAAACTGCATAATGCATCTTCATTAGGAAAAATCAGCTTCCTGACCATAGGGATCCTGCTTTTTACCACCATGATAGCCGCGTTTATCGGTATTATGATTACCCTATTGTTTGGTCTGTCCGCAGAAGGTTTGGTACAGGGTGCTCAGGAAACTGCGCGTCTGGGCGCCATTGAGTCCAACTATATGGGTAAAGTAGCCGATCTGACGACACCTCAGTTGATTCTTTCTTTTATTCCTAAAAATCCGTTTGCCGACCTGACCGGTGCCAGCCCAACATCAATTATCAGTGTGGTTATTTTCGCTGCTTTCCTGGGCGTAGCCTCACTACAGCTGTTAAAAGATGATGAAGTAAAAGGTCAACGCGTTCTGACGGCGATTGATACTCTGCAATCCTGGGTAATGAAGCTGGTTCGTTTAGTGATTAAGCTGACTCCTTATGGTGTTCTGGCGTTAATGACTAAAGTGGTCGCCGGTTCTAACATTCAGGATTTGATGAAACTGGGTAGCTTTATTGTGGCATCCTACATCGCTCTGGCGCTGATGTTTGTAGTTCACGCTATTCTGTTGACTTTCAGCGGTATTAATCCGATGAAATACTTCAGAAAAGTACTACCGGTATTAACTTTCGCGTTTACCAGTCGTTCAAGTGCCGCCAGTATCCCGATGAACGTTGAAGCTCAAACACGTCGTCTGGGGGTACCAGAAACGATTGCCAGTTTCTCTGCATCATTTGGTGCTACTATCGGTCAGAATGGTTGTGCGGGGATCTATCCGGCAATGTTAGCAGTTATGGTCGCGCCAACCGTAGGTATTAACCCATTCGATCCAATGTGGATTGTGACTCTGGTAGCTATCGTTACCGTTAGTTCGGCTGGCGTAGCCGGTGTTGGCGGTGGTGCAACCTTCGCTGCACTGATTGTGCTACCTACTATGGGCCTGCCTGTTACGCTGGTCGCCCTGCTGATTTCGGTTGAACCATTAATTGATATGGGCCGTACTGCATTAAACGTAAACGGTGCAATGACAGCGGGTACCATTACCAGTCAAATTCTAAAAGAAACGGATAAAAGCGTTTTTGAATCAGAAGAAGATGGTGAATTAGCTCACCGTTAACCTTAAGCTTATCTGAGTAAAATAATGCAGCCTGCGGGCTGCATTATTGTTTCTCATTCTAATACTTTACAAAACCTGAAGGAGCTAAAATTTTAAAAGATAATTTCTGCTAGAATAATTAGGTTATTGTCATCTATCTATCGAATAACCCATGCGTCATACGCAACCAGAGGAATGCTCGATGAAAAAGTCTCTACTGTTACTGACGGCCACAATGCTACTGGCCCCATTAGCTACATATGCTGCAACTTGTGATGAAATTAAAGCTGAGATAGCCCAGAAAATTATCAACAATGGCGTACCTGCATCCGGATTTCAACTGAGCGTAATTCCTGTCGGGCAGGCAGAACAAGCCGGGGAAACCGTAGTCGGTAATTGTGGGCATGGTAAACAGAAGATTGTATATATCAAACAGCATACGTCTGAAGCCACTCCGGCAGCATCGGACAGTGGTATTTCAGAGAAAGCTCCAGTGGTAGAGGATACTGAACATCCTGAGCTTCAACCTCAAACCCAGCCATGATCCTCATTTTTGTTTTAGCCCTCTTTTTGAGGGCTTTTATCGATTATCCCCACCATTTTTCTGCGATCCGTTGATAAATGAATAAATTCGTTTGTTACGGTGTCACTTACTCTTTGTAAAAAAAGTTAAATTCCCTATAACTCAGTTATAACAAGGACTGTAGTGAAGAATACTATTTATTTCATATGAATTAATTCAGCTGATAATTTGGCATTGGCTTAAACATGGTGATATACCTTTAAAAGTACGATGAGTTGAGGAAATACTGCCGCCCATCCTTAAAATAATATTTTTTGCTGAACACATCCGAAATTTTCAATGTTTTCTCTATTTTCGTTTAACTAAATACCCATTTAGTGACGATTTTTTTGTTGCCCGAAGAATTACTTACTCATAAATAACTATCCCGGGAGATAAAATATATGCATAAATCCGCGTTACTAAGACGCATCATAATAGGGGGCCTGCTGTTTATTACGGTGCTTGCCTTACTGATTTACGGTATTGGTATGGATACGCTAAAGCTTCATGCTGAGGATCTGGTCTATCTTGGTAAACAACATATGTTTCTGGTCGGATGTTCTATGTTTCTGGCGCTGGTTGTAGGCTTACCCAGCGGAGTACTGCTAAGTCGCCCTTTTGCTCGTCGTTGGGCTGAATCTGCCATGCAGGTATTCAATGTAGGTAACACCCTACCACCTTTAGCGGTTCTGGCTCTAGCTATGGTTGTCGTAGGGATCGGCGATAAACCGGCAATCTTTGCCCTTTTTCTGGCGTCGCTATTGCCCATAGTTCGTAACACCTATTCAGGACTTCGTTCGATTCCACCTTCAATAATTGAAGCAGCCAACAGTATCGGCATGACATCCATGCAGCGCTTAATAAAAGTAGAATTACCGAATGCTTTACCTGTGATTATGTCCGGGATTCGCGTTTCTGCTGCCATCAATGTAGGTACAGTGCCATTAACCTTCCTGATTGGTGCCAGTAGTTTTGGCGAACTGATTTTTCCCGGAATTTATCTGAATAATTTCCCATTGCTCATTCTGGGCGCTGTGGC
Source organism: Limnobaculum eriocheiris (assembly GCF_021010575.1). Lineage (GTDB taxonomy): Bacteria > Pseudomonadota > Gammaproteobacteria > Enterobacterales > Enterobacteriaceae > Limnobaculum > Limnobaculum eriocheiris. The sequence goes on along the minus strand of NZ_JAJNAG010000052.1, from coordinate 17,509 downwards.
AACCGCAATTATCGCTTTAGCACTGGATTCTCTTCTTGCCGGTCTTAGCTATGTATTAAGTCCGCAACTGGCGAAATAAGTCAGGTATATGCCACTACAGATTTGGATGATTATGATTAAATTAAAACAACGATACCAACAATGGGGACGAACGGTGAAGTTCAGTGTACTGAGTGCACTGTTATTTACCAGCCTTACCGTTCATGCCGCTCCTTTAGTGCTGGCGAGTAAAAACTTTACCGAACAGCACATTCTTTCTGCAATTACAGTTCAATATCTGACCGCTAAAGGTATTAACGTTACCCCTAAAACCGATCTTGCCTCTACGATTATTCGTAACGCCATGCTTAATAAGCAGGTGGATATTGTCTGGGAATATACTGGTACTTCGCTAATCGTGTATAACCAGATCCATGAGGCTATGTCGACGGAAGAGACCTATAACACGGTAAAAAAACTGGACGCAAAACAAGGTATTGTCTGGCTGGAACCGGCAAAAATGAATAACACCTATGCCTTTGCCATGCAACGTACCAGAGCTGAAAAAGAGAATATCAGCACCCTTTCACAACTGGTTGAGCGTATTACTCAAATTCAGAAAACCGATGCTAAACATAACTGGATGATAGCTTTTGATACTGAGTTTGTTAACCGTTCTGACGGTCTGAAACCCATGCAGAATGCCTATCAGCTGAATTTGGAACGACCACAGATCCGCCAGATGGATCCAGGTCTGGTATATAACGCCATTCGTGATGGCTTTGTTGATGCGGGGCTAATTTATACCACTGATGGACGAGTTAATGGCTTTGACCTGAAAGTGCTTGAAGATGATAAAGGTTATTTTCCAAGTTACGCTGTCACGCCTACCGTTCGTGCAGAAGTGTTGAATGCTAATCCAGCGCTGGCAGAAGCGCTGAATACCCTGTCTCGTCTGTTAGATAACGATACTATCTCGGCCCTGAACGCCAAAGTGGATATTGAACACCAATCTGCTAAACGGGTTGCCACTCAATTCTTAAAAGACAACGGTTTGCTTTAAGGAGGCAATGATGGAAACCCTTTCCTATATGTGGCAAGACGCTGGTTATATCGCAGGATTAACCGCACAACATATGCTTCTGGTTAGTATTGCCGTTGGTTTAGCCATTATTATCGGCGTACCTTTGGGCATTTTAATTGTACGTTATAAGTGGTTAGCAACGCCGGTTTTGAGTCTGGCTACAGTGGTATTAACCATCCCTTCTATTGCCCTATTTGGTTTGATGATTCCAATTTTCTCTATTATTGGTCAGGGAATTGGCTTTGTCCCCGCAGTAACAGCGGTATTTTTATATTCGTTGTTACCTATAGTGCGTAATACCCATATTGCGCTGAATAATTTACCCGGCGGGCTAAGAGAAGCTGGCCGTGGAATTGGCATGACCTTTTGGCAGCGTTTGCGTTGGGTTGAAATCCCCATGTCTTTGCCTGTGATTTTTGGTGGTGTACGCACCGCAGTTGTAATGAATATTGGCGTAATGGCTATTGCAGCCGTTATCGGTGCCGGTGGATTAGGCCTGTTGTTATTACATGGCATCAGTCGAAGTGACCCGCGTTTATTAATCACTGGCGCTATTATGATCAGCCTGTTGGCGATCGCGATGGACTGGTTATTACACCGTTTACAAATTGCCCTGACGCCTAAAGGAATTCGATAATGATTAAATTAGAAAATCTGACCAAGCAGTTTAAACAGAAAAGTGGTAAGGCGTTTAACGCCGTTGATAATATTAATTTACATGTCCCTGCCGGTGAAATGTGCGTCCTGTTAGGTCCCTCAGGCTGTGGTAAAACCACAACCCTGAAAATGATCAACCGTCTGATTACCCCCAGCAGCGGGCGTATTTTAATTAACGGTGAAGATACCTCGGGACTGGATACCGTTACCCTACGCCGCAAAATTGGTTATGTGATCCAACAAATTGGTCTGTTCCCGAATATGACCATTGAAGAAAATATTACTATTGTTCCGCGCATGCTGGGTTGGGATAAAAAGGCCTGTAAAGAGCGTGCCAGTGAACTGATGGAGATGGTCGCCCTTGATCCAAAACGTTTTCTTAAACGATATCCTAAAGAGATGTCCGGTGGTCAACAGCAGCGTATTGGTGTGATTCGTGCACTGGCAGCGGATCCTCCGGTATTGCTGATGGATGAACCTTTTGGTGCCGTTGACCCCATTAACCGCGAATCAATTCAAAACGAGTTTCAGGAGATGCAGCGTAAGCTGAATAAAACCGTTATTCTGGTGAGTCATGATATTGATGAAGCGCTCAAACTTGGCGATCGTATTGCTGTCTTCCGCCAGGGAAAAATTGTTCAGTGTGCCACGCCGGATGAGTTACTGGCTAAACCTTCCGATGAGTTTGTGGGGTCATTTGTTGGTCAGGATCGTACCTTAAAACGCCTGTTATTAGTTCAGGCCGGTGACGTTACCGATATGCAGGAAACTTTAACCGTTCGTCGTTCTACGCCATTAAGTGAAGCCTTCACTATTATGGATGACAACGATATGCGTTCTATTATTGTGGTAAATGATGATGAGAAGCCGCTGGGCTTTGTTAAGCGTCGTGAAGCCCGTGGTGCTGAAGGTTTGTGTGGTGAATTAACTCACCCGATCACCATTACCGCCAGAGCGGAAGATAATCTACGGGTAGTGCTGTCAAAACTTTATGAACACAACCTGGTGTGGATGCCTATTGTGGATGAAGAAGGACGTTATAGCGGTGAGATCTCTCAGGATTATATTGCCAGTTATCTGAGTTCCGGGCGTACAAAACGGAAGATTTCTGCAGCTTAGGTGACATTGTCACTGATTAAGTTTAAAAGCGCCTGTAAGGCGCTTTTAAACTCTTATCTTACGCACAGATTAATCTTTGGTAACCTTCAACGGCGAAAAGCTTTGCGCCACCGGCATTAACTCAATGCGGTTAACATTAACATGAGCCGGTTGAGTAGCGATCCAGTACACCGTTTCGGCTATATCGGTAGCGGTCAGCGGCTGGACATTTTCATACAGGCTGGCTGCCTTGGCATCGTCTCCTTTGAAACGCATATTGGAGAATTCAGTGGTGCCGCACAGTCCCGGTTCCACATCCGTTACGCGAATAGCGGTACCCGCCAGATCTGCCCTCAAATTAAGGCTAAACTGTTTTACAAAAGCCTTAGTGGCGCCGTATACGTTCCCTCCCGGATATGGATAGGTTCCGGCAATGGAGCCGATATTAATGACGTGGCCGCGATTTTGCTCCACCATCTGCGGTAAAATCGCGTGAGTTACCGATGCCAGTGCCGTCACGTTAGTGTTAATCATGGTGGTCCAGTCACTGAAATCCGCTTTATTCGCTGGCTCTAAACCTAAGGCTAAACCTGCGTTGTTCACCAGTAGGTCAATATTCTTAAACGCCTCAGGCAGCGTCTTTAACGTAGCCAACAATTTTTCACGATCGCAAACATCCAACTCAACGGGAAGAAACTTATCACCCAGCTCATTTTTTAGCTGTTGAAGACGCTCTGCACGACGCGCTACGCCAATCACATAGTGGCCCTGAGTAACAAATTTTCTGACGATCGCCTGACCAAATCCTGCCGATGCACCGGTAACAAAAACAACCATTACATTTCCCCTTGCCTGTTTAATATAAGAAAACCTTTTGGCTATACATCAGTCAAAAGGAGAGGACTCGATTTCTGTCTCACATTTTCATCATCGTCGATTAATCGGATGACGGCAATGCAATATCAGCTGTTTTTTATGCGGCTAAGATCGATAAAGCGAGTTAAATCCCGCTCTTCTGGTCGGGAGATATACGGTAATTCACCAATCAGCGGCGCCGGAATATTCTGTTTGAGTGCTTCAATAGTTTCTGCGTAATAGGCTAAACCTGGGTTGATACGGTTTGCTACCCATCCGGCAATATTTAACCCATCGCGGGTAATGGCCTCGGCAGTGAGAATTGCGTGATTAATGCAGCCAAGCTGAATACCAACCACTACAATCACCGAGAGCTTCTCTTCAATCACCCAGTCAGAAATAGGACGCATACCATTTAACAGGAAACGCCAGCCACCGGTACCTTCAACAATCACCGCATCAGCCTGAGATTGAAGATGGCTTAATCCACGAGAAAGACGAGCGTAATCCATGGGACTATCGCTGTAAGTTAACGCGGCATGATCTTCAATGATCACGGGATTAACTTCATCATAAGACACACGAATGGATGAAGAAGACTGAAGAACCATAGCATCATGGTTTCTTGCTCCTTCATCAGTGATATGGGAGGCAATAGCGATAGGCTTATACCCTACCGCACGCTTTCCCTGTTTAATGAACGATTGTAACAGGGCTCGTGAAATAACGGTTTTGCCCACTTCAGTACAAGTACCTGTTACAAAAAATCGATTCGGCATAAAAGTTATTGCTCCGAAACCTTCTAAATAAATGATTGATTCGTATCAGATGCCGGGTCGCTAAAACGGAATAAGCAACAAAAATATAATCGAATTTATAAGCAGTGATATTCATCTCAGGATCAAAAGTCTAGGCTAAGGCCTGATTGAATAGATTGCGTTAGCTCAAGATTTGCTAAAACAGCTAATATATTTTTTATAAAACAAAACGTTAATACTTAATTAGAGGTAAATAATGGAAGTTTGAATATATTAAGCAGATTATCCCTGAAGAAGTTTAACCAGCAGAGAGCCATTGTATAGCGCCATTTTTACCAGCGCAGCGCCGGGCATGGTTCCTACATTAACAAAGTGGGTTGGTGCGATGCGGATATCTGCACGGTATTGCGGTAAGGATTGTTGCTGAATGCTCTGCTCTATCGCCGGATAAAGTGTGCCGGAAGAAGCATTTAGCGGTGAACCAATGATAATTTTTTCCGGATTGAAAATATTGACCATCAGCGCAGCGATATGTCCGATACTCTCTCCGACATAGCTGATGATCTCTTTGGCTAATCTGTCCCCTTTGTTGGCAGCATCACATAAATTTTCAATAGTGACAGGTGAATAATTGAGCAGAGAATCAGGGTTAGCGGGCAGTAACTGGCGTGTTCTTTCCAGAATATTGCTCATGCTGGCAATGGTTTCAAGGCAGCCATGATTACCGCAATAGCAGGCCTTTCCTGTGGGATCAACCTGAGTATGCCCTATTTCAATGCGCCGACTGGAATCCGCGTGAAGAATACGCCCGTCGGTAATAACTGAGGCACCTACCACATCATCAATCACTATCTGAATTACATTCTGACAGCCAAAAGCTGCGCCATACAGCGCTTCACTGATGGCCCAGGCGGATACATCCTGCTGAACATATACCGGCAGCCCGGTTCTTTTACTGAGCATAGGGCCTAAAGGGACATTCTCTTCGTTGTAGAATGGCATTTTATGTACGATGCCCGCGGTAGCATCAATGATGCCCGGCATGGTAATGGCAATAGCAGTCAGGCGTTCCAATAGTTTTTGATGGCGGGTAAAGAAGGATTCTATTTGATAAATGAAACGTTCCAGCCAGGAGTTATTTTCATCAATGGGAAAATCAATCTGTTCTTCAATAATCAGCTGATTGCTTAAGTCTCTTAGGGCCAGCGTCAGATAGCCATAATGAATACGGCCGCTTAAATAGTGCCATGCCTGAGTATCCAGTTCGACGCCTACCGCCGGGCGACCACGGCTACCCGCCTCACTAAATTCAGTTTCTTTAACCAAATGTGCATCATACAGTTCACGAACAATCTTGGTGATACTGGCTGGTGCCAGATGGGATATCTTAGATAAATCAATACGTGAAACCGGACCATACTGATCGATAAGTCGATATACCGCCCCTGTGTTAGTCTGCTTGATATGGTCAATATGTCCCGGTTGCCCTTCTCTATTCACGTTGTTGCCTCTGAATACGACTGATTAAATCTTATAACCCAGCTATCGGAATTTATATGTGTTGCAATCTATAATAAAAACAATACGATTTAACCGATGACGACAGGGAGATTAACAGGATCCGTTTTTATTTCTATCATTTAAGCACTTGTTTGGCGCTAACTGGCTCTTATTTATCCAACCTGCGATGATCACAACAATAAAATTGGCATTTTCCGGCTAATATCATAAATGGTTTTCAATTATCGTTTACCTGATAATATTTGTCACCAATGTATAGTTTTAATTTCCTGATTATTGCCAGTTATGGCTGAGGAATTATCGTGGCACAGCATAAGCCCGAACAGGCGAATCTGACAGAGTCTTCTACCGATGAGGCAGCTCCCGAACCTGACTTAAACACCTTACCAGTTTTCAATCCTGTCATAAAAACAAAAGTATCGCGTTCCCGTTCGCCTTATATCGTGAGAGGAACTACCGATTTTATTAAAGTAACTGCGGCAATGTTTTCAGCCGGTCTGGCTACCTTTGCCCTGCTTTATTGCGTTCAGCCTATTTTACCAATACTCTCTCACGACTTTGGTATTTCACCGGCCAGCAGCAGCTTGTCTTTGTCTGTCTCAACGGCCATGTTGGCGGTAGGTTTACTGTTTACCGGCCCTATTTCTGATGCCGTGGGCCGTAAACCAGTGATGGTGGTTACATTAATGCTGGCAGCCACATTGACCATTGCCTGCTCACTAACCACCAGTTGGCACGGTATTTTGATCATGAGGGCGTTGGTCGGTCTGGCGTTAAGTGGGGTGGCTGCGGTTGCCATGACCTATCTTAGCGAAGAGATAGACCCCATGTTTGTTGCCTTTGCTATGGGTTTATATATCAGTGGCAACTCCATTGGTGGTATGAGCGGACGTCTTATTAGCGGTGTAATGACTGACCTGTTTTCGTGGCGTATTACTTTGGGTAGCATAGGCTGTATCGCTTTAATCGCGGCTATTGTTTTTTGGCGCATACTTCCTCCCTCAGGTCATTTTCGCGCCTCCTCCCTGCGCCCTCGAACTCTGCTGATTAACTTTCGCTTACACTGGCACGATCGTGGTTTGCCTTTGCTGTTTGCTGAGGGTTTCTTATTGATGGGAGCCTTTGTTACCTTGTTTAACTATATTGGCTATCGTTTAATGCAACCGCCTTACCACATTAGTCAGGCGTTTATTGGGTTACTGTCTCTGGTTTATCTGACAGGTACGCTTAGTTCTCCTAAAGCTGGCTCACTGAGCGTGAAATATGGCCGGGGCCCGGTATTTATCAGCTCTGTCGCGTTAATGTTATTAGGGTTATGTATTAGCCTGTTTTCATCAATCTGGCTTATCTTTATTGGTATGCTGATCTTTACTCCCGGTTTTTTTGCCGCACACTCCATCGCCAGCAGTTGGATTGGTCATCGGGCAAAACGGGCTAAAGGCCAGGCATCAGCACTGTATCTGTTTTTTTATTATGTCGGTTCCAGCATTGCCGGGACCTTAGGTGGATATTTCTGGCATAACTATGGCTGGAGCGGATTAGTGATATTTCTTGCCGGAATGCTACTTTGCGCCCTGTTTATTGGGCGTTATCTTGCTCGTTTGCCGGAAGCGTTAGCAAAACCGAAAAGCCGCTAAAAAAGAGGTTCAGGTGAAAGAAAAGAAAGATCTGGTGTCACGCATTATTGATTCAGTGATGAACAATATCAGGAACCATATGATGATTTATATCGTCATATGGTTCATTGTTCTGTTGCTGGATATTTATTACGTCTGGTTCTATGAATGATTGATTTTATTGTTATAAAGGAGCCGACCGGCTCCTTTATAACACGCTTCTATTTATTCTCTGAGGACATTTGAGCCATTCTCCAAATGCTGGCAATATTCCTTGCAGTAATTCTCAGGTTATTTTCTGCTTCCTGTAAGGCTTCAGGTAATGTGCCAACCCGGGTCAATACAGAGAATACGGCATCAAGCCCATGAGTATGGACCACCTGATGATCCGCCGTTAATCCTCCGGCCAGTGCAATCACCGGTTTGTTGAAGCGTTTGGCAGAGCGCGCCACACCAATAGGCGTTTTCCCATGAATACTCTGGCTATCAATGCGTCCTTCACCGGTAATGACCAGATCGGCACTTTTTACCAGATTATCCAGACCCAATGCCTTAATAACGATATCAATACCCGGTTTGAGCTCTGCATTTAATAGTCCCAATAAGGCGGCTCCCATTCCACCGGCAGCACCGGCTCCTGCTGCATTGAGTACCGAATTACCGGTGACTTTCTCAATTAGCGAACCATAAGAAAATAGTGCTGCATCCAGCGTTTTAACCATCTCTGGCGTTGCTCCTTTTTGTGGACCAAAGATTGCGGATGCACCGGATGGCCCACATAACGGATTGTTAACATCACAAGCCACGGTAATCGATACGCCAGCTAAGCGGGGATCTAACCTACTGACATCAATATCGGTCAGGTTACAAAGTGCTCCACCACCAACATTGAGTACATTACCTTGCGCGTCTTTAAACTGTACGCCAAGGGCTTGCATCATTCCTGCACCACCATCGTTAGTGGCACTACCGCCAATTCCTAAAATAATATGTTCAATCCCCATGTCCAGCGCGGCTAAAACCAACTCTCCGGTACCCTGACTAGTGGTCAATAGCGGATTGCGTAACTCCGGGGAAACATAATGAAGTCCGGATGCTGCGGCCATTTCGATTACGGCAGTTTTACCATCTCCCATTAGTCCCCAATAGCCTTCAACCGGTTCTCCCAGTGGCCCTGTGACGATCTGTTTAAGGTATTGACCTCCGGTGGCTTCAACCATAGAGGTCACGGTACCTTCACCACCATCGGCCATGGGTAATTTGATGTATTCAGCATCAGGATAAATTTCGCAAAATCCCTGCTGAATTGCAGTAGCGACCTGCATAGCGGACAGACTTTCTTTAAATGAGTCGGGTGCAATTACAATTTTCATATAACGTCTATCCTGCCAGTCCAAATACACCAAACATCAATGTAGATACAATCGCTATCACTAAACCAATTGCCGTTTCATAAGGTAGTAACTTAAGGCGTTCTCTGATTTGCATATTTACGCTACCACCAGTGGCGTGGAAAAAGCTGCCGTGAGGTAAATGGTCAAGTACGGTTGCACCGGCGTGAATCATGGCGGCTCCGGCTAATGCACTAACTCCCAGCTCCAGTAAGGTATGACTGAATACGCCGGAAGCCACAGCGGTCCCTGCGGTTGTTGACGCGGTAGCCATTGACATAATGGCACCGGAGATTGGTGCTAACAAATAAGGTGGCAAACCAGAAACGGTAAGTCCATCGATCAACACTTCTTTTAAACCTGAGTTGCCAATAATGCCCGCCAGGGTTCCTGTTCCTAACAGCATGATGGCGACAGGTGCCATCCGGTTTAAACCGGCGATCATAAAGGCATTGCTTTGTTTAATGCGCCCCATCATTAAGGCACCAACCAGACCGCCAACCGGTAAAGCAATCAGTGGGTCGATGGAGATTCCCGCAACAGGACGCAGAGATAGCAAGGCAATAGCAACAACGGGGGCACTAATGGCTGCCAGAAAGCCCGGTTGAGTTCCGGGCTGATGGGAAATCACTTCATGAGATTCAACTTTGCTGCCTTTGTTAACCAGACGTTTGGCTAAAAAATAGGCCACGATAAGTCCGAAAATTCCCGGCACAATACCTGCCATCATCACGGAAGTTAGCGGTACGTTAAATGCATCCGCAGCGGCAATAGAATTGGGATTGGGCGACATAACGTTACCCGCTTTGCCGCCACCAATCATGGCCAGCAAAATAGCCATTTTCGACAGTTCGGCTCGTTGAGCAATGGATAGCGCAATTGGCGCCACGGTAATCACTGCCACATCAATAAATACGCCAACTGCGGTTAATAGCATGGTGGCAATAGCTAGCGCCAGTAACGCCCGGGTTTCCCCAACTTTACGCACTACAGTTTCCGCAATGGTATTAGCCGCACCGGATTCAATTAAGACGCCGGCCAGCACACCCGCAGCCAGAATACGTAATACGGCGTTAGTAATGCCCTGGGCTCCGGTTACCATTAGGGTAACCGTCTGAACTAAATCAGCCCCACCAATTAAACCACCAACCAGAGCACCAATCATCATGCCGTAAGCCGGTGAAACTTTTCTTAATATCAGAACGATTGCAACCACTAATGCTGCTATCGCCCCTATTGCAGAGACAGTTGTCATTATTATTCTCCATAAGTAAGGTACTGGGATAATAGATACTGTCTGTGAAACCGAATTTAATCTTGAGACATCCAGCTAAATAGCTGGATGATTTGGTTGAAGAAGTTGTAGAAATATACAAACTAGCTTTGTAATTTCATGCCAATATAAAGCCAGGCAGCTTGCTGCATATCATTGATTTTCAATGCGGTTATCTCTTCAATTCTCTGCAATCGATATCGCAATGTATTGATGTGAATGTACAGGCTGGCTGCGGTTTGAGAAGGATCACAATTCTGTTCGAAATACTGTTTGAGGGTCGTTTGTAAAATACCTTTATTATCCTGAGCCACAAGTTTTAACCATACTCGTGATAATTCCTGTGCCTGCCAGCTATCCGCCAATCCTCCCAGCAGAGCCGGTAATGCATGGTCGGAATAGAAAACATATTTGTTTTTAAGTTTCAAACGTCGGGCCATATCCTGTGTCGCCTTAGCGGTTTGATAGGAGCGCCGGAGGCCACCTTCTCCGGCAAAATAGCCTCCTACCGTCATACGAAAGAATCCTGCCGATTCAATTTGTCCTCTGAAACGCTGTAGCTCGGTCAGTTCTTGCTGAGGATCCCACTCTCCTTGTTTGAGATTAATGGGTTTCAGTACCACTAATTCATTAAAGTCGGTAAAAGTGACCAGATGGTCGCGCGCACTGTATTCAAAAAAATCAATCAGGTTACGTAAAACTTCGCTGTCCGGTTGCTGTAACTCAACAATCAGTACCACTCTGGGTTGTAGCAGATTTACTCCGAGATATGAGACCATAGAGTTTAATGACGCTGAATAAGTATCCTGTAATATCAGCTGGTTAACTAACTCTTCCCGGTAGCGTTTATCCCACTGTTTTTGTTCCAGTAACGCCATCTGTTCAATAATTAATTCAGCGGCCATTTTAACCAGCTCAGCGTAGGCTCTGACTTCCGAAGGTTCTCCGGATATTCCCAGTACGCCTATCAATTGATCCTGAAAACTGATGGGTAAATTAATGCCGGGTTTTACACCTTTCAACTGACTGGCAGTAGCGTGATCAATTTCCACTATACGGTTTTCTGTCAGGGCCAGTATGGCCCCCTCATGACGTTGATGAATTCTGGTGGGTTCACCAGATGCAATAATTACCCCATGTTCATCCATAACATTAACGGAGTGGTGAATAATACTCATGGTGCGCTGAACAATCTGGCGCGCAGTTGAATCTTTAAGGTAATTGGATCGAATAATGTGCATTTAAGTCTCTCAGAACTAATTCTGGTAAAACAAACCGTTATGTCACTGGCTGGAATATCTCTACTATTAACGAATAACAACATCAATGTCTTGGTTTTTTAAAAAAATAGCACTGAATTAGTAATCCGTATTGTTTATTCACACAAAAATAATGATTATAAATTCAACAATTAGTTGCTAATGCTTTGTTGTTCATTGAAAAAGTATCATTTTTATTTTGATAAAGACTCCAGAGGGATATGGTTCACGATTTAACTAATTATCATGAGAAATAGAAAGCAAAAAATCCGTAATCACCCAAGCATGATTACGGATTGTAGAATCGCTTTAAAAAAACCTGTCTGTTAAGATTAAATTTGCAGAATTTCGTTATTTCTTCATACTGCCAACCATATCTTCAGGTTTGACCCATTCATCAAACTGAGTCTCGGTCAGATAACCTAATTTCAGCGCCGAGGCTTTTAAAGTGAGATCATCTTTATGGGCCTTTTTCGCAATTTCAGCCGCTTTGTCATAGCCAATATGGGTATTAAGTGCCGTTACCAGCATCAGCGATTCATTCAGTAATTGGGCGATTCGCTTTCTGTTTGGTTCAATACCAATAGCACAGTGCTTATTAAAACTGTTCATGCCATCTGCCAGCAGGCGAGCTGATTGCAAGAAGTTATCAATAATCATTGGGCGATAAACGTTAAGTTCGAAATTACCGGATGCTCCGCCGATATTAATCGCTACATCATTACCCATTACCTGAGCACACAGCATAGTAAGCGCTTCGCATTGAGTTGGATTGACTTTACCCGGCATAATTGAACTACCAGGTTCATTTTCCGGGATGGCAATTTCACCGATACCACAACGAGGGCCTGAAGCCAGCCAACGTACATCGTTGGCAATTTTCATTAGTGATGCAGCCAGCCCTTTTAATGTGCCATGAGAATGAACTAAAGCATCGCAGGTTGCCAGCGCTTCAAATTTATTTGGTGAAGTGACAAACGGCTGTCCGGTTAATGATGCCAGCTCTTTCGCCACCCGTAAGGCATATTCAGGATGGGTATTTAACCCGGTACCAACAGCGGTTCCACCTAAAGCCAGTTCGCTAAGGTGTGGTATTGAGTTTTCAATATGTTGAATATTATATGACAGCATGGCTGCCCAGCCTGAAATCTCCTGACCCAGCGTTAACGGTGTGGCATCCTGCAAATGAGTCCGGCCAATTTTGACGATATCGTGAAACGCTTCAGACTTGTCAGCTAACACTTTATGTAATGCTTTCAGTTCCGGTAATAAATGATTACGTACCGCAATAACTGCCGCAACGTGCATACCGGTTGGAAATACATCATTAGAGCTCTGGCTTTTGTTCACATCATCATTAGGGTGAACTAAACGATCGTTACCCCGTTTACCGCCCAGGATTTCACTGGCGCGATTGGCGAGTACTTCGTTCATATTCATATTGGTTTGCGTTCCGGAACCAGTCTGCCAGATAGAAAGAGGAAACTCATTACCGTGCTTATCAGCCAGCACTTCATCGGCAGCGCTGATAATGGCCTGGCCTTTCTTTTCATCCAGTAGCCCTAATTGCATATTCACTGTAGCGGCCGCGCGCTTCACCTGAGCTAAAGCATGAATCAACGCCTTGGGCATTTTTTCCTGAGATATGCGGAAATGCTCCAGTGAACGCTGTGTTTGTGCGCCCCACAGGTTGTTTTCAGGTACTTCAATCGGGCCCATTGAATCTTTTTCTGTACGCATAGCAACCATGAGTTTCTCCTGATTCTGGTCAACAAAGATGTTAATAAACAGTAACAATCATCGCATAGTGCGATCAATGAATATGTGACATTCCACGGTTTAATGAAGATGAGAATCATTAATATTATTTAACTATAGGTAAAATGTTTTTAACTATTGTTGCTTATAGACCACCTTTCAGCGGACAATCAGCATCTCTTTTAGTTAGTTATAAGTATAGTTATGCGCTGATATTAGAAGTCGTTAACCACAAAGGAACAGGATGAACGAACGATGAAAAAATCGATAGTTGCAGTTGGTGTGTTAGTCGTACTAGGCGGCGCCTGGGTTGGCGGTGCATGGTATACAGGAAAATTGATCCAGGATCAGGTAAATAAATCCATTGTTGATGCTCAAGCCTACATTGATAAGAATGCACCTGAATATCAGGCAAAGCTTTCTGTTGCTGATTATCAACGCGGTATTTTCTCCTCTACTATTAATTATCAGTTTGAAATGGTCGACCAAACCAGCGATCAGGGGCCGCAAAAAGATAGCGTAACTATCCGCCAGGAAGTCAGTCATGGCCCCTTCCCGTTGGCTAAATTCAGCCTGATTCCTAAACTTGCTTACTCAAAAACTGAACTGGTTAAACAAGGCTCTCTGAGTGAGCTATTTGAAATGGCGGGCGGAAAGTCTCCTCTTAGCGTTGGTATTTTAACTTCCTATAGCGGTAGTTCTGATCTGAATCTGGTGTTAGAACCGTTAACAGGAAAGGATGGTAATGCATTTAAATTCAGTGGATTAACTATTAATGGCGTCGCCAAAGTACTAAAAGGTGAAGAGGCAGTTACCCTGAGCAGTTCACCATTTGAACTGTTCGATGAAGGACGCACAGTATCATATGACACGGCTAAAATTGATGTTACTCAAAATAAAGCTAAGGAGTATCAGATAATAGCCAGCATTGGAAAATTCATCGTTGCTGAAACAGATACCGATCAGCTAGTTATGAATGGCCTGACCATCAAGAGCAACGGTAAAATTGGTAAGTTCGATCTTGGCGTGGGCGTTAGCGATATTGAGTTGAAAAATATTACCTATACCGTTAAACAGCAGACAAAGCTGGCTATCGATAATCTTTTAATCTCCAGCAATGCCCAGGAAAGCGATAAGTTTATTAATCAAATAATTGATACCACTATCGGCCAAATAAGTATTGAAGGGAAAAAGGTAGGTTCCGGTAGCCTGAAACTCAAACTGGACCAGTTTGATGGTAAAGCATTGCAATACCTGAATCAAAACTCAAATCAACTGACCTACCTGTTCCTGGGTATACCTGCAGAAGAGTCCGCCGAACAGGCTGGTAATATGATGATGAATAACCTGATGGCTTTCCTGGATGCTAATCCGGTCATCAGCATTACCCCTTTTGTCTGGAAAAATGATAAAGGGGAAAGCCAGGTTAATATGTCATTGACCATGATGAAGCCTGACCTACAAGATATGGCGATGGAAGATATGTCACAATTGCTAATGAATGCTATTAAGTCATTCAGCAGCAATAGCAAACTCTCCATTCCTATGCTAAACGAGCAAGTCAAAATTAATCATGAAATATTTGACGGCCTTTCTGCTGAAGAAGCACAAGCTCAGGCAACGGAGTCTGTTCAACAAATGGTTGGTCTTGGGTTAGCACAAAAGATGGTCAGCAAGCTGGATGACAACACGATTACCAGTAACTTCAACTACGCAGATGGTGTGATTGACCTGAATGGTCAAAAAATGCCTGCGGAACAGTTCATCAACTTATTTATGATGTCTGGTATGGAATAGTGCATATAATAACCTAACGGTAGTAAATAAACGTTTCCGCCTGAAATAATTTATTTCCAGCGGAAACGTATCAGCAAATCTGCATTTAATATACTTTGATAAAAATATCTTTTTATGATCAAAAGATTAAATGAAATTATGTTTCAGTTTCATTTGGTCACGATCGTTATTTCACAAACTTTCTCCAGCATTTTCACTATTGTTAACCCCGCTTTCCTGTGATAAACACCATAACCATAATAAAAGTGATGGTAACCCCTATATAGCTAATTATAAGCAATCCGATTAAATCGGATCTTTACAGGAAGTATTTATGAACCGCTTTGTCATAGCCGATGCAAAAGCCTGTATCGGATGTCGTGTCTGTGAAGTTGCCTGCGTTATAACTCATAATCAGGGTAAATATCCCGAGATTCCTGAGCTCTATTTTCCTCGTATTAAAGTGATTAAAACCGCCAGTATCAAAACAGCGGTTACCTGTCGACACTGTGAAGATGCCCCCTGCGCTCAGGTTTGCCCCAGCGCCGCATTAACTCATGGTGATAACAGTATTCAATTGGATAAAGAAAAATGTATCGGTTGTAAAACCTGCGTTTTAGCCTGTCCATTTGGCGCCATTGGTATGGTTGAAGAGAGCGTAACTTTGGCTGATGGTGGCCCAAATCGTACAACTGCCCATAAGTGCGATCTTTGCGTTGATGATGCAGATAGCCCGGCCTGTGTCGCTAATTGTCCAACCAAAGCATTAAAAGTATTCAGTCAGGAATATCTGCTTGAGCAACAGCAGCAAAAACTCCGTCGTGCAGCCCTGCGTGAAGATCCGTCAGGAGCAACCAGAGGGGTTCAATCAGCAGAAAATAGTGTTGCTAATAAACTGGCTGGAAAAGTGATTATTCCCCGGGGTGATGCGATTAAAGTCGACTTACCCTTGCGGAAAACCGAATTTGTTGAGATCTACAAGCGTTTCACTCCTGAGCAAGTTGAAACACAAGGGGACCGCTGCATTACCTGTGGCGATCACGCCTTCTGCGAATGGACTTGCCCACTGCATAATCGTATACCCCACTGGATCTCTCTGGCGAAGCAAGGCCGTATCATCGAAGCCGCCGAGCTTTCTCATCAAACCAGTAGCCTGCCGGAAATTTGCGGTCGCGTTTGTCCGCAGGATCGTCTGTGTGAAGGCAGTTGTACTCTGCATAATTTAGGCGGCGTCACCGTAGGTAATATTGAACGTTACATTACTGATACTGCATTTGAGATGGGCTGGAAACCTGACCTGTCTCAGGTTAAATCATTAGGTAAGAGAGTGGCTATTGTTGGTGCGGGCCCTGCCGGTCTGGCCTGTGCAGATATTCTGGCCCGTAACGGTGTCGATGCGGTGGTATTCGATCGTCATCCGGAAATTGGCGGTATGCTGACCTTTGGTATTCCCTCCTTTAAACTGGATAAAGATGTGATGGTTCACCGTCGTGAAATCTTTACCGGAATGGGTATTGAGTTTCATCTGAACACTGAAATTGGTAAAGATGTCTCTTTTGAATCTCTGCTTAATGATTATGATGCGATTTTTGTCGGTGTGGGTACCTATCAATCCATGCGTGCAGGATTGGATAATGAAGATGCGCCAGGGGTTTACGATGCCCTGCCGTTCCTGATTGCCAATACTAAAAAAGTCATGCATTTGCCAGAGTTAAAAGAAGAACCTTATATCAATCTGTCTGGAAAGCGTGTTGTAGTTCTGGGTGGTGGCGATACCGCCATGGATTGTTTACGGACATCCATTCGTCAGGGTGCTACTGAGGTTACCTGTGCTTACCGTCGTGATGAAGCCAATATGCCGGGTTCTAAGAAAGAAGTGAAAAATGCCCGCGAAGAAGGCGTTGAATTTATGTTCAACGTACAGCCGGTATCACTTGAACTGGATGAAGATGGTCACGTTAGTGGCGTAAAACTGGTCAGAACCGAAATGGGCGAACCGGATGCTGAAGGCCGTCGTCGTCCTAAAGTGATTCAAGGCTCTGAGTTTATACAGCCCGCTGATGCCGTTATTAAAGCCTTTGGTTTCCGCCCTCATGCGATGCCATGGCTGGCAGAAATGGGCGTAGAACTCGATAGTTATGGCTTTATCGTGGCACCTCATTTAAACCACTTTGCCTGCCAAACCAGCAACCCGAAAGTATTTGCTGGCGGTGATGTGGTCAGGGGGGCCGACTTAGTGGTAACGGCCATTGCTGATGGTCGTAAAGCAGCAAAAAGTATTGTTAGCTTCTTAACCGAAGGCGACCAGCCTGAATTACGGTTAAATAAAGTATCCTGATTGATCATAACCACCCGCTATGCGCTGAGGAATCCCCAGTAATGAGCAGGTAAAAAAAGACAGGCATAGAGTTTTGTGATCTACTGATTGTGCTATCAATTCAATGAGATCACCTCTATGCCTGTTTACCAAGTATGTCAGAAGTT
>NZ_JAJNAG010000051.1 GCF_021010575.1 Limnobaculum eriocheiris | reverse complement strand
CTGAATGAATACAACAGTGAGCGGCCCCATGAATCCCTGAATAACCTGACACCGGAAGAATACCGGCTGATGGCTGAAAACCCAGAAATCTCAAAAAGTATGTGGTACTAAAATGGGTGTGCTTACATTAAGGCTGTGGGAAACGGACATTTTATTTTCAAATAACATGGTCCGTTACCATAGTAATAATTTCTGCTGCATACCCTTCACTTCTCCTAAAACAGCCATAATTAATATCCCCCCTCAACAATCCCCCTTTTTTGCGATACATCCCCAAAATCCCAAATTCCCCAATAAAAACAGCACCTCACCAATTGACCCCATCGCTGGATAAATATACCGTAGTCAAGCAGGTGAATATTTCGCCGAAAAAGCAAAACCCCGCAGTGCTCGACACACTAACGGGGTTTCTGACCACAACGTTACTGGGAGGTAACATCATGGCTGTTAGAGAGCATACCCAAACTCAGTTTAAATTTATACCCGTCAGATCTTATTTCCGATCCGGATCCAATAAACGATCTTCTGCCGTAGCCAGCTGTAAATTAAGCGAGGTAAATTCCCATGCTTAATTCAACGGATACCATCTTCAACGATCTGACATCAAACGATCCATTAGAGTTGGCAGAACAATGCCTCGCTCTGATTAGCATTGTGGTTAAACTGGAAGAAGCCCCGACAAAAGAGTCGCTACAGTTTATCTTGCACGAGAAAATGGCGGCATTATTCACCGTGCTCTATGCCAGTAACGGGTAACTCAAAGCCTGTCGCTATTACTGAAACTGATAGACGTCGGTATGGCGTCTATATTTAGCTTTCATAAATACCGGACTAACTGTATCTACAAGTTTCTCATTCGTAATGGCTTTCACTATTCAGTTCCCCTGTGAATTGTTATTCCATAGTTCAGGGTGAATCCATTGCATTAATAACCACTAAGCTCCATAATTATGCGCATATATTTGCGCATAATATTGAGGTACACGATGAGTACAATACCTTCTCGCCATAGCGCTAAAAGAAGCACTAACGTTTATCTGACAGCTTCTCTTGTTGATAAGGCCCGCAGTATGAACATGAATTTATCAGCTACCTTAGATGAACTTTTAGCTAAAGCTATTGAATCCAGACAAAATGAACAGGCAAAAGAAAAAGAAGATATGCAAGCCATGAACAGGTTTATGACTAAGGCTGGCCTACTGTCTGACGATGAATTTTTCGGGGGCCTGTAATGCCAAAGCAATTTGACGTATACAAAAACCCTTCCATAAAAACAAACCGGCTCTGGCCATTTTATTTAATTCTTCAAAATGACTATTTTGATGATTTAAATACAAGACTGATCGTGCCCTTAGTATCTCAAAAAGATTTAAATCTTAGTCAAACAAGAATAACGCCTCAACTTACTATTAATGGTGATGTTTATTCCGTTTTTACTCCGGCAATAACATTTATTGATGCAAATAAAATCAAAAAATCAGATTTCGTATGTAATGCCAACTCAGCAAGGCATGATATCGTTTCGGCCTTAGATTCAATCATTACAAATACATAATCACCAGAGTTCTCCGTAGATAATGAAACACATCTCCGTCCCCACCAGTAAAGCAGCTATGACTCGCTTAGATCTTGACGCTTGCACCACCAGCGCCCGAATTTGGCGATAGGGTAGTGATGGCATCATGTCAGAAATCCTTTTATTACCTGATGATCAAACGCTGTGTCAGTGGCAGGAAATCATAATACGGGAAGGAATTGGATGAAATATCAGTTAAAACGCCAGCAATCGTCAGGTAAATATGGCGGTATAAACGCTCGTTACCAAAGGTAATTCACACCTCTTTATTTCTGTCCGCTCCCGCAGACAGAAAACCATATCTACCAAACCGCCCGCATCCTACTATCCATACCCGCAGGCGAAAGGCACAATGCCGGTCTGATTAGTACTTAAATCCCCGATGCAGCGCAACAATCCCGCCCGTCAGGTTAAAGTACCCAACACCGTCGAACCCGGCTTCTTCCATCATGCCTTTCAGGGTTTCCTGATCGGGATGCATACGGATGGATTCTGCTAAATAACGATAGCTATCGGCATCGCTGGTAACCATTTCGCCAATCTTCGGCAAAACATGGAATGAATAAGCGTCATAAGCCGTATTAAGCAACTTCACTACCGGTTTGGAGAACTCCAGCACCAGCAGACGACCGCCCGGCTTCAGCACGCGGAACATTGAGCGCAGAGCCTTATCTTTATCGGTGACGTTACGCAGCCCGAAAGAGATAGTAATACAATCAAAGTAATCATCAGGAAAAGGCAGGGCTTCGGCGTTAGCCTGTACATAGTTGACGTTGCCGATGATCCCCATGTCGCGCAGCTTGGAGCGGCCCATTTTCAACATAGAATCATTAATATCGGCAAGAATTACCTCACCTTTTTCGCCAACCAGACGTGAAAATTTTGCCGTTAAATCGCCAGTTCCACCTGCCAGGTCGAGCACTTTCTGCCCTTCACGAACCGCACTACAATCAATAGTGAATCGTTTCCAAACCCGGTGAATCCCGAATGACATTAAGTCGTTCATCAAGTCATATTTTGAAGCTACAGAATGGAAAACCTCAGCAACCATTGCGACTTTTTGATCTTTTTCTATCGTGCGGAAACCAAAATGCGTCGTGGTTTCCTGCGTTTCGTTCATCATGATTAAACCTGATTTAATAAGTCATATGAATTAATTTAGTCTACCAGAAACAATCTGAAACATATCCACCAATAACTCTTTTTTACTATCATTGGGTAATATCAGAAGAATTATCTGGTTCAGCGGTGTTATCCGGTATTTTTGATATCGATTCAGCTAAAGCTGGTTCCGATATCGCAGTATTCATCGGGCGTTTTACTTCAACGCCTAATGCCCGAAAACTTTCTACCTGCCCAATGACATTACCTCGCCCCTGGGATAGCTTATTCATCGCCTGCCGGTAATTATCCTGCGCCTTGTCCAGACTCATTCCCAGCGATGCCATATCATCAACAAACAGCCGAAGCTTATCATACAGGCGCGCAGCCCGATCGGCGATCTGTTGGGCATTCTGGCTCTGATGCTCATAACGCCATAAATTACCGATGGTTCTTAATGCCACCAGGAGTGTCGTTGGACTAACCAGCATTATGTTGTTCTGCAATGCTTCACTGATTAATTCTGGTTGCCTGTCGATGGCTAACAAGAAAGCAGGCTCGACCGGAATAAACATCAGCACATAATCTAAAGAACGTAACCCCGGAAGCTGATGATAATCTTTACGGCTGAGTAAACGGATATGCGACTTAATGGAAGCGATATGCTCATGCAGTGCCTGAATGCGCTCCTGCTCATCATCACTGTTAAAATAACGCTCGTAGCTTACCAGCGACATCTTAGCATCAATAACGACATCTTTCCCCTGTGGAAGATGAACAATCACATCCGGCTGCTGACGGTTACCCTCTTCGCCTTTCATATTGACCTGAGTTTGATATTCATGGCCTTCACGCAAACCCGATGCTTCCAATACCCTACTCAGCACCACTTCGCCCCAGTTGCCCTGCGTCTTATTATCCCCTTTCAGGGCTTTGGTCAGGTTAAGGGCTTCCCGGGCCATTTGAGCGTTTAACTGCTGTAAATTGCGGATCTCATGAGTCAGGGTATGGCGTTCCCGCGCTTCCTGCCCGTAGCTGTCCTGAACCTGGCGGCGAAAGCCATCCAGTTGCTCATACAGCGGAAGAAGTAACCGGTCGAGGCTCTGGCGGTTCTGTTCATCCACCTTACGCCCACTCTGCTCAAAAATACGATTGGCTAAATTCTCAAACTGTACCGTAAGCCGCTGCTCACTGCTGATTAACAAACGCTGCTTCTCTTCTGAGGCAAAACGCGTCTCTTCCAGACGGGTGGACATCTCCCGCAGCTCAACCTCCAGCGCATTATTAATGCCCTGCAGGCTACGCAATTCCTGATTTAAACGTTCGCACTCTTCATGCCATAACCCCTGCTGCCGGGCTTTCTCTTGCAGAGCCGCCAGGCGCGCATACAGATCGCGCAGATCCAACAGCCCTTTTTGCAGCTCCTGCTGCTGAATTTTTCGTTCTGATTGTAACTGCTGATTGTCTGAATCCGCCTGATCCAACTGTGCGGTCAGCAATGCGATTTGGTTTTCCTGTTGCAAACTATGGCGCTGGTTATAAATCGCCACCACCAATCCACCCAGTAATAGCCCTGCCAGCGCAGCAGCAAAAATCATCATCAGGCTGTTATCCACCGCGCCTCCGGCTTTTGATATGCCAACATCACAAATTAATAAGGATTAAAAGTAAGAGAATACTGTATAAATGTCCAGATTGTTTTGGCTGATTATGCGTAATTGTTCCCATTATCGCTAAACAAAATGGTTAAAAGCGCAAATAGTGAGCAATCCATTGAATTCCAAAGGCTCCGGGAGCCAGAATCAGAAAGCCCCACAGCATGGCGGAGGTCAGATTAACTATCTGAAAAGATTTTAGCGGCATCTCACAAATACCAGCAACCAGCGGAACCGTTGCGCGGAAAGGACCAAAAAACCGGCCAACAAATACCCCGATGGTTCCCCAGCGATCAAAAAAGTGCTGACCGCGTACCAGCATTTGTGGATTACGCGATAAAGGCCAGATATGAGCAATGCGCTCTTTGTAGTACCAGCCCAACCAGTAAGATATCCAGTCGCCAAAAAAAGCCCCGAGGGATGCCGCTACCCATATGGGCCAGAAAGCAATACCGCTCTCACCAATAATCGCGCCAATTCCTATCAGAATAACCGTTGCGGGAATCAGCAAAGAGAGAAAAGCGATCGACTCACCAAATGCCAGAAAAAAAACCACGGGAGCGCCCCACGCCTGATGGTCGCGAACAAAATTCATGGTGGACGTGATGATATAGTCAAGGGTCACACAGTTATTCCCGCTTTTAACACCCATATTTAGCAAGATATTGACAGCAAAAAGCAATATTCTTTTGATTTTTATACATTATACAACAAGCTATTTTTACCCGATTAATACCATAAAAAACCGGGTCTCTCCCCGGTTATCTTCTTACTCATCGCTTCAGGCTATTAAGCTGCGGGTCTGGTTTCTGATTGTGCACTACTGGTATCGTCACCACCAATCGCCGGAACGCGAATAGTGACGCGGGTATAAACTTCCGGTTGGCTTTCCACCGTCACACCATAGTCATAACCGTGACGCGCCTTAATGCGTCTATCCACCAGATTCATCCCCAGCCCGTCACCATTTGGCCTTGGATAGTAGTTACCGGCATTATCTTCCACTAGCAGTACCAGCATCTGATGATTAGCGTCTGTCGTATCAAAATAGCCTTTAATGCTGATATGGCCTTCGGCCAGCATCTGAGAGGTACCGTGTTTAATGGCGTTTTCCACAATAGGTTGCAGTGAGAATGCCGGTAAAGAAAGGGGCAACAGTGCATCAGGGATATCAATATCAACGGTTAAGCGGTCGGCAAAGCGCGCTTTTTCAATTTCCAGATAGGCATTGATGTGTTCCAGCTCATCGCTCAGGCTCACTTCATCATTACTGCGTTTTAGGTTCTTACGGAAGAAAGTGGATAACGACAGCACCAGACGGCGGGCATGGCCGGGGTCTTTACGTATTACCGCAGACAAGGTATTCAGCGCGTTAAACAGGAAATGCGGGTTAACCTGCGCGTGGAGCAACTTAATCTCTGATTGCGCCAGCAGCTGTTTTTGCTGTTCCAGCGTACCCGTCAGGATTTGCGCCGATAGCAGATGGGCAATCCCCTCTCCTAACGTGCGATTAATGGAGGAAAACAGTCGGCTTTTAGGTTCATATAACTTAATGGTTCCAATAACGGTCCTTTCAGCGCCGCGCAGTGGAATAACCAGCGTTGAACCCAGTTTGCAGTTAGGCGTAATAGAACAGGCATAGTGAACTTCGTTACCATCCGCATACACCACCTGATTATTCTCAATGGCTTTATGAGTATGATGAGAAGTAATTAATGTGCCAGGTATATGGTGATCGTCACCAATACCAATAAACGCCAACAGCTTTTCCCGATCGGTAATCGCCACGGCTCCAACGCCCAGTTCCTCGTACAAGATCTGGGCAACCCGCATACTGTTTTTCTGGTTAAATCCTTGTCGCAATACCCCTTCCGATCGGGCAGCTATCTTTAAGGCTTTAGCAGAGAATGCGGTGGTATATTTTTCAAAAATCGCCCGGCGATCCAGCAGAATACGCATAAACATCGCTGCGCCAATCGAGTTGGCAATCATCATCGGTAAAGCAATATCATTAACCAGATGTACCGCCTGAGAGAATGGCCGGGCAATCAGCAGGATGATCAGCATTTGCAGGGCTTCGGCAAACAGCGTAATGGCGGCAACGGTCAGCGGTTGGAAAAGAATATCCATTCGATTATGACGAATCAGATAACGATGCAGTAAACCACCCACTAAGCCTTCCACAATAGTCGACAACATACAGGCCGTCGCTGTCATACCCCCCATGGAATAACGATGTAAACCACCGGTCAGCCCCACAAAGAAACCAACGGATGATCCCCCTAAGACACCACCTAACACCGCGCCCATGGCCCGGGTATTGGCAATAGAGTCATCAATTTGCAGGCCGAAGTAGGTTCCCATTATGCAGAACATAGAAAATGTGAAATAACACAGTAGCTTATGAGGCAGACGAATAGTGACCTGCATTAAGGGGATAAACAGCGGCGTTTTACTCAACAGATAGGCAATAACCAGATAAACGCACATTTGCTGTAGCAAAGATAAAATGAGGTCAATCTGACTAATTTCCATGAGGTGTCTTTCTCTGCGTGGTCAGGAGTATTTCGCTGACTATTCTAACATCAGTTGTTAACTATCCCCGCATTTTTACACTATTTAGCCCTATTTCGGTACCCCCCGGTCCAATACAGGAGCGTTTTAGCCAAAATAGATAAAAAAAAGCCAGCGCAAGGCTGGCTAAAATAAACACTGGAAGCAATGTGAGCAATGTCGTGCTTTCCCGAGGTGAGCATGAATGACCGCCTCTTGAAAACACGCAAATAATAATCATTATCAATAGAAACTGTAAAGCTCTTTTTTCATTAAAATGAGAATATTTCTCATCTTTATAATTAAATATATTCATTTCAATGAGATAGATATTATAAATTCCCATACTTTCATTAAGGGTGCTCCTGTTTTTTATTCAGGAACGCATGCTTTCGCTCTTACACTCAGGTTTATAATCACATAAACAAATTAATAACCCGGCAATTCATGCATATGAAAAACAAAATATTGAAAAACAGAAAACAGAAAACAGAAAACAGAAAACAGAAAACAGAAAACAGAAAACAGAAAACAGAAAATAAATTTCAAAATATTAAACTAATATGATGAATACGCATCCTTTCCCGGGCTGTCATTTCTATCTTTGTTAAAACAGCACAGGATCAGGACATATTGCGCAGTATCTTTTAGGAGGTTGATGATGATCCCTGCTTTATCACTCAGGGGGCTGGCAGGCACTCTGGCAATCATAAGTCCATTAGTTTGGGCCCACGGCTTCATAAGCGAACCGGTATCTCGTGCTTATGCCTGTACCCTTGGACAAAACGTAGATTGTGGTGATGTTGAATATGAACCACAAAGTCTGGAAGCACCCACCGGTTTCCCTAATAGCGGGCCAGCCGATGGCAAAATAGGCAGTACCAACTCTCCGCGATTTGCCCAGTTAGATGAACAAACCGCCGTTCGCTGGAAAAAGGTCAGCATGAAACCCGGAGATAATACTTTTACCTGGAAATTTACTGCCGCCCACCCGGTTAATAACTGGCGTTACTACATCACCAAACAGGATTGGGACCCTAATCAACCACTAACCCGCGCCTCTTTTGATCTGACACCATTCTGTAAAATTGACGGTAAAATGGCGATGCCTCAAACCATTACCAGTAAAACCTGTAATGTACCTAATCGTACTGGCTATCAGGTAATTCTGGGTGTGTGGGAAGTTGCCGACACCCCTAACAGCTTCTATAACCTGATTGATGTGGATTTTGCTGGCGGTACCGAAGCTGGCGGTGGAGGTTCAAATCCTCCGGCTATTGTTGATACCTGGGCAACAGAAGTGGGTAACATTCAGCCATTCATCGATCTGAAACGCGGCGATAGCGTCACACTGAGGGTTTTTGATAGTCGGGGTGAACGTACCTACCTGTCTATTCCTTACACTATAGAAAGCGATGAAAGCGGTGCTAAAAATGTCTGGGCGCACGACTTTGCCGATAAAATCAACGCATCTCAGCAACTTATTCGTGCCGGACAGAAAGCAGGCGCCAACCAGTTTAACCCGGTCTACGGTAACAATACGGTTTATGCCACGGAATCCAGTGGTATCAATCATACTGAAATTCAAATCGATCAACAGCCCGTACCTGTCACCTCATCCGTAACCGTTACCGGTGTTGAATCAGGTTATACCACCAACCAAAGTGGCGATCTGACATTAACATTTAATGTGGCGGTTAGTGGAAAACTCACCGTTGAAACATCTGTTTATGATAGCGCCCATCTTCAAAAAATTTATGAAAGTGCCGACATGGATCACAGCCATAAGAGCTTTTCGCTGGCAATGAAAGGTCTGGTTAGCGGTAATTATGGGCTGTTAGTGGTCGGGAAAGACGAGAACGGGAATGTTCAACAACAGATCGTTAAGTTTACGGTTAATGTTCCTGACGGTAGTGGGGGCGGAAGCACCAACTATGATGCCGTCTTCCCGGAAAAAATCTCGACCTACAAAGCGGGCACTAAAGTATTGCAACCAAAAGACGGCAAGGTTTATCAGTGTAAACCCGCGCCTTACAGCGGTTTCTGTAAACAATGGAGCGCAACAGCCACAGGTTTTGAACCTGGCGTTGGGAGCAGTTGGCAAATGGCCTGGACGCTGGTCAAATAGTTCATCACAGTTACATTATCAACACATAGCGCCTCCCGTATCGGAGGCGCTTTGCATAATATCCCACTCCCTATTCCGGTGAGGCCCTGCTAAACTTAAGTTATCCCGGTTGAAATAACCTGCTGATTGAGGAGTTCTGTCATGGCAAGCGGATGGGCGGCAGACGGCGCCGTACAGGATCAAATTGACAGCACCATTTCAGATGCTGTCGCCAAAGCCCGTTCTCAACTGCATAACGGTGAAAGTGCAACTCACTGTCTGGAATGTGGTGAACCTATTTCACAGGCCAGAAGGGAGGCCCTTCCCGGCGTTCAATATTGTCTGGCCTGCCAAACCGAGCTGGATAAGAAAAACCAGCATCAGGCTGGCTATAACCGCCGGGGAAGTAAAGACAGCCAACTAAGGTAATCGCTGCGGAGTTATGGTCGGTCACGACCAGCGTTGTTATACCATGAGCCTTACAGCGGGATACCCGTTCCGCTACCGGCAAATCTGCATCATCACTATCGTTACCGCTGCATTTGCGTTGGGCATCGCACCATGGCTACTCAGCCAGACATTTTCCATTTTCGGTATTCCCGTCTTCCCTACGCTGAGTGCCCTGCTGGTATTAGGCGGTATTGTCTGGCTGGCGTGGCGCCTTTGATTATTCTGTTTTAGCCAACGCCTGCGCACAAGCCCAGGCCGAGCTCCAGGCCCACTGGAAGTTATACCCCCCCAGCCAACCGGTAACGTCCACCACTTCACCAATAAAGTAGAGGCCGGGAACCTGAACTGATTCCATCGTTTTGGATGACAGCGCTTTGGTATCAACACCGCCCAGTGTCACCTCGGCGGTACGATAACCTTCCGTGCCATTAGGTTGAATTTGCCATTGCTGCAACGCATCGGCCAGTTGCTGCTGTTGAGGGGCAGTTAGTTGCTTCAGTGTCACATCAGGCACTTTATTTAGTGTTTGTAAGCTTTCCACCAGACGCTTTGGCAGATGGCGTGCCAGAGTGTTTTTCAGGCTTTGATTCGGATGCTCCGCTCGTTCAGTATTCAGGAAAGCATCCAGATCTAAATCCGGTAGCAGATTAACGACAATCGATTCGCCCGGTTGCCAGTAGCTGGAAATTTGCAGTATCGCAGGGCCGGAAAGCCCGCGATGAGTAAACAGCAGGCTCTCTTTAAATTGAGTACCATTTTCTGCCGTAACGCTTACCGGAACCGCAACGCCTGACAGCGTTTGCAACACTTCCAGCAACGGTTTATGCAGCGTCACCGGTACCAATCCGGCGCGGGTCGGTAGCAGATTAATGCTAAACTGCTCAGCAATCTTATAGCCAAAAGGTGTAGCACCCAGCCCCGGCATAGATAAACCACCGCTGGCGATAACCAAAGATTTGGCCTGAATATTTCCTGTCGCTAACTTAATCAGAAAACCCTGTTCATTACGTTCAACGCTAAGTACTTCACTACGCATGCGTAAATCAACATGGCCCTGCTCGCACTCTTTCAGCAACAGGCTAACAATATCTTCCGCAGAGTTATCACAAAACAGTTGCCCCAACGTTTTCTCGTGGTAGGCCACCCCATGACGGGATACCAGCTCGATAAAATCCCACTGGGTATAACGCGCCAGCGCTGATTTACAGAAATGCGGATTATAGGAAAGATAAGCCGTGTGGTCCGCATACATATTGGTAAAGTTGCAGCGGCCACCACCGGACATTAATATTTTTCGTCCCGGTTTTTTACCGTTGTCCACCAACAGGACATTCAGGCCCAATTGCCCCGCCTGAGCCGCACAAAACAGCCCGGCAGCTCCGGCACCAATAATGACTACGTCCGTTTGTTCAACCACAAAAACCTCTGAAATTTCGGTCTGCTGACCACACGACTTCCTATTTTGTGCCAGAATTGTATTCATCATCCGAAGTTCTAGCCAGCAGAATAGATTTTGCTTGCGTGGCAAAATTATTTTTAGCTCCATACTTATTTTAATAATAACATGTAGTTACATTTGTAAACACATGTAAACGGGTGCGCAAAATCGAAAAAAAAGTTAATTTTTTCTTTGCCGATAAGCTAATTGTGCTGATAATGCGCCGGTCTACCTCCATTACTGACAGTAAGGTTTATGCTAAACATATTTGCTGGACTAGAAATTCATACTGCCCTAATGCTGGGTCTCGCATTACTGTTTGTTCTGTTTTATGAAGCTATCAATGGCTTTCACGATACAGCAAACGCAGTAGCTACCGTTATTTATACCCGCGCTATGCGCGAACAGCTTGCTGTTGTTATGGCGGGTGTTTTCAACTTTCTGGGTGTCGTACTTGGCGGGTTAAGCGTTGCTTACGCGATCGTACACCTGCTTCCAACAGATTTGCTGCTTAATATCAGTTCAACTCATGGCCTTGCCATGATGTTCTCGGTGTTATTAGCGGCGATTATCTGGAATCTGGGAACCTGGTATTTAGGTATCCCTGCCTCCAGTTCACATACGCTGATTGGCTCTATCATTGGTGTGGGTTTAACCAACGCCATTGTGACGGACTCTTCTATTGTCGACGCGCTGAATCTGCCTAAGATGATTCAGATTTTCCTGTCGCTGATTCTGTCACCACTGGTTGGTTTGATTCTGGCCGGTGCCATGATCTTCATTCTGCGTCGCTTCTGGAGCGGCAATAAGAAACGCCAACGTATTCACTTAACCCCTGCTGAACGTGAAAAGAAAGATGGTAAACGTAAACCACCGTTCTGGACTCGTATCATGCTGATCCTGTCAGCCATCGGTGTCAGTTTCTCCCACGGTGCTAACGACGGTCAGAAAGGCATTGGTTTGCTGATGCTGGTACTAATTGGTGTGGCTCCCGCCGGGTTCGTGGTAGATATGAGTGCTAACGGTTATGATATCTCCCGTACTCGTGATGCTTTAGGTCACCTTGAGCAGTACTATCAGAATCATCGTGATGCTATCCCTCATATCGTAGGTCAAAACAACACCGATCCGCTGCCGGCCATGAGCACAAGCACTGAGTATCACTGTGATAACTCCCGTGCGCTGATTGCTATCGGCCATTCACAGCAGATGTTAAGCGGCCTTGATAACTATGAACAGCTTCCGCCGGACCAGCGTAGTCAGCTACGCCGTCTGTTGTTATGCGTTGCTGATTCCGCCGCTAAAGTGACTAAGCTGCCGGAAACCAGCTCTCAGGATAAGCGTTATATTAAAGAATTACGCGAAGACGTGCTGGTTACCGTTGAGTATGCGCCTATCTGGATTATCGTTTCAGTCGCATTAGCGCTGGCTCTGGGTACGATGGTAGGCTGGAGACGCGTTGCCGTGACTATCGGTGAGAAAATCGGTAAGAAAGGCATGACCTATGCTCAGGGTGTTTCTGCACAGCTAACTGCCGCGCTCTCTATTGGCGTTGCCAGCTATACCGGGATGCCGGTTTCTACCACGCAGGTTCTCTCTTCTGCCGTAGCCGGTACCATGCTGGTTGACGGTGGGGGCATACAGAGTAAAACCGTTAAAAGTATTTTCCTGGCCTGGGCTCTGACCCTGCCTGTTGCAGTTCTTCTTTCCGGTAGTCTGTACTGGATTGCTTTGAAACTGATTTAACAGGTACAGGAAGCATGAATAAAAAACCCCGCCGTGTGATACACCGCGGGGTTTTTTATTATCTGAAACTTCATGACTTCACATTATGAAACTTTTAGCAAAATCGGCAGTAGCCAAGCGCTAATCGTTATTTTATAGTCAATAAGATGATGATTCTCCGTAGGAATCGATATCAGGGCTATGCGACGATAAAAGCGTACATCATGTGATCGGTATACCACTTTAGTGAGGTATATTGAGCTATTATTAATTCAAGTTAACGGATCTTACAGAAGGAGTCATCCTATGTCATATAAACACATTCTGATTGCAGTTGACCTATCTCCGGAAAGCAGCGTACTGGTTGAAAAAGCGGTATCTATGGCTAAGCCATATAACGCAAAAGTTTCCCTGATTCACGTAGATGTCAATTACTCCGATCTGTATACCGGACTGATCGACGTCAATATGGGCGATATGCAAAAACGCATCTCCGAAGAGACCCATAATGCGCTAACTGAGCTGGCAAACAATGCCGGTTACCCTATCACTGAGACCCTCAGCGGCAGTGGTGACTTGGGTCAGGTACTGGTTGATGCGATTAAAAAGTATGATATGGACCTCGTACTGTGTGGGCACCATCAGGATTTCTGGAGCAAGTTAATGTCTTCCGCACGTCAGCTAATTAATACCGTACATATTGATATGCTGATTGTTCCTTTACGCGAAGAAGAATAACGCATCACATAAACAACTCAACGCCCGCTCCATGCGGGCGTTTCTTTATTCGAATGATTAAAGAATTACCTTATAATTAGTAAAGTTTGTCCTATAAATAAAAATATTATCTTTTTATCAGCATATTTTCTTACACCCAGTTAAATATACTGCTCTTTTGAATTCTGTTACTTCAGATAACTGCTTTAGTCGAATATTTCCCTATTATTAAATTTGTAACCCCCTGTAAAATAGTGCAATTATCGTTTTTTCAATATATTGAGACTAGTTTTGTTACTTATTGAATTTTCATAATTATTGGTTCTAATAATTTTCAGCACTAATATAAATAATATTAATTCACCTCAAAAAACGGCTTGCCTGATCACTATTAGTTAGTGTTATATTCGAAAAGAACATACATCACATCATGAAGCCCGCAATATTCACTTTCT
Source organism: Limnobaculum eriocheiris (assembly GCF_021010575.1). Taxonomy (GTDB): domain Bacteria; phylum Pseudomonadota; class Gammaproteobacteria; order Enterobacterales; family Enterobacteriaceae; genus Limnobaculum; species Limnobaculum eriocheiris. The sequence goes on along the minus strand of NZ_JAJNAG010000051.1, from coordinate 9,582 downwards.
GAATAGCGTTTTTTCGTGGAAAAAATAAAAAAGACATAGGAAACAGGATCAATGAATCATTACTCCACTGTGGACGATTTTCTCGTTATGCTCCAAAAACGCGATGGCCACCAACCAGAATTTCTGCAGGCGGTTCGCGAAGTATTCACTTCTCTCTGGCCTTTTTTGAAAGAAAATCCTCGCTATACCGAACAGGGTTTGCTGGAACGTTTAGTTGAGCCAGAGCGCGTGATTCAGTTTCGCGTTTCATGGGTAAATGACAAAGGTGAAGTTCAGGTTAACCGCGCCTGGCGAGTACAGTTCAGCTCCGCCATTGGACCATTTAAGGGCGGGATGCGTTTCCACCCATCGGTTAACCTGTCTATTCTGAAGTTTTTAGGTTTTGAACAAACCTTTAAAAATGCGCTGACAACGCTGCCTATGGGTGGCGGTAAAGGCGGTTCAGATTTCGATCCAAAAGGGAAAAGCAACGCTGAAATTATGCGTTTCTGCCAGGCCCTGATGACTGAACTTTATCGTCATTTAGGTTCTGACACCGACGTACCAGCTGGTGATATCGGCGTGGGTGGTCGTGAAGTTGGCTATATGGCCGGTATGATGAAGAAGCTGTCTAATAACACCGCCTGTGTGTTTACCGGCAAAGGCCTTTCATTTGGCGGCAGCCTGATCCGTCCTGAAGCCACTGGCTATGGACTGGTTTACTTTACTCAGGCTATGCTGAAGCGTCATGGTTCTGGTTTTGAAGGTCAGCGGGTTTCTGTTTCAGGTTCTGGTAACGTAGCGCAATACACCATTGAAAAGGCGATGGAACTGGGTGCCCGAGTGATTACCGCATCAGACTCTGCCGGTTCTATTGTAGATGAAGAAGGCTTCACCACCGATAAACTGGCTCACCTGATTGATATCAAAAACAGCCGTTATGGCCGTATCAAAGACTACGCTAACGAGCGCGGCTTAACCTATCTGGAAGGCCAGCGCCCTTGGGGGGTTCCGGTAGATATCGCTCTACCATGCGCCACCCAGAACGAACTGGAGCTGGCTGATGCTAAACTGCTGATCCAAAACGGCGTAAAAGCCGTTGCCGAAGGCGCCAATATGCCAACCACTATCGATGCTACAGAAGCACTGATGGCAGCTAACGTGCTATTTGCTCCGGGTAAGGCGGCTAACGCAGGTGGCGTTGCGACTTCTGGTCTGGAAATGGCGCAAAATGCCGGTCGCGTCAGTTGGAGAGCAGAGAAAGTTGATTTACGTCTGCAACACATCATGCATGATATTCATGAAGCCTGTGTTAATTATGGCGGCGAAAAAGCACAAACTGACTACGTTAGCGGCGCAAATATTGCCGGCTTTGTGAAAGTGGCAGATGCCATGTTGGGACAAGGCGTGTTATAACTATACTCTGAGGCGGCTACGCGTCCGCGTCGCGTGGTCGCCGTACTGTTATCGCAGTACTACAAGAGGAAATGCTGATGACTAAAGCCAGGCGTAACCATTTAAGACTTGTCGTTGATAACACCCGCAATAATTCACCCACCGCTCAACGGGAACCGATTCAAACAAGGCGTTTTACTGCTGAACAATTGGTTGCGCAAACCACGGATACCCCAGCCGATCGCTTCTCTTTGCTGGAAGCCGCCGCCGCCAGAGAAAAGACCTTAACCCAAATGAAAGTGCAGGAAGAACTACAAGCCCGCCTGAAAAAACTCAAAACAGACCACCCCGATATCGACATTACCCTACCACTGGAACAACAAAGCGAAGAACACCGTAAACTTATGATTGAAAGTTTTCCCCACTATTTTAACGGTGGAGCCTTTGTTTATTGGGAAGATATGGAGGAGTTGATATTTCTGGAGCCGAATGAGGACTAGTTTTTTGTTTTTATGATGGTTTTATCGGCATTTGAGAATGTTTCGGCCGTAATATCCTCAAATGTCAATTAAAAAAACTATCAGCCCAGCGCCAGCTATAACGTCACATACATATCAAACCGATGGCTCTTGGTATTAATTGACGCCTGTGGCTTAACGTTTGCCAGCGGCGGGGCATAATCCGGGCGTTTTACCACCACCCGCTTTTTCGCCAGTTGGCAGGCGGGTTCCAGCAGACCGTCGGCATCTAAGTCCTCCCCCACCAGCGACTGGAATACTCTCATTTCCTTTTTCACCAGCGCACTTTTTTGCCGGTGAGGAAACATCGGGTCGAGATAGACCACATCCGGGGCGGGTTGAATCGAGGATAACGCCGTCAGGCTGGAAGCATGCAGCAATGTCAGACGCTGCTGTAACCAACCGCCAATTTCAGGGTCCGCATAGGCACGCTGTAAGCCATCGTCCAGTAATGCTGCCACTACCGGGTTACGCTCCAGCATTCGCACCTTGCAGCCCACCGAAGCCAAAACAAAGGCATCACGACCTAAACCCGCAGTGGCATCCACCACATCAGGCAAGTAGTCGCCTTTAATGCCAACCGCTTTTGCTACCGCTTCGCCACGACCACCGCCAAACTTACGTCGATGAGCCATGGCACCAGCAACGAAATCAACGTAAATCGCCCCCAGTTTGGGCTCATCACGCTTGCGCAATTCAAGACGCTCAGGCGTTAACACCAACGCCATAATGGCCTGCTCGTCGGATACCAACCCCCAACGATCGGCTAAAAGTGATAAGGCGCCGGAATCGGCGCCTGTTTCACAAATAAAACATACTGACACGACAGAAGTTATCCCTTAATGCCGTAGTGGCGCAGCATGGCATCAAGCTCTGGCGCACGACCACGGAAATTCTTGAACAACGTCATTGGCTCATCAGAACCACCCTGAGACAGAATATTGTCCAGGAAAGACTGACCGGTTGTGGCGTTGAAAATACCTTCTTCTTCAAAGCGGGAGAAAGCATCCGCAGACAGTACTTCAGCCCACAGATAACTGTAATATCCTGCGGCATAACCACCGGCAAAGATATGGCTAAACGCGTGTGGGAAACGACCCCAGCCTGGTGAAGGCATTACCGCCACCAACTTTTTCACTTCTGCCAGCGTTTCCATCACTCGGGCACCTTTTTGCGGCTGATACTCATAATGCAGACGGAAATCAAACAGGCCAAATTCCAACTGACGCAAAATAAATAGCGCGGCCTGATAGTTTTTCGCCGCCAGCATCTTATCTAACATTTCCTGCGGCAGAGGTTCACCGGTTTGGTAATGGCCAGAAATAAAGGCCAATGCTTCAGGCTGCCAGCACCAGTTTTCCATAAACTGACTTGGTAGCTCCACCGCATCCCATGGAACGCCATTAATACCGGAAACGCCCGCGGTATCAATCTTAGTCAGCATATGGTGAATACCATGACCAAACTCATGGAACAGCGTCGTCACTTCATCATGAGTAAACAGCGCAGGCTTATCACCCACCGGACGGTTAAAGTTACAGGTCAGATAGGCCACTGGCTTTTGCAGATGACCATTGGCATAGCGCAGGCTGCCAACGCAGTCATCCATCCAGGCTCCACCGCGTTTATGTTCACGGGCATAGAGATCCAGATAGAAGCTGCCGCGCAGTTCACCGCTGGCGTCAAACAGATCAAAGAAACGAACTTCCTGGCTCCAGAAATCAACGTCTTTACGCTCTTTCGCCGTCATACCAAATACGCGCTTCAGCACTTCAAACAGCCCCTGCATTACCCGCGCTTCCGGGAAATAAGGTCTCAATTGCTCATCGCTGATAGCGTAAAGATGCTGTTTCTGTTTCTCGCTGTAATAGCTGATGTCCCAAGGCTCGAGCTCGGTTTTACCAAAATGTTCTTTAACAAAAGCACGCAGATCCGCCAGCTCTTTTTCACCCTGCGGGCGTGCCCGTTTGGCTAAGTCATTCAGGAAATCCAGCACCTGCTGCGGATTCTCGGCCATTTTAGTTGCCAGAGACTTATCGGCGTAGCTATTAAAGCCCAGCAACTGCGCCAGTTCATAACGCAATGCCAGCAGTTCTTCAATAATTTGGGTGTTATCCCATTTACCGGCATTGGGGCCCTGATCTGATGCGCGAGTACTGAATGCCTGATACATTTCATAGCGCAACTCGCGGTTATCACCGTAGGTCATTACCGGTAAATAGCTTGGAATATCTAAAGTCAGTAACCAGCCGTCCTGATCTTTGGCTTTCGCCATTTCACGGGCGGCATCCATGGCGCTTTCCGGTAAACCGGCCAGTTCAGCCGGATCGGTGATCAGCTTAGTCCAGCCCATGGTGGCATCCAACACATTATTGCTGTAGGTGGAGCCCAGCTCAGACAGGCGGGAAACAATTTCACCGTAACGCTTCTGCTTCTCTGCATCCAGACCAATACCAGATAGCTCGAAATCACGCAGGGCGTTATCCACCGCTTTCTTCTGCGCTTTGGTCAGGCTATTGAATGCCTCCCCCTGCTTCAGGTTGCGATATGCCTGATACAAACCTTCATGCTGACCAACCCAGGTGCCGTACTCAGACAGCAACGGTAAACATTGCTCATACACCTGACGCAGTTCCGGACTATTTTTAACTGAATTCAGATGACTAACTGGCGACCAGATTTGCCCTAACCGATCGTCAACTTCCGCCAGTGGTTGGCACAAATTATTCCAGGTGAACGGACCCGGTTGCGCGACCACTTTTTCTACCGCAACACGGCAATCATCAAGGGCTGCTTTAATGGCAGGAACAACATCATCAGGTGTGATAGCAGAGAATGGGGGAAGCCCCTGGAAAGTTAACAATGGGTTAGTCATAAAAACAGTCCTTAAATTTGGCAATAAAACTAACATGAGGACTATTATGGTCGAATTCAATGGCTGGCGATACTAATCCTAATAATAGATATTCTCTTTTATTGGCCGCTAGAATAAGAAAATCAGGGGAGCTAGTTTTGCCGAGCCTGAAATTACAGCGAACAATAACGACCTATAATGATTTTCACTTTTTATCAGCCAGACAGTTTATACTGGTGGCCATAACGCAGCATAGCCTCCGTATTCGGGCCAGAATCTTAGCCTGTATGCCGCGCAGACGATAAATACCTTGTTAGTGATCACTTCCGGTGGTGACTGCGGGTCAATCACAGGAATGTATAGGACATCATGTTAAGCTATCGCCACAGTTTCCATGCCGGTAACCATGCCGACGTTGTGAAGCACACCGTTCAAAGCCTGATTATTGAAGCGCTCAAAGAGAAAGATAAGCCTTTTCTGTATCTCGATACCCATGCCGGTGCCGGGCGCTATTTTTTAGGCAGTGAGCATGCAGAAAAGACCGGTGAATATCTGGACGGTATTGCCCGAATCTGGCAACGGGATGATATGCCCGCTGAGCTTGAAGCTTATATGTCTGCGGTTAATGCCTATAACAAAGGCGGTTATCTGAAATATTACCCCGGTTCACCGCTGATTGCCCGCCATCTGCTCAGAGAGCAGGACCAACTGCATATGACGGAGCTGCACCCAACGGATTACCCTCTACTGCGTCATGAATTTCTTAAAGATGAGCGCAGTAAGGTTTTACGCGCTGACGGTTATCAGCAGCTCAAATCTCAGCTTCCACCCCAGTCGCGCCGCGGATTTATTCTGATCGACCCGCCTTATGAACTCAAAACTGACTATCAGGCGGTGGTTCAGGGTATTCAGGAAGGTTATAAGCGGTTTGCTACCGGCGTATACGCACTGTGGTATCCGGTGGTTCTGCGCCAGCAAATTAAGCGTATGGTTAAAGAGCTGGAAGAGACGGGTATTCGACGCATCTTACAAATCGAGCTGGCGGTTCAGCCGGATAGCGATCGTCGCGGTATGACCGCATCGGGTATGATTGTGATTAATCCGCCCTGGAAGCTGGAGCAGCAGATGAGTACAGTTTTGCCATGGCTGCATCGCGTTCTGGTGCCGGAAGGCATTGGCCATACCAAAGTTAGCTGGATTACACCGGAGTAAACACTCATTGGACGGTTGTGGTAAGAGTTGAGAATGGTTATGAAAAGAAATAGGTTAGTCGGAATCAACCTTTTTGTGATCGCTATCGTGATTTTAGCCGGTTGGCTAATTTGGCAATTTTTATTTCCAGTGCCTGTTGCTAAATGGGTTTTTTACGGTGAAAAACCCTCTGAACTCCGCGGTTACACTTACCCACCGGCTAAAAACAGTGCCGATGGTAAACTTGAACCTAAACCTGAAATCCCTGCTGGCGATGGTGCTCTGCTGACGCTGTGGCCGGATACTAAACGCTGTACCTTAACGGTAAAATCCGGTCAGGAAAATATCAGTGTAACGCGCTTTAGGGAGAGTTCTCCTGAAGTGGTACAGGTAGAATATATTGATGAAAGTGGTATGCCCACTGCGCTGTATGTTCAACTTAACTATGGCGTCAGCTTCTGGACCTACCCCGACCCTAATATCACCAATGACTTCATTGGCTGGAAATTTGATAATCTGGCGGGTAAAGCGCTTCCCATTCGTTTTCGCGGCGAGGCCATGATAAAAAGAGTCATTGATGGTACCCAATACAAGCACCAGACCAACGGCCACTGGCTATATGAGAAGTATCACGATGGAGAGGTACTGGAATCTAAAGAGTTCAGCACCCTGCCCGTAGCTAATTCAGAACAGAATCGCCAGGCTGAACTGGTACTAATCGATCAGGCGGACCAGTGGCTGAGTGAAACGTTACAAGATTTATCAGATACCTTATCGGTTCCTATTCCCGATCAATGGTTAAGCACCAATAATGACCCCTGCCAGTCCGTTAATACGGATATGTAAAAGTAGTGCGACGCTCGGGGGCTTTTATTCTTCCGCGGGTTGTGAGAACCTTTCTCAATCCCACTCTTAGCTATAGAGAGATGTAGACAATATCATGACTAAACATTACGACTACCTTGCTATCGGCGGTGGTAGCGGCGGTATCGCTTCTATTAACCGTGCAGCCTCTTACGGAAAAAAATGTGCCATTATTGAAGCCAAATACCTCGGCGGTACCTGCGTAAACGTAGGCTGTGTGCCGAAAAAGGTGATGTGGCATGCAGCACAAATCGCCGAAGCTATCCATCTTTATGGACCAGATTATGGTTTTGATACCACCGTTAACCATTTCGACTGGAAAAAGCTGATCGAAAGCCGTACTGCTTATATTGACCGTATCCATCAATCCTACGATCGCGTATTGGGTAACAACAAAGTTGATGTGATTCGTGGCTTCGCCCGCTTTGTCGATGCCCGTACCGTTGAAGTAAACGGTGAAAAAATTACCGCAGACCATATTCTGATTGCTACCGGTGGCCGCCCTTCCGTGCCCTCTATTCCGGGTGCCGAATATGGTATTAACTCTGATGGTTTCTTTGCGCTGGACGAAATGCCTAAGCGCGTAGCGGTTATTGGTGCAGGTTATATTGCGGTAGAAATTGCTGGCGTTCTGAATGGATTAGGCGTTGATGCCCATCTGTTTGTGCGTAAACATGCTCCACTGCGTACCTTCGACCCAATGATCGTCGAAACCCTGCTTGAAGTTATGGCGGCAGAAGGTCCCTCTCTGCACACTCAGGCCATTCCTAAATCCATCGTTAAAAATGCCGATGGCTCCTTAACGCTGATGCTGGAAGATGGCACAGAGCACGTGACAGACTGCCTGATTTGGGCCATTGGTCGCGAACCGGCAACGGATAACATTAATCTGGCGGCGGCTGGCGTTAAAACCAATGAGAAAGGTTATATCCCGGTTGATAAATTCCAGAATACTAACGTTGCTGGCATTTATGCCGTTGGTGATAACACCGGCGCTGTTGAGCTGACCCCGGTAGCGGTTGCCGCAGGCCGTCGTTTATCTGAACGCCTGTTTAACAACAAACCGGATGAGCATCTGGATTATTCCAATATTCCTACTGTGGTATTCAGCCACCCGCCTATCGGCACCATTGGTCTGACAGAAGGTCAGGCGCGCGAGCAGTATGGTGACGATCAGGTGAAAGTGTATAAATCTTCTTTTACCGCAATGTATACCGCGGTCACTTCTCACCGTCAGCCATGCCGTATGAAGCTGGTATGCGCCGGTAAAGAAGAGAAGATTGTTGGTATCCATGGTATCGGCTTTGGTATGGATGAGATCCTTCAGGGCTTCGCGGTAGCCGTTAAAATGGGCGCCACCAAAAAAGACTTTGATAACACCGTTGCGATTCACCCAACAGCGGCGGAAGAATTTGTTACTATGAGGGGTTAATGTAGAAAACCCACCTACACACGTTCGTACTGTAGAAAAACTGATAGGCCAGAGCCTCATTCTCTGGCCTTCATTTATCGACTCATCGATTCACTGCCTCTTCTAACACGTTTATGCCCATTCCAAACCAGCGCACTTATCCGTCAGATTTTCAGCTAAGTACTTGACATATTTTTTCTAATCAGTCTAGTGTTCTGGGTGCTCTCCACGGTATATTTTTTAAGTAAAATATAGGAAGATAATAAGCAGAATAATTTTAAATTTGGATGACTTATATATAGATGGAACTAGAAAAGGAAATCCCCTCACCAAAAAGCACCCATGCTCCTTTGTCGGCAGTATCAGCTTTAACTGGCGAAATCATATCGCCATTAAGGCGTTTGCAGCAAATGGACGCGGACGATTGGGAAGAATTTACTTGTGAACTTGCAACTTATTGGAAAACACAGTATTTGCGAGTCAATCGTGTTGGGGGTGCAGGTGATATGGGGCGTGACGTTATTGCTTACACCCCTGATGGAAGTTGGGAGAATTTTCAGTGCAAATATTACAGCTCACCATTGAATTTGGCAGATGTTCTATTAGAAATAGGTAAGCTTTGTTACCACTCACATCAAGGGCATTTTTCTATGCCTACAAAATATTACTTTGTTGTAAAGAGTGGCTTAAATGGTGTTAGCCTTAACGCCCTTAAAGATTCTAATAAGCTGAAAGCAGAACTCATTTCTGGGTGGGATAAAAAGTGCAAAGACAAAATCACAAAGAAAAAAAGTGTAAGCCTAGAAGGTGATTTTCTTAAATTTGTTGAGAATGATGTTGATTTTACAATATTTGATCAAATACCACAGTTGAAACTTATCGAATTACATAAAAATCATACTCCTTATTACATAAGAAGATTTGGAGCATTAGAGTTTGATCGACCAGCCCCTGCAACCCCTCCAAACGACATTCAAAATAATGAATTAAAATATATTTCAGAATTATTAAAGGCAATAGAGTCTATAGAAGCTCAGGTAAGTTCCATTGAAGATTTAGAAGCATTTCCTAATTTTTTAATGGAACTAAAAAGTGCGCGTAAAAACTTCTATTCAGCAGAAAGTTTGGAGAAATTTTCCAGAGACTCAATGCCTCCTGACACATACGAAAATTTACTTGAAGATTGTTATGAAGCAACTTCTAGTCTTATTCTGATGGTTCACAACAATGGCTGGGATAAATATTTGGGTCGTGACGCATATTTAGTGTTGTGGTATTCTTCGCCCTTTGGATGATTGATGGCAAAGATTGATGTAGTTTGTCCCCGCTGTTCTGAAACGAGTGATGTGATCCGAAACGGTCATTCCACC
>NZ_JAJNAG010000050.1 GCF_021010575.1 Limnobaculum eriocheiris | reverse complement strand
AAGGACGGCGATTATCTGGTGCTCTGTGAATCGGATTTTACGCATGGTGATCTCCTCAGGGGACATAATCAGTATGTCAGAAGATCTCTAAAAGTGAATGGGTCGTTTTGATGGGATACTTACAAGAAATCTAGCTAAATCCCCAAAAAGCAAAAACCCGCCAAAAGGTGGGTTCTTAAATGATGGTGCCCGGACTCGGAATCGAACCAAGGACACGGGGATTTTCAAAACTCGTGTCAGTTGGGGCTACGACTAATGTAGTTTAAAAAGACAATTTATAACGTTCTTTGTGGATATTCATTGAATTTATCGTTGTATCAATTCAGCATGGGGTAATCCAGCAACTGGCATTCGAATCGCCCAAGGGAACCGCTTCGGATCACTTTGCTCATATTGGTTAACTTCTATACGCGGAAGATTACGCTTATCGTAGATAGTCCCCAATCGCAGTGAGAGGCTCGCTGGTGCTGCTAGGAACAATGATATTTCGACAACGCCTTGCCGAGCTAAAGACATGACGATGTCAAGAAACTGCTGCGCGAGCTGCTGCTGCTTAGCTTCCGACCAGTGCGAATGTGTATTACGCCCTACTAGCTTAGCTTTAACAATTGGAATATCCGGCTCAACCATCTGAACATCAGCATCAAGAACATCGTATGATGCAGACACGCAAAGTGCTACACGCTTTACTTCGGTGTTGATTGCATCCAAACCTGTTACAGCAAATCGGTTGCCATCATCCTCATCGGTAAGTATTCGCCAAGCATGCTGCCTCCGATCCCAATCCATTATGAGTGTCCGGGACTCATCGTCAACAATAACTCCAAGCAAAAAGAGAAGAGGGACCGGCGCGAGTCCACCGAGTACGAATGATAGATCTGACCTATCCAGCCCATCACACCTGCGAGCAATGTCATCGGGGAGACTCACCAACCGACGTATTGCTATATCGGGATTGAAAATCGTACCATCATCCATTCCCTTTCTTAGATCAATAACCACCTGTTCGCGTCGTCCCAATATTGATGTGGGCACCGAAGTTGCCAAAGGTTGCCCTTGATAGTCTCTTAGACCTCTTGCCTCAATAACAATAACTTTCTTGCGGCTCTCTCGACGGACATCTCGAACAATCAGAAATATGCCCAAGAGAACGACAGAGAGAGCGATGATAAATACGCCCCAACTTAATGCACCAGCACTACCAGACGAGTCCCAACTGAAAATTAAGTCCCCTTGGGATGTGGGTATCTTCACACCAACAGTTAGTCCAGCAAGAACGGCACTGAGAGGCAGTACACCGATTCTGACCAGAGCCAGGCCTGCAGACCGCTTTCGGAAGACCCAGTCAATCAGAGTGCGTAGAAAATAGTTTATCAACTTGAAGACTCCAGAATATCAATGGCCGAAGGGCTAGCATTTCGACAAAATAGGGTACAAGAGAGAGTTAGCTTTCGCCACCAACGCAACCTGACGATTAGCAGTACTGCAAACTCGATCCCCCGTTCCCCTTCAACCAAGTCAATCATTGAGGAAACATCCTGAGAACTCGGTGTGACAGAAAAACGAGGGTGAGAGTGCCATTCACCTAAGTAGTTGAATCGATCATATTGATGCCCTGTTCTGAGGAAAAAAGCCTCTAGGGCTTCGCTATGTGCCCCTGAATCGCGTACAAAGTGAGCTTTTCCACCAGTCTGACTATCAATCGACAAGTCAATAACTCGAAAATGGCCCGGAGCAATTTGCTCCCCCATCATGACCCCACCAATTTCTCTGCTGCCAGCGGCTTTGAGCGCTTTACGCAGCTTGCTTTTGACGTTTTCAGCGATCTCAACCTGCATCGTTTTTTCCGGGGAACAAGTCGGCTAGCAATTGTCGGCAAGCCTCGGAATCACCTGCTTGTGTTTCTGTACCCCACCCATCACTTTCTCCAAGATCAATCGGTCTCACGTCATAGGGGGCGGTGAATATCCAGCCTTCAGCCATTCCGATAAGGTAGGCTGAATAGGGAAAGATTGTCGCATCAGGGCGGACGAGAATATCAATTGCATAACGAGATAAGTGCGCAGCAATAACGGAAACATCAGCGTCATCTGCAATTAGCGGCTCCCCAGAGCCATCAATTTGTGAATATGGCTGTGAAGTGTTGCTCTCAGGCCAGTCTATACCCTGCTCCGCATACCAAGTTTCTATTCGTTGTCTGGCAGTTAAAGGCGTGGGATCTAGACCGGGACGTAGCCGAACGACTATACCGCCACCTCCACCGCCGAAAACCTGTGCCCAGCAAATCGGTTTCTTTGCTCTGCGTGAAATTGACGCACACAGATTGAAGACTGTTGGGTCAGCGGTTGCATCTATGATCAAATCGCAACTTGCAATATAGCCCATCGTTGCAGAAGTCGATTCCCCACTCTCCTGACCACCTAAAACTGTAGTGCGGCTAATAACTTCGCAGTCGGTATTGACCTCCTGAAGCCTGGCTGCCAGTGCTTGTGATTTATGCATACCAACGGCCCGCCAATCCAGCTCGTTGCGAACCAGATTTCCCGAAGCAAGTAAATCTCCGTCAACGAGAACAAACTGCCCCACACCAGAGCGAGCAAGATGTACGGCCACTTTTGACCCAACGGATCCACAACCGACTACTGCAACTTTCGCAGTTTTGAGGCGAGCAAACTCGGGATCAAGACGCACGTGATCAATATCAACAACAATTTTGTCGTAGTTGACCAGCTTGCGAGAGTCTGAAGCACTGTAAGCCATTGAGAATTGTAGACTAGTGCTATTGAAAAGAATCAGCCCTAAAGAGCCAGATGCCTGCAATAATTCGGGGAGTACAGATTCGAAGCTGTGGCTTTCAAGCAACGAAACCAAGTCATCAAGAGTATTGCATACGACTGATGCGCCTTCAGGTATACGGATAACCTTAGCTGCTACAGTACTAGCCCCGTAACCACGCCTGTTCGGTTCGACCCATATGGATTCATCAGCAGGGCCAATTCGTGTAAGCTGAGCTGCAAAAGCACCAGAGTAAAGGTGCTCTTGAATTTCAGCATCCACCACATGGCCTTCTTCTACCATTAGCAACCCAGCTAACACGCTCTGAGAATAAAGGAAACGAAACACGGCATTTCTTGCTCGCTGAGCGGGAAGGACGCGATGTTCTGATGGTGCTGGTTCTCCTGTTCTATGCTCGGATAGCAGTAAGCGATATGCGCTCTCAATCATCATGGCTCCCGTGATTTTGGGCGTCCAATTATCTGAGCGAAACTGCAAACAAAGCTCCCCAGACTCTCCATACTGATGGCCAGACAAACGTTCCCCATCCCTTGGAACGACAGAAGGAGGAACATCTGGGAAATACTCTGGGTATGTAATTGTTAACGGAAATAGCTGCTCTTCTACTTGCAAATCAAAGTCAGCCGCAAGTCGTAAGTTACTTTCCAAACGCCACTTTATATTAGTGAGCCATTGGTTAAGCTCTGCCAGATCCGAAATTGCGGCACGTTCGGATTGCGCGCGAACAGACTGCTCCACCCACCAAATCATGCGAACCCCTTTGGTGAAGTTGGCTCCCGTCGAGTATTAGGAAATGCTGGCGTGCTCACTGCGGCAGCACCGAGAGCTACAACTGTTGTTGCTGGTTGCAGCATTGATCCTTGTGAGGGGCCAAGGTGTATTGCCGCTCTGTCCGCTACCGCTCCCATATGAGGCCGGACGCTTTCAACCAAACGGCGTTTCTCAATCTGATTCGCTAATTTTCCAAAATCTTGCCGAGCTTGGTGGAGCCACTCGAAGAATGCAGCTTCTCTCTCAGGGTGCTGAGGCCATTTATCTGCAAAGTTTTCGAGTGGATCTGAAGGGTTACGAATGATACAACGATATCCATCATGTTCGATAAAAGAGTCCATTCGAGCAAGGATTGAGTAAAGAGCTTCAGCAATCTTGTCTTCACCATTGTATGCTTGTGCGGCAAGCGTTGTAATGATGATCGAGATAGGGCGTTCGTCATACCGTTTTTCAAACATCCCGTCACGGTGGCGTTTCAAGATCATAATCGCTGACTGGAGTGGAGTCCGAACTTTGTAGTCAGGAATATTCTCGACGCTGGCTTTCATAGATTCCGCCAGTACCTTTTTACGCCGTTCAAAAACATCCCCCATCCGCAGCTTGAACCACTCTGCATACCCCTTGGGGTTCGAACGTTGCCAATCATCAGAAAGCTCTTGGTAAACAGGAGATTCGATATCGGTGATGACCATTGCTGTCTCAGACCATTTGAGATCGAAGCCATGAGTCTCAAGCAACATACGTTGCCTGGCAGCGTTAGGGAGAGAGGGGACGACATCCATGTGAAATTGAGCACCGTCAGCATACTCTAGGACCCAGCAGCGTCGACCTTCACGAACGGGCTTAACCATATTTTGAGCTTTACGATAAGCTTTGATCTCATTACCGACGAGGGTCTTCAACTCACTCTGGGTCAGGTCTTTTGTGCTGAGGTTTTGGAGTAAACAGACAGAATCTACATCGTACTCTTCTTCGTCGTTCAAAGGACGAATGGCTGTACCCAGTCGGAACGAACCCTGTACGTAAACTTGTGGATCATAATTGACGACGGCGGACTCCGGACGGTGAAGCCATTCACCAAGCGATGCATAGCTACGACATGCCTGCTCGTAGCGTGACTCACTGATTGCAAGCTCGTCCGCTAGTGCGGCGAGAAAATCTTCGGCATTTTTTGTAGGCATGCTTCTGTTATCCCTGATTAAGTTGTTGTTCTATCATAGAATATGAAGCTATCACGCTTGAGACTACGATTCATGTCTTGACGGCCAAGCCCAAAGCTAGCTCTGGTTCACTATTTTAAGCCACTGATCACTTCTCTTGAGGACATGTGCAAAATAGTGCCCAAAAACAGACTGTGAACACATTTGCCAGTTCAGAAACTGATTATGTGTTGTTTGTATAATCGTTCACAAAATCGCCATCGTAATTGTACGTAGAATATGGGGGTATCGGAGTTGTATTCAATGGTGAAAGGAAAAGATTTTGATGATTAAAGCATCAGTTTGTGTAAAAAACAGTGCTGATGCTTTTAGTATTCTTGGGGGTATGTGTTTATGGATGCTGGCCCCAATCAAGGAACCGTTAACTTCCGATTACTCAATGCGTGTCAGTTCGTAATGACCAACTGTTTTACGACTTGTGAAGTAGTTCCCTTTGAGTTCTCGTTTATCATTGAGACTTAGTTTGAGAATTGCTGTTCCGTTATACGGGTCTTGTAGGTCAACATTTGCTTTATGTTTGGGGGTTGTTAAAAAGACGTAGTAGAGTGCAGCACGGCCAGTCTCGGCATCCTTTTTGGGTTTAGCTACCAAGGTCTGCGAGTCGGAGTCTTCAGCTTCAACATCCATTCCAATTTTAAGAAAAGTTTGCTTAATCGTTGCATTTGCACGGGATGTGCCCTTTTTATCTTCCCATTCCCAATGGATAACCATATCCCAAGTACCATTCAAATCAGGGAAGAGTAGATCATTTAGCTCAGGGAAAACTCGCCAAAGATTTCGCCAACCAAAGCAAAAGACTAATAACAAAGTAGCATTAAGAAGGAGTGAACCTCCAGTTGCGATTGATAAAGCCGTAAAAAAAGTTGTGTTTTCATCGTATACGCCCCATAAAATCATGACGCAGATAGCCGCATAGGTAACTGCTATTAATGAGATTACTTTTCCAATCGGAAGAAGATTTATCATTGTAATTCCTCATAGTGAATTTCCTTTCCGTTCGAAAATATAGAAAGACGAGCTCCTTCACTGACGATTCCAGTAAATTTAATTTCAGCAATGCACGAACCATAAAGTGCTGCAACGAAACGCCCACCTACAATTCTTGATCTATCAAACCATACGTCATGTATGATTTGAGGAGAAAAATATTGGGCTGTATGAGTAATACTTCCCGATTCATTTAAAATGTGAAAGCCATCATGATATTTATTGTTTTTATTAGAAATCTCTGAAAGCAACTCCAGTGTGGAATTGTTTTGCACGGGATTTGTATCCCGAAGGTTTGTAATAGGAAGGTTATCTGTGTTAGTGCAAATAATGATGCCTACCCCAGAGAAATTAGCTTTGGTGGATTTTTTCCAGACATCATAAAGTAATTTATATAACTGCTCTTTTGTCATGTTATTCTTCATTCTATTTTCAATGCTTGCTATGTTAAATAGTGCATGTTAATGAGTTATTGTTAGCGGGAAATTGTTACCCGATAGATTGGTTTGTAAAAGAATTTGTAATGTTCAACAACAATCCTCAGTAATAAAACCACGCTACCGCCCTCAGAAACTATGCTCTGCTTATGGAATTGGAGGTGGCAGGTGAATGCTACGGCGTTTTCCCGCTAAATCAAGATAGTAATCCACTTTTACACAATTCCATCCTGCCTCCCCTGAATCTCACATGGACAGGTTAAGTCCATAAAAATACAAGTCATCAAAATCACAATGAAGTGATTGATTATTAGATATTTTTTAAATTTAACATTTTCACTTATACCTGGACTTACCCCGTCCATCACCCTTCTGATAATGCCATTCCTGCGACAGAAGGACGGATGCCGGAATGGACAAACCCGAGAAACCAGAACACGACAAGCTTGGCGGTCGGCTTGGACTGATCCTGACACGTCTGAACAACGGTCAGTCTCTGACGGTCAGTGGACTGGCGGAAGAGTTTAATGTCTGCACGAAAACTATCCGGCGTGACCTGACGGAACGCCTTGCCTATCTGGGGCTAATCCGGGAGGGTAAGTATTACCGCCTGCCAAAAGGTGTTCTCGGGCAGCGCAGCAACACTGATTTGCGCCGCTTTACCCGCATCCTCGGTATTGAAGGATTATTCCCCCGCTGGGAAGATCACCTGCTGAACCTCCTGCTGGGGGCGACTGACAATAATCCCTTCCTGATCAAAAACCGCCCTCATGAAAACTGCGGGGCATTTATGTCTTCCCTGAATGCCCTTTCAGAGGCCATTCGCGCAGGTAAGCGGATAAGCTTTACCTATAAGGGTAAGGCATTCAGCCAGAGTGAGCCCTACCGCCTGGTCAGTGACAAGGGGATATGGTATCTCGCGGCCCTGGATGGCGGCACACTGAAAAGTTTTGTCATTTCAGCGATGACTGACATTCAGGTCAGCAATAAAGCGTTCATGCCGGACCCGGAGGTTCATCAGCGCATCGAGGATGCAGAAAGCATCTGGTATGGCGATGCACTCACCGAGGTACTGGTGTCAGTCTCAGCCAGAGTGGCCCCTTATTTCCGCCGACGGGCACTTTATCCCGGGCAGGAAATCATTCACACCACCTCAACGGGCGATTTGCTCATTATTTCCCGTGTGGCTCACCCCGGTCAGATTATTCCCCTGATCAAATACTGGATGCCTGAGGTGGAGGTCATTCAGCCGGTGTCGATCCGCAATCAGATTATTGATGATGTGCGTTGTACCCTTGATAAATACACCCGTACTCACGAAGAGGAACCCGATGATAAATACACTGAATGACGCCGATGATGCTGCGGAAACTTATTTCGAAAATATCGCCACAGACCTGCTGAGTGGGTTGCTGGGAGCCCATGACAATGAACAGAATGCACTGCTGAAGGCCTGGCTGGATGAACCCTTTAAACTGGACAATGCGGCATTGTTACGGCATGCGGAATATATCTGTGGTCGCTTTAATGCCGGTGATGACAGCCATCTGCTGATGCACGGGATTGATGAGCAACTTGACGCGATGTCCCTTTCCAACAATGACCGACAAAAACCAACAAAATTCGGGGCCGTCAGGGCAGCCACCACGGGCCGGGATGTGGCGAAGGTCAATGCGTTGCTGAAAGTGATTATTACTTATTACGAATGCGAGTTAATTAAATTAAAAAAGGACAAGTGATGAGTCAGTTTGCTAATAAAGAAGATAAAGGCCGGGATTTAGTGAAGGATGCACTGGAGATTTTACCTGAAAATATCCGGGAGAGTATTTACCGCCGCATTAATGATGTCATCAGCTATGAGCCGGTCATTGGTATTATGGGGAAAACCGGGGCCGGGAAATCCAGCTTATGCAATGCCATTTTCAAGGGTGACGTCTGCGCGGTCAGCAATGTGGAAGCCTGTACCCGCGAAACGCAGGAAATCCGCATCCAGTTTGGCAAGCGTGCTGTCCGGCTGATTGATATTCCGGGCGTGGGGGAAAGTGCAGAGCGTGACAGTGAATATGAGCATCTTTACCGTGACTTGCTGCCACAACTGGATCTGGTGCTCTGGGTGATTAAAGGTGACGACCGTGCCTTTTCTGCGGATGAGCATTTCTATAAAAACGTGCTGCTCCCGGCAGGCGGGGAAGCCAAAACGCTGTTTGTGCTCAATCAGGTCGATAAAATTGAGCCATTCCGTGAGTGGGATGTGACTCATGCCCGGCCTTCTCCGGCCCAGATGCAGAATATTCTCGATAAAGAAGCTTATATCACCCAGCGGTTTGGCTTTACCGACCATCCGGTGATTGCCGTGGCGGCCAGTGAGGGATATAACGTCACGCATCTGGTTGAAGCGATGGTCCGTGCGCTCCCAAAGCACGCACAAAGCGGCGTGGCCGCACAGGTCAAAGACGAGCACAAAACCGCTACCGTGACTGAAGTGGCGACAGAAGGGTTTGCTGACACCGTTGATAAGGTGATTGATGAACTCATTGAAGCCACACTGCCAAAACCGGTGGCGATTGTTGCCAAAGCGGCCAAAAAAGCCGTGGTCAGCGGAATAAAAAAAGCGTGGAGCTGGTTGTTCGGGTAACAGAAAGCGGGAGCGTCATGCTCCCGTTTCCCATTAAACATCACCGGATTACAGTTTAACCAGCCCGCTTTTCAGCGCCAGCCGGACACACTTGTTGGCCTCCTGCAGAATGACCTCATGTGGATACATGTTCATCGCACGATAGCCATCCGACTTCGCCATGCGACCTTCCATTCCGGCGTTATCCAGCACCGCCTTCCAGGCATCGCGAATTTTCTTTGAATCCTTCTCCCCGACACCGCCGGACAGGGTGCCAAACAGCTCCTTGTTATTATCGCCAATATTTTTATATTCCTTTGCACTGGGGTCCAGCAGCATTGCCATCTGGGTTGACTGACGGGTGGCTTCATAGCAGCGCCCTGCGGTTTCCAGTGATATTTGTGCAGCCGATGCGGTTGTTGCCGCCATCAGCATAACGGCAGTGATGATGATTTTTTTCATGGTGTTTTCCTTGAGTAACAGTGAATGCAGAAGAAAGCCGGAATGAGCATATCCGGGGGAATGGACAGGGTATGACCAGGGTGAAAAAGAATGTTTAACGACGGATGAAGGCGTTACGGAGTTCAGGTGCCAGACGCCAGTGACCGGGTGATACCGGCTCCATGATGCAGGCCATACGGGCAAGGTCACGACGGGCGGTGCGGGCAGAAATACCAAACCGGTGCGTGAGCCGGGAGACAGAGAGTGTTTTCCCCTGACACAACATAATCACGCACTGGCAGAGGCGTTCAGCGAGTTTTTCAGCACGGGCCATCAGCCCTCCCACACACGCCATGTGTTGCCGCGTTGCAGCTGTTTTAGCTGGCGGTGAAGAACAACACCGTTGTCCGGTCTTCCGGTCAGACAGGTTGCCGTGAAACGATGGCAGTTACCGGTTATGAGGTGATAGTGATGTCGTGACCCCAGCGCCCGGGAAGCGCGACCGGCAGCAGCGATATTTCCCACCGGCATATTTCCTTCACAGTCGGTATACATCGACATGGCAGGATTTAGGCCATCCAGTCTCGCCATAAATCCTTTACGGTCACTGCATAACACGTCACCGTCACCGGAAAGGTGCACAATCCGGTTGCTACCGATGTAGATACCACTGTGCGTGGCATAGCCGCCAGCCAGTTCACACCAGACGATGCCGCCCGTTGCCGGTTCGTCCACCGTGTCACGCATCACATTATCGGCAAAGCTCTCTGCCAGACTGAACAGGGAACGGTACATCAGAAAACGGGGAATGAAGGGGATTAGATTCAGCAGCATAATGCCTCCTCAGCAGTCAGGCGAAACCGTGATGGCGAAGACATTCATCGCGCAGTACGCCACAAAATTGTCCTGCCATAATGTCCAGAACTCGTTCAGCTCACGGTTTAGCGGTAAATCCCCGATAAGGCAGTGCCAGGCATAGCGCTGCGACCAGCTGATATCGAATTCCTTTGCCAGTTCAGGCCAGGGATTGCCCTGCCAGCTAAAGTCAGTGAGGTAATCCAGTTGCCATACATCATGTTGCTCACTGCGGAAGAGGCGAATTTCCACCGGATGCCAGCCACCGTTTTCAGGGCTGTACGCCGGGTCACGAAAGTTAAGCACGACGCTCTGACAGGTGTCTGACAGTGCCGTGAGGTGTGTCGTTATCAGCGCGATAAACTCGCAGCTCAAAGGAAGGTCGAGCGTGGGCTGATGCAGGGTGGGTGAATTGTGGGTCACAGATAATCTCCTTTATAGCGGGATAAATTCAGGGTGTGCCGGTGCCGTCATCACCGGGGGGACGACACAAGCGAGTCAGGGTAAGGGGGATAAAGGGGGTCAGGCAGAAGGGGCTACTGTCAGCAGTTTTTCCAGTCGCTTTTCCCAGTCCGGGTAACAGCGATGACTGAATGCTCCGGCTGAACCTTCTTCGGTGAGACAGATATCGGCACTGCGAAGAATGGCGGCAAGGAAACCGGCATTATTGCGGCTGGCACTGGTAAACAGCGGGCGCAGAGCCGTGGAGGTGAAATCACCGGCAGCATGGGTTTTCAGTACCGCGGATATGGCACTCAGGGCAATCCATTCCCGGGAAAACAGACCGCCACTGTCGTTGGCGGTAATGCGCAACCCCCGTTCCCCGTCCAGATTTTCCGTCATCTCCCAGTGCAGCAGACCGGTTGAGTGAGGATTAATTTTCTCGGCTTCGCCGGTGAGAATGCAGAGGTCGTTTTCAGTTTCAGTGGTGGTAGTCGACGCTGGTTTTGTCTTTTTCATCGGTTAATATCCTGAAGGTTCAGCCATAGCGATAAGTTCAGCGGCCCCGGAAAAGGTCGCTGAAGCCGGGAACAGCAGATAAAAGCCCTGCCCTGAATCACTGAGAATGGTCAGGGCGAGAAACAGTGCATCATTCAGTTGAATGACGTATTCGGCATTGCAGGTCAGATGGTTGAGGTAAATGGACAGCTCTTCAGAAAGGTTGTTTTCCTCCCCGGGGAGCAGATACAACAGTTGGGTCTGAGTTTCCTCCCACAGCGTCGTTGCCGCAGTGAGGCTGCTGTCGGTGCATTCGGTCAGTTCATTAACCAGCTGCAGTTGCTGTGAGGGTGACAGGGGCAGGCAGAACGTATCAGCCGGAGACTGTATAATATGCATGGTGGTGTCCTTATTAATAATGGGCACCAGAATAATATGTGGATGAACACCGGGATTATTACAGATGAGTAAAAACGATAACGTCGCTGATTTTTCTGACTTTAAACACCCTCCTGAGTGGTGCCTTAATAACAATAAGGACATCGAGTTTATTAATGGTGTTTCAGCAACCTCACTGATTAGAAAAATATATGGGGTATACCTTCCTGATGATGATGAATCCCGGAACGATGGTGGTAGCGAGCGAAGTGTCATGCAGTATGTGTCTATGCGCAATGCGTTTGAGCGACTTGACTGTATTTTCTCTGAAGCATTGCAGCATGGTGTGTCTTTCGATAAAATCAGCTCTAAATATAATGAAAAAAGATTTCATGCTAATTGTCAATCGCAGTTAATAAATCATCTCATGTTGTACACCTTTTGTTATAACAAGCTGAATGATTTTCACCGGCATTATATGGACTATCTTGAACGTCTGGTTAAAAGACACAGGAAGAACGAAGTCTCTCTGATGGATAGTGGTGTTGCGGAGGTTGTCTCTTTCTTTCCACCGAAAAATGATAAGGATGTGATAAATATTTGCCAGCATGGCTGGAATACTGTCCCTATTCGATGGCAAACATCATCAGATAAAATTTACAACGTGTTCGACAAAGCTTTTAATCATATCACCCATGATTACTGTCATGATGGACTCACCCCTCGTTTTTTCGATTATGTAAGTGGTGCAATGAAAATAATTAACGCTGATGTCAGCAAGTTGACGGAGTTATACTATTTTGGGATGGATGAAAATGATGCTGAGTATAACTATTATGAGAAAAAAATTGCATTTGATACTTACTTTCTCTTTAGAGTAATGCGCCACTCGCTTGCAAAAGGAAATCAAAGAGTGCTGAGCATGCCATCTTTTTTTATCAAAAGTCGGTATTTAATTAACGTTCCTGAAGTACATAAAAAAATGAAAGCACTGAGAGATTTTCTTCTGATAAAAATATGTAGCGATGAAATTAATTGGAAAAAAAAGAAGGTAACATGGGATATGTTGTATGAACAGCTTCTTCAGTTACTCTCTGAGCATCATAAACACCATGCCAGACCGGCAAAAGACAGCAAAGTGATAATCAAAAACTTTCATGACCGAACCGATAAGAGTCTCAGCGTTATACAGGACCTGGAAACCGCACTTTGTCCATTAGATCAGATGGAGGAGCACGTAAAAAAAATTAACTAGCAGGCTGGACCTGACTGGTGTATCCGGTATTCCACTGATTCAGTAGTGGGGAGGCAACGATAGTACCTGTCAGGGTATCACTGAGATGTCTGTGCTGTTCTCTGCCGGGTGCTATCTGTTCCCGCAAACATCTGCCAGCGAAGAAATATCGATTTGTAGTGAGATTTTTTAAAAAAATTTTCATTTACTCACTTCTGCTCTGTCTGCCTTTTTCACATCCTGCATCTTTTTTTTCTCACGACAAATTGTGTTTTATCTGTTTGATTTTTAGATGTTTATTTGTGTTTATTTGTGATTCGTTGTCAACATTGTTTCTGCGTATCCCACACGTGTCCAGGAAAATGAGTGTTTTGGTTATTCTATGAGAAAGTAGCTTCGAGTTGAACTTAAGCACAGTAACTCACCTGGTAAACAAATGCATTTATGAGGGAAATAGCATGCGTCACTTAAATACCGTTTTTACACTGATTAAACAAAATGACAACAATCGCTGATCTTTGTCATGCTTATACAATGTATTCGAAAGAATACAAAAAGTCTTACCGCTCTGACTGCTCTAAGTTTAATAAGTATATTATTCCTCAGTTGGGGAATATGAAAATAGTTGAAGTAACCAGAAATGATTTGCAGCATTACATTAATGGCCTGACACACCTCCAGAGGGCCACTCGTAATCGGCACATTGCTATCATCAAGGCCTTGTTCACATTCGCAAGAGAGCAAGAGTATATTGAAAAATCGCCAGCTGCCGGAATGCGGGCTTATAAGGAACCAGCCTCATTACGAAAAGCAATGGAGCCGGAGGAGTTTGCTAAATTCATTAGGGTTCTGAAAAATGAAATTTTGGTGGAGCCACGTGATACGTTGAGCCTTATTATGCTACTGGCATTCAGCGGTCTACGTTTAGGCGAAGCTCGTTCAGCTTTAATGCAAGATGTAGACTTTAAAAAGAGCACACTGTTCTTGAGGGACACGAAATCGGGTGATAGTCGGCTGGTTCCTTTATGTGGTGAAGCGAAGGAAATAATATTAATGCAAAAAAATAAATATGGAAGCAATGGTTTAATTTTTCGCTCTAAAAGCGGAGGGATGGCTACCGAACCTCGTCGGCTAATGACTGCGTTATGCGAGAAAGCAGGCATCGATAAATACACGCCTCACTCTTTAAGATATACGGCAGGTTCCGCGATGCTGGCGGCCACCAGGGACCTCTATGCAGTTAAACGGTTTTTGGGTCATAAAAACATCAAGACCACGGAAATATACGCCCAATATTTTGGTGGTCAGCAGCATGCCGACGTGGAAAGAGCCATGGCGCTAATGTTGAAGGGCTAAATTAACTAATTTTTTAAAAAATCTTTGAATTTTATTTCCCGTAAAGGGAAGGGAATTCCACGACTCAAATTTAGATAAAGAGAAAATGTAATATGTCAAACATTAATACACAGCCAACCAAAGCATGCCTGCCAGAAAATTTCTTTGAATATAACGGATGCTTGTATTTTCATGATGCAATTAACGATAAGGATATTCTGGTTTCAACTCAATCACTGGTGCCAGTGGTGAAAGCTTGTAATAAAAATCTGAATGCGAACTGGCATATCATGCTTCATTGTATTAACCACAGTGGTGCTGAAGTGGAAATAAATATTTGCCTGAAACAGGCAGCAATGAATATTGATCCGATAACCGGCTATCTGGCTGGTTGTGGTGTGTTTATTAAGAACAAGAGATATTTTATGAGTTTTCTTGAAGCATCGTGTGGACTGGATTTACCTGTTTATCGGGTTGCTACTCAGGCAGGGTTTCAGCCAGATGGAGAGCTCATTTTTATGTATGGCTACACACCGGTATTTGCGCCAGAAAATGTGGATTTTCAGGGTGTCGTACCTGCAGAAAGCATGAAAGTGAATGAAAGTGTCGCGATTTTTGGTTTGCTCGACGACTGGAAACTTAGGGTGGCGGGCAAAGTGCAGGGGTTTGCGCCAAAACTGTCAATTCTGATCGGTTTGAGCTCGCCTCTTCTGCCTTTTATCGGTGAAAGTGGCGCGCTCTTCCATCTGGCAGGGCACAGTTCTACCGGGAAAACAGTCGCCTTGCAGCTGTGTGCCAGTGTAAATGGTCCTGCAGCAGAACCCGGAAGTGGTGCACTGACAGGTATACAGCGCTGGAACGCCACCAGTAATGGACTGGAAACCCTACTGGCGTCCAGTAACAACACTACGCTTTGTGTCGATGAGTTAGGCAGTTTTGCGGGGAAAAACTTCTCTAATGTGCTTTATGATGCGGTGTCTGGTAAGTCTAAGGTGCGCATGAACGTTGAGGGTTTTGGCAGAGCGGCCGAGTCAACCTGGTCCCAGAACGTATTATCAACCGGGGAGCTGACGATCGAAGATCGCATACGGCAGGATAAAGTGCCGGTCAAGGACGGTCAGTTGCACAGGTCGTTATCGATACCGATCACGGCCGAAGATTCCCGTGACGAGGGTGAAAGTGCTGAAGCTGCCCGCCAGCGCATGGGGGAGCTCAAAAGAAATCTGTTGTCTCTCTATGGCAGTGCTGGCTACGAATTTGTACGTTGCCTGACCGGTTTGCTGGATGACAGTGACAGAGCTTTAGGCTGGCATCAGACAGTGGTGTGCCTGAAAGATGCATACCGTATTCGGACTAATGAACTGACGTGCCGTCTGCAAGCAAATCAAATTGAGTTAACTGACGTTGAAATGCGCGCACTGGGGAGATTTGGCATTTTATATCTTACCGGCGTGTTGGCGGTGGAATGGGAAATTCTGCCGTGGAGCAGCGAGGATGTTTTCGATGTGGTTTATGAAGCATTTTCCCGATGGCTGGACAATTATCGTAATGATGAAAATAGCAAAGAAAGTATTCTTAGCGGCGTGCAAAATTATCTCGGGTCGCAGGAAACTAGGTTTCATGATGTTAAAGTGCCCCGTCCAGGCGTGGTGAAGGCCGATATTGTCGGGTATCGCTTAAAAGATGGATGTTTCCTCGTTCTGCCCGACGCACTTGAAAAACTGGCCGAGAAATGGGGGCTGAATGCAAAAAAACTGGCACAGCTCATTGATGCTGAAGAATATCTCGTTCGCCCGGAGAAGGACCGGTTGACTATGCGCAAGGACATTTACCAGCTTAAAGTGACCGGCTATTGTATCAGTAGCGCTTTTATCAACGCGGAATTTTGATAGCCCATTAGCAGAACACAGGCAGCCTTTCACGGCTGCCTTACTCATTTAAATAGTGCTGTCCTGATTTTCTGAGAGCAAACCAATATGTTTTTCAATCAGCTGGCCAGTGGCCTTCAGTCGTTGTGGATGCAGGTGAGCATAGCGCTGTGATGACTGTATGCTGCGGTGCCCGAGCTGGGCCTGAACGTCATATAAGGTGCCTCCTCTGGAAACGATTAATGCCGCAACCGAATGACGGCAGGTGTGAATGCAGACCTCCTCATCATAAATCCCTGCCCGCCGGATAATGCGTCTGAAGGCCTTGGTGACATTGCAGACGGGTTTTCCCGGTAGTTTGCCACCAAACATCCATACATTGCCGCCAAAGCGGGGCAGTTCATCAATCAGCGTGATGGCCCAGGTGCTGAGATGCACCAGTCGCCCTGTACCGTTCTTGGTTTCCGGTAGCCATAAGGTTCCCTGTTGCATACTGTAATGCTCCCATTTTGCCAACCTCAGCTCATCCCGGCGCAACCCGGTCAGTAGCAGTAAACGAATATAAATACCGGCCACACGGCTGTTGTCCTGACCAGCGGCATCGAATATGCGTCTGATTTCCGTTTCTGAGAAATAGCGCTGACGGGCATTATTTTCACGCAACAGAGGGATGTTTGCTGCCGGGTTAACCGTCACCATCTCATGACGCAATGACCATCTGAGAAGGGCTTTCAGCAGGGCAATCACCCGGTTATTGGTGGCAGGCTGACAGGTTTCACACAGTGATGACTGAAGATGGGTGACGTGACGGGGTGTGATTTCATTGAGTAGCAGATTTCCCATCACTGGGGCAATATGGTCACGAAAGCGCTGTTCATCCTTGTTCCAGCTCTTTTTATGCAGTTTCGCCCACGGGAAATAATACTGGCTGAATGCTTCCTGAAGGGTGGGAATGGCGCGACATTTGTCACGTTCATGACGCGGGTCGGTACCAGTAGCAATCTGACGTTTCATCTCGGTGGCAATCTTTCTGGCGGTGATGACATCAATCTCCGGCCAGTGACCAATACTGATGGCGCGTTTTCTTCCCTGCCAGAGGTAGCGCAGGAGAAATTTCTTTGTACCTTCCCCTTTACCAACCAGACACTTGAGCCCGCTGATTTCCGTATCGCTGTATTCCGCTTCACGGGAAGGGGCATCATGTTCATTAGGGGGCAGGCCATCAATGAGGCGGTGAGTGAACTTAAAACGGCGTGGTGTGGACATGCAGAAGTCTCCTTATGCAGGGGTGATTAATGTGCTAATGCGGTCAGAAAGTGAGGCAGGGAGGGAAGAGTCCCGTGCCTCAGTGTGTTATGCAAACCGTTGCTGAAAAGGCCGCATGGCGATGTTCTGGCAATGACGGTCACAGATTGGGTGGTAAGGTGAAATGAAATTCTCCGGTCTGTCTCTGGTCTTCCCCGTAGTTTGCACGGTGAACCCCCGACGTCATGGAGTAAGAAATCCTTGTGTTACAAGTGGTTGTTAGGATATTTCCCGTTTTCCCGACTCCCCGCTGATAATGTGGAGAGGATGCTCATCTGGTGAGTAGTATTTATGTGCCCGGTTCGACTCTGGTATTCCCCGCAAGTTACCCGGTGAAATCCCGAAGTCATGGAGTGATAAGTCATTGTATTGTAAGGCTCTGGCAGGGAATTCCCCGTTTCCCCGTTAATAACGTGAAGGGGGGTGTCATTTGATGAGAGGTATTTATGTGCAACTGATAAATAATCTGTCAGAGAAAACTTGCATATAAATTGACTGATAAGAAACAGAGTATATGAATAATATATAAATGAATATATATGTGGAATCGTTTATTGCTCAGTAAACCATGATAGTTAATTTAGATTGATTATATTAATTGATATGAATATTAATAATTAAATTAATTACCAAAGAAATATCAGTCACGTTGAGTTCCCACATTTATCTGCACCATTAATCTAAATCATGGTTAACGATACATCATGTCATTTGAGAAAATAAAATGAAAAACCTTCATTGTCTGTTTAATTTGTTTTTATCATGTAACGTATGTTTGTTTGGATTGAGTTTATTACCATTATTTTATGAAGGAATATACAGAGTGATATAAATGTTGGATTGATGACTGGTAGTAAGCATTCATACCCACCCTGTGAAAACTGAACGGGGAAGCGGGAAAACGGGGATATCTGGCGAGAAGTGTTGCTATACAAGGGATGTGTGGATCTCTGTGGCGGGAAAACTACGGGGATATTGCGGGAAAGTGGCGGGGGAAAAGTATCGCCACCCTGTGAAAATTAAGCGGGAAAACGGGAAATTTGGAGCAAAGTGTTGGTATACAAGGGATGTGTGGATCTCTGTGACGGGAAAACTACGGGGATATTGCGGGAAAGGGACGGGAGAAAGGTTCTATGTTGATGCTGATCAGATCTTTTCTGGTTTGCACTTGCTCGTACCGTGAACAGAGTTAGTGTGGTGAGCATCATTTGCCAAAAGGGTAAGACAATGAATGCCATACAGCAGCATGCAGCAGCGCTTCTGGATAGTGTTGCACGATGGAATGAAGTGACGACTCTGGCTAAATTACGCTATCAGGCCGAGCTGGCACCTGATTTCAGCCTTATGGACTGGCTGAAGAATGACGAACTGGCTCTTTCACGCTATCTGCGATTCTTACTTTCTCCTGATGAAACTCATGGTCAGTCAGCACTGTTTCTAAAGGGATTTCTTTCCCTCATTGAAAAGAGTGGGCACGATAGCCCTATAACCACCGGAGGTAGCCATCATAAAGTCAGGGTTGATTATGAAGTTACTATCGATAATGGAAGGAAGATAGATCTGTTACTGACGTCTTCAGAAGGTGTTATTGCTATCGAAAATAAGCCATGGGCAGCAGATCAGGAAAATCAGTTACGGGATTATGCTCTATGGCTGAACAAACGTGAAAGACCATGGAAGTTAATTTATTTATGCAATAATGAACCGGGTGAGTGGACTCTTCCTGACAATACACCTGAAGCACTGAAACAAAATATCCTTACGATATCTTGGTATGAAGTCGCCGAATGGCTGAGTGAGTGTTTATTACGTGTTCGGGCAGGTGTGGTCAGAATATTTGTTGAATCATTGATTAAATATATCAACCAGTCAATTAATGGTGAGTTCATAATGGATAATAGTCGTGAGTTGTCAGAAATCATCCGCAAGGATAGTCATTCTATAGAATCGGCATTTATGATTTTTAATCAGATGAATGAAGTTCGCAGCGATTTAATTAACGAGTTAATCTCTGATTTAAATAAACGATTCATTGATTTTCCTTTTGCCGTTGAAATGTCTGATGTGGACCCATCTAGTCGGTGGGTCAGTTTTTGCATTCCATTAAGTCCAGATGGCGTTTATTCTTTGTGCTGGGAATTTGATCGCACAAATTATAACGATTTGTATTTTGGCATTTCAGGAATAAGTCAGGAAAAAGAGCAGGTAGCTAAAATAGGCGCAGCCATATCAGACATCTTTCCGCACATGCAGGGTAAACCCAGTAAGCAATGGTCATGGTGGAGCTGGGATCTCGATCCGCAAGGAAAAAACCGTATTCCTCAAAACTGGGGGAATGATGGCGCGGTTTGGGCGAAGCTCGGTGAGCGTGATGAAGACAGTATTTTTGCAGCCCTGTGTGAAGTGATTCTGGCCATCCACGAAAAGCTGGATATGAATCTGTTGCGCTAAAGCCCTGCTAGATCAGAAGGGAAGTGTCAATGCTTCCTTTCTTCAGACCGGACAAAGACCGGATGGAACCTTGCTGTTGATGATGATCAGACCTTTCTGGTGGCTCTTGCTTTTGCGTAAAAATCATTAAGCCTGAGAAGGCTTAGTGCGCGTGATGTATACAGCATTTTTGAAACCTTAGGTTAAGCCCCTTGTGCAGACTGATGTCGGCTATGAGCGTACCTCGGCAGAATGGGGACTAACTCATTACGCTCTGATTTTCTTGACGCCAACAAAAATGGTATGGTTAAACCGTTTGAATCTGCTAATAATGTAGTGGGCAATTAAAACTAGTAATGACAGAAATATCCTTTAACTCAAGAAAGGGGTCATTGAGAATGATAAACCCAATAGATATTGATAAGTATAATGATGATTACATCACTCTTATGATTGAGTTAGAGCGTTTGAATGATAAAGAAGTAAACTCACTTAGTTACCCATTTATCCCTATCATTAATCATGATACAGAAATTGCTATTATCGGGTTGGAAACAAAAGGATGGATTGATAATCTTGGCAATGCATTTTCTACAGGTATATCTTTCCACGAAATAGCCTTAAGCAGCATGTCTGGGTACCAGCGTGTTTTAAACTATGAAACTAAATTACCAAAAAGCAAATTTGGGTTGCTCCGACAGGAAATTAAAAGCATAACGGGGCATGATCCACAGTGGTTTAACTTTTTTGCTTTTGACTTCAATAGTGATTCTATAGCAAAATGCAAGAATAAAACCATGCATGATATCATTGTTGAGTACTCAATAAAAAAATTGGCATTTGAAATAAAATTAACAAATCCGAAGGTTTTATTTTTCGCTGGATCTTATCGCGGTAATTTTAATAAATTAGCTAATCTATTAACTAGTACAAGAAAAAGAATAGTCTCTGGTAAATATTTTTCTGAAGAATGGGATGATAGAATTATATTTAGAATTCCACATCCAGCAAGTAGAGTTCTATCAAAGGGACAAATAACAAAAGATTCTATAAATTTAGCAAAAAAATATTTAAATAAAAATGAGGGTGATATATGACCATTACTGTTAATGAAGATGATTTCAAATCTCTCTGTGATTCCATTCGCAATGGTAGTGAGAAAGATCTGGCAATTTTGATTGGATTTGCTGAGCAAGGCCATTCTGATTCTCAGTGGTTTCTTGGATGGCTTTATGCAAATGGCGTTGTTCTAAATAAGTCTGAAAAAAAATCTGATTATTGGTTTCGGTTAGCCATTCAAGGGCCACAATATTCAAAGACAAGCTAACCTGTCCGCTATCGATTAACATACAGTGAGGTTCTTAACGTCAACTTCACGTATATAAGCTATGGTCAGCCTGAACTTCTGCTGGAGGTGATCCAGCAATCAGCGCAGCAGGGATACTAACGTAGCCTTTAACATCACTTACTGGAGGTGCAGAGAAAGTTGATTGAAGGAACATTCATAACTGATTTTATTGAGAACCGTGAACAGAGCCGGGAATCCTTTCCGGGATTGTGAGGGGTTGAGCAAGCCTACCGGCGCGGTAGTGTTTTGCACACATCAGAAGTGAAGCGATGCTGCTTGCCTTCTCCTGACCGGACAAAGACCGGATGCTGCCTTGCTGTGATGAATCCACCAGACAGGCATACAAGTTGGAAATAGTGTTTATTGGCAGTTTGAAGACTAGCAGACGTTGGCACAGTGACCGGAGGGACTGGACGTTGCTAAAGAGCAATGCTCAGGCTGGATGGAAGAGGCCGAGTGGTGGTCACTGTGGCTAAGACGACCAGAAATCTACCGGAATCCTGAAAAGCAAAAACCCGCCTTGTGGGCGGGTTCTTAAGAATAGTGGTGCCCGGACTCGGAATCGAACCAAGGACACGGGGATTTTCAATCCCCTGCTCTACCGACTGAGCTATCCGGGCAGTGGAGCGACATTAAACCGGATTACGTGCCGAAGGTCAAATACTTTAAACCAGTAAGGCTATAAAACTCAGCCAACTGGTTTTTTTTCCATCAGTTTCTCCATTAACTTAATGATTTTCAAGCCAGCAGAAGTGCGGGTTCAGGCTAGGGTTGCTAATAATAATCTGTCAGTAACATGTATACTGCACAATTGAAATGATAATGGAGAGTTATCATTGGTGATTAATGTCTGATTGGAAAATTGATGTTGATTCAATATCCGCTAATCTAATGATAATGAAACATCACGGGCATTCAGCCTGCGCGATATAAGATGGAACCCATAACGTATGAATGATGTACTGCAAATTCTGCATTTAATTGGTCTTGGTCTGGTGTTGTTGCTCCCATTAACTAACCCTTTAACTTCGGTGGCACTGTTTCTCAGCCTAAGCGGCGATATGAGCCTTGAAGAACGCCACAATCAGGCAAAAATGGCCTCATTCTATGTGTTTCTGATTCTGATTATTTCGTTCTTCTGCGGTGAGTTGGTGATGCGTCTGTTTGGCATCTCCATTCCCGGTTTGCGTATTGCTGGCGGGTTAATTGTGGCTTATATCGGCTTTAGAATGCTGTTTCCCCCAGCACATCCGCCTAAGCCGGAGAAGGTTGAGGGCGAAGAGACAAAGGTATTGAAACCCACTACCCAAAGTATCGCCTTTGTTCCTATTGCGATGCCAAGTACCGTCGGGCCGGGTACTATCGCGATGATTATCTCTGCGGCATCAACCTGGCATCAGGTGGGTAAATACAGTGAATGGGTGGTTTATACCGCGGTAGTATTAACCGCAATAGTTTTATCGCTGGTGTTGTGGGGCTGCTTACGAAGCTCCGATTGGATCATGAAAGGCATAGGTAAAAGCGGTATTGAAGCTATCTCCCGCGTTATGGGCTTTCTGCTGGTATGTATGGGAGTACAGTTTATGATTAATGGGGTCTTTGAACTGATTAAAACCTATCCGGGAGCATAATTTGTTCAATCCTAAAGAGTTAAGTTATTACATGGGTAACGAATTTATTTGTTACGGCGAAGTCGTGTTGAAAGCCCTTGCCATGAGCGATACTATAGGCTCACTTTAATTTTATTTGTCGATCGGAACGGCAAAACAGGCCTCAGATAAATACGGGAAGATGTCATGGAGAAGTGTCAAAAGTGTGGGAATATGTCGGTGAATGACAACGGCGAGTGCGTTGTTTGTGATGAGTCGGCATCAGTGAATCCTTATGCAGTTTCTGCCGCGGTTACCGATAGTTTTCCTATCGATGATATTTCCTCAACCCCTGAAGAAGAGGAATACTCAAAAATATTTGTCGGTAGCAAATACTACTCCTTCTTCCCCCATGGTCGCGACATTCCTAAAAGTTGGAACTGGGCGGCATTTTTTATCGGCGTATTCTGGTTTATCTACCGCAAAATGTATCTGTATGCCGCTATTTATCTGGGGCTGGGTTTTCTGTTGACCGGCATTCAGTCGATGCTGGGCGTATCCGAGATTATTACCAACGTTATCAGTATCGGTATGGGCGTAGGGGCTGGCGTTCTGGCTAATCGACTGTATAAACAGCATATGGATAAGAAAATAGCCGAAACCTTAGCAGTAGCCCAAAAGTCAGAAATTATTCCGGCGCTGAAAGCTAAAGGCGGTACTAATCTGATTGGCGCACTGATTGCGTTTGGTATCCTGTTCGGCATTATTGTGATGTCGATGTCGGCAATGGGTATTTAAATAATCCCGTTTTCACCATGATAAAAATGCCGCTCACGCGCTGAGGAATCCCCAGTAATGAGCAGGTAAAAAAAGACAGGCATAGAGTTTTGTGATCTACTGATTGTGCTATCAATTCAATGAGATCACCTCTATGCCTGTTTACCAAGTATGTCAGAAGTTTT
>NZ_JAJNAG010000004.1 GCF_021010575.1 Limnobaculum eriocheiris | reverse complement strand
CAGCGGCGGGAATATGTCCATCGGTCGACTGCTTGATGAAAACGGCAATGCCACCGGGATGGGGGATGTGCTGAATAACCACAGTGCAACGATTGAGGCGCTGGGGGATTTACGGTTGTCGATGGGGCAGGTGAATAATGTTAATGATAACTTCAAAACTGAAGTGCGTGAAATCTCACGCGAGAGTAAGTTTGAATACAGCGTTGTAGGTGACACGACACGCTACCCGAAAGAGATAGTGACCTACGATTTTGATGAGCAGGTCAGACGCATCCGCATTCAGGGTATCCCTAACCGGTACTTTGAAACACATTTCGAGTATGTTTATGACTATATCATCAGTGAAAGTGTTATCACGGAAACCGACCCGGCCAAAATTTTAGCCGGCGGTAATCTGCTGATGGCTGCAAATACGGTCAATAATGATAAAAGCCAAATTGTTGCGGGTAATGTTCTGAGTATTGAAGCAAATATCCTGAATAACGTGGACGTTACTGGTCAGCGTTACATTGATGAAATTGGTCGTGTGTGGAAATACACCCGTAATGTGAAACATCAGGCAGACGATACACAGAAGATAGATAAGTTACCTTATAACCCTGCCACTGTGATTCAGGATATCACGTTACATCCGTCTGAAATTTTAAATCACACCCAGTCTGACGGCAGCGGAAGGACCTCGATTGATGGCCACCAGGAGGGGGCAGCGCCTAATAGCGGTATTAACGGTATCAATATAGAGCGGGTGAGTATTCAAGTACCGGGTGTGGACGGTATCCAGGATGTCAGCGTGGTGACGCGTCCACCAGGTCTGAATCTGATATTACCCAATGCCAGTCTGTATAAAATTAATCCGGCGGTGGGTAGCCGGTATCTGATAGAAACTGACCCTCAGTATACCCAACTCAGGCGCTGGCTGGGTTCGGACTATATGACCAGCCGCTTACAGGCTGACCCGAATAATATGCATAAACGTCTGGGGGATGGTTACTATGAACAGCGGCTAATTAGCGACCAGATAATTAACCTGACCGGACAGCGTTTTTTAAACGGCTACGCTAATGATGAAGAGCAATATATGGCGCTGATGAACAGCGGCGTGGAGTTTGCTCAGAAGTATCACCTGTCATTAGGTATCGCCCTGACGCCACAGCAGATGGCTAACCTGACCTCAGACATCGTTTGGCTGGTTAGTCGTGACGTGACGTTGCCGGATGGCTCGGTCCAGACGGTTCTGGTGCCGCAGGTGTACGCCATGGTCAGGCCTCAGGATATCGACGGCAGTGGTGCGCTTTTGGCCGGTAAGCAGGTGAATCTGCAACTGACCAGTGATTTAGTGAATCAGGGGCGCATTCTGGCGGGGGATAAGCTGAACGTGCTGGCGCAGAATATTCAAAACAGGGGCGGCAGTATCAGCGGTAATGATGTGGCGCTGCTGGCGAATAACGATATCAATAATATTGGCGGACTGATGCAGGGTAATGACCGCCTGAGGCTTCAGGCCGGACATGATATTAACCTTATTACCACCATGACGCACGGGGAAAAGGCCGGACGTAATGGGTCTTCTTATACGGCTATCAATCAGGTGGCAACGCTTTCGGTTAACAACGACAGCGGCGTATTACAGCTTTCTGCGGGTAATGATATTAATCTGACAGCGACGCTGATGAGCAACGTCGGTCAAAACAGCGAGACGTCCATCGCGGCGGGTCACGACCTGAATCTGAATACGGTGACGGTGGCTAAACAGGCAGAGTTTTATAAAGACAAAAATGACTACCGCCGGGAATCGACTTCGTCAGAGGTGGGGAGTCAAATTATCGGCAACGGCGACATCACCCTGTCAGCGAAAAATGATATCAATGCCCGAGCGGCGCAGGTAGAGGCCGGTGGTCAGTTGGAGGTGGTGGCTGGAAACAATCTGACGATTACCGCCGGTGAGTCAACGGAAGACCTGAGCGAACATTCAAAGCACAGTAGCCGGGGGCGTTTTGGCACCAAACTCACCTCGGAAAGCCATGATGAGCTGCATGGCATTTCGGGGGTAAGCAGCAACTTTAGCGGTGACTCGGTGGTGATGAAGGCCGGTAACGACCTGTTGGTTCACGGAAGCCAAGTTACCGGAACCCATGATGTTTCGCTCAGTGCCGGAAATGACCTGACTATTGATACCGCAGCGGAAAAGCGGGATGAGATGCATTTTTCTCATACCACCAAATCGGGTCTGATGGGCAGTGGAGGCATAGGTTTTACCGTAGGTAAGATAGATGAAAAATCCACCAATACCACCCACGGCATCGGCAACTTGAGCAGTATTGTGGGCAGTACTGAGGGCAATGTTACCCTGAGTGCAGGAAACAATCTGACCGTTAAAGGTTCAGATGTTATAGCTCAACAAGACATAAGCATGGTGGGTAAAAACGTCACCGTTGAGTCGGTGGATAATCAGACCCGTATTCACGACAAATATGAGCGCACCCAGTCGGGGGTGACCGTGGCGTTGTCCGGTGCAGTGGGCGGTGCGCTAAATGCGGCCGTGACCGAAGCGAAACAGGCGCAGGATACTCACGACAGTAAGATTAAAGCATTGCAGGAAATCAAGGCCGCCTTGTCGGCGGTGCAGGCAGTGCAGGCCGGTATGATGGACCTGCCCAAAGACAGTGAAGGCTTTGTGGGTATCAGCATTTCCGGTGGTACTCAGCGTACTGAATCCACCACCGATACCAAAATTCGGGCAGCGCAGGGTTCTACCATTGCGGCAGGTAACAATCTGTCCATGACCGCCACCGGCAACGGTGAGAAGGGCGTTGATGGTGATATCACCATTAAAGGCTCCACCCTGAATGCCGGTAACACTATGCTACTTGACGCCAACCGGGACGTTAACCTGCTGGCGGCGGCGAACACTCAGAAAACCGACAGTGAAAACCAGAGCTACGGCGGTAACGCTGGGGTCAGCTTTGGTGTTGGTGGGGGTAAAAATGGCCTGCGCTTCTTTGCGGATGCCAACTTCTCCAAAGGCAATATGCATGCAGACGGCCTGTACTGGAGCGAGAGTCAGTTAGAAGCCGGTAATCATCTGACCATTATTAGCGGCCGGGATACCAATCTGATTGGTGCACTGGCGAAAGGGGAATCTGTCATGATGGACGTGGGCCGCGACCTGACCGTGCGTTCATTGCAGGACACCGATGACTACAGCTATGAGCAATACTCACTCAATATCGCAGGCAGCTACGGCACTGGTTTTGACGGCAGCCTGGGCTTCACCATGGATAAGATGGACAGCACCTGGGCCAGCGTGAATGAGCAGAGCGGGATTTATGCAGGTCTTGGCGGTTATGACATTACCGTGGGTAAACACACCCAGTTAGACGGTGCGGTAATTGCGTCTGACGCCACGCCGGATAAAAACAGTCTGGACACCGGTACGTTAGGCTGGAGTGATATTAAGAATAAGGCAGATTATGACGTCAGCCATGTGTCGATGAGTATTGGTTCGGGCGGCGGTGCACCGTTTGGGTTCCCGGGGGTGCCGGGAACACCGATTGTGGTCGCTTACGGTGATAGCGCCAGTAGCACCACCCACGCGGCGATAGCGGATGGTTCTATCACTGTTCGTGATAAAGATAATCAGCAGCAGGATATTGCCAAGCTCAGTAATGACACGGCGAATGCGGCCAACCCGCTGGATAAAATCTTCAATGCTGAAGAAGAGATGCGGAATCTGGAAGCCATCAATCTGGCGGGGCAGATTGTTTCGCAGGTGACGAGTATTGCCACCAATATTGGGGTGAAGAACGCGCAGGATGAAGCGAAGGCCAGTATGGAAGCTGCATCGAAAGACCCCGTTATTCAGGCGCAGGCCAGAGAGAATTTAGCGAAACAGGATATCACGAACCCATCGCAGGAGCAGTTGAACAAGGCCACGTATGATGTGGTGTATCAGGCTGCCTATGAAAGACAGATGGAAACCTATGGCACGGGCAGCAATGTTGGTCGTGCGATACAGGCGGCGGGTGCGGCACTGACGGTAGCGATGGGTGGTGGTAGTGCGGGGAATGCGGCTGCGGCAGCTTCTGCGCCGTTACTGGCTCAGGGCGTGAAGCGGCTGGCGGATGAGAATTTCCCGGTGGATAAAGAGCACCCGGATAATGCGAACCTGCTGGCGAAGGTAATTGGTCATGCCATCGTGGGTCTGGCGGTTGCGGAGGGTTCAGGTAATAATGGTCTGTCTGGTGCATTGGGTGCGGCCAGTGGTGAGCTGATAGCCAAAACTATTGCTGAGGATCTGTACCACAAAGATCCGACAAAGCTGACGGAAGCTGAACGTCAATTTATCGCTAATATGACCTCAATTGCCACCGGCGTGGCGGCGGGTTTAATTGCTGATAATACGGCGGATGCGGGGACGGCTGCTTTGGCGGCGTATAACGCGGCCACGAACAACTACCTTAGCCAGCCGGAAAAAACTGAACTTGAGATAGCGAAGCAGAAACTTAACGACCCTGACCCGTTAGTGCGAGAAAAAGCGCAGCAAGATTATGACCGATTAATGGAGAAAGATATCTCCAGCGATCAGGCGGTGATAGATGCTTGTGGAAATGGTCAGGCGGGAAGTGCTGGTTGTGCCAGTGCCAGACAAGATGCGGCAGCAGCAAGAGATAGCTATGAAACGGGTTCGTATAACTCGCAGGCTAAAAAACAATATGCTGATGCTTATGGTCAGGTAGTTAATCTGTTAAATAGTACTTCGGTAGATGCTCAACATAAAGAGCAGGTTACGGATGGTCTGGCTCGTTACTTTATGGCGGCAACGGGTGTAGATTATGAAACGGCACGAGCCTATGCTGCGACCAAGCAAGGCATGGATGTCATTGTTGCTTCTGTAGCGTTGGGAGTTAACTTACAAACGGTACATTCGTATTTGGCAGCTGAAGGGGCGGTTTCGGCGGCTATTGCGGCAAAAGGGGCGACAAAACCTTCTTATAATTGGTCTTCAGGTGAGGGCGCGTTTAGTCCGAAATCAAACGGGAAAATTGTTGATGTTGAGTATCCTGGCGGTAAGTATGATGGTAATTCGTTGCCTTATGGCAAAGTTGGTGGATTAGATGTTTCTGAGCGTGGTATTTCTAAAATTATACAATCATATGGACCTAATGATGCGGGTCCGTTAGGGAATGCTAATGATGTTTGTAGTCCAGCAGCAACATTTAGAAGCGGTACTTATACTGAAAAAGTAACAGAAACAGACATGTATTTTTATAGGGATTATGGTGGGAGTGCTAAAGAAAATGGTCGTTTTTGGACTCCAGAACCGTCGAGGGGACCTTTGCAGTCACAGTTAGATAGTGCTGTTTTACCTGAGTGGGGTAATACTTTTGAAAATCAAGCAATAATAAAAGTACCTAAAGGTACTACATACTATGAAGGGCCTGCTGCTGCACAAACTGGAACAGAAGGAACAAACCCAACTTTACACGGGGGAGGAACTCAGATATTCCTTCCATCAGTAAATAATGACTGGATAATTAGAAAATGAATGCAAAAGAATTAATTGAGAAATGGATTAATGGAAAATGTTCATTTTATTTTTTTCTTCCTGATGGCCCTTATGGAAGACCTTTTGACAATCAATATAGTATTGAAGAAATTAATATAGAAAATGATGGCCTTGAAATTATTTTTTCAGATGAGATTATTTTACAATTTAAAGGACAACTATCTGTTATAAATGAAGGGGATAATTTGTTGATTCACAATTTCACAGAGTGTCTTTTTCAAGTGAAAAATATTTGTGTAAAAAAATATGATAGTGGAGACGTTACTCTGAATGGTTTTTGAAAATGCAAAAAAATGGAGGTTTCAGTGTAAGTATCCCACACAATAGACCCATTCACATTTAGAGATTTCCGGCATATTTATTTTATCAACAAAGGAGGTCACTATGCGTAAAGTACGATTCACTGAACATCAGATTATTGCCGTTCTTAAATCAGTGGAGGCCGGACGTACTGTCAAAGATGACTGAAACCTCAAAAACGCATGGAATTAAAATGGGGCTATTTACAGTAGCGGATTAGGTAAGACTGTTATAAATTAACCAACCTTACTGGTTAAAAGAGAAAGTAAGGTTTATTTAGAAATAAGTTTTAATTCTACCGGTCAGAGCATATAGGTTATGTTTTAATATAAAGTTAAGCGTAAGTATTCATAAGGAGATAAATAAAAATGAGCACCGATGAAATATCTGTAACTTACACAATGAGCGTTAAGGAAAGAGTTAAAGCTCAGAAAAAAATAAAAGACTCTACCATACACGAAAAAGTAATGGGGTATTTTGGGGTACATACATTGGGGATGCTTTTGGTTGCTTCAGCAGGCATAACAGTGGTTGCAATAATTATAACATTTTGGAAGGCATATGATTTAATGGAAAACAGAATTGCTCTATATGCAGCAGTTGGTGCTTTTATTCTTTCGTTATTCTTTAATTATATACGTGAAGAGTTATTCAAGTCTTCTATGAATAAAAATGAATCGAAAGAAAAAGCATATGCTAAATACGCAGTCACAGTAACAGTACATCCGGACTTTATTTGTCAGGGTAATGATAAATATGAAGCCCGAACTTTTTGGCGTTTTATTTCGAAGATCTACCTAAAAGACGAATTCATCTTTATTTGTAATAAAGAAAATTATTTTACCGTTATTCCTCTAAGGGCATTTTTAAGTCCTGAGGATGGGCAGAATTTTATTACGTTGGCAAAGCATTATCTCAGTGAAAAAGGGGATTCTGCACCTTTATAATCTCTTAATGAGAACTGCGAGTAATGGCCCACTGCACTCCAGAAAGATTAAAACTCAGCAGTGGATGAGTAGAGAAAATGACATCATAAGCATGATGTTCATTGTATAAACAATGAGTTTTTACCCATAATTGATCTGGTTAATCAATAAATCTCACTGGCACTGACCCACTCAACCAAACCCCATTCTCCGCCCGATAAAACACCAACCTCTGCTGGTACATCTCCAGCGCCCTAATTTTTAACACCACAGGCTTACCGTGTCGTTGTCCGACGGTTACTGCCGTGGCTTCGTCCGCCGACAGATGCACATATTGACGCGACCCCGAAATCAACCCCTGCTCGCGAATAGCATTCAGAAAACGGGTCGCGGTGCCATGATATAAAAACTCAGGTGGAACCTGCTCTTCATAACGAATATCAACCTGGGATGACGAGTGCCCCTGAACGGCCCGGATCCGTAGGCCATCTTCTGAAATGGCAAATCGTTTTTTATCGCTGGTTTCAACCACTGACTGAATCAATGGCGGGTCAAAACGCTTACCCTCTTTAGCGGCGCAGGTAATTAAAGTATCAATATCTGCCCATCCTTCGCTATCCAGCGTTAATCCGATAGCTTCTGGCTGATGGCGTAGAACAAAACTTAAAAACTTACTGATGTCGGCGTGTTGTTTATCCATATCTTTTTGCCCTGAAAGATTCCCTTCTTAATCAACGTGTTTGACTTTATATAATGCCAGAATTGCCTCGGCAAACTTATCATCAACGGTATAAAAATAGCATTCCGGTACATTAAGCACTTTGGCGATCGAACACATCATTTCAAATGTAGGGCGGTAAGTCCCGCTTTCATACTGAGAAACGCGTGAGCGCGCGGTGGATTCATCAATTCCGGCCAAAACCCCCAATTTTTCTTGAGTCAGACGAGCTTTTTTTCTGGCAGCCTTTAGACGTTTTGGCAGCATGACATCAACCATCAATTAAACACATTGACGATATGTTTAGCATCCCTTAACATTTAGGTTGTTTAGAATAACTGAACAAATTCTGTAAAATGTTTCAGATAATAGGGACATACGAGGTTAATCAAATGGTTAAACAACACTTGCTGCAACAATTTGTTATAATTGAACGAGTAACTTATTTGCACCGGTCCGATTTCGGTCTGAAATTGCTGGCAGTAAGATATTCAGTGGAAGAGGCCGAAGCATTGGTGCAGCAACTCAGGCAATCCTATCGGCAGAATGAACATAATCTGATTAGCTTTCTCTACTTACAAGTCGATAACGCCTTGCTTAAACAGCGATTAGGCGTGAATCATCTCGCAGAGAGTGGCACTGAGTATCAGTTATAACAGCGCCTGC
Organism: Limnobaculum eriocheiris; assembly: GCF_021010575.1. Taxonomy (GTDB): domain Bacteria; phylum Pseudomonadota; class Gammaproteobacteria; order Enterobacterales; family Enterobacteriaceae; genus Limnobaculum; species Limnobaculum eriocheiris. The sequence goes on along the minus strand of NZ_JAJNAG010000004.1, from coordinate 172,678 downwards.
ATCTCACCTAATATTTGTTCGCACCAGTTCTCAATACGTTCATCGCTGGCGTCATACTGCACCACATCATCCAGCGCCAAACCAACAAACTGAGTGCCGTCCGGCGTAACGGCTCTTTGACTGGTAAAGTTATAACCTTCGGTTGGCCAGTAACCAATAAATTTAACCCCCATTGGTTTAAGATGGTCGTGCAGCATACCCAGTGCGTCCAGAAACCATTCGCTATAGCCTTCCTGATCGCCCATGCCGTAAAGCGCTACGATTTTACCGTGCAGGTCAACGCGTTCCAGCGCTCCCCAGACCTTATCCCAGTCTTCCTGCAGTTCGCCAAAATCCCAGGTAGGAATACCCATGATCAGTATTGGATACTGTTCTATCAGGGTAACGGGGTCGTCTTTAACGTTGTGCAGAACCACTAAATCTTCACCGAGAACATCGCGGATTTTTTCTGCCGCCATTTCGGTATAACAGGTACTGGAACCATAAAACAGGCCGATCTTCATGGTGTATATCGCTTTATTACAGGTAGAAGTTTAGGGAGAAGTATACCAGATAGGGTATTATCAGACATCATTAAGCAAAAGGTCGTGTCAGCGAAGGAGGAAAGGTGGCGCAGGATAACACAATTCTGATTGAACAATTTCTGGATGCGCTCTGGCTGGAACGCAATCTGGCAGAGAATACGCTGGCATCTTATCGTCTGGATTTACGGGCCTTAAGCGAATGGTTACAGGCTCACGACCTGACGCTGGAAAACGCGCAGGCATTAGATCTGCAATCGTTTCTGGCAGACAGAGTCGATGGTGGATATAAGGCAACCAGCTCGGCGCGTATGTTAAGCGCAATGCGGCGGCTGTTTCAGTATCTGTATCGTGAGAAAATCCGTAGTGATGACCCTTCGGCTTTGCTCTCTTCGCCAAAACTACCACAGAGATTGCCTAAAGATTTAACCGAATCTCAGGTAGAATCGCTGTTGCAAACCCCCCGCACTGAAGAACCGATTGAACTGCGCGATAAAGCCATGCTGGAAGTGCTGTATGCCACCGGGTTGCGGGTGTCTGAACTGGTCGGTTTGACCATCAGTGATGTCAGCCTGCGTCAGGGGGTGGTGCGGGCCATTGGTAAAGGTGATAAAGAACGGCTGGTTCCCCTGGGGGAAGAGGCGGTTTACTGGCTTGAACAATATCTTCAGTATAGTCGACCATGGTTGATCAATGGCGGCACACTGGATATCCTGTTCCCCAGCAAACGCGGGCAGAAAATGACCCGCCAGACATTCTGGTATCGCATTAAACATTATGCGGTGCTGGCTGGTATCGACAGTGAGGCACTTTCGCCTCACGTATTGCGACATGCATTTGCGACACATTTATTGAATCATGGTGCAGATTTGCGTGTCGTACAGATGCTATTAGGTCACAGTGATTTGTCGACCACCCAGATCTATACTCATGTAGCAACCGAACGGTTGAAACAGTTACACCAACAGCACCATCCCCGGGCCTAACCGGATGGGCTCGGACTGATACTCCAAAGGAAAAATGATGAAGAAAGGTTTATTGCTATTAACGCTGGCGCTGACAGCATTCACTTCCGCAGTTCAGGCGGATGATGCGGCGATTAAGCAGGCTCTGCAACAGAAGCTTGGCGCCACTCAGATAGAGATTCTGCCATCCCCTATTGCCGGGTTGCAGACCGTGCTGACTGAGGGTGGGGTACTTTATGTCTCCAGCGATGGTAAACATATTCTGCAAGGACCTTTATATGACATCAGCGGGCCGGTGCCGGTTAATGCCACTTCCGATCAGTTAGGGCCAATTCTGTCCAAGCGTATGGAAGCTCTGAAAGATGAGATGATCATTTATAAAGCACCACAGGAAAAATATGTAGTGACCATTTTTACCGACATTACCTGCGGTTACTGCACCAAATTACACAAAGAAATGTCCGGTTATAATGACTTAGGTATTACCGTTCGTTATCTGGCTTATCCACGTCAGGGCGTTGAATCAGATGCAGAGAAGAAAATGGCTTCCATTTGGTGTGCATCTGACCGTATGACCGCTTTTGATGATGCAATGGCCGGTAAAGCGGTAAAACCTGCCAAGTGTAATATTGATATTAAACGTCATTATGAGCTGGGGTCGCTGTTCGGTATTCAGGGTACGCCAGCTATCGTTGTCGATGGAACCACCGTACTTTCCGGCTATAGCGCACCAAGCGATCTGAAAGCGACGCTGGATGCCTATACCGCTCATAAAAGCGGTGTAAAAGTTAACTAATTCTTTCGTTAGTCGCCCGCAGCGGTTGGTTCTACTGCTGCGGGTACTGCTTTTTGCGTTCCGCTGTAAACATCAGGTTTAAATACGCTTTCGCTATGAATAAAACACAATTACGTCGTCGTCCTCAGGTTGACAGCAGCACTCTGCCATCGACAATCCCACCGCTATTGCGTCATTTATATGCCTCCCGTGGGGTAACGGATGCCAGCCAGTTGGATAAAGGTGCCAGAAGTTTGCTGGGTTATCAGCAACTGGATGGTATTCAGCAAGGAGTTGATTTGCTGTTGGCGGCGCTGAAGGATAAACGTCAGATTGTTATTGTGGGTGATTTTGATGCAGATGGGGCAACCAGCACGGCGTTAAGCATTCTGGCGCTGCGCAGTATGGGATTCCCCCGGGTGAATTATCTGGTGCCTAACCGATTTGAAGATGGTTATGGTCTGAGCCCGGAAGTGGTTGAGCAGACCGCCGAACTGGGGGCAGAACTGATTGTCACCGTTGATAACGGTATCTCTTCCCATGCCGGGGTTGATAGCGCCCATGCCAAAGGTATTCAGGTGTTGGTTACTGACCACCATCTGCCGGGTGAGGTTTTACCCGCTGCGGAAGCCATTATTAATCCAAACTTAGCTAACTGTGAGTTTCCCTCCAAATCTCTGGCGGGAGTTGGCGTTGCTTTCTATTTGATGCTGGCGTTGCGGGCGCGGTTACGCGAAGAAAAATGGTTTGAACTGCAAGGCATTGCGGAACCTAATCTGGCAGAACTGCTGGACTTAGTGGCGCTGGGCACTGTAGCGGATGTGGTTCCTCTGGATGCTAATAACCGGATACTGGTGCATCAGGGGCTTAACCGTATTCGCGCCGGGCAGTGTCGTCCGGGCATTAAGGCATTGCTGGAAGTCTCCAAACGCGATGCCAGACAGCTAACGGCGAACGATATGGGCTTCTCGCTGGGGCCACGGCTGAATGCGGCAGGGCGTCTGGATAATATGTCTATCGGCGTTGAGCTGTTGCTGTGTGACGATATGTCTGAAGCGCGCGGAATGGCAAGCGATCTGGATACCCTGAATCACACGCGCCGTGAGATTGAACAGGGAATGCAGGTTGAAGCACTGGCCCTGTGCCAGCAGCTTGAACAAAACGAAGCAGAACTCCCTTACGGTGTGGCGATGTACCATCCTGAATGGCACCAGGGGGTAGTGGGTATTCTGGCATCGAGAATTAAAGAGCGTTTTTATCGCCCGGTAATTGCGTTTGCTCCGGCAGGTGACGGTATTCTTAAGGGGTCCGGGCGCTCCATTGCCGGATTGCATTTGCGCGATGCCCTTGAACGATTAGATACGCTTTATCCCGGGTTAATGCTGCGGTTTGGTGGTCATGCTATGGCTGCCGGGCTATCCCTTGAAGAATCCCGATTCAGCGAGTTTCAGCAGCGTTTTACCGATTTGATTGGTGAATGGTTGGACCCTTCTGCACTGGAAGGCGTTATCTGGACCGACGGTGAATTGGAAAATGCTTTACTGACGCTGGATACCGCTGAACTGTTACGTGATGGCGGTCCCTGGGGGCAGTCGTTTCCGGAACCGGTATTTGATGGTCAGTTTAAAATTTTACAGCAGCGGCTGGTTGGTGAACGTCATTTGAAGCTTACCGTTGAACCTTTGGGCGGCGGCATGCTATTAGATGGTATTGCATTCAATATTGATACGACTCAGTGGCCGGATGCCAGTATTAAACAAGCTACTATTGCTTATAAACTGGATATTAATGAATATCGCGGGAATCGTAATGTTCAATTAATGATTCAGCATCTATGGGGTAATTAATTTAAGTTAAATAAATTCAGTCTTTATTTTACTTAGGTCAGACACAATAACCACACTTGTGATAATCAGTCGCTGTAATGCACCTATTTTACCGAGTAATGCATTTATTAGAATAAAAAAAATAACGAGAAGTTATCTTTTACTGCGAAACTATTATCAACCAGTGAGAGAGAAATTGCGCTTTAATTCCAATTAAAATCATGCTGTTAGATTGGTCATGCTCAGGGCTAATACTATTTTTAACTATTTAGGCTATTCCTGTAAACAATCTATTGTAGGACAAATACCCGAGCTGAACCTAAATAGATTGACGTTTCCTGTTTCTTTCTCTTAAGCTCCCTCCCGTTAATTATTTCCTTTAATAATTAAACCGGCAATAAGATGATTAACCTCATTAATAATTTAACTAACTTCTATATTTATAGTGAACTGTAATGGTTTGTTATAAATACTATTTATCCAAGGATAGATGAATAACAATGGACAATATAATTAAGCTACTGACTGCCAATGTAACACCGCAGCTAATCGAAAAATTATCTCATTCTTTGGGAGAGAAAGAGAGCGGTCTGGGACTGGCATTACCCAGCGTTTTTCCTGTCGTTTTAGAGCAGGTGAGAAATTACCTGAAACATTCAAATAGCTCACACGAGTTTATTACTGAATTAGAGGAAATTCCTGAGTTTAATATTAATAGTCTTATTGATGGCAATCATCATCAGAGCGATAAGTTATCCTCACTGATGGCGATGATCACCGGTAAAATGCCTGAAATTACTGATAAAGTGGCTTCAGTATTTAATCTGAACGGTAGTTCCGCCAAGATGCTGTTAACCGTTGCTAGTGGTATGGTGATGAACGCGCTGAGAGATTATGTGAATAATCGCGCGACTCAATCTATTTCACTGAAAGGATGGTTATCTTCACAGGCTCACCTGATTTCTGCCGAACTGCCGGTTCAGTTCCAGTCATTCTCCAGTGATGAAGTGATTAAGCAAAATACCGTTAAGGTAGCTGCTCCGGCTAAACCATTACTGAACCCGGATGCACCAATCAAGCCAACGCCAAAATTACCCGAGAAGAAAAAGGGCGGCGGAAAATGGTGGCTGCTTCTGCTGTTACTGTTGGTTCTGGCGGCAGTTTATTTCCTGCGTAGCTGTGGTACCACTAAAGAGAGCACTCCGGTAGTGATTACACCACCAGCGGCTACCACTCAGGTAACTGTGGGAAGCCTGTGGGGCAACCTGGGTGACTTTTTCCGTAAGTTATTACCAGATGGTAAATAGCTGAATATTCCACAGTACGGCGTTGAAAATAAACTGATTGAGTTTATTGAAAGCAGTGCACCGGTAGACAGCACTACCTGGTTCTTTTTCGACCGTTTACTGTTCAAAACCAACAGCGCTCAACTGGAGCCGCAGTCTGATGAACAACTGAATAACATCGTTGCGATTCTGAAAGCATATCCAAATGTGAAGTTGAAGCTGGGTGGCTATACCGATAACACCGGTACTGAAGAAATTAACCTGAAATTATCTCAGGATCGTGCAGATTCTGTACGTGCTCAGATGATTCAACTGGGTGCTGATGCCAGCCGCCTGGAAGCTAAAGGTTATGGTTCAGAACATCCGGTAGCGCCAAACGATACTGACGAAAATCGTGCTAAAAACCGTCGTATTGATATTTTAGTTATCGAGAAGTAATGCATTAATCTCTCTCAACCTGTTTTACAGGTTGAGAGAGAGTTTCAATCACTCATCATCGCAGTGCAATAATTCCTTTTAGCACCTTACGTAATGTTTCCACCTCTTCTTCCGTGAACGCTGATAACACATGTTCCTGCTGTCTGGCTGCAATATCCCATAGCATTTCAGCCTGAGTATTACCCGCATCCGTCAGGCGATAGCCGTTTTGAGTATGGATGACCAATCCTTTTCGGCACAGATTATCTTCCGCCTCATCAATTTCACGGTCCGGCATCGCAGCCTCGGTTAACAGGCGGGAACGTTCCAGTTCAGCATCATTCTCCAGCACCATCAGCATACGGGCTTCATTGGCGCGTAAACCGGTAGAAAGCTGTTTAGGCTGATAGTCAGCCTGATAGCTGCGTAATGCCTGAGTGAGCAGATAGAAGATATTGTTACGCAGCCTGCCCTGAAAAGTACTCGGCGAGGTGCAGCACTCCTCTTTCTTTTGCACGCGTGGATAGGGCAGGACCATCGAGTAAGAGCCCTGATGGTAAACCAGCGGTGAACGGCCACAGTCATCAAAAGCGACCACTTTTCCGATCATAATCCAGTGGTCACCGCCATCGACCTGCTGATATTTTTCGCACTGAAAACGGGCCGAACAATCAATAAACAGCGGCGCACCGCCAACACCGGTTTCAGTGTTGACACCAGCAAACTTATCGTCCTGTGGGCGGGCAAACTGGTTAGACAGATTGACCTGATCCGCTGCCAGCACATTAATGGCAAAGTGAGTTGCCTGCTCAAATACCGGGTAGCTACCGGATCGCTTATCAATGCTCCATAGCACCAGCGGTGGATCGAGAGAGACAGAGTTAAAACTATTGGCGGTGACTCCGACTTTAGTTCCGTCAGGCAAAGCCGCCGTTACAATGGTTACGCCGGTTGCAAAGTTACCCAGAGCGCGACGGAAAGCGCGCGGGTCCAGAGTATTATCAGCATGGGTTGTCATGAAGCAGGACTCCTTTTCTCATCTCAAACCATGGTTGGATCGGGTTCCAGCCCCATCAGCTCGCGGCCGAGGATCTGTGAACAGATGTCGTAGTCGGTGTAGGCATGTGCCGCCGTCATATGTGAATCGCGGAACAGGCGCTGCATTTCATTGTGTTCCATCCAACTGGTTGCTCCGGCGGCGCTGAACAGGCGATCTACGGCTTCCACGCACATTTTTACCGCATAGGCCTGATTGGTACGCCAGTTAGTGAGGGTTGCACGGGTTGGATATTGATGGTTACGGCCATGTTCGGCATGCTCTTCCCAGGTTTTTTCCAGAAATGCACGGGCTGCGCCAACCTGATGGGTTGATTCCGCCAGACGCATCAGCGCTGGTGTGGCGGTACCGACTTTCGCACCGGTGTAAGCACGCACCCGGTTTTGGGTTTTCTCTTTGAATGCCACCAGCATACGTTCGGCAACCCCAAGGCTGATAGAGGCAAAGCCGCAGGCAAAATAGGGGCGATAAGGAGTATAGAAAATATCGCTGTCAGGATAGAGATCAAAACCGCTGGAGCGACCTTCCATCATGTCCTGTGCTGCTTCAATTCGATGGTTAGGTATAAAGGCATCTTTAATTACCAGCGTTTTGGAGCCACTGCTGCGCATACCAATGGCATACCAGTCATCGCGGATTTCATAATCGCTGCGTGGGATCACACCAAAGCTATAAATCAGTTCACCTTTGTCGTTTTCACGGCGCATACCGACAATAGCCCATTCTGCGTGGTCACAGCCGCTGCTCCAGCCCATTTCACCGCTGAGATAGACGCCACCATCTCCTTCGCGAATGGTACTGAATGGTGCGATACTGCTACTGGCGGTAGCATCCGGGTTATCTCCCCAGATTTCATCCTGTAGCTGTTTTGAGAACATCGCTAGTTGGTGGTTATGGGTACACAGCAGACTAAATGCCCAGGCGGTACCACCGCAGGCTCCGGCCAGTGCTGCTACGCAGTCGGTAAATTCAGGCAGGGATAGCTCCATGCCGCCATAGTGTTTTGGCTGAAATACGCGATGCATACCGATGCCTTTTAACAGGGCGATGTTTTCGTCAGGCACTTTTCGTTCCAGCTCTGCACGAGCTGCATTGGCGGCAATGGCCGGAAGAATAGGTTTTAACTTCTCAAGCATCGGGTTGGTCTTTTTCATAATCTGATTGCCTCCATGGTGTGTCAGTACGCTGTAGTGCGCTTTTTATTGTTCTCCCTTCGCCAGTTACGAAGGGGCTTTAATGTAGTGGTTAAAATAAATGTTATTTATTTGTTTAAATTTTGTTTTTATATTGAAACAAGATAACCACAGATAAAGAAGAGACTTTTAAGGTAATGACGGGTATTTTTCATGGGCTGACAGGATTAAGTCGTTGGTTCTGTCTGCTTATCGGAAAGAGAAACCCGACTCATGCGGTAACCAGTGGGAGAACTACCGGTCATTCGGTTAAAAAAGCGGGCGAAATAGGCCGGATCTTTGAAACCTAACTGATAGGCAATGGTATGAACTGAGTCGGTTGAAAACAGCAACGAACGTTTAGCTTCACTGATAATGCGCTCAAAAATGAGTCGCTTGGGCGGCATATTCGAGAAGCGGCGGCAGAGGTCGTTAAGTCGCGATTCCGTAATGCCAATCAGCTCTGCATAGTAGGGCACGTTATAGTGTTCCCTATAATGCTGGGCGATCAAAAAGTTAAAGCGCTGAAACAGCCTAATATTGCCTTTCACGTTACATATCGAGGACTCCAGCTCCTCAATATTGCGCAACAGTTGAATAAACAGCGCCTGAGAAAGCAGGATCAGCGTTTGCTCGCCTGGTCCGTCCTGCTGTTGAAATTCGGTGGCGATAAGTTGCCAGTAGGTTCTGATGGTGCTGAGTGCTTTATCCTGCCCGGATAATGACTGACAGATGGCTGGTAAATTTAACGCCCCCTGATTGCCGGGATAGAGTCTTTCTAATAGCGGCCAGACCAGTTCCTGATGCAGCGTCAGAACATGACCATCGCTATCAGATTTAGTATTGAACGCATGGGGAATGGAAGGCGGAGTAATAATAAACAGCGGCGCCTGAACCGAATAGTGCTGATCGTCAAGCTGTAGTTCAATTTGTCCGCTGTCTAAAAAATGTACCTGAAAATAGCAATCATGCCAGTGAACCTGCATATCCCGACCAAAAAACTCAGCCAGACGGGCAAAGGATTCATAGTGAACATCCCGTGATTCATAGCGGGCGTCATATACTTTGCTGATATCGATATTAGGAATAAAGGGCTGTGGGTGGTGGTTTTTATCGTTCATGGACGCCTCCCGTTTTTTTTGGTTTTTAATTGGTTTAAAAGAAAATTTAGTATTGAGTTTGTTTCGTCCACTGATTCTGTTGTGTTTGGATAGACCCTTGTGCAGGGAGGCATTAGGGCGAACTCACTTCGCGCCTTCGCACCTATATTCAAGTTGCCTACAGATAAACCTAATAAATCAGCACCTGTGAATATTCCGACCGTAATAACGCGGTGCTTATATCTGCACCGATAACGGTCGGTAAACCGTCTGTACTCAGCTATGGAACGCGTTGGGCCTGGCCGGGTTAGGGGCGCTTCGTTGGCTTACGCCAAGTCGACCCCAACACCCGTCCCTCCCAACGATTGGCTATTTTAAAACACAAAACTGAGCTATCAGGTTTTGTTATCAATCGGATACATCACCTCATGATGCAATCACGCTTTCGGGTCCGTACAGTTGTTTCAACTTAGCCGCAGAGTCTCTTTTGAATAAACTAAATTCTGATACTTCTGCGGCGTTATAAATAAATTTATGGTGTAGCCCTTGGTCTTGAGTGTTGCATCGGGATAAACCAAATGATGATGGCACCTACAATCAGCAATCCGGCGACGAAGTAGAGTCCGGAGGAGAAGCTGCCGGTCTGGTCTTTCAGAATGCCTATCAACAGTGGGCTTACCGCGGAGCCAACGTTGCCGGTGGCGTTGATAACTGCGATGCCAACGGCTCTGGCTCGCAGGCTGATGGATTGGTCTGGGGTTGTCCAGAAGATAGCCATCGCGGTAAATGAGCCAACCGAGGCCATAATAATACCCAGCAGTTGAACCATTGAGTGATTGGTTAATGACGCCAGAACCCAGCCACAGGCGGCGAAGATATACGGCAGTACGGTGTGGACTTTTCGCTCCTGCATTCGGTCGGAACGGCGGCTCCACCAAATCATTCCTGCTACGGTACAGAACTGAGGAATGGCGGTCAGAATACCAATCATAATGTTGCTGCTGCCCTGATTGAAGCTCTGCATTATCTGCGGCGTCCAGATATTAATGGCGCTCAGGGTATTGGTCAGGCAGAAGTAGGCCAGGGTGTACATTAGCACTACCGGGGATAGTACTTCCCGCCACAGGCTTTTTTGTTGCACGGCGTCATAACTGCGTGGGCCTTCCGGCTGAACTAAAGTCAGGCGGTCCGATTCCATCATGTCATGCAGGCATTTTTTGTCTTCATCGGTTAACCATTTGGCTTTTTGCGGGGTATCGTCCAGATAGAACCACACCACAATACCTAACAGTACCGATGGGAAGCCTTCCAGCAGGAATAACCACTGCCAGCCTTTAAGGTTCAGAATGCCATCCATCGACAGAATGTAGCCGGAGGCCAGTGAGCCGAGGGCCATGGTGACCGGCATGGCAATCATAAATAACGCATTGGCTCTGGCGCGGAAGAATGCCGGGAACCAGTAGGTCAGGTACACCAGAATTCCTGGCAGAAAGCCCGCTTCGGTAATACCCACCAGCATGCGTAGAATGTACAGGCTGGTAGGGCCGGTGGCGAACATGGTGGCAGTGGAGGCCAGCCCCCACAGCACCATGATGGTCGCTATCCAGCGTCGGGCGCCGACGATGCCGAGCATGATGTTGCTGGGTATACCGAAAGTTACATAGGTGGCATAGAACAGGGTGGCTGCAAGGCCAAACATGGTGGAAGACAGCCCCAGATCTTTACCCATGGTTAATCCGGCAAAGCCGATATTAATTCGGTCCAGAAATGAGAACACGAATAATACAAACAGGAAGATGATCACGCGACGGAATAGTTTCTTGATTACCGCCTGTTGTTGTGGTGTATGGGTGGTGTGCTGCATATCCGGTGAGGTTGAGCTGCCACCTGTATTGTTGTGTAGAGATTCTGTATTGTTCATAGGCTTCTCGGTTTGTGTGGTGGTGAGTATTAGCTTCGGTGGATATTTGTATCTTAAACAGTGTGATGACAAGCTATCATCACACTCCGGCCGTAAAGGCTAATGTGCACATATCGCCGTTGTGCTCGGCCGGTAAACCCTATGTACTTAGCTTTTGTGAGCGTCGGGCCTAGGTTGCCTACGGGCTGTTACAAAACACCTTCGGTGTTTTGCCCTTCGGGCCAGCGCTAGCGCTGTTCAAACAGGCTTCGCCTGTTTGTCGTTGGCTTACGCCAAGTCGACCCCCACGGCACCCTCTCCCTCCGATTAGCTTCGTTAATAAAACCAAAAGGATGATTTTTTCTCTTTAATTAGTTTTATTAGTAATGCCGAAGGACGGCTTTACTTGTTGTTCACCTACTTTCTAATAAACACTACTTGTACTGTTTGTTTCCGGTGTTGCTGTCTGTTCAGCGGTTTGTTGGAACTGTTTTGCCAGTGATTCGGCGGCTTTGCTGAGTAAGGTGGTGTCAACGCCGACGGCGACGAACAGGGCTCCCAGTGACAGGTAGTGACGGGCCATTTTTTGGTCGGCCATCAGGATGCCGGGCGCTTTTCCGGCGCTGATGATTTGGCGGATGGCGTGCTCAATGGCCTGTTGTACTTCCGGGTGGTTTGGCTGGCCGGGGAGTCCCATGTCGGCGGAGAGGTCCGCAGGGCCAATGAATACCCCGTCAATGCCTTCAATCCGGAGTATGTCCGGTAAATTGACTAACCCACGGCGGGTTTCAATTTGTACCAGTACGCACATTTCACTGTCGGCTTTTTGTAAATAGTCAGGGATGCGGTTCCAGCGTGAGGCTCTGGCCAGTGCGCTACCGACTCCCCGAATGCCATTGGGTGGATAACGGGTGGATTGAACCGCCAGCCGGGCCTCTTCTGCACTTTGCACCATCGGTAACAGCAGAGTTTGCGCGCCGATATCCAACAGCTGTTTCACTTTTACCGAATCGTTCCACGGCGGGCGAACCACCGGCTGGGAGGCGTAAGGGGCAACCGCCTGTAGCTGGCTTAAAATGGTTTGCAGATCGTTAGGGGCGTGTTCACCATCGATCAACAACCAGTCAAATCCGGAACCGGCCAGCAGTTCTGCGCTGTAGGGGCTGCACAGGCCGAGCCATAAGCCAATCTGCGGTTTTTTCTCTGCCAGTGCGCGTTTAAAGTGATTAATCGGCATTTCCATGATGTTCTCCTTAGACAAACCGGCAACTGATAGCGCCCATTGAACCGTAGTCCACATGGAAAGTATCACCCGGACGGGCAGGTACCGGGCGCGTGAAAGATCCGCCCAGGATCACCTGTCCGGCTTCCAGTTGAACGCCATAAGGGTGGAGTTTATTGGCCAGCCAGGCCACGCCGTTAGCCGGGTGGTTTAGTACTGCGGCGGCGACGCCCGACTCTTCAATTACGCCATTGCGATACAACAGAGCGCTGATCCAGCGTAGATCCAGTGCATCAGGTTTGATTGGCCGCCCGCCCATCACCACGCCAGCATTGGCAGCGTTATCGGAGATGGTGTCAAACACCTTACGTGGCCGCTGGGTTTCCGGATCGATGTTGTGGCAGCGAGCATCAATGATCTCCAATGCCGGAATGATGTAGTCGGTGGCGTTATACACATCGAAAATGGTGCAGTTCGGGCCCGTGAGCGGTTTCGCCAGAATAAAAGCTAACTCCACTTCAATACGCGGCACGATAAAGCGATCCGCTGGAATATCGCTGCCATCGTCGAAGAACATGTCGTCCAGCAAAGTGCCGTAGTCCGGCTCACTGATTTGCGAGCTGTATTGCATGGCTTTTGATGTCAGGCCAATTTTGTGACCTTTCATCTGACGACCCTCTTCGATTTTGAGTTTTACCCAGGTGCGCTGAATGGCATAAGCATCTTCCAGCGTGATATCCGGGTTTTGCAGCGAGATCTGTTGGATCTGCTGTCGGTCTTTCTCCGCCTGGTTGAGTTGCCGGGCCATGCGCATAATGGTGTCTTGATTTAACATATTGATTTCTCACTTCAGTCCAGGCTGCCAAAACAGAGATACTTAATCTCCATATAGTCTTCAATACCGTGCCGGGAGCCTTCTCGTCCCAGACCCGACTGTTTAATGCCGCCAAACGGAGCCGATTCATTGGAGATTGCACCTTCGTTTATTCCCACCATGCCGCACTCCAGCGCCTCTGCTACCCGGATAATTCGGCCAATATCCCGTGAGTAGAAGTAGGCAGCCAAACCGGACTCTGTCTGGTTTGCTAACTGAATCGCCTGCTGTTCGGTATGGAATCGAATTAACGGCGCTACCGGGCCAAAGGTCTCCTCATTGGCGATCAGCATGTTCTCAGTCACCCCGGTCAATACCGTTGGTTGGAAGAAGAACCCGTCTTGACGGTACGGTTGACCGCCGGTAAGAACCCGGGCGCCATGCTGTTTGGCATCATCAATGTGGGATTGAACTTTGGCCACGGCAGCGGCGTTGATAAGCGGACCTTGCTGAAATTCGCCTTCCAGCGCAGGACCAGCCTGTAATGTGGCAACAGCTTTAGCCAGTTTTTGGCTAAAGGCGTCATACACCGAGTCCTGAACCAGCAGACGGTTGGCACAGACGCAGGTTTGACCGCTGTTGCGAAATTTAGCGGTTAGCGCACCGGTAACGGCAGCGTCGAGATCGGCATCATCGAATACGATAAACGGCGCATTGCCCCCCAGCTCCAGCGACACTTTTTTCACCGTACTGGCGCACAGGGCCATCAATAATTTTCCGACGTGGGTAGAACCAGTGAAAGAGAGTTTGCGTACCACCGGGCTTTGAGTCAGCGCTCTGCCTATGGCTACCGCATCAGTACCGGTTACTACATTAAATACACCGTCAGGAATGCCGGCTTTTTGGGCCAGCGCCGCCAGAATTAATGCTGACAGCGGTGTTTCCGGTGCCGGTTTTAATACCACAGTACAGCCAGCCGCCAGCGCCGGAGCCACTTTGCGGGTGATCATGGCGTTAGGAAAGTTCCATGGGGTAATGGCTGCCACTACGCCGATAGGCTGTTTAATGGTGATAATACGGCGGCCGGGAAGAGGCGAAGGAATGGTCTCCCCATAGGTGCGTTTACCCTCTTCGGCAAACCATTCGATAAAGCTGGCGCCATACAGAATCTCGCCCCGGGATTCTGCCAGCGGCTTTCCCTGTTCAAGGCTGAGTAGTCTTGCCAGAGGTTCCTGCTGCTCAACTATTAATTGGTACCAGGTTTGCAGGTACTGACTACGCTGTTTGGCGGTGAGTTTTTGCCAGGCAGGCAGGGCCTGACGAGCGGCATCGATGGCTTCCAGCGTTTCAGACTCACCCAGATTACTGACGTGAGCAATCACTTCACCGTTAGCCGGGTTATTTACCGGATAGGTGGATTTATCCTGCGCATCGCACCACTGTCCGTTAATAAATGCCTGACGATAAATCACTTCCGGTAACATCATGCGGCACCCCCGTTAAAAAGGGCGTGAACGTTATTCTGCTTAAAGTTAAGTTCAGCGTCGAGCTCGATCATCTCAAATGAGATCGCGAGATAACGTTCCGTCATTAAAGAGGAAAAATGCTGTTTGATTAACGCAAATAGGGATTCAGCCACCTGTTTACGGCTTTCTGCACTACGCCCGTGTCCGATTTTTAATGTCATATGTACAAAGGCGTAATCGTGGGCGCCATCAGCCATCTGCCAGGTATCTAACCAGATAGCGCGGCTGCGGATCCCGGACAGAGGGAATATCCCTGTTGCGGCCAAATGTTGATTAACCTTGGCGAACAGCGCAGGTAACTGAGCAGAATCACGTATGTTGTCCGTACATTCAGCATAAAAGTGTGGCATATCGCCTCCGGTTTCAGAAAATGACGTAATCAGGCAGCGGCCCGGGAATTGATATCATCCGGCAGTGGGAAGATGGCATTAACCTGCCCGGTGCCGGAGCTTGGGAACAGCTCGGTGACAAACTCCACTTTGCCGTCGTATTTATCCCAGCCCAACAGGCCTAACAGCATCACGGTGTCGTGCATATTGCCTTCGCCAAAGCAGTATTGAGCGTATTCCGGCAGCATGGCGCAGAACTCTTTAAAACGACCCTCTTTCCACAGCTTGACCACGCGCTCATCCATCTGACGGTCGAATTCACGGGTATAGCTGTGCATGCCTTCTTCGGCACGGCGGTCATCAATAAAGCGGTGAGAGAGGGAGCCGCTGGCCAGCACGGCGACGGTACCGTCATACTTCTTAATGGCGTTAAGAATGGCTTCACCCATACGGCGGCTGTCTTCAAAGTTATGAACGGTACAGAACGCAGAAATGGAGATCACTTTGAAATGTTTGTCTTCATTCATATAGCGCATAGGGACCAGCGTGCCGTATTCCAGATTCAGACTGGGAATATCATGAGCCTGAGCACGAACCCCCAGATTACGGGCTTCATCCGCAATCATTTGGCCCAGATCCGGGTTACCGTCGTAATCGAAAGTGATGTCGCGAATAAAGTGCGGCAGTTCGTTACTGGTATAAATGCCCTTGAAACTTTTAGTACAGTTGATGTGATAGGCGCTGTTTACCAGCCAGTGGGTATCAAATACGATAATGGTATCGACCCCCAGCTCACGGCAGCGTTTGCCGATCTCTTTATGACCGTCGATGGCTGCCTGACGGCACCCGTAATTTTTCCCCGGAAATTCTGATAAATACATCGAGGGGACGTGTGTTGTTTTAGCTGCTAACGCTAACTTACCCATATGTTCCTCACTTGATGCCCGCGATGGGGCATCACAATAATGGTCGATGATCGGGAGCACTCAGGCTCCGGTACGAGTTACGCTTAGTAATAACAACTGCCAGGGATATACCCCTTAAACACCCCAACGTGGGATGTGATGATCGCCGAATGAGATACAGACGTTTTTCATTTCGGCAAACACTTCAAAACTGTATTCACCGCCTTCACGTCCGGTACCTGAGGCTTTGATTCCGCCGAATGGCTGGCGTAGATCCCTTACGTTTTGGGTGTTAACAAACACCATGCCTGCTTCAATGCTGCGTGACAGGCGAAGTATCTTGCTGATGTCCTGAGTCCAGATGTAGGAAGCTAATCCGTACTCCACGTCGTTAGCCATGCGCAGGCCATCTTCTTCGCTGTCGAATGGAATCAGGCAGGCAACCGGTCCGAAGATCTCTTCTTGCGCCACGCGCATTCTGTTATCCACGTCTGCCAGTACGGTAGGGCGCAGGAAGTGACCTCCGCGCAGGTGTTCCGAAAGATCGGTTGGTTTATCCGGTCCACCGGCCAGCAGGGTTGCTCCTTCTTCAATACCCAGGCGGATATAGCCGGAGACCTTGTCCCAGTGCTGCTGGCTGATTAGTGAACCAAGCTGAGTATTCAGATCCTGCGGATCGCCTACTTTCAGACGGTTAGCCCGCTCGGCAAAACGTTTTATAAACTCAGGATAGATACTGCGCTGAACAAAGATGCGCGAGCCTGCGGTGCAACGCTCTCCATTAATGGAGAAGATGGTAAACAGCGAGGCATCCAGCGCCCGTTCAATGTCGGCATCTTCAAAAACCAGTACCGGTGATTTACCACCCAGTTCCATGGAGTATTTTTTCAGTCCGGCACTTTCCATAATCTTGCGTCCGGTCAGGGTGCCACCGGTAAAAGAGACGGAGCGAACGTCATGATGACGCACCAGTGCATCACCGGCGGTAGCGCCATAGCCCTGAACCACGTTCAGCACTCCGGCGGGGATACCGGCCTCCAGCGCCAGTTCGCCAAGGAAATTGGCGGTAAGGGGAGACAGTTCGGACATTTTCAGCACCGCGGTATTACCCAGCGCCAGACAAGGGGCAACTTTCCAGGTAGCGGTCATAAAGGGCACGTTCCACGGGGAAACCAGAGCACAAACCCCAACCGGTTGAACTAGGGTATAGTTGAGCATCTTGTCGTCTACCGGATAGGTTCGGCCATCCATGCGTTGGCAAACTTCGGCAAAGAACTCAAAGTTATGGGATGCTCGAGGGATCAATACATTTTGCGTTTGGTGTAGCGGCAGACCGGTATCCGCCGTTTCCATTTGGGCGATTTTGGGCACGTTTTCCGCAATTAAATCACCCAGGCGGCGCATCAGGCGAGCGCGCTCTTTCATTGGCAGATTAGCCCATTTAGGGAAAGCAACTTTGGCTGCTTCAACCGCCTGATGAATTTCTGCTTCTCCGCCGGAAGCGACATCAGCTAACACTTCGCCGGTAGCCGGGTTCAGGGTTTGGAAGGTCTCTTTACTTGAAACACGTTTGCCATTAATCCAGTGGTTAATCATTTGCATGACAGGGTTTCCTCATATTCAGTTTCACTTACAATCCGGTTGATTAGGCGTCCTACACCTTCTACTTCCACAATCACTTCATCACCGGGCACCACATCGGAGAGGCCTTTTGGCGTGCCGGTGGAAATCATGTCCCCCGGTTGTAGCGTCATAAACTGGCTCAGGTAAGCGATCAGAAAGGGAATATCGAAAATCAGATCTTTGGTGGATCCTTTCTGGCGCAGTTCGCCGTTGACCTGAGTGGTAAGCGTCAGGTTATGCGGATCGGCAACGTCTTCTTTGTCCACAATCCATGGGCCAAGGGGCGTCAGGGTATCGCGGCTTTTTACCCGCAGATTAGGGCGGTAGTAATTCTCCAGATAATCGCGAATGGCATAGTCATTACATACCGTGTAGCCGCCTACATATTCCATGGCTTTTTCACGGCTGACGTTGCGGGCGGTTTTACCGATCACCACCACCAGCTCTGATTCGTAGTGCATGTAATCGACATTATCCGGACGCACGCTCACCTGCTGGTGGCCGGTCAGGGTATTGGAGGCTTTAATAAAGATCAGCGGTTCTTCCGGCGCTTTAAATTCCAGCTCGGCAGCATGGTCGGCATAGTTCAGGCCTAACGCAAACAGCGTGCCGTCGGCTGGTGGTAACCACTCAAAGCTGCCTGCGGCAAGCAGGGTTCCGTCTGCCAACACCGCCCGCTCCCGATCGTCGATCGTGACCTGATAAGGCTGGTTCTGATATTGAATACGGGCGTGTCTCATACAGCAGCTCCTTGTTGCATCACGATATTAGTTAATTCAGGCATTCCTTCGGCACGAACGGTGATTCGGTCTCCCGGATGAATTCTGGCGCGTTGATGAGGAGTACCGATCAGAATCTTGTCGCCCGGTTGCAGTGTGGCAAAATCACTCAGCGCAGCCACCAGTTCATAAGCCGAGCGTTGAAGGTCGGTGGTATTCCAGCGGTCAACCTCACTGCCGTTAACTTCGGTAAAAATGGTTAATTGCTCAGGGTTAATACCCGCAACGGTTTCACCAATCGGGCAGAAGCCATCACAGCATTTGGCTTTAATCGCCGGACGATAGAAGCTGGTTTCCGGCAGGCTGATGTCGTTAGCCAGTGCGTAACCAGCGATATAGGCCAGCGCTTCGCCAATCGGAACTTTACGTGCAGTTTTACCAATCACGACCGCCAGCGTGGCACCGCTCAATACTTCTGGCTCACCCGATGGATAAGGGATAGGAGCCAGAGGTCCAATTTGAGTGTTGTGCGGCTTAATAAACCATACCGGAGTTTTAGGCAGCGCCTGATAGGGCGGCTGCCGAAATGCACTGCTCCAGACCGCAAGCTGACTTTTATGATTCAGGGCTACTGCAAACACATTGTTCTTCATGAACGTCATCCTCGGTTGCAAATTATTTTCATCCGATTACCCCACATAAGATAATCGTTAATATATTAATGATATCTATTTATACCCATGTCTCATGGCGATCAAATAAAGATTTAAATATTGTGATATAAGTAACAATTTATTTACAAATAATTGATATTTATTTTATTTATCAATTAAATAAAATGTTAAATATTGATTGAGTGATTCAGCTTTTGTTTTTATCATTAATATTTAATTGAATTTTTACTGCAGAGATTTGGTTAAATGGTTAATATGGCTGGAAAAGCATCCTTCAGGATGGTGGTGAAACCCATTTGGGCGTGTTGAATTGAAATGAATATCTGGTTTACATGCCATACTGATGTGAGTTATCTGAAGTTTAATTGAGAGTGAAATATTTATGCATGAGTCTCTGACCATTGCCCTGTTGCAAGCGCGTGAAGCCGCAATGGGCTTTTTTCGTCCGATCCTGAATGAATATAATCTGACGGAGCAGCAGTGGCGTATCATCCGGGTACTGGCAGAAATGCACTCCTGTGATTTTCACCTTCTGGCAAAACAAACCTGCATTCTGCGGCCCAGTCTGACAGGAATTTTGTCGCGTATGGAACGCGATGGCTTGATCATTCGCCTTAAACCCCTCAACGATCAGCGCAAACTCTACGTCTCGCTAACCGATAAAGGTCATCAGGTCTACCAGCAGGCAAAAGAACACATCGAAAAAGGCTATCGTCAGATTGAAAGCAGCTTCTCCGAAGAAAAACTGGGAGAACTCATGGTGCTTCTGGAGCGATTTATCGCGGTAGTGGATAACGGGAATAGTGAACAGATTGCTGAAAAATCAGTGAATTAAATGCTGATAAATAGCGTTTAGATAACTTTCTGGATGAGAGGCTAAGTATTTACTGGGGAGAGTAACCAATCGGCGGGCGAGGCCGCCGTTGGGGTCGTAGCAGCTTTAGCTGCCGGACAAACAGGCAAAGCCTGTTTGAACAGCGCCCAGGCGGACCTGGCCCGACATGCACTGAAACTAAGTACAGACGGTCTTCCGGTCGAGTTCAAAGCTAATATAAACACTTTAAATTTTACGACCGGAATATTCATTGAGGCCAATTTATCAGGTTTGTTGCAGTTCAGTACGACACATTAGAGGCTATACCGAACGAATAGACTTCCCGACTATGGCTGTTTATGCACCTGCCTGTTCAACTGCCATAACAGCAAATCCGTAAACCCACTCCAGCGGTTAAATTGCTTCTGTTGTTCCGGGGTCATGGCTTGAGGTTCACCCAATAGCAGACCCTTATCAGAAGCCCAGGGGCGATACTCGCCTTTATCCGTCAGAAGATAAGCGCCCTGTGGTGTAATAACCGCCTCCGGGTTATAGCCCTGACACCAGATATCATCCAGATGTTCTGCCAGCAGGTTACAGCCGGTTTTATAATAAGGGGTATCGGACAGGCTCAGTTGATACAGCGTTGGCCAGATATCCTTATGACTCCCAACGCGTGCCGCATCAAAATGGCTCTGTTGACGATAGGCTTGTGGAACATACAAATAGAAGGGTACTCCGTGCCCCAGTACTCGCTCATGTGTATCAGGGTAGCCGATGCCGCGAATATTGTGGTCACCGGTGGCAGCGATAATGGTACGGGCTCCCAGCGGCTGTAATTTTACCCAACTGATAAATTGCCCCAACTGATCGTTAGTGTAGCGCAGGGTCTGCATTACTTCGTCAAGGGTAGCGCCGGTTGCCAGATTGCTCAGACGCTGCTTTTCTTCGTCGCTGAGAGTTATTTGGGTTTTTTGATAACCATTCGGCGTTTTATAAGGAGGATGGTGGGTGGTGGACATGGACATAATCAGTACATGCTCCCCTTTTTTATCCGCTTCTGCCAGGCGCTCTTCAATATAGCGGAACATAAACTCATCCGGCACGCCCCAGGTACCTAACTGCGCCTCAGGATAGCGTTTTTTCAGGCCGTTTTGCTCCATAAATTCGCTAACCCCAAGATGGGAAAGAAACTGATTGAGGTTACGCCATGAACCATTGCCGGAAGTCACGAAAATTACTTTATAGCCGTTAGCTAACCAGGGCTTAAACATATTGCTGGCAAAGTCGAGGGACTGGGCGCTGGACTGGGTGATACCGCTCATCGGACTGCGCACGAAAAAGCGGCTTAAGCTATCGATAGTACCATCACCTTCAGAGATAAAGCGTTCAAAACGCCAGTCGCTGGTCCAGTGCTGTTTTAATGCTCCAAACAGATCGCGGTCCGGTCGATCGTAACTTTCAAGGTAATAGCCCATGCTTTCCATGACGGCGAAAACCACATTAGGCGGCGTTTGCTTCGCTACCAGGTTAACATCGGTTTTTGCCATAAAGGGTGCCAGCCCGGCAGGGGTTGGCTTATCCAGAAAGCGACTGAGCAGTTCCTGACCTTGTTGATCGGTGGCTTCGGCAAAATGGTTATTTTCACTGCGGGCTTTAAACGCCCAGCTAAGGGCTATCAGTCCGTTAGGCGTTAGCATATTTAACATTTTGAGTTCGGAAACCTGCGAATCTGACTGACGCAGAGGGAAGGTACCAACGGAACCGCGCATTCCAACAAAACCAATAGCCAGAATCAGCAGCGTAGATAATGCACCCATCGGCAGACCGGCACGACGTTCCGGCTTTGCACTCAGCCGCCGCTGCCAGCGGCGATAAAGCCAGAAAACCAACAGCGCAAACAGCCCCAATCCCAACAGGCCGCGAATGACCGGATAGTCCTGCCACATAGTCGCCAATACCGCCGTGGTATCGTCTTCAATTAAGCCAAAGACAAAAATATCAATAGCCCGATCGTAGGTGGCGTAATAAAAGATATTGCCAACGGTGATCGTCATTACCAGCGTGCTGAACAATGTTGCCAGCCAGGGCCAGAAACGCTGCCAGAAATGAAAGCTGCGCGGACTGATGGCCAGCAAGACGGCAATCAGCAGACAGGGAACAAACAGCAGACTGGCGGTCCGAATATCAAACAGACCGCCAACCCAAAACATCCGTGTTACATCAGAATCGAAACCCGCCAGAATTTCGTTCGAACCGTAAGCTGATAGCAAATAAATTCTGCCAGCGGTTTGAGTTAATACCGCCAATAGCCAGGGCAATAAAAGCGCGACAAAAGCTTGTCGAAATCTGAAAAACCACATAATGCCTTCTTTCTGGTAAACAAACTGGAACAGACACATTCGTTAGCCGGGTAGTGTACGAGATTTATCAGCCTAATTTGAATAGAGAATGATAATAATAGGTTACTGAAGATGAAATTGTGCGCTAACTTTTCCCACACATCTTCTTCTTTCTACACATTCAGGCCATTATTCACCCGCAAGATGTATAAAAAGCCCCTGTTTCAGCTATATTCCGCAGCGCAGATCCGATAGAATTACTCGTTTATGATAAAAATCCTGTCAACGTATACGACGTAATGGTAAGTACAAATCATGTTTGAAATTAATCCGGTAAAAAACCAGATCCAGGACCTGTCCGAGCGGACAGCAGTTCTTCGGGGGTATCTTTGACTATGATGCCAGGAAAGAACGTCTGGAAGAGGTCAATGCAGAACTAGAACAGCCTGATGTCTGGAATGAGCCTGAGCGTGCGCAGGCACTCGGCAAAGAACGTTCTTCCCTTGAAGCTATCGTAGATACCATCGATCAAATTGAACAAGGTGTTGAAGATGTCTCCGGACTGCTGGAACTGGCAGTGGAAGAGAACGATCAGGACACTTTTAATGAGACGGTTGAAGAAGTAAACCTGCTGGAAGAAAAATTAGCCCAATTAGAATTCCGCCGTATGTTCTCCGGCGAATATGACAGTGCCGACTGTTATATTGATATTCAGGCTGGTTCTGGCGGTACGGAAGCTCAGGACTGGGCCAGCATGTTGGTACGGATGTACCTGCGCTGGGCCGAAGCCAAAGGCTTTAAAACGGAAATGATTGAAGAGTCTGATGGTGATGTTGCCGGC
The DNA here is from genome assembly GCF_021010575.1 of Limnobaculum eriocheiris. Lineage (GTDB taxonomy): Bacteria > Pseudomonadota > Gammaproteobacteria > Enterobacterales > Enterobacteriaceae > Limnobaculum > Limnobaculum eriocheiris. Next base: position 149,850 of record NZ_JAJNAG010000004.1, on the reverse strand, counting down.
ACCAAATCTGCCACCATTAAAGTGATTGGTGATTATGCTTATGGCTGGCTACGTACCGAAACCGGCGTTCATCGTTTAGTCCGTAAGAGTCCGTTTGACTCCGGTGGTCGTCGCCATACCTCATTCAGTTCTGCCTTCGTCTATCCGGAAGTTGACGATGACATTGATATTGAAATCAACCCGGCGGATTTGCGCATTGACGTATACCGCGCGTCCGGTGCCGGTGGTCAGCACGTTAACAAAACCGAATCTGCGGTACGTATTACCCATATGCCGACCAATATTGTGGTGCAGTGCCAGAATGACCGCTCTCAGCATAAGAACAAAGATCAGGCTATGCGACAGCTGAAGGCTAAGTTGTATGAGTATGAAATGCAAAAGAAAAATGCGGACAAGCAGGTAATGGAAGAGAACAAATCGGATATCGGATGGGGTAGCCAGATTCGTTCTTATGTACTGGATGATTCACGCATTAAAGATTTACGTACCGGTGTTGAAACCCGTAATACTCAGGCCGTATTAGATGGCGACCTGGACAGATTTATTGAAGCAAGCTTAAAAGCTGGGCTATAAAAAAGGATAGAACAGAAATGTCTGAGCAACCTCAAGAGCATGATGCAGCGCAATCCATTGCGGAACTGAATAACGAGCTACAGGCTCGTCGTGAGAAGTTAGCTGCCCTGCGCGAGCAGGGAAATCCGTTCCCCAACGATTTTCGTCGTGATGTTACATCCGACAAGCTACACGCAGAATATGATGATAAAGAAAACGAAGAGCTGGAAGCATTAGGCCTGGAAGTGGCGATTGCCGGTCGTATGATGACCCGCCGCATCATGGGTAAAGCGTCGTTTGCGACATTACAGGATGCAGGTGGTCGCATTCAGATTTATGTTTCCCGTGACGATCTGCCGGAAGGCATCTATAACGAGCAGTTTAAAAAATGGGATCTGGGGGATATTATCTCTGCCCGCGGTAAACTGTTTAAAACAAAAACCGGTGAGCTGTCGGTTCACTGTCATGAAGTTCGTCTGTTAACGAAAGCATTACGCCCGCTGCCGGATAAATTCCACGGCCTGGCGGATCAGGAAACTCGCTATCGCCAGCGCTATTTAGATTTGATCACCAATGATGATTCTCGTCGTACTTTTGTGATTCGCTCTAAAATTATGGCGGCTATCCGTAATTTCATGGTGAAACGTGACTTTATGGAAGTAGAAACCCCAATGATGCAGGTGATCCCGGGCGGTGCTTCTGCGCGTCCATTTATTACCCATCACAATGCGCTGGATATCGATATGTATCTGCGTATTGCGCCGGAGCTGTATCTGAAGCGTCTGGTGGTAGGGGGTTTTGAGCGGGTGTTCGAAATTAACCGTAACTTCCGTAACGAAGGGGTTTCTCCACGTCATAACCCTGAATTCACCATGATTGAGCTGTATATGGCCTATGCCGATTATAAAGACTTAATTGTGCTGACTGAAGATCTGTTCCGCACCCTGACTCAGGAAGTGCTGGGTACCACCACGGTGGAATATGGCGATCAAACCTTTGATTTTGGTAAGCCATTTACCAAAATGACCATGAAAGAGGCGATTGGCCACTACCGTCCGGAGACTAACCTTGCCGATTTAGATGATATGGATAAAGCGAAAGTTATTGCGCAATCTTTAGGCATTAAAGTTGAGAAGAGCTGGGGTCTGGGCCGCATTCAGTGCGAAATCTTTGAAGAAACCGCTGAAAGTCACCTGATCCAACCAACCTTCATCACTGAGTACCCGGCAGAAGTCTCACCATTAGCCCGTCGTAATGATGATAATCCGTTTATTACCGACCGCTTTGAGTTCTTTATCGGCGGTCGTGAAATCGGTAACGGCTTCTCCGAGCTGAATGATGCTGAAGATCAGGCGCAGCGCTTTGCCGATCAGGTTAGCCAGAAAGATGCCGGTGATGACGAAGCGATGTTCTATGATGAAGACTATGTTACGGCGCTGGAGCATGGTTTACCGCCAACGGCTGGTTTAGGCATTGGTATTGACCGTATGGTGATGTTGTTAACCAACAGCCACACTATTCGTGACGTTATCCTGTTCCCGGCGATGCGTCCGGTGAAATAGCCAAAATTTTACATAGATACTCAGGGGAAGCGTTGTCTTCCCTTTTTTTTGTACCAATCTCCATTAGTGGATAAAAAACATTTTATTATAGATATTATATAATTAAGTGTATTTTTTTTAAAAAATTATTTATGATTGGCAAGTTCAGCGGTGAATAAGTGAACACCTTATCCATTATGTTGTCAGAATGTAGCCATAGTGTATCAATATTATGGATTGGTTTGTAACTTAACTCTATGTAAACAAAGGATTATCTTTTCATGATGAAGAAAATAGTATTAGGGATGGGCGTTAGTGCCATGGTGTTACTGGGCGGATGCGCAACCGAATCTTCTCGTAGTGTTGAAGTACCAAAAGTTGCTTCTTATAACACCAGTTATCAGGGTGAACGTAGCCCGATCTCCGTTGGTAAGTTTGATAACCGTTCCAACTATATGAATGGCGTGTTCTCGGATGGTGTTGACCGTCTGGGAAATCAGTCAAAAACAATCCTTATTACTCATCTGCAGCAAACCGGGCGCTTTAATGTGTTAGATCGCGCCAATATGGAAGAGATTAAGGGTGAAGCAAAAATAACCGGCAAAAGCCAGCAGCTAAAAGGTGCTGATTATGTGGTTACCGGTGATGTGACCGAATTTGGTCGTAAGGAAGTTGGCGATCGTCAACTGTTTGGTATTTTGGGCCGGGGTAAAACTCAAATCGCTTATGCCAAAGTGAGTCTGAATATTGTCAATGTACGCACTTCTGAAGTGGTTTACTCGGTGCAGGGTGCAGGCGAATACGAGCTGTCTAACCGTGAAGTGGTTGGATTTGGTGGTACGGCCAGCTATGACTCAACGCTGAATGGTAAGGTACTGGATCTGGCTATTCGCGAAGCGGTTAATAATTTGGTTACCGGCATCGAAAATGGTTCCTGGAAACCGGCACAATAATTAAATGGAATAGTCATAATGAAATTAGGGTATAAAGCAGGGTTGCTGCTGGTTGCGGGTATGGTGGGCGGCTGTATGAACGCGCCTAAACCTATCTATAGTTGGGATAATTATCAGGATACTGTTTATGAGTATTACAAACTTGAAACGGGGCCCGAAGAACAGATAGCCGCTTTAAAAGCAGCTATCGAACAGGCTAAAGCCAAAGATCTCCCAGTTCCTCCGGGACTACATGCCCATTTGGGTATGTTATATAGCAATACCGGGCATCCTGAACTTGCCGGAAGTGAGTTTGAAGCAGAGAAGGTGCTGTTTCCTGAATCCGCACCCTTTATGGATTTTCTGCAGAAAAAGTTAAAGGGAGTTAAGAAATGAGACATTTAATCGCATTAACGGGTTTAATGGTGTCTTTACTGCTGGCAGGATGTGCTAAACCTGTTGATTATGATTATTCAGCCTTCCGACAAAGCCAGCCGAAAAGCATTTTAGTGCTGTTGCCTCAAAACTCATCACCGGAAGTGAATGCCAGCCATGGTGTTTTATCTCAGGTAACTTTACCGCTGGCAGAATCGGGATACTATGTCTTCCCGGTTGCGGTGGTGGAAGAGGTATTCAAACAAAACGGCATGACCAATGCCCATGACATTCAGGGTGTGAGTGCTACCAAGCTGAGGGAGATTTTTGCAGCTGATGCCGTGCTCTATCTGGAAGTCACCGATTACGGTAGCTCTTATAAAGTGATTAGCAGTGAGTCACGGGTAACGGTAAGCGGCAAACTGGTAGACCTGAAATCCGGTCAACAGTTATGGAGTGGTTCTGCTACGGCCTCTACGGCGGAAGGAGACTCTGGTAATAATGGCATTTTGGGCATGTTGCTTCAGGCGGCGATTACCCAAATCAGCCATACCATATCCGATAAAAGTTATGAAGTTGCAGGTGTTACCGCCGCGCGTTTACTGTCTGCCGGTAGACCAAGCGGTATTCTCTACGGCCCTCGTTCACCAAAGTATGGTAAAGAAGCCGAGTAACTTTAACGGTTATTATTAATTCTTCGGGCCACGTCTGAGATACAGCGCGGCCCGTTTTTTATGGGTTCAGGCAACTTTGGACTCAGGTGGTGATGAGGGAGAAGCATTACTTTTTTGTTCTAAATGCATCACATTGCTATGGGGTGGTGCATTATCCATAGTCTGTTTTCTCAGATACATAAACCAGAAAGGCAGGCCAACCATCAGTCCCCCCAGAATATTACCAATGGTGACCGGCAGTAGGTTCTTCAGTAAAAAGTTAGCCAGTGTCAGATCGGAAAATTGCTCAGGGGAAACACCTGCGGAAACCCAGAATTCAGGTGCGGCAAAGTTTTTAATTACCATTCCCATCGGAATCATAAACATATTAGCGATACTGTGTTCGAAGCCGCTGGCAACAAACATGGCGATAGGTAGGATCAGGATAAACATTTTATCCATCAGGCTCTTACCCGCATAACTCATCCATACTGCCAGACAGACCATCAGGTTGGCCATCAAACCAAGAAAAACCGCCTGAGTAAAACTATGGTGCAGTTTATATTGTGCGGTATTTAATACGTTTAACCCCCATTGCCCATTGACCGTCGTATGCTGACTGGCAAACCAAATGATCGTCACCAGAAGCAGGGCGCCAAAGAAGTTACCGATATACACATGAGTCCAGTTGGCCATCATTTGACGCAAGCTAATTTTACCACTGGCTTTAGCGACGCTGGTTAAAATGGTGGAGGTGAACAGGTCAACACCGCAGGCAACGACTAACATTAGTCCCAGTGAAAAGCAGGCACCACCTAAAAATTTGGCCCACCCGTAGGGGGCACTGGCAGTTCCGGTTGTGGCAGTGATATAGAAGACAAAAGCGATAGAGATAAATAAGCCTGCAAGAATGGCAGAAATATAAACTTGGCTCAGTGGTTTATTGGTTTTATAAATACCGGCATTTTCTGCAATTTTGGCCATTTCCGGGGCGGAAAGGCAACTGACGCCGTCTGTATGAGTATTATCCATAATGTGTACTCTCTTAGTTATTTACATTAACCGTAGATAGCCGGATATTTGGTCATGTCTTTTAGTTATCTGACTATCTGCACATTTAGGCTGTTAAGTGACTGGTGTCGAAATTGAAACCATAACAATGATAAGCAAGCATTTTTTATGCCATAATCGATAGTATTTTAATTAATTGAAAGATAAAGAATAAATTTTTAGCCAGAGAAGGATTGGGGCTGATTCAGCATAAGTGTCGACAATAATATGACGTCATTAGTGTGGGTAGATGAGGGATTTGTATTTGAATAAAGAGGTTTATTTATATATCAACAATATTTTGATCGTTATTAATTTGTTAAATGAGAATCGCTCGTATATAGTAATAGTTATCAAGTTTGGCTGAAAATGATATTTATTTCCCTTTACCACAGTAGCCTATATCTATAATAGGCATATTCTATCTGTAATATCCCCTCAGAGTGCTATACTGAACGCATATTAATTAGATACTCCAATGTTAAAAAACGATGAGGACACGGACAATGAGTACAGTTAAATCATTAAAAGCAAAAGAGTCGAAATTAGCTTTCACACGCATTGATATCAAAGAAAGTGTAAAATTATCCTCAATTAAAGCTTTAAATCATATGGTCGCTCAACTGGCCGATTTAGCACTGATTACTAAGCAAGCGCACTGGAATATGAAAGGTATTAACTTCATCAGTGCTCATGAAATGATCGACGGTTTTCGTGATGTGCTGCTGGCCCATCAGGATACTTTTGCAGAGCGCGTGGTTCAGTTTGGTGGTACCGCAATGGGGACTTTACAGGCGGTAGCAGTAGCCACTACGCTGAAGGCTTATCCAACGGATATTTACACCGTTAAAGACCATCTGACCGCGTTGGCTGACCGCTATGCGGTTGTGGCGAATGAAATGCGTAAAGCAATTACCGAAGCAGAAGATGAAGACGTTGCCGATATGTTTACTGCGGCCTCCCGCGATCTGGATAAGTTCGTGTGGTTTATTGAAGCCCATCTGGCAGAATAATTAATCGTAATAAGATAAATAATAAACCCCTTCTGATAGCAATATCAGAAGGGGTTTTGTTGTATATAAAATTAAAATATATTAAATCTTTCTTTTATTGTTTTTAATCATATTTATGATTAAAGTCGAACCGGGAAATAATTATTTCTGTGTCGGAATGGTTATTGCCTGGAGCCATTTTATTATCAAAGCTAAATAATAAAATACCGCCTCTTTTATTCCGGGGCGGTATGAATTGCTATTATTTCTTTTTTTCTGATAAACGTTTTTCAAGGCTGCTAATTAGATAATCTTTAAATAACGATAGTCTGGCCGGATAGTGTTCACGTCGCTTGTAGTAGAGATTAATATCAAAAGTACTGGCCATATAGTTCTCCAGAATACTGACCAGATGCCCCTGACGAATATCCTCTTCCACTAAAGATTTGGGCAGATAGGCAATACCTGCGTGATTAAGGGCCAATCGTTTGAGGATCTCTGAGTTATCGCACTCAAAAAAGTTCGGAATATTATAGATACTGACTTTGCCATTAAGGAAGAATTGCCATTTGTTACCACCGACCAGACTCTTGGAATACAGACAGCGATGGGTAGCTAAATCCTCTGGACTTTGCGGAGCGGGGTGCTGGCTTAAGTAGCGCGATGAGGCAACGGTGACCAGCGGTTCACTGACTAAGCGTTTACGCACATCAGAAGAGTCATGGTCAATCTTTCCTTTGTAGCTGGCCTGAGCGCGAATGGAGAAGTCGACTTCGTCCACCAGATTAACCGGAAATGGGTTAATAAACAGCTTCACCTTAATTTTAGGGTACTCAATCAGGAAGTTAGAGATGATATCCACCAAATGTTCAGTGGCAAACAGCGGAGTGGAAGCAATACGAATCAGGCCAATATAGTCATTGCCGGTGCTCATGACTTCTTCGATCATTTCACGGGCTTCCCGCGCCAGTGGTTCAAACTTCTCATAAAGGTGCATACCGGTTTGAGAAGGAGATACCCGACGCGTGGAGCGTTTTAACAGGCTGACTCCCATCTCTTTTTCCAACTCGGCAACCCAACGGCTGGCGGCTGAAACTGAAATATTAAACTCCTCTGCCGCTTTGCTTAGTGAGCCCGACTTAACCACGGCACAAAAGAAGATAATTTTATCCAGCATGACGATACTCCCACTTTATCGTTTTTCATTGTTGTTATATTCGCCACGTTATTTGAAGCAAAACTACAGGTTTGGAACAATCTACGCTGGCTGGCGGTAAAAATAATCTATCCCTTAAACGGGACATGAGTCCCAATAGTATATTTTACGATCTCTTATTGTGCAGGTCGCTCTGAGCGCTCACAAAATGGGAGGATAGGTAGGTTCTGTCTATTCAGAGGGAAATAAAAAAAACCTCCTGAACTAATGTACAAGAGGTCAGATTACACGTTAAAGCTAATTGAATCGCTCTTCCGGCCGGGAACTTGGGTGATATGCCCACATAGTCATTACGGCCGAAATATCCACTGAAATTGAATCAGACAAACAACAATCTCACCCCAAAAAAATTCAGCGGTGAGGCATTCGCCGATAAAATCAGAGATTCTTAATCACGATAGCCACACCCATACCGCCACCAATACAGAGCGAAGCCAGGCCATACTGATTATGGCGACGCTTCATTTCATGTATCAGAGAAACGGTAATACGACCACCGCTGGCACCCAGTGGATGACCAAGGGCAATAGCGCCACCGTTCACATTGGTATGAGGTAACAGCGATTCCACGCTACAGCCGTGCTCTTGCGACAGTTCACGTAAAACCCCCAGAGACTGGGCAGCAAAGGCTTCGTTCAGTTCAATTAACTGCATATCCTGTAAACGCATACCGGCATTTTTGAGCGCTTTGCTAATTGCCGGTACCGGGCCAAGGCCCATCACTTTAGGATCGACACCGGCCTGGGCGTAAGAGACGATCTCAGCAATAGGCTTCAGGCCATACTTCTCTACCGCTTTTTCACTGGCAACAATCAGCGCACAGGCACTGTCATTCAGGCCGGAAGCATTAGCGGCGGTGACGGTTCCACCCTCTTTTTTAAAGGCAGTACGCAGCTTTTCCATATCCGCCAGCGTGGTGAAAGGCTTGATGTATTCGTCGGTATCAAAGGTGACCGGGCCTTTACGCCCCGGAACCATCACCGGCACGATTTCATCACGGAATTTGCCTTGTTCCTGAGCTGCACCGGCTTTTTGCTGGCTGGCCAGCGCAAAGTCATCCTGCTCCTGACGGCTGATATGATGTTTTTCAGCGATGTTTTCAGCGGTAACGCCCATATGGATCGGGTTCATGGCATCCATTAAACCGTCAATCAGCATGGAGTCTTCCAGCGTCATATTGCCCATCTTCACGCCGTTACGTATTTTTCCCGGCATCAGGAATGGGGCGGAGGACATATTTTCCATACCGGCCGCCATCACCAGATCTGCATCTCCGGCTTTAATATGCGAGGCAGCATCCATAATGGTTTTCATACCGCTGCCGCACAGCATGTTCAGCGTATAGGCCGGAACAGAATCCGGTACACCTGCTTTTAATGCCGCCTGACGGCCCGGGCCTTGGCCCTGACCAGCGCTTAACACATTACCGACAATCACTTCGTCCAGCCATTCTGGTTTAATGCCTGATTTTTCCAGCGTTTTTTGCATCACTTGCGCAGCAATATCGCTTGCCGGTAATGAGGATAAGGTTCCGCAGAAGCTGCCGATTGCCGCGCGCTGGGCGGCAACAATGTATACTTTATTTGTCATATATCACCTTCTAATGCGCTTACAGCGTTAATCCACCGTCAATTTTCAGAACCTGACCGGTAATAAATTTGGCTTTTTCAGACGCCAGGAACAGAACCCCTTCAGCAATATCTTCTGCGGTGGCCATACGGCCCAGTGGGGTTTTGTTATTGATGCTTTCCAGCACTTTTTCCGGCAGATCTTTGGTCATTGGGGTTTCGGTAAAGCCCGGCGCTACGCAGTTAGCGCGAATTTGTGCCCCTTTACGGGCGAACTCTTTAGCCCAGCCTTTTGTCATGGCAATAACGCCGCCTTTTGTGGCTGCATAGTTGCTTTGACCAATGTTGCCATCGGTACCCACGATAGAAGACATGGTGATGATTGAGCCTTTGCCGTTTTCGGTCATCAGTGCCACGATGGCCTGTGTCATATTGAACACGCCCTTCAGGTTGACATTAAGCACGGCATCCCAGTCATCTTCGGTCATTTTACCGATCATGGCATCACGGGTGATACCGGCATTGTTAACCAGAACGTCGATTTGGCCGAATTCGGCTTTTACGGCATCAACAAAAGCGGCGATAGCCGGGCGATCGCACACATTCAGTTTGGCCGGGCGTACATTTGGGTATTGGTTTTCCAGTGATTTCAGCTCTTGCTCGTTCATATCAACGGCAAAAATCATTTTGGCACCGGCTTGTGAAAATTTCTTCACGATTTCCAGACCAATTCCGCGACCAGCGCCAGTGACCACACAAATTTTGTTTAACATAACTTTTCTCCAGTTGAGCATAGACGTAAATAATTTGGTTAATTACCGCGCCCGGTGATAAGCGGCGCGGTAATTGGGGTGTTATTTCAGCGTTAAACCAATAGGGCGGTCGTGGAAAATGGCTTCATCCATAGTTTTCAGATTCGGGCTGATTTGTGGAACGAATTCCATCTTGCCGAGAATGTCTTTTTCCAGATCGATACCCGGTGCAATTTCCGTTAGTTCTAATCCCTGTGGGGTCAGACGGAATACTGCACGTTCGGTGATATACAGCACCGGTTTGTGGTTTTCGTTGGCGGTTTTCGCCGAGAAGGTGATTTGCTGAACTTTGTCGATAAATTTGCTGATATCGCCATCTTTATTGATAGTGAGTTTGCCGTCACCAACCTGAATATCAAATTTTCCAGCGGTAAAGGTGCCACAAAAGAACACCGCTTTAGCGTTTTGGGTGATATTGATGAATCCACCGCAGCCGGGAATTTTGGTACCAAAACGGGACACGTTAAGGTCGCCGGTTTTATCGCACTCCGCCAGACCAAGGAATGCCTGATCGATGCCGCCACCGTCATAAAAGTCAAACTGCTGATCCTGAGTAATGATCGCTTCCGGGTTAGCGGAAGCTCCAAAGCTTAAGCCACCGGCAGGCGTACCGCCAATGGCACCCGGCTCAACGGTCAGGTTCATCGCGCCTGCCTGTCCTTCTTCGGCGACAACGGCGGAGATATATTCCGGCAGACCAATACCCAGATTCATGATGGCTCCGCGCTTCAGCTCCTGAGCGGCACGACGGGCAACGACTTTTTTAGCATCCAGTTTTACTGGCTCAACGGCTTTTTCTACTTTTGGCGTCAGGCGGCAGTAAGCATCATTTTGCTGTTCAGCGAAGGTCTGCATATGTTCTGCCGGGTTATCAACGACCACTACCATATCCACCAGAATGCCGGGAATACGGACCTGTTGCGGCTCAAGGGTTCCCGCCTTGACCTTACGTTTTACCTGTACCACAACCCGACCACCGTTATTTTTTACCATTTGGGCCGCTGCCAGGTTTTCCACAAACAGGCATTCGTCTTCCATGGTGATATTGCCGTTTTCATCGGCGGTAGTACCGCGCAGCAGCGCAACGTTGGCGTCTAAACGTTTGTAGAACAGATACTCTTTATTATGGATGGTGATAACTTCGACCCAATCCTCTTTGGTGGACTTATTGATCTTTCCGCCTTCAATACGCGGGTCAACAAACGTTCCCAGCCCGACATGGCTGAGTGTGCCCGGTTTACCTGCGGCGGTATCACGCATCAGGTGGGCGATAATGCCCTGTGGCAAGTTATAACCGGTGATTTTTTCTTCATTAGCCAGTTTTTGCAGCTTAGGAATTAAGCCCCAGTGGCCACCGATAACGAAAGAGACCAAACCCTCTTCCGACAGATTGTTTACCGCTCTTTCTGCTGAATCACCCTGACCTGCGGCGAAGTAGAGGGACAAATTACGTGGATGTCCCTCCCGCTTAAAGCGAGAACCAACGGCTTTTTCCAGCGCTTCGGGTACTACCGCGCCGATAAAACCACCAAGTACCAGCCTGTCCCCATCCTGAATGGATTGGGCAAACTCATCCAGAGATACAAATTGAGCAGCCATTTTTATACTTCCTTAGCAATCAGCTAAAAATCAAACTAATCCGGTCATGTAATAAACGCCGATGACGAAAAACACCGCCAGAGTCTTAATGCAGGTCACGGCAAAAATATCTTTATAGGACTCTTTATGGGTCAGGCCGGTAACGGCTAACAGCGTGATAACCGCGCCGTTATGGGGCAGGGTATCCATACCGCCACTGGCCATTGCGACCACGCGGTGTAGTACTTCAGGGCTGATTCCTGCGGCCTGAGTTGCTGCCAGTAACTGATCTCCCATGGCGGCCAGAGCAATACTCATACCGCCGGAGGCCGAACCGGTAACCCCGGCCAGTGATGTTACGGTAACGGCAGCATTAACTAATGGGTTAGGAATACTGGTTAACGCATCACGAATAATCATAAAGCCTGGCAGTGCGGCGATAACGGCACCAAAACCATATTCTGATGCGGTGTTGACCGAGGCCAGCATGGCACCACCAATGGCGACTTTCGTGCCTTCAGCAAAGTTCTTACGCACCACATTAAATGCCGTACAAAGAACGAAAATAATACCCAACAGCAGCGCTGCTTCTACCGCCCAAATACCAACGATGGAAGGCACTTTGGTGACCAATGGGCTTTTCAAGCCTGGCAGTGAGACGATGTGTTCTGCGCCATACCATTTGGGTATCAGTTTGGTAAAGACCATATTGGCTACGCCAATCAGGATCAGCGGCGTAATAGCCAACCAAGGTGAAGGTAGGTCGCTGGTATCTACCGGCGCTGGCTCATTTAGCAGATTAGTACCATAGCCTTCCCCTTTACGAATGGCAGTGCGTAAACGCCAGTTCAGATAAGCCATACCAATACAGAAGACAAATACCGCACCAATACAGCCCAGTATCGGTGCCGCTAAGGTTGTCGTACCAAAGAAAGTGGTAGGAATGATGTTCTGAATTTGTGGCGTGCCGGGTAGGGCATCCATAGTAAATGAGAATGCCCCCAGTGCCACAGCACCGGGAATTAACCGTTTGGGTAGATTTCCTTGTCTGAACATCTCAGCGGCGAACGGATAAACAGCGAATACCACAACGAACAGTGAAACGCCGCCGTAGGTCAGCAGAGCACAAACGATCACGATAACCATAATGGCGCGTTCACGTCCGATCCACTTGATAACGGCGGCAACAATTGATTTAGAAAATCCGGAGAGTTCTATCACCTTACCGAAAACAGCACCCAGCAGGAACACCGGGAAGTAGAGTTTAATAAAGCCCACCATCTTATCCATAAACAGCCCGGAGAAGACAGGAGCAACGGCGGCAGGTTGGGTGAGAAGAACGGCACCGAGAGCAGCGATGGGTGCCATCAGAATAACGCTATATCCGCGATAGGCTGCGAACATTAGAAAACACAGGGCACCGAGAACAATGATGAAATCCATCGTTAAGTTACTCCTAAGGTTTAGTGCGGTTAGAAGATGTTTTTATTTTTAATTTTTTATTTATACGCTCAGGATCCTATTTTCCTGATGTTTGAATTGAGTTTTTCCAACTGATAATTAGCAGGAAAATATTTTATTTATGAGTTTTTTGCTGACTATAAAAATAAGCAAATTTAAATAGTCTGTGGCTGAGGATAATAGTCATCAAAGCGGATGGCGTAAATATAAAAGAATCTTTAACAGGCGGTTTTGGTTAATTGTTAAATTTAACAAACTAATAATATATCAATGAAAATTAATGGCTTATTTTAATGGGTGCTTATGCTGAATCGTTTTTATTTGCATTTTTAGAAAATCATATTTGCAAAAATGAAATTAGAATCTAACGGGATAATACCCCTTTTTTTATTAGGGTAATGTGGTGGAATAATGTATTAATGGATTGGTATTACCAATTCACAATAAAGGTTTTTTTATTATTTGATGGGGTTCACATTATTGGCTTTTTTTAAATGATGAATGAAAGTTTAAATGTTTTTTAAATAAATTTAAGGTGGTTAATATGGTTTTTTATTTTTTGTATGGGGTCGGGGTATATAAAGGGAAATGGTGTGGTGTTTTGTTTAGCTGTTGTTTTGCTATGGAGCATCAACAGACTAGTTTTGTTGGTAAATTTTACTTTTATCTGCCGTGATTTGCGGTTTATAATCATGCGGCAATTATTCCTCCTGGCGGGTGTAGTTCAATGGTAGAACGAGAGCTTCCCAAGCTCTATACGAGAGTTCGATTCTCTTCACCCGCTCCAAACTATTTCTTAAGCATTGTGACATATTGAATCCGAAGGGATATGGCTTTATGCCTCCTCGCAGAGTTACTAACTGTAACCCTGACAGGGTATATGGACACCTGTTTTATTCTCAGGCTAGCACCTATTTATATCAGCGTAACGGCGTCTATTACTTCCGTATTAGAGTCTATAAGCCGTATCAATTCTATCTCATTGAGAACCAAGGATAGACGTTTGGCTACTTCCGGCCGTCCTTCCCTTAAGACAATCCTGACACTGCTGAGATGAATATAAACATAGATTACAGGTAGAAGTCCTAATATTACTATTAAGACTTCTACCTAATCATCATTAACTTCCTTGTTTATGGCTATATCCCATATAGTCAAAGATCGTATTGATAAAACAGGTTCCGGTTAGCCTTTTTAAACTTCCTTCTGCACAAGCAATTTCATCATAAGTAAGAACGTGATCCCTGCGAATATCTTTGCCATAGATAGCGACGGGCACTGGTTCTCCCGTATGTTCTTGAACTTCACAAGGTGTTGAGTGGTCAGCTACAAGCGCAAAGTAGGTATATTCCGGTAGTTGGTCAAGTATTGCTCCAACCATTCGATCGTAACATTCGATAGCTTCAATTTTCTCAAAAGGGAGATTATCATGCCCGGCAAGATCAGTGGCTTTAATATGCACAAACACCAGATCATTTTGCTCTATTGCCTTCAACGCCATTTCTGCTTTCAATGCAAAGTCAGTATTCAAATTAGCTGTAAAGCGAACATCCGTTTTGATGTCAAACCCCGTTAACTTAGCTACGCCAAGTACCGTAGTCTCACCAGCAATACAGCACCCTCTAAATCCCTGACGTTGTGGAGTAGACGCGATTTTTTTGAAGTTGCCCGCACCTCTGGTTAAAACAAAGTTTGCTGCAAGTTTTCCTTGGGCTGTACGGCGCAAGTTCGTTGGGTGGGCATCCAGAATTGCATGGCTTTTCACCAAAAATTCATTAAGCAATCTGGCCGTATTTTGCGCTGAAGGTGTGTTATCTGTAGGTGTTACTTCCAGATAGCGTTTGTTCTGATGTGGTTCTTTTGGGTCTGAGTCAGTAATTTTATCGCTCAGGTCAGAACCTCTCAAAATTAATACCGCACGATGCTCTGTAGCTGGTCTGAAATAGGCTGTGACATCATTACCCAGTTTCATTCCAGATATTGACCGGGCCAATTCCTCAGTACTTTCACTAATCCTCCCTGCCCGACGGTCTATCACTACCCCCTGTTGATCAACTGTTGCAAGATTGCAACGTAAGATAACGTCACCCTCTTGTACGTCCATATCGATACCATAGGCTTCAATAGGGCCTCTTCCTGGATAATCACTTGGGTTTCCTCCAAACAAAATCAAATGCCCCATATCGGTGCCAACAGGAATTCCGGGAGCGAGAAGGTCTACCATTCCACAAATCCCCTGAGCTGCTAGTTTATCCAGGTTAGGTGTGAATGCTTTTTGTAATGGTGTTAAGCCGTTAAGTAGTGGGTTAGGTCTATCTCCTAATCCGTCAGCTATCGCGATAATCGCTTTCTTATAATACATGGATACCATCCCTAACCTGTGAATATTCCGATGATTTTGAACCACGTGAATAAGGCGATACTGATAACAGATGCACCGATAAAACACGTAATCATAGCGTATTTAATTTGATCGAGTATGCTGAAGTAACCTGTAGAGAAATATATGGCATTAACTTTAGAATGTGGCGGTAATGTAATGGTGTAACTGGTGGTAATTGCCGCTGCAAGTGCTAAACCAACAGGATCCATACCTAATGTTTTTGCTAGTGCAATAAACGAGGGTATCAAGATGGTGACTCGAACTGTTTTACTGGTAAAGATCAGGTGGCTATACATACTGATAAACACAACCAGAATATATACTGTTGTATGACTCATATTTTCCATGCCTAATATGTTGACAACTTTACCAATTAACCACTCAGCTCCTTTTGATTTCTCCAATGCATTACCTGCGGCATATGCACCAGCAGCAAATAACATCAAATCCCATTTTATTTTGGCCTCACTCCAACTCAGTATCCCTATTTGAGGAAGCAGACAAAAAGTGGCCGCAATAATTGCAGTCATATAAATGCTAATCTCGAAGCCAAACCATGCTTCGTGATAGTCAGACGTTGCCCACAATATTACCGTACCGAGAAAAATAAATAGTGTTTTCTGCTCTACCGTTGATAACCCTCCCATATTTGAGAGCTCTGTATGTAATCGTTTGATACCTTCACTAAAGGTTGACTCCCCCTTGAATGAAAATACACGCAATCCAATAAAAAAGGTTATCCCCATAGTGATAATGGCCGTGGGCATAGCTGCCAGCAACCAGTCCATATAACCAATAGTTGAACCGGTTAAGTCATTAATAAAGCCCACGGCAATAATATTACCGGCGGTTGCAGTCAATACACCGGAGGTCGCTAAAGCATCGGCTTGAACACCCTGTAGCATCATAACGCGGCCAAGATTACTCTCACCAGGCAAAGCTTTGTACACTTCCAACAATATAATACAGATAGGAACCATCAATGTGGCGCGAGCTGTTGTCGAGGGAACAAAGAAAGCTAGTATAAAATTGATAAATACCAGAATGAATAGGGTCTTTTTGGGTGTTTTGCCAAAGTGAGTGACCATATATAGAGCGAAACGACGCGCCAGATTTGATTTAATCATGGCCGAAGTAAGTACAAAAGCAGATACCATTAACCAGATAACTTCATATCCTAAAGTTCCTAGCACTTTTTTCTCTGCCCACGTACTCGTCAGGCTGAGTAAAATAATAGTAATCAGAGAAGTTAAATAAATTGGAATCGGGCAACTAACCCACATAACTAAAGCAAATACAAAAATTGCAATTGCTTGCTGACCTTCCTTTGAAAGGCCTTCAGGCGTAGGCATAAAAAATAGAATAAGAAAAAGAATAGCTGCTACAAAAAAACCATACTTCTTCATCAACGATTCACCCTGATCTTTTCCTACCTTATCCGGGTTGAGATCCTGCATATGTTTTTTTTCCATTGTTTTTTTCCACCTGAGTTATTGGTTTTTTTAATTATTTTCTTTCATGGCTTAATTAATTTATTTTTAAATGAATACTCTGGTACTTTTCTTATTATCTCTAATGTGTTTTAGTCATCATAATTCTGTTGTTAAACCTAAAACAATTTGATTTATTTTTAATAACTATAAGAAAACCCTATAGTGAAAATTAGAACGGAGAATAATAATGAATATTGGACGACTTAGAACATTTATTGTCTTAACAGAGTATTTGAATTTCTCTGAAGCAGCTGAGTATTTATTTTGTTCTCAACCTACTGTAAGCATGCAAATTCGTACCTTAGAAGAAGAATTGGGTTGTGTTTTGTTTGATCGGGTAGGAAAAAAAATACATCTAAATCAACAGGGCGAAGCCTTTAAACCTTATGCTGAAAAAATTATAAACTTATGGCAAGAATCGAAAGACAATGCTCAACAAATAAGCTCAGGTGAGCAAGGAACTCTGGCTTTTGGCGCTAGCAATTTCGTCGGTGTCTATTTAATTCCATCAATATTAAATAGTTTTAAAACCAGTTACACTAAGGTAAAAGTCAATATTCAAATTAGATCTTCACCAACATTACTTAAACAACTTGAAAATAATGATGTCGAGTTTTTAGTGTTGTCAGATAAGATAAAAGTAAATGAAAATCATTATCAGACGAACTTGTTTTATCAAGATGAATTAATTTTGGTCGTGCCACCTGGTCATCCTTTAGCTGAGAAACAGAATGTTCAGCCTTATATGATTGAAAATTATACTTTGCTTTGGAAACCAAAACATTCGGCTACTCGTGAGTTTTTGGAGCAAATGTTGAAAGGCCACTTAATATCAATATCAAACTATATGGAGATAAGCAGTCTTGAGGCAATAAAACAAGGCGTGATTCATTCTCTGGGAATTGCTTTTATTTCTCGATTTGCTGTAAGCCAGGAATTAAAAAGTGGGATACTAAAACATGTGTTTATTTCTGATCTAAATATTAAACGGGGGATCATGTATGTTACCCGAAAAGATAAAATTTTATCGCCAGCTGCAAAGAGATTTATATCTCTTTTACCGATGATAAAAGAGCAGAACTCATCTTGAGCAGCTCGTTGATATTGAATCGGCGCTTCATTATCAAATAAATTAATAATCTGTATTAAAGGAGTTCTGACTATTAATTTTAGAGCGCATTGTTCTACTATTTCTTCCTATTATCGCGCCTTTGGTGCGGTTACCGGAAATTAGACAATGAGAAGTCAGCCCCTTATTAATAGTTTCGTTTTCACCCGCTCCAGATTTTTCAGCACCAGATCTATTTGACCGTTACCCCAGTAATTTTACCATCGTTACTTTGCTTGAATGCTGCCACGAATCCTGCTTTTTTCCACCTGGTGCCTTCCTGATTTGAGCGGCTCCAGCCATCTGCCGTCATGGCATCAACAGCCTGCCCGAGGTATTTCCCTGATATTTTTTTATCGAGCTCCCGGGCTGTTTCAACGGCTGGTCCGGATAATGCTGTTCCGGAATTTTTATTAGCTTCTGATTGGTTCTGGCTTTTGGAATGGTGGAAGTTACAGGCTCCGGACGCTTCGCTAACCTGTGTGCAACCGGATGCATCAAGCTGTTTTCTATAGGCTTCACTTATGGCAAATGCGTTATAAGAGGTCATTAAGATAGTGAAGAGCGTTGTGGTGATAATGACTTTTTTCATTTTAATTAACCTCAGTGAAGACAACGGATGCCAATGGATCAATCGGAATCAATAAGCAATCTATGGGTATGATTAGAGGGTAGTAGAAATGGTTGAGATCGCCATTGATGCCAGACCCGTTTATTGATTATTTATCTCTTTGGTATCAGAAAGGCCATTGATGTAACTAAGGTATTCCAGCCAGGCAAATTCAGGATTTATATCATCATATCCCCGTTTTTCAGCCATCATGGCATTGCTTCCGGAAGGGAGCGCTATACATACAGCATTATCCCTAATAGCTTCCACTTCGTTTTGTGTTAGTGGCTCACCTTTTGTTTTTTGGGCGTTAATCAGTAATACGATTAACGCGGGCATGAATATTAGCTCTAAATTGTCTTCCATAATTTTTATCCTTTTTCATTTTCTATCGATTTATTTTCTGACATACGAATTTTATTGATGCAAGTCAATCATATATTTGATCGATACCTTTTTGTATGGATCTTACCTAAAATGATAATATAAACTCTTATTATAATGAAAATCATTTCTATTAAGTATTGGTGGTATGAGTTTACGCATAAGGAACTTCTCAGTCTCTTTTGGCTATTCAAAGCATATCTGCTGCGATGCATGCGGCTTCCGGTTCAGTCCTTGCCGATGAACGACAGGAGATACCGGGTGTTGAAGTCACCGATATTCTCAGCGTGTGACATCGGAAGCCCAAAGAAAGCCGTTCGGTAATATAGCGGGAGTGACCCGCACGGCGGCCTGGAAAAACCAGCGCATTATCGAAGTGGATCAACCCCTGATTCTGGGCATGGGGCCGCGGGTTGTTGAGGCAGTGGAACAGTGGCATCAACGGCGTTATCCGAATAGCCCATAGCTTTTACTTACGCTGACCATGGGTGAGTCAGTATTAATTCACCCATGGCCGGTACAACTTAAAATAACCGTGAAAGACGCTACAATGAAATTGTCACAGCCGGATTTTACTGCTCATTTTGCTTTACCGGGTTCTCAACCTTTTCGCGATCGTCGCGCTATGATGCCCTGGCGCAGCGCCATGCCTGTACCAAAGGAACAGCGGACTTCGGCCTGGAATACGCTGGTGAACACCATTACTCCATCACGCAAAAGATTGATCTATCTTCATATCCCGTTTTGCGCTACCCACTGTAGTTTTTGTGGCTTTTATCAAAACCGATACGATGAAGACCACTGTAGTCAATATACCGATGCGCTGTTGCGCGAAATTGAGATGGAGGCAGATAGTCCTCTGCATCAATCGGCCCCGATACATGCGGTCTACTTTGGCGGCGGTACGCCATCGGCGCTGGCGGCTAAAGACTTAGCACGCATTATCACGACGCTGCGCCAACGCCTGCCGCTGGCTCCAGACTGCGAGATTACCATTGAAGGGCGGGTGCTCAACTTTGATGATGAACGCATTGATGCCTGTCTGGATGCGGGAGCAAACCGTTTCTCTATTGGTATTCAAACCTTTAACAGCGAAATTCGTAAACGCATGGCGCGTACTTCCGATGGACAAGAAGCCAGACGTTTTATGGAGGGCCTGTGCCGACGGGATCGTGCCGCAGTGGTATGCGATCTGTTGTTTGGTTTACCGGGGCAGGATACGCAAAGCTGGGCCGAGGATTTAGTCACGGTGCGCGATATCGGCCTTGATGGTGTCGATCTGTATGCATTGAACCTGCTGCCAAATACCACCTTGGGCAAAGCGGTGGAAAACAATCGTATTAGCGTACCAACACCGGCGGAGCGGCGTGACTTCTATCTTCAGGGCTGTGATTTTATGGATCAGAATGGCTGGCATAGCATCAGTAATAGCCACTGGGGGCGCTCTACCCGGGAACGGAATTTGTATAACCTGCTGATAAAACGCGGGGCGGACTGTCTGGCCTTTGGCTCCGGCGGTGGTGGTTCGGTGAATGGTCACGCCTGGATGGTGGAGCGCAATCTCGATAGCTATTTTCAGGGTATCGAAAACGGTGCCAAGCCCCTCATGATGATGACGCAAAGCACCGACACTCAATATCAATGGCGGCACGATCTACAGGCCGGCATTGAAGTGGGGCGGGTTCCACTGGAGACCCTGACGCCACTGGCCGGGGTTTTATCACCGCTGTTGGAACAGTGGCATCAGTCCGGCCTGTTGTTTGATAGCTCCACCTGCCTGCGGCTGACCAACGAAGGACGGTTCTGGGCTAGCAATTTGCTGCAATCTTTGCAGGAACTGATTTTAGAACTTAACGCGAAGCAATAATTGACTGGCAATATCAATAAGGAATGAATATGAACGCTGAATTACATGAATTAATGAAAACCAATCCTGATGGCACGCTGGAAGCTATTGCAGGTCAATTTAACACTACGCTGCTGGACGTGATTGAGCACTTACCGGTACGCACTCTGGTGAGTGGCGATCGGTTCGATACGGTGTGGGATGTCGCCGTTGAGTGGGGCAAAGTAACCACGCTGGTACATACTTCAGATGTTATTCTGGAGTTTACCGGTGAGCTGCCATCGGGTTTTCATCGTCATGGTTATTTTAACCTGCGCGGCAGGCAGGGTATGACCGGACACATCAAAGCAGAAAACTGCAAACATATCGCGCTGATTGAGCGTCAGTTTATGGGGATGGATACCGCCTCTATTCTGTTCCTTAATGAGGCTGGCAGCGCGATGTTCAAAATCTTCCTTGGTCGTGATGAGCACCGTCAACTGTTGGCCGATCAGGTGGTGGCATTCCGTGCGCTGGCTGTTCAGTTAGAGGAGGTGCCAGCGTGAAGCCCTGGTTAATTTTTGGTGCCGGCGGCAGCGGTGTTGGTGCTTGCTTACTTGAACTGGCGCTCGCCGAGGGGCGTTCGGTGGTGGTATTAGTACGTAAGCCCGATGCTGCCCAACGCCTGCGGGATTTGGGTGTAACAGTGATTGAAGGGGATGCCAGTGACCCACATGCCGTTGAACAAGCCTGTCAGGCCGCCGGAGGGTCCGCGGCGATTATCTCCACTCTGGGTGGGACACAGGACTATCTGGCTCATCGCATTATTGTCGATACCGCTGAAAAATGCGGACTGTCGCAAATGGTGATGGTGACTTCATTAGGCTGTGGTGATAGCTGGCCAACCCTGTCTCTGCGGGCGAGAGTGGCATTCGGGCAGGCGGTGCGTGAGAAATCACTGGCTGAAATCTGGTTGCAAACCAGTACGCTGGATTTTGCCATTGTGCGTCCCGGCGGTTTACTGAACGGTGCGGCAACGGGGCTGGCTCAACGTTATCAGCATCAGGAAGTTCACGGTTTTGTCTACCGTAGCGATGTGGCAATAGTGGTTCAACAACTGCTGGCGGAGGTTTCGCTGAACAACCAGACTTACAGCTTAGTGCAACCTGAGTTAACGCCTGCAACCAAGTAATTAAAAATACTGCGCCTTAACGGCGCGGAACTTCTTGTATCTCATTCGGATTCTGCAATCTGGTACAGCCTCAACGATTACAGGTATAATCCCATAAATTATTCAACCGGTTTAGAAACGAAGATGACAAAACTCACCTTACAAGAGCAGCTGTTAAAAGCGGGATTAGTAAACAGCAAAAAAATGGCCAAAGTGCAGAGAACGGCCAAAAAATCACGGGTTCAGGCCCGTGAAGCGCGAGAAGCGGTAGAAGAAAATAAAAAAGCACAGCTTGAACGCGATAAGCAGTTAAGCGAGCAGCAAAAACAGGCTGCCTTATCTAAAGAGTATAAAGCTCAGGTAAAGCAGCTTATTGAAATGAACAGAATTGTCATTTCAAAAGGCGATATTGATTTTAACTTCACAGACGACAATTTAATTAAAAGAGTGACGGTGGATAAGCTGACGCAAGCGCAGTTGATTAGTGGTCGTCTGGCTATTGCTCGTTTGGTGGTTGATGGTAGTGGTGAGAGTCAATATGCGATTATTCCTGCGAGTGTGGCGGATAAGATTGCGCAGCGGGATGCGGGTAGTATTGTTTTAAATAGTGCGCTTAGTCAGGAGGCGTTGGATGAGGAAGATCCGTATGCTGATTTTAAGGTGCCGGATGATTTGATGTGGTGATTTTTGGGGATGTTTATGAGACTGTAATTAAATTTGTGTAATTGCCTGTTTTTGATATGTTCACTCCAACAACGGAGACAGGCAAATTATGGATGAAAAAACTTAAAGCTCTTGCGGCTGAGCTGGCTAAGGGCCTTAAAACCGAAGCCGACCTTAACCAGTTTTCCCGTATGCTGACAAAGCTTACCGTCGAAACAGCGCTCAATACTGAGCTGACCGACCATCTGGGGCATGAGAAAAATTCCCCTAAAACCGGCACCAACACCCGTAATGGCTACTCGTCAAAAACATTCCATTCCATTGACCCTCTCCCTGTACAAATATACTGTGTTCTTGCTGTCGGTTTTTTATCCGCCAGCCAAAATAGCGAAACCCCGCAGTGTTCGAGCACATACGGGGTTTCTGACCACAACGTTACGGAGTTAACATTATGGCTGTAAAGAAGCATACCCAAACTCACTCTAAATTTATACTCGCAGTAAGATCCAAATGCGGATCCGGATCGAAAAAACGATCCTCCATTTCAGCAAGTTGCCTGAAAAAGGGAGGGAGCCATCATGCTTAATCTTATCGACTCCACCCCAAAAGATCCGCTGGAACTGGTTGAACAATGCTTAGCGCTAACCTGCGCCGTTATCAACATCAACGAAGCGGCGGTAAAAGAGTCACTACAATTCATCCTGCATGAAAAGATGGAAGCGCTGTTTAGCTCCCTCTATCGCGTGGAGGATGAAATGAAATCAGAGGTAGCAGGGCAGGAATAAAAATTATTGAAATCAAGGCATTGATAGGAAGAGATTCTTATCTTTGCCTTTGATATGAAAATAAACCTTTTAATGGAAGAAAGGCAAAATCCAATGAAAATAAAAACAGCCCGCTACATTAAAAAACATGCCGCTGATTTAGATCTTTCTGAACCAATACTGGTAATCAATAACGGTATACCCATATATGTTATCGAGTCCTGTGAAGAGAGAAAACTCAGAGATGATGCGATAGCAATGCTCAAGATTTTGACGCTCTCTGAAAAGGATAAACAGCAGGGTAA
Organism: Limnobaculum eriocheiris; assembly: GCF_021010575.1. Taxonomy (GTDB): domain Bacteria; phylum Pseudomonadota; class Gammaproteobacteria; order Enterobacterales; family Enterobacteriaceae; genus Limnobaculum; species Limnobaculum eriocheiris. Next base: position 126,414 of record NZ_JAJNAG010000004.1, on the reverse strand, counting down.
ATTGTATTCCCGGGAACAGGTGCTGAAGGATATATCTTCAACATAATGTCAGCAATTTGCCGAGGTTTTATCATTCTTAAATATTTGCGAACCGTCTCCATATTTGTAAATTAACCCACTAACTTACTGTTTCAATTATTGATCCTTCTCTGATATGAATATATTGTTCGGGATAAGTTGATGGTTATGAAATTACGTCAATGCTTTGGTGAGCTTCGTACATTAACAAAAAAGTATATACATTGTTAATACCATTTAAGGGGACGCACTATGAATAGACAACCGGTATTTACAATGAAACTTGAAACAGAGCTTAGGGATACTTTTATGAAATTAGCTGAAGCCGAACATCGTTCCGCGCCTCAAATAGTTCGCGATCTAATGCAACAATATATTGAACGGCATGAATATAAACACTTTCTTGAAGATAAAGTAACGTCCGCCCGCGCATCAATAGCCAATGGACAAAGCATCACCCATCAAGATGCCAAAGCAATATTCAAAACACGCAGGGAAAAGGTTTAAAGGGATTATTGATATAACGTAATGATAAATTTCGATAGTCGAATATCTCTCTCTGGATGCAGCCAAACGGAGGGAGAGCTTTCCGTGGGGGTCGACTTGGCGTAAGCCAACGAAGTGCCCGTAGGAAAGGTAGGCCCGACGCACTCAGGAGTAAAGTACAGACGGTCTTCCGGCCGGGCATAATGCTAATATGTTAATTATCCGGGTTCCATACCCGGAGATTCAGGACATACTCTGTTGTTCTGTTTTTACCAATGTGAAAGCCAATATTACTTTCTTTTCTCAAGCACCGAAGCATGCTCCAGATGCACCACCGGGTTTTCAGCAAACATATAGCGATCGACGTTAAATTCGAAGTCTTCACTGGTGGCGTTAAACAGCATCTGTTTGGTGTTTTCCAGATGCTCCCACATGGCGACTTTGGCGGCGTAGGGGTCTTTACGGGTTAACGCTTTCAGGATTTTATCGTGTTCGTCGCACCAGCTTTCGATGGAACGGTCGTCAATGTGCTCATGCAGTTTACGCCAGTAAGGGTTTAGTACCCGCTGGCTCCACATTTTCTCAACGATGGTGGCCATCGCGGTATTGTGGGTGGACATGGCAACCTGAATATGAAATTTTAAATCCCACTCGGAATCCCGAAAACGGTCCTCTTTGCGGGCGTGTTCCTGAATTTCCATCAGTTTAAGTAAATCTTCTTTGGTTACCTGAGTGGCAGCAAATTCAGCGATATTGCTCTCAATCAACTGGCGGGCCTGTAACAGTTCAAATGGACCGCAGGAGGCAAATTCCAAACCGCTGTGGGGCATTACTCTGGTTTTTGGCTGATTAGAAATAACATGAATGCCTGAACCTTTGCGTACATCCACATAGCCTTCAACTTCCAGCATGATGATGGCTTCGCGCACTACCGTTCGGCTAACGTTCATTTCATCAGAGATCAGACGCTCTGCCGGTAATTTTTCACCAACGGGATACACGCCTTGCTCAATACGGCGTTTTAATTCGGTAGCGATTTGTTGATATAAGCGAGAACTGTCGACCATTTGCATATTGAGTACTCTAATCGTTAAAACCAGTGATTGATGACTTAACTGGATACCTTAAGGCTATCATACCACTTATAAAATAGGTGCACTATGTTGTGTTTAACTCAGTGAAGGGTATTGGTTTATAGCGGTTTTTATCTTTTAATCGTTCATCACTGGCACTACAAATGCAGTACCAGCGATGAAACAGAACCTTATTTCATGCCAAACAGACCCGGCAAGAACAGGGAGAGCTGAGGAATGTAACTCACGGCGAACAGTGATACCAGCAATGCGGCAAAGAACGGCATCATAGGCCTTAGCAGATCTTGCAGTTTCACACCGGAAACCGAGCAGCCAACAAACAGGGCGCTACCAACCGGCGGCGTACAGAGCCCGATACACAGGTTGAATACCATCATAATACCGAAATGTACCGGATCCATTCCCATTGATTTAACGATAGGTAAAAAGATGGGGGTGAAGATCAGCACCGCGGGCGTCATATCCATAAACACCCCGATAATTAACAGAATAATGTTAATGATCAGCAGAATGACAATCAGATTATCCGAAACGCTGATTAACGCTTCGTTAATCATATAAGGGATATCCGCATTGGTCATCGCCCATGACATGCCCACAGAAACACCTATCAGGAACAGCACGATTGAGGTGGTGACGACCGAATCAAGAATGATTTTTGGCAGATCTTTAAATTTGATTTCGCGGTAAATCAGCACCGAAAGCACAAAGGTATAAACCACCGCAATGGCGGATGCTTCAGTGGCCGTAAAGATACCGCCCAGAATACCGCCCATGACGATCACTACCATCAGCAGGCTTGGAATAGCATCCAGAAAGGCTTTCACAACCATCTGTACGGTTGGGCGCGGTGCCATCGGATAGTTACGGCGTTTAGCGATAACGTAGGTCACTAACATGACGCTCAGTCCCATCAGAATGCCCGGAATATAGCCGGCCATAAACAGGGTGGCTACCGAGATGCCGCCAGCGGTTAACGCATAAACGATCAGAACGTTTGACGGTGGAATTAACAGGCCAGAGATACAGGAGGTTACGTTAATGGCTGTGGTAAAAGAGGGCTCATAGCCTGCTTGCTTTTGCATCGGGGCCATGGTGCCACCAACTGCGGCGGCGGCGGCAACCGCTGAACCAGAAATTGAACCGAACATCATATTGGCCATAACGTTAACGTGACCCAGCGAGCCAGGAATACGACCAACCATAATTTGAGAAAGATTAATCAGACGGTGGGCAATACCCCCGCTGTTCATCAGTGAGCCAGCCAGTATAAAGAACGGTATGGCCAGCAGAGAAAAACTGTCGAGCCCAGTGGCTATCTTTTGACCGGATATGGTCAGTGTCACATCGGTTGGTAACATTAGTGAACCGGCTACCAGAGTAGCGATACCAATGGCAAAGGAGATTGGAACGCCGGTGAAAACCAGGATGACAAAGGTCATCAACATCATAAGGGGAACAAACCATTCCCAGGCAGTGAGCCATTCCATTATTTACTCTCCTCTGTTGTCCCGGGATTGACAATGGCATCAATAATAAACAGCAGGCTGTAATACACCATGATGATGCCGCTTATCGGTAACACCACATAGATGTAAGCCATAGGAAGCTGCATAGCCGGGGAAACCTGACCAGACTCATATACTTTTGCCAGCAGGGTATAACCGCCCCAAATCATCACACCGCCGGAAAAACCGCAGATGCAAAGGTTAATAACAATGTTGCTGATACGGCGTTTAATGCCGGTCAGGTTTAAGGTGAAGAGGTCAATGGAAAGGTGCTTTTGTAGGCCAACGGTATAAGCGGCTCCTAATAAACCAACCCAAATCATACTGAAGCGGGCAATCTCATCCGTCATTGTGCTGGGGCTATTGAGGACAAAGCGGCTGAACACCTGCCAGACTACGCAAATTACCAGTATCACCATCATGACAACTGAGAATGTTGCGATAAACCAATCAATTGGTTTTTTTAATTTTTCAATAGGCATGTTGTCTGTTCCATAAAAATAGCGGGCTGAACAACGGCATTTATTAACCCCTTCAGCACCGCTATTGGAAAAATATTACTTGTTTGCTTCGCCTTCGATTTTGGTCATCCATTCCGCCACGCTGGCGTCTTTTCTGAAATCGTCATACAGCGGTTTTAGGGCTTCACGGAATGGAGTTTTATCCACAGTGATGAAGGTTGCACCCATTTCCTGTGCTTTCTTACGTGAGTTGGTGACCTCTTTATCCCATAGCTTCTGTTGATACACTTCAGAATTACGGGCGGCTTTGGTAATAATCGCGCGCTGTTCGTCACTCATGCCGTTCCATACTTTGGAAGCAATAACCAGATAGTCAGGTACGCTGGTGTGTTGGTCTTCGGTATAGAACTTAGCCACTTCAACGTGACGGGTCTGGAAGTAAGACGGTTCGTTGTTTTCTGCACCATCAATAACCCCCTGTTGCAGGGCGGTATAGACTTCACCGAAAGGAATCGGTGCCGGCGAAGCGCCTAACAGTTCGATAATTTTATTGGTGGTTGGGGTAGATACCACGCGGATTTTCATGCCTTTCATATCAGCCGGAGAGTTAATCGGCTTTTTAGCATAGAAGCTACGAGTACCGGCCACGTAAGCGGCAATCGCCACAAACCCTTTGCTGTCAGTTTGCTTCATCAGATCCTGACCAATTGGTCCGTAAAGAACGCGCTTAAAGTGCGCATCGTCTTTAAACAGGTACGGCAGGCTAAATACGGAGAAGGCGCTGGCAAAGGGCTCCATTTCACTGGCGCTACCTTTGGTCATATCCAGTGCTCCGTTCTGCATCATTTCGATGGTTTCACGTGGGCCACCCATTTGACCGTTTGGATAGATACGAATACGTATATTACCGCCAGACTCTTCTTGTATCTCTTTTGCCATCTGGTCCAGCGCTTTATGAACCACGTGTTCCTGATCCAGATTGTGAGCCAGTTTTAATGTGATTTTTTCAACGGCGACAGTGCTCATTGAGGTCATCATCAGCGGTACTGAAATGCAAAGACTCGCTAATAGTGGTTTTAGTTTCATCCTTCTTATTCCTTTTTTAAGTGGAGGTTTAAGGTAGAGCCAATGGTATTTATCTATTTTTGGTTGATAGCTTATGTTAACCTGTCATACATCTTTCGTGGTTGAGGTATATCACAAAAACCAGAATATTATGGCTAACATCATACGAGCGCTAGTGACAGCCGCATTCTTCAATAATTAATCGATAGAGTAAGGTATGTAACAGGCTGTAAAAAGGTGAAGATTGCAAAAATGAGATCTAACTCACTTTGATATTGGTATAACAACTTATAGAATGATATAAACAGCGAATCACTCTGACGAAGGAAATCATTCCATGTCTCAATTTTTAACCGAAGATTTTTTACTGGATACCGAATTCGCCCGCCAGCTGTACCACGGCTACGCGGCAGAACAACCTATTTTTGATTACCATTGCCATCTGCCACCAGAGCAAATAGCCAACGACTACAAATTTAAAAACCTATATGACATCTGGCTGAAAGGGGACCACTATAAGTGGCGGGCAATGCGTACTCACGGCGTGGCCGAACGTTTATGCACCGGTGATGCACCAGACCTTGAGAAGTTTAAAGCCTGGGCCGCCACCGTTCCTCATACTATTGGTAATCCCCTTTACCACTGGACTCATTTAGAGCTGCGTCGTCCATTTGGTATTACCGGTGTATTGCTCTCTTCGTCAACGGCGGATGATTTATGGAACCGCTGTAATCAACTGCTGGAACAAGAACGTTTCTCTGCCCGCGGCATCATGCAACAAATGAATGTCAAAATGGCAGGAACCACCGATGATCCGGTTGATTCTCTGGAACACCACAAGGCGATCGCGCAGGACAGCAGCTTTAAGATTAAAGTATTGCCAAGCTGGCGCCCGGATAAAGCATTCAATATCGATTCACCCGGATTTATTGAATATATTCATCGCCTTGAAGCGGCGGCAGATAACCCTATCCATCGCTTTAGCGACCTGTGCGATGCGTTGAACAAGCGCCTGGACTATTTTGCCGCACACGGCTGCCGCATCGCTGACCATGCGCTGGATGAAGTGGTATACCAGCAGGCGGATGAAGCAACACTGGATGGCATTCTGACGCGTGCACTTCAGGGGCAGGCCCCATCAACTGAAGAAGTAGCCCAGTTTAAAACTGGCGTGCTGCTGTTTTTGGGCAACCAATATCATCAACGTCAGTGGGTTCAGCAGTACCATATTGGTGCTTTGCGCAACAATAATGCGTTTATGCTGCAACGTTTGGGGCCGGATACCGGTTTTGACTCCATTCACGATGCGCCAGTCGCTTTGCCATTGTCGCGCCTGCTTAATGCACAAGCGGCTAATAATGCGCTACCTAAAACCATTCTTTATTGCCTGAATCCGCGCGATAACGAAGTCCTGGCCACCATGTGCGGTAACTTCCAGCAGGAAGGCATTCCGGGCAAGATGCAGTTTGGCTCCGGCTGGTGGTTTAACGACCAGAAAGACGGTATGCAGCGCCAAATGGTTCAGCTCAGTCAACTGGGACTGCTGAGTCACTTTGTTGGCATGTTGACCGATAGCCGCAGTTTTCTCTCCTATACCCGCCACGAGTATTTCCGCCGCATTCTGTGCCAGATGATAGGGCGCTGGGTAGCCGATGGCGAAGCGCCAGCAGATATTCAACTGCTGGGCGAAATGGTGAAAAACATCTGTTTTGACAATGCTAAACGCTATTTCGCCATTGAACTTGAGTAAGGCTATCGCCTGTCCGTATTGAACTTTTATCACCCGTAAGCAGAGGGAGAGCCGCAGTGCTCTCCTCCCATCGGTCAAGAGAATTAGGGTAAAACTATGCAGAATTTAAACCGTCGAAATTTTCCCGGCCCTCAGTACCCGGATAAGATTATTCAATTTGGTGAAGGAAATTTTTTACGTGCCTTTATTGACTGGCAAATCGATCTGTTAAATGAAAGCACCGACTTGAATGCCGGAGTTGTTGTCGTTCGTCCTATTGATAGCGATTTTCCCCCCTCATTAGATACTCAGGAGGGCTTGTACACCACTATCATTCGCGGCCTGAATGAGCAAGGGGATACGGTTCGGGAAACGCGTCTGATTCGTTCGGTTAACCGTGAACTTAATGTTTATCAGCAGTTTGATGAGTATCTGGCGCTGGCGCAGGATGAAAACATTCGGATAGTCTTCTCCAATACGACCGAAGCGGGTATCAGCTTTAATCCGGATGATAAACTGGATGACGCACCACCGGCCAGTTATCCGGCCAAGTTGACCCGTTTGCTATATGAGCGTTTTACCCATTTTAACGGCGCGACGGATAAGGGTTGGATTCTGATCCCTTGTGAGCTGATTGACTATAATGGTGATGCTCTGCGCGAGTTAGTATTACGTTATGCCACGCTGTGGCAACTGCCAGCGGCATTTGTGATCTGGCTTGAGCAGCACAATACTTTCTGCTCAACGCTGGTTGATCGGATCGTTACCGGTTACCCCCGTAACGAAGTGGATGCTTTACAGCAAGAGCTGGGTTACCAGGATACCTTTCTGGATACCGCCGAATACTTCTACCTGTTTGTGATTCAGGGGCCGCGCTGGCTGGAACAGACACTGTGTCTGGATAAACTAAAGCTGAATATTCTGATCGTCGACGACATTAAGCCTTACAAAGAACGCAAAGTTGCGATTCTGAACGGTGCCCATACGGCACTGGTACCTGTTGCTTATCTGGCCGGTCTCGACTATGTCGGTCAGGCGATGGATGACCAACAAATCAGTCGCTTTGTGGAACAGACCATTTTTAATGAAATTGTTCCGGTGCTGTCGCTGCCAAAAGATGAGTTGAACTCATTTGCTCATGCGGTCATTAGCCGTTTTCGTAACCCCTTTATTCAGCATCAGCTACTGTCTATCTCGCTGAATGGTATGACTAAGTACCGTACCCGTATTTTGCCTCAACTGGTGGCGTATCAGCATCAGTATGGAAAACTCCCGATGCATCTGACCTTTGCTCTGGCGGCGTTGATTGCTTTTTATCAGGGCAAACGTGGTGAAGAAGTAACGCCATTACAGGATGACGAAATCTGGTTAACCCGCTATGCCAAACTCTGGGCACAGCAGCAGGCCGGGGAGATATCGCTGATGGCATTAGTTAACGATGTGCTGTCTCAGGCCGCGCATTGGGAGCAGGATTTAATCGCTATTCCCGGGCTGGTGTCACTGGTAACGGAACAGCTTCGGGCGATTCAGGAAAACGGTATGAGAGCGGCGCTAAACCAGTACTGTTTTGCCAATGAGTGACAGCCAGGATCAATTATGAAACAAATGATAAAAATTCATCCTGCTGACAATGTTGCCGTTGTGCTACAGGATTTGCCCGAGGGGGCTATGGTTGATGTTGATGGGCTGGCAGTGCTGCTAAAACAGCCGGTTAGCCGGGGACATAAATTTGCCATTAAAGATATTGCGGCTGGCGGTCAGGTGATTAAGTATGGTCTGCCTATTGGTCATACTTTACAGCCTGTTGCTGTCGGTGAGCATGTACATTCACAAAATCTTAAAACTAATCTGGGTGAGTTGGATAATTATCAGTACCATCCGGTGGAGGTTTCTCTCTCCACTTCACTGCCGGATCCTGAGGTGAAAATTTACCGTCGTAACAACGGCCTGACAGGGATCCGCAATGAATTGTGGATTATTCCAACGGTTGGCTGCGTGAACGGTATTGCCCGCCAGATCCTCCAGCGTTTTAAACAACAACACGATGATTTAAACGATATTGATGGCGTTTATCTGTTTAACCATCCTTTTGGTTGCTCGCAGTTAGGTGACGACCATCAAAACACCCGCACCATGTTGCAGAATATGGTACGCCACCCCAATGCGGGTGCGGTTTTGGTTATTGGTCTGGGCTGTGAGAACAATCAGGTGGATGAGTTTCGCCGTACCCTGGGTCCGGTGGACGAGTCCCGAACCCGTTTTATGGTGTGTCAGAAATATGATGATGAAGTGGAAGCTGGCGTTGAGTTTCTGAATGAACTGTATCAGGCGATGCGTCACGATCGCCGCCAGCCGGGTAAGTTGAGTGAAGTTCGTTTCGGGTTGGAGTGTGGTGGTTCCGATGGTTTGTCGGGTATTACGGCCAATCCCCTGTTGGGGCGTTTTTCTGATTTTCTGATTGCTCACGGTGGAACCACCGTACTGACCGAAGTTCCGGAGATGTTTGGAGCCGAGCAGGCATTGATGAATCACTGCCGTGATAAACAAACTTTCGAGAAAACCGTCAGCATGATTAACGATTTCAAAAGTTATTTTATTGCTCATCAACAGCCGATTTATGAAAATCCGTCACCGGGAAATAAAGCAGGTGGAATTTCCACTCTGGAAGAGAAATCGTTGGGCTGCACTCAAAAAGCAGGCCGTAGTCAGGTCGTTGATGTGTTGAAATATGGCGAACGTCTGAAAGAATCCGGTTTAAACCTGCTTAGTGCACCGGGTAATGATGCGGTAGCCACCAGTGCTCTGGCCGGTGCGGGTTGTAATATGGTGCTGTTTTCTACCGGCCGTGGCACGCCCTATGGGGGTTTTGTTCCAACGATGAAACTGGCTACCAACAGTGAACTGGCGGCAAAAAAACCTCACTGGATTGATTTTGATGCCGGACAGCTGCTGTATGGCGTATCAATGGATGAACTGTTGAGTCAATTTATTGATTACACTGTTACTGTGGTTAACGGTCAATTAACCTGTAACGAAGCTAATGATTTCCGTGAACTGGCTATTTTTAAGAGTGGGGTAACCCTGTAATACTCTGATTTGACCAGATGACTCATGGTGATTTGTCTGTTAACCGCCAGCATTTTTTAGTGCTGGCGGTTTTTCTTTTGCTTCTAATGATGCGTTAAAAATTCATTTACCGGCACTTACTATTGTTGCCACCTGAGGTTAAAGTAATAAAAACACCAATTCACACCGAAGGAGTCTTTCAGTGTCCAACACTTTAAATCAATATCAGCAGCCGGTTGGTGAAACGCTTACGGACTGGCAACCGCGCCAGCATCCGCAGCGCCTTGAGTTAGTCGGTGAATATTGTCGTCTGGAGCCGCTACAGGCTGCACGCCATGCGGCAGATTTATTTCATGCTTTTAGTCAGGCCCCTGATGGCCGTGACTGGACCTATATGGCCTATGGCCCGTTTGACGATTCGGCACTCTATTTTCAGCATGTGGAACAGGCTTCCGGTACCACCGATCCGCTGCATTTTGCCATTATCGATCAGACGACCAACCGTGCGGTTGGTACTATCGCGTTAATGCGCATCGATAAAGTCAGTGGCGTGATGGAAGTAGGGCATGTGACCTTTTCTCCATTGCTGAAGCAAACCCGTATTGCCACTGAAGCCCAGTATTTACTGATGTGTTATGCCTTTGATAAGCTGGGATATCGCCGTTATGAATGGAAATGCGATAACCTGAACGCCCCTTCCCGTTCGGCGGCGCAGCGCTTAGGTTTTACCTTTGAAGGTATTTTCCGTCAGGCTGTCGTGTATAAACAACGTACCCGTGATACCGCATGGTTCTCTATTCTGGATAGGGAATGGCCAGTGATTAAGGCAGGTATGGAACGCTGGCTGAATGAAGCTAACTTTGACGACAACGGTAAACAAAAGCGGAGTCTGAAAGCCTGTCGTGAACTATGATTAAACCAGTTAGTGGCTAGCCCTCTGTTGTGAGAAGTCGCGCTCTGGCAAGGGGAAGATCACATTCATTCAATTCATTTTATATAACACCACGGTTAGTAGGTATAATAGCAACAGATAATTACAACACATCAGGTACAGCCATGAAATTTAATACCGTATCCGATAGCGAAATCATTTCTGAGCTTTGCCGCAGAATTAAAGAGACGCGTATTGCCATGCGGTTATCTCAGATTGAGCTGGCAGAGCGAGCGCAGGTAGGGATAGCGACCATTAAACGGGTAGAAATGGGGGAAGCCGTCACGTTAAGTACGCTGATTGGTATCCTTCGTGGTTTGGATCGTCTGCATCAGTTGGAAGGGATCTTATTTGATTCTGAGGTCAGGGCGTTTAACGCTCAGATTACCCCCGATGCGGAAAAAGCGTCGGTACGTATCCGCAAAAAGAGTGGTGAAAGTGAAGGCGAAGGGGAGAAAAACGCTGCCGGTCTGGAGTCAAACGTGCCGCAGGGTGACAGTAACTGGTATACCCTGGCAGCCAAAAGCAATGTGGTTTGGCCGTGGTTTAAACCGGAAAAGAAATAGCGCATTACTGTAGAATATTTCAACAGACAAAAAGTATCCCCTGTTCGGTAGTGCCGGACAGGGGATATTTATTGTCATTCTTAAACCACCTCCTCTGGAGGTGGTGATTGTTCTTGTAGGGCTTTGCCCGAATAAATACTAAGTCGATTATTTTTCTTATTTCATCATATTGATGTGAGTCACGGACTTGGTTTTATGCAGACTGAAAATACAGGAATAGTAATGAGATGGTGTTTATACAGCAGTTAGCCCCCTTTTAGGGGGCCGTGTCAAAGCCACCTGCTATGCAGGTGGATTATTACTACCAGGATTTAGCTATTATCAGGACTCACACAGCGCCACTTTAATGGCTAATCCACCGCGAGACGTTTCACGATATTTGGCGTTCATATCTTTACCGGTCTCGTACATGGTTTCGATAACCTTATCCAGAGAAACGCGCGGTTCGCTGGTACGCAGAATCGCCATGCTGGCGGAGTTAATCGCTTTTACTGCGGCAATGGCATTACGTTCAATACAAGGAACCTGAACCTGACCGGCAACCGGATCGCAGGTTAAGCCCAGATTATGCTCCATACCGATTTCGGCAGCGTTACACACTTTTTCCGGGCTACCGCCCCGTAACTCAGCCAGACCGGCAGAAGCCATTGAACAGGCCACGCCAATCTCACCCTGACAGCCGACTTCAGCGCCAGAGATAGAGGCGTTCATCTTATACAGTAACCCTACCGCACCAGCCGCCAGGAAATAGCGAGTATAAGCTTCAGGTGTTACCGGCTGAATAAAGTGGTCATAGTAAGCCAGAACCGCAGGAATGATGCCACAGGCGCCGTTGGTTGGCGCAGTAACCACGCGGCCACCGGCGGCGTTCTCTTCACTCACCGCCATGGCGAACATATTAACCCAATCCATAGCGGTCATTGGATCGGTAGACAAGCGGTCATGAGTTTGCAGTATGCGGTGCAGGGCAGATGCCCGGCGCGGAACCTTTAATGGACCGGGCAACACACCCTCTGTACTCATACCTCGATGGATGGCACCTTTCATGGTTTCCCATACCAGCGCCATATAACGCTCCACCCCCTCTCTGCCGTGCAGGGCAATTTCGTTTTTCATCATGACCGCAGAGAGCGACAAACAGTTGTCTTTGCAGTGACGAAGCAGGTTTTTGGCTGAATAGAATGGGTAAGGAACCGTCACCTCAGCGGTGGACTCCTTACCAAAATTTTCTTCATCCACCACGAAACCGCCGCCGGTAGAGTAGTAGGTTTTGCTACTGAGCAGAATATTGTTGTCGTAAGCATGAAATGTCAGGCCGTTTTCATGCAGGGGCAACGTCTTATCTGAGAAATTCAGCGTTAGTCCAACACGACGCAGTGTGTTGTCAGTACAGCGGATAGGTAAAGTGCCGGTTTCATGCACCTGCTGAATAAAGCCAGGAATGGAATCAACTTCTACCGTATCCGGTTTGTTGCCGGCCAGACCCATGATGATGGCGATATCGGTATGGTGTCCTTTACCTGTCAGTGATAGAGAACCGTAGATATCAACAACAATATCGGTAGTCAGATTGTCCAGTTGTTTACTTTTCAGGTCTTCAATAAACCGGATACCGGCTACCATCGGACCCACCGTATGGGAACTGGAAGGACCTATACCAATTTTAAAAATTTCAAATACGCTAATCATGGAATCTCCTTACAACATCATGTTGGACGACTGTTAGCTGATAAGGCTGTAAACAATGGCTGACATGGAAATCAGACCCATCAGTACGACGAACACGTTGCTGATGTGACCACTGTATTTACGCATAGCGGGAACTTTATGAATGGCATACATCGGCATCAGGAACAGCAACATTGCGATGATTGGCCCACCCAGCGTTTCAATCATACCCAGAATGCTTGGGTTCAGTGTTGCAACGATCCAGGTGGTAATTAACATGAACAGTGCTGTGATACGGTTCAGTTTGTTCAGTTCGATGCTCTTACCTTTACCGCGCAGAGATTTGATCACCATACCGTTGAAACCTTCACGAGCACCCAGATAGTGGCCCAGGAATGATTTGGTAATCGCGATAAAAGCAATCACCGGAGCGATATAAGCAATGATAGGTGTATTAAAGTGGTTAGCCAGGTAAGACAAAATTGAGATGTTCTGTGCCTTGGCAGCAGCCAGGTCCGCAGGCGACAGGCTCAGTACGCAGCTGAATACGAAGAACATAACGGTCAGAACCATCATGATGTGGCTACGAGCCAGAATTTGCGAACATTTACGTTCTGCGTTCTGACCGTACTCTTCACGTTTCGCCACGGCGAATGCAGAGATAATCGGTGAGTGGTTAAAAGAGAACACCATTACCGGAATTGCCAGCCACAGAGTCATTAACAGACCGTTGCCGGTAGCACTTGCAGTTGATGATAAACTGGCAGTTTCGAATATTGCGCCGCTCCAGTTTGGAATCAGGTATAGCGCTAATAACATCAGAACGGCAACGAATGGGAATACCAGAATACTCATTGCCTTAACAATAAATTGCTCACCAAAGCGAACAATTGTCATTAATCCCACAATCAGGATTAAAGATAAAATAGCACGCGGTGGTGAGGGTAAATTTAATTGGTGAACAATAAAGCTGTCTACAGTGTTAGTAATAGCCACACTATAAACTAACAGGATTGGGTATATTGCAAAGAAATATAGCAGGGTAATTAATTTGCCTGCACCAACACCAAAGTGTTCTTCTACTACTTCAGTAATATCTTCACCGGGGTTTTTACCAGAAAGAACAAAGCGAGTTAGTCCACGGTGTGAAAAATAGGTCATAGGAAAAGCGATAAGTGCCATAATAATTAATGGAATAAGACCGCCAATACCTGCGTTAATTGGTAGAAATAATACGCCTGCACCGATTGCTGTGCCGTACAGGCCCAGCATCCACATGGTGTCAGATTTACGCCAGCCTAAACTGGAAGCCGGCGCAATACTTGCTGTGATTGTTGTGGTTTGAGTAGTGTCCATAAATATCCCAAAGTAAATTTTTATTAAAATGGTCCCGCGGTATTAAATTAATACCGGTGATAAACTAACTTTTTATTAAGAAATAATGTGTTGATTTGTCACGGAGGGAACTTTAACAAATTAAAATAAAATAATGCTAAATTTCGATCACAAAACCATTTTTGAATAAAAAGTTTTAAAGAATCAGATTTGATATTTTATTTTTTAGAGAGAGGTGTTAGAGCAGTAATGATACTTTTTGTAAGGTTTTTATTGAGGCTGGAAAATATAAGGAATCAAAATTGATATTTAATATTCTTTATTTCCTAAGGGCTCATTGTTGATACTTTATTATATTTCGCTCGGATGTATTTATTATAGAATCAATAAGAAAATAAGTGCAAATAAATAATATAATTAAATAAGAAAACATTATTCATCTGGTTATCAGTTTATTGCTCATCAACCCAACGGGTAGTGTAATCTGCTTTTCTGTCATTTAAGTTTCCCCTCCTATTGACTCTGGTAACGATAATACGTATCTTTCCCTCTGCAAAGGGGAGTAACTTCCAAGCTGGCTAATCGTCAATACGATGTATGCATATACATCCGGTTACCAGGCAACCTTCGGTTGTAAGTGAGACCTTGCCGGAAGGCGAGGTGCGCTTATAGCTAGCTAAAACAGCGGCTGCGTCTTCCGACGTTGGCCGTTTTTTTATGTCTGAAGGTTAGGTTTCTGTATCTGTCAGCCATGTTGTTTAAAGCCACTCGGGTTTTAAACAGCAGGGTGAGATAAGAAGCCAGAGGAGACCCAAAATGAATACTATAGGAACCCCGTTGTTGTGGGGCAGTTTTGCACTTATTGTCGCTGTGATGCTAATGATTGACCTGTTTGGACAGGGCAAGAAGAAGGGCGGAGCGATGTCTTTTAAACAGGCTGCAGTCTGGTCGTTAGTCTGGATTTCTCTCTCTTTACTGTTTGCGCTGGGTCTATGGTGGTATCTGAAAGATAGTGCTGGTCAGCAGGTGGCTGATACTCAGGCACTGGCTTTTATTACCGGTTATCTGATTGAAAAAGCACTGGCAGTCGATAACGTGTTCGTCTGGCTGATGATATTTAGCTACTTCTCTGTTCCTGTCGCAGTACAACGGCGGGTGCTGGTGTATGGTGTGCTGGGAGCCATCGTCCTGCGTGCCATTATGATTTTCGCCGGTAGCTGGCTGATTTCTGAATTTAGCTGGATACTGTATGTGTTTGGTGCTTTCCTGTTGCTCACCGGTATTAAAATGGCGCTGGCCAAAGAGGATGATGAATCCAATATTGGCGATAAACCAATGGTGAAATGGCTTCGCAGCCATATTCGCATGACCGATAGTATGGAGGGTGAGCGCTTCTTCACCCGCCGCAACGGCGTACTGTTTGCCACTCCACTGTTTTGGGTTTTGATTTTGGTGGAAATCAGCGATGTGGTTTTTGCCGTAGACAGTATTCCGGCTATTTTTGCCGTGACAACGGACCCCTTCATTGTATTAACCTCAAACCTGTTCGCCATTTTGGGCCTGCGGGCAATGTACTTCCTGCTGGTTAATGTAGCAGAACGTTTTTCTATGCTGAAGTATGGTCTGGCGGTGATCCTGGTGTTTATTGGCATCAAGATGTTGATCGTTGATTTCTACCATATTCCGATAGCGGTATCGCTGGGAACCGTAGGGGGAATTCTGGCGGTGACGTTGGGGGTTAATGGATGGGTGAATTACAGGAATGATAGTCTTGAGGATGATAAGAAGTAACCTGATTCATACTTGATGTGTTGAAGAAAATTAGGTTGAGCGTTGGTTTCGTCCACTAATAGTACTGTGCCTGAATAAACATTGGTGCGAGTGGCCGAGCAGAGGGTACCAGGGCGGGTACCCTCTGCTTTCCCGCGCCTTCGCACACGAATCCAGGTCTTCTGATGGCGACTGCCTTCCTTCTTCACTCGGGCTTACGCCCCGGCGCAGAGCCGGAGTACTCGCCTCATCCATGAGGCTCGGCCCTTTGGGCCAGCACTTTGTGCTGTTCAAAATTGCTCCTACAATTTTGTCAGACGTCGCTGCGCCTCGCCCAGCATCCCTGCTGGTCGTGCTACCCTCTCTCAGTCGTCAGCTGAATTCCAGTGCTCTTAAAGGTCAAAAGATAAAGGGCGAGAGATTGTTTAGTATTCAGGGCGTTGCCCTGAATATTATGTATTTTTGATCTTTGTTTTTCGCGAAAGCTAATCGTCGGGTGAGAGTGCCGTTGGGGTCGACTTGGTGTAAGCCAACGACAAACAGGCAAAGCCTGTTTGAACAGCGCTAGCGCTGGCCCGCAAGGTGTTTCATAACTGCCCGTAGGAAGCTCAGGCTTGGCGCTCTTTGGTCTCAAATACAGACGGCCTTACCGGCCGGGCACAATGGTAATATGAGCAGATTGCCTTTACGGCCGGAATCGCCTCAGTAGTCAATTTCGCTTAAAAACCCAATTTCCAAACAACAAAAAGCCCCGTGTTAAACCTAACGCGGGGCTCCTAAAGAAAAACAACTATCAGCACGTCTCTTGGCGATATGCCTGCCGCATTTGCTGGACGATACCTTTAAAGGTTTCGGCTTCCGCCATATCCGGATGATCGGCAATCAGTCTTTCCATTTTCAGAATCACTTTTCCCGCGTCCGCTTGACCCATCGTGATCAGCATTAATGTCAGAATAGCTTTCAGACCTGAAATCTCTCTGGCCATCTCTTCTGGTGTCGCGTTGGTTGGAAAATCGATATTGTTCATAACTAGTCCCGTGTCGATGTCGATATATGTGACAATTTAAATTTTCCCATATGGTAGCAAAGTATTGCCTCCGGCGTGAGCATCTGTTGGTGGAAAAGTATTGAAAAGTGATTTAATAATATAGATAATCATTCTCATTATTGTTTGCGAGCAGGCTACTTTATGTCATCAGCCCTCAAGGCACTGAAAAAATTACGTAAAAAAGCGTCTAAGCACGGAAGCAAAAGTAAGGCGGGGGATCGTGCGCTTCAGAATCTTGTCCGCCCCGCAGTTTTACCAAATTCACATCCCCGAGCCACTAAACCAGAAACCACGGATTCAATCTGGAGTGAACTCTCTCAGGAAGTGATGGGTAATATGCTGGTTGAAGTTTCAAAACCCTTGAAACCCCTATTGGACTGGTTCGATCACGGCGGCTATAACGCTCCAGCATCACGCCAGCCGGTAAAAACCGGAAATGTCGGTAATATGCGCATACAATCTGGTAGTATGGCCCCTCCGGCAATCCTGCGTTTGCCCTTTAAATCCCCACCCTGCAAACGCTGTCCGGCTAAAAGCGGTGGCATTTGCCAGTGTGCCGCTAAACGTTTTGCTTAATATTGGCAATCTATTGCCCATCAGATTTATATTAAGGGCACACCGTTATAAGAGCACCCTAGCCCGATTGGTGCTGTAATCGGGCATCCAATCGTCGGGGGTTGATATCAGGCGTAACGATAAAATCCTTTCTTACTCTTTCTTCCCAATGCTCCACCTCTGACCATTTTACGAAGCAAAATGTGAGGGCGATATTTTGAGTCTCCGGTTTCTGAGTACAGCACTTCCATAATAGCAAGACAGACATCCAGACCGATTAAGTCGCCCAGAGCCAACGGCCCCATAGGATGATTCGCCCCCAGCTTCATGGCGGTGTCGATATCTTCTGCGCTGGCGGTGCCATCGGCATAGATACCAATGGCTTCATTTACCATCGGTATCAGCACCCGGTTGACGATAAAACCCGGTGCGTCTTTAGAAATAGCGGCAACTTTCCCCACTTGCTGAACGATCGCCTGCATTTTGCTGATCATCTCATCGGTGGTACCTAAACCCACGACAATTTCTACCAGAGCCATCACCGGTGCAGGGTTGAAAAAATGCAACCCGATAACCTGGCGATCCAGCCCGGCGCTGAGTTCAGTAATGGATAGTGAAGAGGTGTTAGAGGCGAAAATGGCGTCGGGTCGACAGATGTCTTTTAGTTTATTAAAAAGCTGGCGTTTAATGTCAATATTCTCGACTATCGCCTCAATGATCAGGTCACAGTTAGAGACATCTTCTGGCAGGCCGGGAGTAATATTGGCGGCGATTGTTTTAGCCGTATCTGCCACCATTTTATCTTTATCTACCAGCTTGTTCAGCGAGGCGATAATGTTGTTTTTTCCCTTTTCTGCGAACTCTTGCTTAATATCAGCAAGAACCACCGTGAAGCCTTCTGCTGCGGCAAACACCTGAGCAATACCCGCACCCATCGCACCCGCACCGATAACGCCTATTTTCATATTCTGTCCTTCTTATTTTCAAATCGTTGGGAGTTATTTATACGCAGATCTCAATTATATCTTGCCGTTCGAAAGAGGACTGTGTCGGGAGGCGCAGTTTCTTTATCTGATATTTGATGACCGGATAACCAGAGACAGAGAGAAAAGCAGAGGTTGATGAAGAGCGGGCAGGGGGAATTGGGCTGTCCCGTCCTAAAAAACTGTCAACGTATTTTAGGACGGGACACAGGAAGAATGAGGGCGTTATTTATCTGGCGATGGCTGCTACAGCACTGACCAGTGAACCACCTAACGTGCGCTTCAGCGTAGTTAAGGCAATACCTTTTAATAAGGTTTTAGCCCCCAGACGTACCGCATTATTAATAAAGTCGCGTTCTTCACTATTTTCCAGCCAGCCATAGCTTTCTACCGTTTCCAACAGCGCAGCAGCGCTGATGACTTTGCTGTCAAAACGAATTGCCACAGAACCTGCATAGCGACGGTATTGAATCTCTTTGATTCCCGGCACTAAATCCAACTTTGCAATCAAGTTTGTCACTTCAGCAGCGTGCTGTTGAATATAATCAGAACGAATGCGAACGCGGTTTTGTGTCTGATGAACATATGGACTACTCATGATGGCCACCTGAATGATAAAGATAACGAGAATAATTTACATTAAGCTTTGAGCACTGTCCAGTACTGTTATTAACCAATTTTTGTGTAATATCTCTACTTCTTTATGCTAGGGTCTTTCTGTTTTTCGGCATAAATCTGATTTACTTCCAAACCGGGGCGTTTAAGTGTTTTAAATCATCAGGTCACGTCATATGATAGCCATAACTAATATGACTCCTTATTCTGCTGCGGCGGAATAGTTGATTTTTTTAGGATGTAAAATGAGTTCTGATAGTTATAGTGGGTTAATGGCGCTACGCCGTTTTGTAACGCTTGCCCATCACATCCCTGGTCGAATCAGGCTGCGTTTTGCCAATAAGCTGGTGGCCGGGCTGAGTAAAAGTAAGTTATCTGCGTTAGAAGAGCTTTGCGGTAAGAATAACTGTTTACGTAGCTATACCCTTAATAGTGCAACCGGAAGTCTATTATTAGAGTATGACGCTAAACGTTTGCCGCCAAAGTTACTGGAACAGCTATTTGGTGATGACGATCGGGTTGCAGAGCAAGCGTTAACTGAAATTCTGCCAATTATCTCTCCGCCAGAGTCTAAATAAGTGAGGAACTGAAGATGGGAAAAGACAAGAAGAGTAACGATCAGGAAATCCCTGAATATCAAGGGATGCCGCCCTACGGGCCTTACGGTTATCCTTATTATCCTCCCTATCCTCAGCAGCAGGGGCAACCAATGCCACAGATGATGTGGCCACCTCATCCTCCGATGTGGAACCCAATGTGCGGTCAGCCTCCGATGGGCTATCCAATGCCTCCGCAATTTCAACAGTATCCTCCCCAGTTTCAACAGTATCCTCCCCAGTTTCAACAGTCCGCCCCACAGCAAATAGCGCCGGGTTTTGACTGGAGTGGACAGGCGCAAGGTATGGTTGAAGGCTTGATGGGAGAGCAGGCCGGATTATTTAAAAATATCATCAGTACTATTGGTGTTGATGATAAAGAGTTCTGGAAAGGCGCGATGATTGGTGCCGCTGCGGCGCTGATTTTAGGTAATGAAAGCGTACGCAATACGCTGCTGCAAACCTTTGCTAATGCCGGTGATATGTTGAAAAGTGGCGGGAGTAAAGTAAAAGAGGCGGCGGAAACCACCGCAGGCAGCGTTAAAGAGAGTGTCATGACCAGCGGTGCGATTTTCCGTGATACGGTTCAGGCTGGCAAAGAAGGCTTTCAGGAATCGGTAGAGCGTCACCGTGAACAGGAGAAGGCGGATGAGTAATAACAGCGACCGTATGAATCCTGCCAGCCGGGCGCTGATTGCTGGCGCTCTGGTTGGCGCAACGGCTTCCGGGGTAGAGCAGTGGCGTCAGTACCAGCGCGGTGAAAAGACGCTGGAGCAGGCGACCAGTAAAGTTCTGATTGATGCCACTAAAGCCGGTTTGGTGAGTGGTGCTGCCATGACGGTAGCTAACGCCACCGCAGGCCGCCCGGTACTGACACTGCTGACAGTACTCAGTGCAGGCGCTGCCGGACTGTACCTATTAGACTCAATGAATAAGCGAGGCGCAGATGAAACAGCCGAATAATCCTTATTACTATAACCCTTACTACAATCCTTACGCGCCTTACCCTATGGACCCATCGGCTCCACAAACCCCTTATCGTGCGGACAATAGTCGGGCTCATCTGATTACCGGTATTGTTGCCGGAGCCGCAATTGCTTATCTGTTGTCTAATCGCAATGTACAAAAGAGCATTGGTGCAACGGCGAATAAAGCCTGGGGTGCGGTTCGTGGTGAAGTGGAAGAGCTGAAAGAACGTCTGGCGGATGTACAGGCCGAGCTGGATTATTATCGCGAAAAAGATCAGGACAGCGAGTAATTGCCCTGATGACCCAATCATATTCTATTAAGCCGGTTCATCAGCTTCCCGGTCGATTGCGAGTACGCATTCTTCAGCTACGGGCGCAGCCGGATGTGGCCGGATGGCTTAAAACCCATCTGCTCTCTTTCACCGGGGTGAAAACGGTGCGTTTGCGCCCGGCAGCGGCGTCTGCCGTATTAACCTATCACACCAGCAAAACCGATGCGGAAAAGCTGTTGGCGCAGTTGAATGACATTGACTGGGATTCAGCGACTGACAGCGAGTACGAACCGGAATATTGTGGCGGTGATAATCTGCTTAATCTGGCCGGTCTGGCCGCCACTCAGTTTTTACCTAAACGCTGGTCTGCATTACCCGCCATTGCGTTAATGGCACCCACCATTGCTGAAGGCGTTGAGTCACTGTGCCAGCGAGAACTGAAGGTTGAAGTGCTGGATGCGCTGGCTCTAAGCCTGTCAATTGCCCGCGGTGATTATCGAACGGCCATGTTGACCCAGTCACTACTGACGTTGGGCGAATATTTTGAGCAGGAAACCAGCCGCCACTCAGACGAGCTACTGTCTGAGTTGATGCAGCCACAGTACCACTCGGTTTGGGTTGAGCGCGATGGTGAAAGCCAGGAAATTAATGCGGAAGCGCTGGTAAACGGTGACGTGATGCTGCTGGGGCCAGGCGATAATATTCCTGCTGACGGCAGTGTATTGCGTGGTATTGGTTTAATTAATCAGGCCTCCATGACCGGAGAAAGTGTGCCGGTACGTCGTGAAACCGGTGCCTGGGTATTTGCCGGAACTCAGGTTCAGGACGGTAACATTGCGGTTCGCGCTGAGCGAGTCGGTGATGAGTCTTCAACCGCCAATATCCGTCGTTTTATTACTGAGTCACTCGGACAGCGTAGCGAAACCCAGCAGGTTACCCAAAGAATGGCGGACCGTCGGGTCGCCATTACCCTGGGAGCGGGTGCAGGCGTATTTGCACTCACTCGCGACTGGAATCGTCTGGCCTCGGTATTTTTAGTCGACTATTCCTGTGCCTTAAAGCTGAGTACGCCCATTGCGTTTAAATCGGTGATGTACAAAGCGGCGACGTCCGGGCTATTGCTCAAAGGCGGGCGCGCCATTGAGCAACTGGCAGATATTGATACCGTGGTGTTTGATAAAACCGGTACCCTGACATACGGGGATATGTTGGTCACTAATGTGGTCAGTTTTGATCCAAAACATACCTGGGCTAAACGCCTGCTGGCAATAGCTGCTTCGGTAGAAGAGCATAGTAATCACCCGCTGGCGCGTGCGGTAGTCAGTGCAGCACAGCAGCATGAGCTGCCACATATTAACCATGGTGAAGTGGAGTATGTGATTGCCCATGGGCTGATTTCTGAACTTGACGGTAACCGCATGGTGATCGGTAGTCGTCACTTCCTGCGTGAACATTACCATATCGACTTCTCTCCGTTCCGGGAACAAATCGAGGAGCTGGAAGAACAAGGTCGCCATCTGTTGTTTATTAGCCTCAATGAACAGCTGGTAGGAATGATTGGCCTGCAGGATAACGTGCGCGATGAAGCGGCGCAAATTATCAGCCAACTACGTGAGTTGGGCATAAAGAATGTGATTTTGTTAACCGGCGATAAGCAGCATAAAGCTGGGCAAATGGCTAAAGATCTGGGCATTGACCAGTTCTTTGCTGAAGCAACGCCGGAAAGCAAAGTTAGCGTAGTTCAGTCATTACAGGAACAGGGCTGTCGCGTGATGTTTGTTGGCGATGGTGTTAATGATGCACCGGTACTGACCCAGGCGGATGTTGGTCTGGCGATGAACCAAAGCACCGAACTTGCCCAACAGGCGGCCGATGCGGTACTGCTGCAAGACTCCCTGCATGGCGTAGTGACGGCCCGCGAGCTGGCGGTTGACGCCATGAAACTGGTTAACAGCAATATCAAACTCACCGAGTGGATTAACAGCGCGATTATGCTGGCGGCAGCGATGGGGCGGTTATCCCCGACGTTAAGTGCCCTGTTGCATAATGGAACCACCATTGGTGTATTGCTGCGCTCACTTGCCGCGAGGAAATAGGAAAGGTGTCCGGCGGTCAGTCATCGTGATAGACATCAATAAGTGGTTGAATTTATCAGTAAGCCGTTTGGTCTGATAAAATTTTAGGGTGGTGAAGAGGCTTAACTTTTCACCACCCGGTTTGTTTTATCACTATCACGGTCAATTCAACCCGATCCTGTCAGGCATTACTCAATGTAGCCTGAGGTTGTAACTCTCCATGTAATTTTCTTACTTCTGCCGTCATTAGCGGGGCTAAGTCCCGATGCTGACTCAGTGGCATCTGCTGGAAATGGGTTAGCAGGATCTGTAGAGGATCGCCATGACCAACCAGTAAAATCTTTTTCTGAGCAAATTGTTGTTCCAGCGTCTGGATAAATGCCATTTCACGCTCACAAACGGCGTTGAGCTGTTCTACCTGAGCGAATGGCTCTGTAAGGCTTTCTGCGTCGTGCTTCCAGACCAGTGGGTAATGACTGTCATCCCGCAGTTCAAACTCGCCAAAATGGCGCTCGCGCAGCGCTGAAGCAGGCCTGGCCTGACGGTTAAAATAGTCGGCAACAATGCCTGCGGTTTCTGCTGTACGCTTAAAATCGGAATGAAAAATCAGATCCGGAATCGGGTAGGGCCAGTTTTCCAGAGTCTGGATAACCTGATTGATACCCACCGGGGATAGGCCATAGGCATGTTGTCCATGCTGAATATCACTGACAATGATCTTTTGCTGATTGGCTAAACTGTGGCCGTGACGCAGTACATAATATTGGTTTTTCAAAATCATTAGACCGTTCCTGTATTAATCGATTATCTGTTCTTGTAGGGGTGAAACTCTCGTCTCCCCCTATTCAGATTAGATTAATTTTTGGCGTACGCGAACAACAACCCATTCAGTTAACAAAACGACCACTAAAATACTCACCAGAATAGTGGCTACTCACTACCACTGAAACAGGTTCATTGCATCGTTGAGCACAACGCCAATACCGCCAGTACCCACTAAACCAGGTACCGCAGATTCCCGTAAGTTAATATCCCAACGGAACAGCATAATACTGACGAAAGCGGGTACTACCTGTGGTCAGAATTGTAAAATATTGAAGTTCAGTAGTGATAAATGAACCGTATCACTAAGAGAAATTATTGATATGAAAGTAAGGGCCTGATGTGCTGGTTTGAACGTCAGTGCTCCTCTTTTGTATGCCAGAGATCCAGAATGAAAATGTCATTATCTTTAACTTCATGGTGGATTTCGTAGTCGTCGAACAAAACCTTCCTCACTTCGCGAGGCTCATATCGTGTTTGTGGTACGCCAATCGCAGGACAACTTGTCAGGCTGGCGCTGCCAGCCATCAGACGTTCTAAAACATCATCAGCGCGTTGCCGACTGTATTGAAGGGCAAAACGATAAAGACGTTTCAGATCGTCCTGAGCTTTCCGCGTCCAGTAAATTTCCATTTATCAGGATTTCTTCAGGCGGTCAGTAAAATCCACCATGTCTGAATGGCTAACCACTCGTCCCGCGTCAACATCAGCCAGCCCAGCCTGCACGCTTTGATGTCGCCGTTCTCTTTCTGCCAGCATGGAAACTAATGCCTCTTTTATAATCCAGCTTTTTGAACGATCCAGCTCTGTAGCCAGATTTTCAACGGCAAGGGCCAGCTCAATGGGAATTTGAGCGCTGATGGTCTGTTTAGTATGAGAACCCATAAGAATTACCTCGTTTAATAACATTCAATAACTCCTATTAAGTTTAGCATGACAGCGCTCATAAAAACATCAACTCCTTTGTTGCCGAATGCATCCCGATAAAGTGGTTCACCACCAGGTTATCTATCGGTTGGAACCGCATTATGCGACGGATAACATAAGAGAAAAGCCCGAAAATAAAAATCAGGAAGATGGATCGCAATATTTATTGCTGTGGTTAACTTTTGATTTGAACAGGGGTGATAAGAAAAGCCTGACATCAGTGGCCCGGCTATTTGCAGGATGCTATGCCGTTAGTAGAGGAAATAAATGGGGGTTTTATAATAGTGGTGAGACGGAGTGTCTCTTCACCAGCGTGGGATGAAACAGATTAGTGACGTCTTTCAGCGTTTTCCCCTGAGCCAGCGCCAGTGCTAATTCTGCCGCCTGCTTTGCCATCGAGACCACCGGATAGCGAATGGTGGTTAATCCGGGGCGTAAATAGCGGGCGATCAGTACATCATCAAAACCAATCAGCGATATTTGCTCAGGCACCTGAATATTGTTATCGCTGAGTACTGAGAGGGCACCGGCGGCCATGGTATCGTTGTAGCAAACCACTGCGGTAATCTGTTGGTTTCTTTCTAACAGCTCTATCAGCGCTTTTTCTCCACCGCTTTCGTCCGGTGAAGCATAGGCAATGCGTTTGGTATTGATGGCAATTTGGTGTTCCGTCAGGGCATCCAGATAGCCCTGAAGGCGATCTTCCGCGTCGGATATCTTATGGTCAGAACAGATAATGCCAATATTACGGTGCCCCTGTTGGATAAGATATTGAGTAGCAAGATGGGCACCATAGCGATCGTCCAGGGCGATACAGCGGGATTCCAGTTCAGGCAGAATACGATTAATCAGCACCATTCCGGGAATATGGTTCATTAACCCTCGTAACTCCTCATCCCCCATCGCCTTGGCATGAACCACTAATGCGGCGCACTGGTGACGGATAAGCTGTTCAATAGCCTGACGCTCTTTATGCTCATCATGATAGCCATTACCAATCAGCAGAAAGTTACCGCTATCGCTGGCGACTTGCTCGGTGGCTTTTACCATGACGCCGAAGAAGGGGTCTGAAACATCGGAGACAATCAGGCCGATGGTACCGGTCGTCTGGCGTGCCAGCGCTCTGGCATTAGCATTAGGATGATACTGCAACTGCGCCATGGCGTTGAGCACCGATTCTCTGGTGGCTCCCCGGGCTTTTGGCGAGTTGTTAATCACGCGGGAGACCGTGGCAACAGAAACGCCCGCCAGTTTTGCTACATCTTTAATTGTTGCCATAGTTTGCCTGCCATCCGGATAAAAAGAAAACGTTTACATCGTGAAGTCTCACGGAAAACAGGGGTATTAGCAATATGAAATGTCACAAAATTGAAGAAAACACAAAAATTACATGCTTCGTTACACTTTGTGCGTCAATGTAGTCTTTTCAGGCTGGCTGTCCGTTATGACATGGGCTAGATTTGAGATCCCAGAGGTATTTATTGGTGAATATCTGGCGGCAACGTCAGAACCATTTACGGGATTACACCGACCTACGCGGATGCGTAGGTTTTTTTTTACTTCAGGAAAATATTGCTGGTTTTTTATTCGATTAAACAATTAATCGCGAACAGCAATAAAAATAGATTGTCTTAACCTGGAAATGGAGGTATCAACGCATATCGCGTTGTCCGATAGGGAGATTATAATGGTTTTACGGATTTTACGAGCGTTATGCCGCTTATGTTTTCGCGTGCGTGTTTATGGCGATACGGATTGCTTTAAACAGGAACGCATACTGATAACCCCAAACCATCTCTCTTTTATTGATGGTATCCTGCTGGCGTTATTTTTACCGGTTAAACCCGTTTTCGCTGTGTATAGCCTGTATACCGAGCGTTGGTTTATCCGCATATTAATGCCTTATGTGGATATTGTTCCTCTTGATCCTTCAAAACCCATGTCAATTAAAACGCTGGTGCGACAAATTGAGCACGGGCGTCCGATCGTTATTTTCCCGGAAGGCCGCATTACGGTTACCGGTTCCTTAATGAAGATTTATGACGGTGCGGCTTTTGTTGCCGCACGTTCTCAGGCAACGGTGATCCCTATTTGGCTGGAAGGTCTGGAATTCAGCTTTCTGAGCCGTTTGAAAGGTGTATTTAAACTGCGCCTGTTTCCGCAGGTTAATATTCACGTTTTGCCGCCGACCCGGGTTCCAATGCCCGATGCGCCAAAAGCGGCTCAGCGTCGTAAATTAGCCGGTGTTTGCCTGCATCAAATTATGATGGATGCCCGTATGGCAACCCGCCAGCGTGTGACGTTATATGAAGCACTGCTGGAAGCCCATACTCGCTATGGTATCGGCAAGACCTGTATTACCGATATTTCCATGAAAAATGACTCATATCGCACCCTGCTGAAAAAGTCGCTGGGTTTAAGCCGTATTATCGGCAAACTGAGTGAACCGGGGGAGCATGTAGGATTACTGCTGCCCAATATGGTGGTTACCGCCGCCGCCATTTTTGGCTGTTCACTAAGCGGCCGGGTTCCGGCGATGCTGAATTATACCGCCGGTGTTAATGGTCTGGAGAGTGCGTTAAAAGCGGCGCAGATAAAGACTATCGTCACTTCCCGGCAGTTTCTTGAAAAAGGAAAATTGACCTATCTGGCGGAACAAGTCACCGGTGCCAAATGGTATTTCCTGGAAGATTTGAAAGATACCGTTACCGGAGAAGATAAACTCTGGGTCCTGAAGCACCTGTTGTTCCCTCGAATGGCAATGGTGAAACAGAAACCTGATGATGCGGCAATTATTCTGTTTACTTCCGGTTCAGAAGGTAACCCAAAAGGCGTGGTTCATTCTCACGACAGCCTGTTGGCAAACGTTGAACAAATTCGTACTGTGGCTGATTTTACCGCGCAGGATAAGTTTATGTCAGCCTTGCCGCTGTTTCATGCTTTTGGCCTGACTGCGGGGTTATTGACACCGTTAATGACAGGTAGCAGCATCTTCCTTTATCCTAGCCCGCTCCACTATCGGGTGGTGCCTGAGTTGGTGTATGACCAAAACTGTAATGTGATGTTTGGTACTCCAACCTTTCTGAATAACTATGCCCGTTTCGCCCATCCTTATGATTTTGCCCGACTGCGTTATGTGGTGGCAGGTGCAGAAAAGCTGTCTACAGCTACCCGGGAGCTGTGGCAGGAGAAGTTTGGTATCCGTATTCTTGAAGGCTATGGTGTAACGGAATGCGCACCGGTACTGGCGATTAACGTACCGATGGCGGCTAAATCCCATACTGTTGGTAAGTTACTTCCGGGTATCCATTCGCGGTTGATTACCGTGCCGGGTATTGAGGAGGGTGGTCGTTTACAGGTGATGGGACCAAATATTATGAAGGGCTATCTGCGGGTTGAGAATCCGGGCGTGCTGGAGACGCCGTCGGCGGAAAACGCTCAGGGCGATATAGAGGCCGGTTGGTATGACACTGGCGATATTGTCTCTTTTGATAATGATGGTTTCTGTACTATTAAAGGCCGGGTGAAGTGCTTTGCTAAAGTTGCGGGGGAGATGGTTTCACTGGAAAGCGTTGAAGCCATTGCTAAAAAAGTGGCACCGGAGGCAGAGCATGCGGCAACAGTACGTAGCGATGCATCGAAAGGTGAATCCATCGTTCTGTTTACTACGACTGCGGACTTAGCGCGCGATGCTTTAAATCGTGCTGCTCAGGATCTTGGATTACCGGCGCTGGCGGTACCGCGCGATATTCGCGTAGTGAAATCGCTTCCTTTGCTGGGCAGTGGTAAGCCAGATTTTGTATCTCTGCGTAAACTGGCTGAAGAGCCTGTGGAGTCATTATGACCACTGTTGATGTGACGCCAAAACCATTGTTGAATCGCGCAATGGTGGCGGTCGCCAGCGCACAATTTTTATCAGCTTTCGGTGATAGTGCGTTGTTTTTTGCCACTCTGGGTGTTCTGATTCAGAAGGCTTACCCCCTGTGGAGCCATTCCACGCTGCAAATGCTGTTTATTGTGGCCTATGTGGTGCTGGCACCGTTTGTCGGACAGATTGCAGATAGCTTCTCCAAAGGGCGGGTGATGATGTTTGCCAACGGCATTAAGCTGTTGGGTGCGATAATCATTATTGGCGGTTTGGATCCGTTTTTTGGCTATACCCTGGTAGGGATTGGCGCAACGGCATACTCTCCGGCGAAGTACGGTATTCTTGGCGAAATTACCCATGGCGATCAACTGGTAAAAGCGAATAGTTTAATTGAGTCCTCAACGCTGGCAGCGATTTTGGTGGGCTCTTTGGTCGGGGGCTGGTTAGTGGATATTAGCCCTTATCTGGCACTGGCGGTGTGTTGTGCCGTTTATGCTGGCGCAGTGGTGGCAAACTGTTTTATTCCTCGTTTACCAGCGGCTCGTCCGGGAATGCGCTGGAATTTGAAGGAGATGGTGGTACATTTTGCCGACTCGGCCAAAATCTTATGGAACGATCGGGGCACCCGTATGTCTTTGGTGGGCACCAGCCTGTTCTGGGGGGCGGGTATTACTCTGCGCTTCCTGTTAATTCTGTGGGTGCCCATTGCTTTGCATATCGAAGGGCTACTGACACCAACGTTACTTAACGCCATGGTGGCGGTAGGTATTGTTATTGGCGCCGCTGCGGCTGCGAAGTGGATTACGTTGGACACGGTAAATCGCTGTATCCCTGCCGGGGTTCTGCTGGGGGCTGGTGTAGTGGTTTTCGTATTGCAGGGCAGTCTGCCGCTCTCTTATGCCATCCTGATGTTGATCGGCGTTTTCGGTGGATTCTTTATTGTACCGTTAAATACATTGTTGCAGCATCGGGGAAAACAGACCGTCGGTGCAGGCAATGCGGTTGCGGTACAAAACTTTAGTGAAAACGCCGCGATGCTACTGATGCTGGGGCTTTATACTCTGGCTGTTAAAGTCGATATGTCGGTGGTCGCCATTGGTTGTGCATTTGGTGGGCTGATAGTGGTGTCTATTGGCGGGCTGTGGTTGGTACAACTGCGACGCCAGAGAGGATAATCTTTCTAAACTTCTGCCGCGTGATTTAAACGCGCGGCAGAAGGTATCGCACTCAATAAAAGCATTTTATTTCAATATGGAAAGCGTTTTTACCGTTCTACGGTGTTAACCGTTACTGCCTGATTAAACCCATTATCATCAATCAGCAGATACTGTAAGTTTACCGCACCGGATACATTGCGCATTGCCGGATGCTTAAACTCATACTCTGCCGCGCTCAAAAGGCGGTGTCATCATATCCAGCTTCTGCCCGCTGGCGTATTGCTGATACACCATCCCTGTTATCATTGATAACAACAGGTTGCGTCGCTTAAATCAGTATGGATATTTGGTTAAATAATCCATCGCCTCTACATTTCCCGTGTAGTTGGGCTATAGACAGCCTTCGGCCTTATTAATAAAACACTCGGTTAGTTATGCGTTACATAGCAACGTGGCACGATAATACACGGTGATTATCGTGGTTTATATGTTGGTAAAAATATTGCTATCAAATTGGCCTAAGAAATTACTTATATTTGAAAGTGCCTGGATAGCAAAGCCATAGTAAATTTCTTTTTTAAATAGAACCCGCGAGGCAGTGTGGTAATCGGCTGTCCAAATTCACCTATAGCTTCGGTTAATACGCGGCTGTTTGCGGCTTTGGGACGGATTTGTAATACTTCGCCGTGGCGGGCGGTTATCGATTCCACTTTACCTAGTACAATCAGGTCCATCAGTTCTTCCCAATCATGCTTTAACTGTCGCTCTTCATGACTATCGGGACTCCACAATAACGCTGTGCCAACACGGCGCCGGGCTAAGGGAATATGTCTATCACCCTCTACCGGCACCCACAGAACGCGGCACAACTTTTTACGTAAGTAACTATTTTCCCAGGTAATACCGGTATTGCCGATTAGCGGAGCGACACAAACAAAGGTCGTTTCCAGCGGTTTGCCCTGTGCATTAACGGGAATAGTTTTTAATTCTACCCCCAGATGTGGGAAATCCTGTTCCGCTTTACTGCCAGCGCAGGCCCCAAGATAGTGTTCCAGCAGCATACCAACCCAGCCTTTGTCCCGCTTCAGGTTTTCAGGAATGGGTAATCCAGCGGCTTCGGCCAGCTCTTTCATGGTATAACCCGCCAGCGCGAGTGCACGCTGGTACAGTTGTTGTTCACTATCAGGGATATTGGGTGGCTGCGGATTGTTATACATCAAAGGCCCGTTTTTATTGATTCAACATTCTGTTTAATAATTAAACACTAATTTTTAGTGGATTTATCAATCGTCAAATATCTGAAGATAACTCTTATAATGACATGATTTATAAAATTATTTTTATTTTTTATTCACTAAGTTTATCTATCATATCGGAATTTATATGTGATAAGCCACCGACAGTGAACAGGATCTTACACTATGTTATCCACAGCTTCCTTGGATAACTCTAAAAACGTCAAGTCCTGATGCGGTTTTTTACCTTGACTAAAGGTTTTTTTTGCGCATAAGTTGGGGTGTTGCTCAAGTTTTTACCATGTGTTGTGGATAAAATCGACGAAGAACGTTTTTTGAGCATGAATAAACGACCGGGTAATTTAAAGGTAAATAAAATAGTTTTCAGGATGATGTAAATTATTTTATATAATTGAAACTTAATGTTTTTTTTGATTTTATTGGTGGGGTTGATACCGGGTTTTAGAAAGTTCTACCCACATTGTTATCGGGTTCTTCACATAGATATCCACAGTAAAAGTGAATAACCCGTCGATTTACAACGCATTTTTGTTTATAACTTTGCGTG
Source organism: Limnobaculum eriocheiris (assembly GCF_021010575.1). GTDB lineage: Bacteria > Pseudomonadota > Gammaproteobacteria > Enterobacterales > Enterobacteriaceae > Limnobaculum > Limnobaculum eriocheiris. Next base: position 95,028 of record NZ_JAJNAG010000004.1, on the reverse strand, counting down.
TTGTGTCAAGTTATTCTCAGATTGATTATCACCGCATAGATATGACACAGAGGTTTACCGCTTGTGCGTAGTATGAAACAATCAGACCATCTTTAAGATTTTATGCTTATTTGAGGTAGTCCAGTGATCGATGATGATGGCTACCGCCCGAATGTTGGTATCGTAATTTGTAATAAACAAGGACAAGTTTTGTGGGCCAGACGTTTTGGTCAACACTCCTGGCAGTTTCCGCAAGGGGGGATCAACCCCGGAGAAACGCCAGAACAGGCAATGTACCGAGAGCTTTTCGAGGAGGTAGGACTGAGTCGAAAAGATGTGCGCATCCTGAGTTATACACGAAACTGGTTACGATATAAGTTACCTAAACGTTTGGTGCGTTGGGATACCAAGCCCGTTTGTATTGGTCAGAAGCAAAAATGGTTTTTGTTACAGCTGTTAAGCAGTGAAGCAGATATCAATATGCAGCGTAGCGGCACACCCGAGTTTGATGGCTGGCGCTGGGTTAGCTACTGGTATCCGGTTCGTCAGGTAGTCTCTTTTAAACGCGATGTTTATCGTCGCGTGATGAAGGAGTTCTCACCGGTGGTTATGGTATTGCAGGAAGCAAAACCTCCGCGAACCCATCCTCCCCATCGCCGCAAAAAAGGTGAGGGAAGGTGAGTCAATTCGTTAGCCTCACAATGTTGTGGGGCTAATTTATTTCAGGCTGATGAATAAGCGTTTTGTCAGCTGATGTGTTAAAAAGTAAATGAACGTGAATAACTTGTCTGTTCTGATGAATGTTTTCCCGGCTATGGTATGATGAACGGATTCCGACTTATTTTTAAGTCAGACAGTGTCAACTTAACCCCCTATTCAATATTGAACTCGTACTAAATGGTGAGTGATGAACTCTAATTTTCTGGAATTTCCTAAATTTGACCCGATCATTTTTTCTTTAGAACCTACATTACCCCTCTCTTTACGCTGGTACGGTATGATGTATCTGATCGGGTTTGTCTTTGCCTTATGGCTGGCAAATCGCCGGGCTAAACAACCGGGCAGCGGCTGGACTAAAGATGAAGTCGAAACCATGTTATATACCGGTTTTCTGGGGGTTTTCGTTGGTGGTCGGGTAGGCTACGTTCTGTTTTATGACTTTCCGAGCTTTTTGGCTAATCCTCTGTATCTGTTTAAGGTATGGGAAGGCGGAATGTCGTTCCACGGCGGCTTACTGGGTGTGATTGCAGTGATGTTCTGGTTTGCTCGCCGCACCAAACGCACTTTCTTTCAGGTTTCTGATTTTATTGCCCCGTTGATTCCGTTTGGTTTAGGAGTAGGGCGCGTGGGTAACTTTATTAATGGCGAACTTTGGGGGCGGGTAACCGATTTCTCCTGGGCCATGCGCTTTCCTACTTCAAGAGCGGCCGACCAACTATTTGCTGAACAAAATCCCCAATGGCTTCCTTTTATGCAAGATGGGATGTTGCCGCGCCACATGTCACAACTGTATGAGATGTGTCTGGAAGGTATCGTTCTGTTTGTGATTCTGAACCTGTTTATCCAGAAAAAACGCCCAATTGGTAGCGTGTCAGGCCTGTTCCTGATTGGTTATGGTTCATTCCGTTTTATTATTGAATTCTTCCGCCAGCCGGATGCTCAACTGGGGCTGTTTAGCAACTTCTTCAGCATGGGGCAACTGCTCTCTTTACCAATGATCATTATCGGTATTCTGATGATGGTTTGGGCGTACCGTCGCCCGCAGACTTCGAAACAACAAGCATAGGATAACCATGAAACAGTATCTGGAATTAATGCAAAAAGTCCTGAATGAGGGCACAAATAAATCTGACCGTACCGGTACCGGTACGCTGTCGATCTTTGGTCATCAGATGCGTTTCAATTTGCAAGATGGTTTTCCGCTGGTGACAACTAAGCGTTGCCATATCCGCTCTATTGTTCATGAACTGCTATGGTTTCTGAAAGGTGAAACCAACGTTGCTTATCTGCATGAAAACAATGTCAGCATTTGGGACGAGTGGGCAGATGACAATGGCGATTTAGGCCCGGTTTATGGTAAACAGTGGCGCGCCTGGGGTGCGGCCGACGGTCGTCAGATCGATCAAATCACTCGAGTGGTTGAGCAGTTGAAACAGGATCCGGATTCGCGCCGTATTATCGTTTCTGCCTGGAACGTGGGTGAATTGGACCAAATGGCGCTGGCACCTTGCCATGCTTTCTTCCAGTTTTATGTGGCGGATGGCAAGCTTTCTTGCCAGCTTTATCAGCGCTCTTGTGATGTATTCCTGGGGCTACCATTTAATATCGCCAGCTATGCATTGCTGGTGCATATGATGGCGCAGCAGTGCGATCTGGAAGTGGGTGATTTCGTCTGGACCGGTGGGGATACTCATCTGTATATGAACCATATGGAACAAACTCATTTGCAGCTTAGCCGTGAGCCGCGGGCGCTGCCAAAACTGGTGATTAAGCGCAAACCAGCCTCTATTTTTGATTATCAGTTTGATGATTTTGAGATTGAAGGATATGACCCGCATCCGGGAATTAAGGCGCCAGTAGCGATTTAAATCAAAATCAGTTAATCAAATAATCCATCCCCGATATGGCAAGCCCTGTCGGGGATTTTTTTAATCTAGCTTATTGCGACATAGCTCGAAAATATATTTAACCGTCACATTGTTACATTAAATTGTCTGGTGGCGCTTCCCATCTTTTTACTCTCCTTCTGTTGTCCTGTCTGATGCTGTTTTACCCTGGCGTTATGAAACGATATTTACCTGATGGGCAACGTGGTATGACGCTAATTGAAATATTACTGGTTATCACTATTACGGCGATTCTCTCATTGACGGGAATTTCCGGTTGGCAAAACTATCGGCAACGGGCTGCACTGGAACAAAGTAGCGCGGGGCTTCTGGCTTTTTTAACCCGCGTTCAGGCGACGGCTAACTGGCGTAATCAGACTTATCTGTTGCAGGTAGGCAAACTGGGAACTCGCGGTTGTATCGCAGCCAGTCAAACAAAGCGCGATGGTGAATGCGATAGCGACAGTGGGTTACGCTTTGTTTTACCGGAGTCCACTATTGGTTTAGAAGTTAGTCATTCTGATATTGGCTTTGGCTTCTACGGCATACGAAATACCGCGGGTACCGGGCATATTGTGGTATCGAATCAGGCGGGAAGAGTGAAGGTGATTCTGTCTGCTAAAGGGCGGTTGCGCCGCTGTAGTGAGAGCATCAATGGTCAGCAACCCTATTTACCGGGTATCACTCCGTGTTAATAAAAAATGCTCAGGGTGGCTTTTCATTAGCTGAAATGTTGATGGCAATGCTGATTAGCAGCATGATGATAGTGAGTGTTGCCGCCATGTATCCTGCATTACAGCGGCAGAGTTTAACACTGTATAGGCTCTATCGTCTGGAACAGACTATGGGGCAGGTGCTAATGGCCATAGCAAAGGATTTACGTCGGGCTGGATTTCTGTTTAAAGAAGGAAAAGAGCGGGTATCTGAAGCCCTGTTCATCGGTCAACATTCTCAATCTGTAGCGGGAAGCTGTCTGATTATTCGCTACGATCTTAACCATAACGGTGTCATCGATTCTGTTGATTCCGCAACATCAGAGCATTTTGCTTACCGCTGGCTAAACAACAGTATTGAGCAGCATCGCAGCGCTAAAGATTGCCAGGGTAATGGATGGGAGAAGTTATTAGATCCCGCTGAAATAGTTATCACTCACTTTTCTGTTCGGTCAGGAGGTCATTCATTGAACAGCGCCGGGAAACAGACGGCCTATTACCTGATCGTATTAGAGGGGCACTGGAAACGCTGGTCATCAGTGAAACGTCGTTTAACGCTAAGGGTACGGGGAGTGCGTTGACATGCTAAGAGGAAGATGTGAGTTGATGGCTAATCAACAAGGCTATAGCACCATTGTTATGGTGATGCTGCTAATGTTATTTGGGACTTTAATGCTTAAAGGGCAGAGCGATCAGTTGCTGGTTCAGGTAAAGATCTATGCCGATGAACGGCGCTATTTTCACGCTTATCATCAGGCGCTCTCTTCGCTTTCATGGGCATTATCTCAACGTTGGTTGGCGCTAAACCGCGAGTGGCAATGCAAGAAAGCTGAAAATCATCAACTCTCATCCTGCATTCGCCCACTTAATAATACTGAGATTCTCATTCGGGGAGAGGGGAATATGGGAAGTAACCAGCCTCTCCTGGTACTGTTTCAACTGGCAGGCAGGTTTGACAATCAGTCTTCTGGTGAGGGTATAAAGCTACAACCATTACCTCATGGGAGAATAGACTTCTGCCCACTTAAGGTACCGGCAGAATGCACTCCTTAAATATATTGCGACAGGGTGGGTTTAGCCTGTTGGAAGTCCTTATCTCTATGTTGCTATTCTCTATTACCATTATGGGGCTGTTAAGCTATCAACAGGTACTTCTGGCACAATTCAATCTCTACACCGATAGCCAATATGCATGGCGCCTTGCGGCTCAGGCATTAGATATCTATCCCGACCTTATTGAACAGGAACCAAAGCTTAAATCAGGGCAATGGCACTTAAACATACTGACAGCTCCCATGGGAAATGGTTGCCAGAAAATTACTGCGCAGGTAATGATGCCGGGAAAGCAGAGCGTGGAATTGGAGAAGTGGCAATGCGATGAGTCAGTAAATCAATAGCAGATGATGTTGCCACTGACCGCTTTCACCATTCAGGTTTATATAATAATGAAAGCGGGTCAGTATGCATTAATCTTCAGTAAACAGCCCCTTTACTCGATGAGGCTGTGAACGCCAGTACTGTTTGGGTACGCTAACCTGAGCACCAAGTGCCGCCGCGGCATGCCACGGCCAGTGTGGGTTATATAAGATCCCTCTGGCCAGCGCGACCATATCCGCTTCACCGGTAGCGATAATAGCTTCGGCCTGCTCCGGTTCAGTAATCAGGCCTACGGCGATGGTTGGCATTCCTACTTCTGCTTTGATCCTGCGGGCAAAGGGAACCTGATAATTAGGGCTGAGAGGAATATGCTGCTGGGCCGACAGGCCACCGCTGGAGACATGAATATAATCACAACCCAGCGCTTTTAACTGGTGACAGAGCGTTAGCGATTGTTGCAGATCCCAGCCATTTTCCACCCAGTCACTGGCAGAAATTCGTACACCAACAGCTTTATCCGCTGGCAGTACTTTACGGATCGCAGCGAAAACCTCCAGCGTCAGACGCATACGATTTTCCAGCGAGCCACCGTATTGGTCTTCCCGATGGTTTGAAATGGGAGACAAGAATTCATGCAGCAGGTAGCCATGAGCAGCGTGAATTTCGATGACTTCAAATCCCAGTTTATCGGCTCGTTTAGCCGAATGGGCAAAGGAAGCGATGATGGAGGTAATACGCTCCTGAGTCAGTGCTTTGGGTTGAGCTGAATGTTTATCAAATGGAATGGCGGAAGGAGCGACCGGCTGCCAGCCACCGTTTTCTGGCGTTACGGCAGGACCCGGTTGCCAGGGAACCGGCATTGATGCTTTTCGACCCGCGTGGGCCAGTTGGATACTCAACGGCATAGAAGAGTATTTCCTGACGGCTTGTATGGTGGTGGTTAAGGCCTGTTCTGTTTCATCATTCCATAGCCCCAGATCGCCGGGAGATATACGGCCCTCCGGCTCAACCGCGGTGGCTTCAACAATCAATAGTCCCGAACCGGAAAAGGCTAATTGACCAAGATGAATGGTATGCCATTCCGTTGCTTTACCATCCTCGGCGGAATATTGGCACATTGGTGCAATAATAATACGGTTGGGTAAAACGACCGGCCCCAACTTAATTGGGGTAAATAGTTGACTCATGTCTGACACCTCCGGGTAAACAACCTAAACTGCCGACAGCATGATTTTTTTCGATAAAGCTCGAAATCTGTTAAATATCATCGTGCAGCCAAAGTTCGCTGATAGCATGATGGGTAAGTACGCTAACTAATATAGCAGCATCAATCAGATGAAGGGCAATGGTTCATGCTATGGTTTAGGGTAACGCTGATAATATCTTCAGCAACAGGCGAAATGACAGTAAAAATAGGTGGTTATCCATTGCCTGCTTTACACTATCGGCAAGAAGATTGAGAATTGTGCCCTTGTAAATGGCGACACCAGTGAAATCAGCCCGACTTTTTAACTAAAATGGGGCGTTATATAACTTCAGGAGCCCGGATGTTTACGGTTTACCACTCAAACCAGCTTGACCTGCTAAAAACGCTAACCACTGCGGTAATCGCCGGTAAACCGTTATCCAACCCCTTTGAACGAGAGATTATTCTGGTTCAAAGCCATGGTATGGCGCAGTGGCTGCAAATTGAGCTGGCAACTGAGTTAGGTATTGCAGCAAATATTGAGTTTCCGCTTCCGGCATCATTTATCTGGCAGATGTTTCAACAGGTTTTACCCGGAATTCCTCAGGAGAGCGCATTCAGTAAAGATGCCATGATCTGGAAGCTGATGCGGCTGTTGCCTTCAATGCTGGAACAACCTGAATTTATCGCACTATCGCGCTATTTAAGTGATGATGAGGATTTGCGGAAGTGCCATCAGCTAGCCGGGCGTATTGCGGATCTGTTTGACCAGTATTTAGTCTATCGACCTGAATGGCTGCGCAGTTGGGAGCAGCATGAACTGATTGATGGGTTAAACGAAGCTCAGGTATGGCAGGCGCCTCTCTGGCGAGCGCTGACCGAATATACCCATGATTTGCAGCAGCCGGGCTGGCACCGGGCAAATCTGTATCAACGCTTTATTGATACCCTGAACCATCCTGACTTTTCGCCGGATAAATTGCCTTCCAGAGTTTTTATTTGTGGAATATCCGCACTTCCTCCGGTGTATCTGCAAGCTTTGCAGGCATTAGGGCAGCATATTGATATTCATCTGATGTTTACTAATCCCTGTCGCTACTACTGGGGTGATATCCAGGATTATACTTTTCTGGCCAAACTTCAGGCCCGTAAAAGAAATAAAATAAATAATAAACAAAATATTGCGCTATTTCGCCATCCGGAGATGGCTGCATCATTATTTGACGAGCAGGGCAATCAGCAACTGAGTAATCCTCTGTTGGCCAGTTGGGGAAAACTGGGGCGTGATAACCTCTATCTGCTGGCACAACTGGATAAAATGCAGGAAGTTGATGCCTTTGTTGATATTGAACAGGAGTGCCTTTTGCACCGCATTCAGCGGGATATTCTCCAGTTAGAGGATCGGGCGCTGGTGATTAATAACCCAAACTCTCCGCTGAACAGTCAGGATAAACAGTTACTGGATCCCAACGATCGTTCGGTCAGCGTTCACGTGTGTCACAGTGCCCAGCGGGAAGTAGAGATACTGTACGACAGGCTGTTGACCATGCTGGATGATGATCCAACCCTGACGCTGAGGGATATCATTGTGATGGTGGCGGATATCGATAATTACACGCCATACATTGAAGCGGTTTTTGGCAATGCGCCGACAGAACGTTATTTACCCTATGCAATTTCTGATCGCAGCGCCAGTCAGGCGCATCCTGTACTGAGCGCATTTTTAATGCTGCTGGATTTACCTGAAAGTCGCTTTAGCGCCGAAGATATTTTGACGCTGCTGGAAGTGCCCGCATTAGCCCGACGTTTCCAGATTGATGAAGATGGATTGCGAATTTTACGCCAGTGGGTTGAAGAGGCCGGGATTCGCTGGGGGTTGGATGATGAGATGGTCAGCGATTTTGACTTACCGCCGACGGGGCAGCATACCTGGCGTTTTGGCCTGACCCGCATGTTATTAGGCTATGCGATGGATAGTCAGAGCGGCGACTATCAGGGCATTTTACCTTACGATGAGTCCAGCGGTCTTATTGCCGTTTTGGCGGGGCAACTGGCCGAGTTTCTGATGCAACTCTCCATCTGGCGTAAGCGCCTGATGGAGTCACATACTCTCACGGAGTGGCTGCCTTATTGTCATGAGCTAACGGAAGCCTTTTTTATTACCGATTTAGAGACTGAGCCCGTACTGGCATTGATTGAGCAGCAGTGGCAAAAGCAAATTGGCTTTGGTCTGGAGGCTAACTATAGTCAGGAAATTCCATTAACCGTTTTAAAAGATGATTTAGCTTCCCGGCTGGATAATGAACGCATCAGTCAGCGCTTTTTAGCCGGCCCGATAAATTTTTGTACTCTGATGCCCATGCGCTCCATTCCGTTTAAGGTAGTGTGCCTGTTAGGGATGAACGATGGCGTTTATCCACGCACATTGCCTCCATTGGGTTTTGACCTAATGGCCGTGCAATCGCGTAAAGGGGATCGCAGTCGACGGGATGATGACCGTTACCTGTTTCTTGAGGCTTTGTTATCGGCCCAACAAAAACTGTATATCAGCTATATTGGTCAATCTATTCAGGATAACAGCCCTCGGTACCCTTCCGTTCTGGTAACGGAATTGCTGGAATATATCGCTCAAAGCCACGTTCTGGCAGACGATGTGAATAGCGATCTGGAGAGGAGCGCTGAGAAGGTACATCAACATCTGCTATGCCACCATGCCCGGGTACCATTCAGCCAGCAGAATTTTATTGCAGGTAGCGAACAGCAAAGTTATGCCAATGAATGGTTACCCGCCGCTGAACGGCGGGGGGCTGCACCGGGTGAATTTGGGCAGCCGTTGGATAAAGTCGCTCTGGAGCAGGTTGAACTGGATGAACTACGCCGTTTTTACCGTAATCCGGTACGGGCATTCTTTCAGCAACGGTTAAATGTGAGTTTTACGTTTGATGAGCCAGAACTTCCGGACGAAGAGCCATTTTTAGTCGGAAATCTGCAACGTTATCAGCTTAATACCCTACTGCTTAATTGCCTGATTGAAGAGAACGATCCTGAGCTGCTGTTTGCCCGTTTTTGTTCTGCCGGCACCTTGCCGTTTGGTGCTTTTGGTGAACTCTTCTGGCAGGGGCAGATGCAGGATATGAGCGAGCTGGCGGAGCGGGTGAAACAGCAAAAGCAACCTTTTGACAATATTGAATTTGAAAAACAGATCGATGGTATTACGGTTAGCGGTTGGCTAAATCAGGTGCAGCAGGATGGTTTACTGCGCTGGCGGCCCGCCAAACTGACGGTGGCTGATGGTATATCCCTGTGGCTGGAACATCTGATCTACTGCATGAGCGGTGGGCAGGGGGAAAGCCGAATATATGGTCGGGATGGAACCGAGTGGCGCTTTGCTTCATTCCGTGTGGAAGAGGCAGAAAAGCATCTTTCAGCGTGGCTGAAAGGGTATCAACAGGGGCTGAGTTCACCACTGCTCTTGTTGCCCAAGAGCGCGTGGGCCTGGCTGGAAAGTTGCTATGATGTATCTGCGGGTCAAGTTTGTTGGGATGAATCAATACAGCAAAAAGCCAGACAGAAGCTGATTCAGGCATGGCAGGGCGGCCCACAGGTTAGCGGCGAGGGAGAAGACCCTTATCTGATGAGGCTGTTCAGAGTATTGGATGATAAATATTATCAACAGATTATTAGCGACAGTCAGCCCTATTTACTAACGTTAATGCGTTATCGATTGGAAAAATCTGACTAAAAAGTGAACCCTCTGCAACCGGGATGTCCAATTCATAGTTGGACGGTGGCGGGCAGAGGAGCAAATTTTGCCTGATGCGTGAGGCAGGTACAACGATCCGCTATGTTGTCCATTGTCTGTATTGGTTGTTATTCGGTCATTCCAGAAGGAAATCTAATGCGTAAGCTACATGCCTGGATCGCAGGCACCATACTGATGTTATCTTGTTGGGCACCTCTGGCATTTGCGGCTCAGGGGTGGAAGCCATTACCCGAGGAGATACAAAAAAGCGCGGGAGATGCGCGTGAGTATCAGGCAATTAAATTAGATAATGGCATGACGGTATTACTGGTATCCGATAGTCTGGCCAGCAAATCGCTGGCGGCTCTGGCTTTACCGGTAGGTTCGCTGGAAGATCCTGATAGCCAACTGGGGCTGGCCCACTATCTGGAACATATGGTTCTGATGGGATCAAAACGTTACCCGGAGCCGGACAGCATTTCTGAGTATCTTAAAAAACACGGTGGTAGCCATAACGCCAGCACCGCATCTTATCGTACTGCGTTCTATCTGGAAGTGGAAAATGATGCGTTGGCCCCGGCAGTCGATCGTCTGGCCGATGCTATTGCTGAACCCCGGTTAGATCCGGTATATGCCGATCGTGAACGTAACGCGGTGAATGCTGAGTTAACCATGGCCCGTTCCCGTGATGGTATGCGCATTGGGCAAGTCGGTTCGGAAACCTTAAACCCGGCTCACCCAACCTCACGGTTTTCTGGCGGTAATCTGGAAACGCTAAAAGATAAGCCGGGCAGCAAACTGCAGAATGAACTAAAAGCCTTTTACCAGCGTTACTATTCGGCCAATCTGATGGTAGGGGTTTTATATGGTAATCAGTCTTTAGCGGATTTGGCTAAACTGGCAAATGATACCTATGGTCGAATCAACAACCATAATGCAACGGTTCCACCTATTACCGTACCGGCCGCTACTGAAAAAGAGAAAGGGCTAATCATTCACTATGTACCTGCTCAACCGCGTAAACAATTGCGCATTGAGTTTCGTATCGCTAACAATGTGGCGGAGTTTCGCAGTAAAACCGATACCTATATAAGTTATTTAATTGGTAACCGCAGTGAGAATACCCTGTCAGACTGGTTGCGCAAGCAAGGGCTGGCAGACAGCATTGGTGCTGGTGTTAATCCGGTCGTTGACCGCAACGGTGGTGTATTCAGTATTGGTATTTCATTAACGGATAAAGGGCAGGCCAATCGCGATAAGGTGATTGCGGCAGTGTTCGACTATCTGAAAATGATTCGTCAGGAAGGTATTCGCAAAGATTACTTTGATGAAATTGCCCATGTGTTAAAACTGGATTTTCGTTATCCATCCATTACCCGCGATATGGATTATGTCGAATGGTTATCCGACACCATGCTGAATATTCCAATCCAAAATATTCTGGATGCTGATTATCTGGCGGATAAATACGATCCTAAAGCCATTGCTGTCCGTCTGGATGAAATGACGCCGGAGGCCGCGCGTATCTGGTTTATTAGCCCTGATGAACCTCATAATAAAACCGCCTATTTTGTTGATGCCCCTTATCAGGTTGACAAAATCAAGCCTGAACAGATTGAACGCTGGAAGGCTGAAGAGAAGCAAATCACGCTAAGTCTCCCGGCGCTTAACCCCTATATTCCGGATAATTTTAATCTGGTGGCAGAAAATAAAACTAAAGAGCCTCAGTTGGTACTGAATGAGGCGAATAACCGGGCCTGGTATATCCCAAGTAAATACTTTGCTGACGATCCTAAAGTGAATGTGACGCTGGCTTTGCGTAATGCTAAAGCGCAGGATAGTGCTCGCAATCAGGTGATGTTTGCTTTAACTGATTATTTGTCTGAGCAGGCGCTGTCTCAATTGAGCTATCAGGCTTCTGTTGGTGGGATCAGTTTCTCTTCTTCAGCCAATAACGGCTTACAATTTTCTGCATCAGGTTTCAGCCAACATTTACCTCGTCTGGTGAGTGCTCTGCTGGAGCAATATCGCAGTTTTACCGTAACGCCGGAAGAGCTGGAACAGGCCAAGTCATGGTATAGCGATCAGATGGAAGCGGCAGAAAAAGGCAAGGCTTATGAGCTGGCGTTGCAGCCGGTCAGAGCGATTTCTCAGGTTCCTTACACTGAACGTGATGAGCGTCGTAAGCTGATGGCTGATATTAAGGTTGACGACATCATTCAATACCGTAATCAACTGCTGACAAACAGCTCACCGGAAATGTTTGTACTGGGTGATATGACTCAGGAGCAGGTGAAAACTATGGCGCTAAACATTAGTAAACAGCTGGGCTGTCAGGGTTCCGGTTGGTGGCATGGTCAGAACGTAGTGGTAGAGAAAACCCAACAGGCGAACCTGATGAAGGCGGGCAGCAGTACCGATTCGGCGCTGGCAGCGGTGTATATTCCTGACGACTATGATGAAGTGCAAAGCATGGCGCGCAGCAGCCTGTTAACTCAGATTATTCAGCCGTGGTTTTATAATCAGCTAAGAACGGAAGAGCAGCTTGGCTACGCCGTGTTTGCTTTCCCGATGACCGTAGGCCGTCAATGGGGTGTTGGCTTCTTACTACAAAGTAATAATCAGACTCCGGCTCATCTGGAAGAACGTTATCTGAATTTCTATCAGATGGCAGATAAGAAACTTTCCGCCCTTAGTGATAAAGATTTTAATCAATATCGTCAAGCGTTGGTGAATGAACTGGAACAGCGTCCACAAACCATGGATGAAGAAACGGCCCTTTATCTGAATGATTTTAGCCGCGGTAACGACCGTTTTGATACACGTAAACAGGTATTGGAACAGGTGAAAAAATTGACCAGACAGGATATTCAAACCTTCTATCAACAGGCAGTAATGGCGCGTAAAGGGCTGTCGGTAATGTCCCAAATTATGGGGCAAGGCGATCTGAAAACCCAGTATGCAGAGCTGAAAGGTTGGGATGTGTATAAAGATGCCTCATCACTGCAGAAAACGTTACCGGTGAAGGTTCAGTGATAATGACGGTTACACAGCCTTTAAGGTTAGATCCACTAACGCTCCCTCTGTTTGGGGAGCGTTTAATTGAAGCATCAGCAGGCACGGGGAAAACCTATACGCTTGCGGTACTTTATCTGCGTTTACTGTTGGGGCTGGGCCAGCAGGCGGCTTACCCGCGTAAACTGTCAGTGGAAGAGATACTGGTTGTAACTTTTACCGAAGCTGCAACAGAAGAGCTGCGTAACCGTATTCGGGATAATATTCACCGTTTACGTATTGCCTGTATTCGTAACGACAGTAGCGATCCGCTGTTGTCGCAATTACTGTCGGAATTGACGGATAAAGAAGAGGCTGGCGACTTACTATTGGCCGCCGAACGTCAAATGGATGAGGCGGCAATTTATACCATCCACGGTTTTTGTCAGCGTATGTTGAGCCATAATGCCTTTGAATCGGGCGTTTTGTTTGAGCAATCGCTAATTGAAGATGAACTTCCCTTAAGGCGTCAGGCGGTAGCCGATTTCTGGCGTCGTCATTGTTACCCGTTGCCTTTGCCGGTTGCCCAGGCGATAAACAGCGAGTGGAGTGGACCCGAATCTCTGCTGACAGATGTGATGCCCTATTTGCATGGGGAAGCCCCTCAGTTACGTCAGCCGCCGTCTCAGGACGATATTTTATTGCGACACCAGCAGATTATTGAGCGCATTGAGGCTTTAAAGCAGCAGTGGCGCGATGCCTGTTCCGGGCTGGAATCATTAATCAGCCAGTCAGGTGTAGATAAACGTAGCTACAGCACCAAGCATTTGCCCAACTGGCTGCAAAAAGTCAATTTGTGGGCAGAGCAGGAGACGCAGGATTATAAGCTACCGAAAGAACTGAATAATTTCCGCCAGTCGGTGCTTTGTGAAAAAACCAAAAAGGGCGAAGCACCGGTCGATCCTCTGTTTACTGTCATTGATTTGATCTATTCCGAGCCTTTGACCCTGCGTGATTTAATTTTATCAAAAGCCATTAGTGAAGTTCGTCTGTCGGTTCAGCAAGAGAAGCGTCGGCGTGCTGAAATGGGGTTTGACGATCTGCTGAGTCGGTTAGATTCCGCGTTACAACGCACCGGGGCAGAAGCTCTGGCGCAGGCTATCAGGTTGCGCTATCCGGTGGCAATGATTGATGAGTTTCAGGATACCGATCCACAGCAGTATCGCATATTCCATAAGCTGTACGGTGGTCGTGAAGATACCGGGTTATTGCTGATAGGGGACCCAAAACAGGCGATTTATGCCTTCCGCGGTGCGGATATTTTTACCTATATGCAGGCCAGAAATGAAGTAAGTAACCACTACACGATGGAGACTAACTGGCGATCTTCAGCATCTATGGTGAACTCAGTGAATCACCTGTTTCAGCAACTGCCAGCCCCTTTTATTTTTCAGCAAATTCCCTTTATGCCGGTTAATGCGGAAGAAAAAAATCAACACCTGAGCTTTGAGTTGAATGGGAGTAGCCAACCGGCTGTCTCTTTGTGGTTGCAGCCGGGAGAAGGGTGCGGTCTTAATGAGTATCAGCAGTTTATGGCCCGCAGCTGTGCGGTACAGATTCGGGAGTGGCTGACAGCAGGCCAACAGCAGCGAGCATGGTTAGTGAACGCGACACAGCGCAAACCAGTAGTCGCCGCCGATATTGCTATTTTAGTTCGCACCGGTAAAGAAGCCGCGCTGGTGAGGGATGCTTTAAGCGCTTTAGGGATACCTTCCGTCTATTTATCCAACCGAGAGAGTGTGTTTACCACACCAGAAGCTAAAGACATTCTGTGGCTCTTACAGGCGGTTTTGGCGCCGGAAAAAGAGAGAACGCTGCGCAGCGCTTTAGCCAGCAGTTTGCTGGGGCTGGATGCCCGCCAGATTGATGATATTAACCGGGATGAGCGGCAGTGGGATCAACTGGTAGAAGAGTTCAGCAGTTACCGTCAGCTTTGGCTCAAACGTGGAGTATTGCCGATGTTGCGGGAAGTGATGTCCCGGCGACAACTGGCGGAAAACCTGCTGGTGACGCTGGGCGGTGAGCGCCGCTTAACGGATATCATGCATATTGGTGAACTGTTGCAGGAAGCCTCGCTAAAGCTGGAGAGTGAACACTCACTGGCTCGCTGGTTAGCACAACAAATTACCCAGCCAAACGATCGTTCAGACAGCCAGCAACTGAGGCTGGAGAGCGATCGCAATCTGGTGAGAGTGGTAACTATTCATAAATCGAAAGGATTAGAGTATCCACTGGTCTGGCTGCCGTTTATCTGTGGCTTTCGCCAGCAGAATCAGGCGTTTTATCACGATCGTGAAACATTCTCCGCCATGCTGGATTTACAGCAAAGTGAGGATTCGCTAACGCTGGCAGAAGAAGAGCGTCTGGCCGAAGATCTGCGCTTGCTTTATGTGGCCATCACCCGCTCTGTTTATCATTGCAGTATTGGGGTTACGCCGCTTTATTCCGGAAACCGGCGGCAGGGCAACTCTGATTTACACCGTAGCGCTATGGGATATTTATTACAGCGCGGGCAACCCGGCAATGCTGTTTTTCTGGCGGAGTCTTTACAGACGCTGGAACAGCATGATGGTATTCAGCTTCATACCGCAGCGGAAATGGATGCAGCCCTGTGGCAGGATAATCAATTACAGCCAGAGCTGCTGGCAGCCCGCACTTTTAGCAGCCAGCGGCAAAACAGCTGGCGTGTTACCAGCTATTCAGGCTTACAGCAGCAGGGAACCTCACACCATTACGACTTATTGCCTCGTTTTGATACCGATGCGGCTGGGGAAAAGGGTGAGAATCCACAACAGTTGCTGTCTCCTCATACTTTCCCGAAAGGCGCCGCTCCGGGAACTTTTTTGCATGATTTACTGGAGAAAACGGATTTTACCCAGCCGATAAATAGCCATGAGCTAAATGAAAAAGTACTGTTACAGGGGCTGGAAAGCCACTGGACGCCTGTTTTGCAGCAGTGGTTAGAGACTATCCTTTCTTCACCATTAGATGAGCAGGGGATCTGTTTAAAAGATATTTCAGCGGCCAATCGCCAGGCAGAGCTTCAGTTTTACCTACCCATTGGACCATTGCTACAGGCAGATCGGTTAGACGCTTTGGTTAAGCGTTATGATCCACTGTCAGCCCGCTGTCCTGAATTGGTTTTTCGGCAGGTTCAGGGCATGTTAAAAGGCTTTATCGATCTGGTGTTTTGCTGGCAGGGGCGCTATTACGTGTTGGATTATAAGTCTAACTGGTTGGGAGAAAGTACAGCATCTTATACTCCACAGGCGATGGCCGATGCCATGTGCGAGCATCGTTATGAACTACAGTATCAACTCTACTCGTTGGCACTCCACCGTTATTTACGCCACCGCATTGCTGATTACGACTATCAGTGTCACTTTGGCGGCGTGTTTTACCTTTTTTTACGCGGTATTGAAAAAGATAAGCCAGGGCAAGGTGTTTTCCATTGTCGACCTGAGTGGGCGCTGGTGGATGGGTTAGACCGTATGTTTAGCGGTCAGGAGGAAATAGCCTGATGTTTAGCCTGCTGCAAAAAGCCGTGAATGCTTCCCTTTTGCGACCTCTGGATATTCAACTGGCCCGTTTATTGGCTGGTGATAACTCTTGTCTGGCATTGTTAATTGCCTGTTTAAGTGCTGAAACCGGTGCCGGTCATGTGTGCCTGTTTTTACGTCATTTTAATCAGACGACGTTGTTTGATGGTCGACATACTGAATTAGCCGCAGAAGTCTGGCATAAGGCTGGATATCCACAGTTTGCTGATTTAATTCTGGCGCTGGAGTCTGCACCTGCGGTTACCAATGGCAATTTGCCCGCACCGCTGGTTTTGCAGCACGAGCGGCTCTACCTGCAACGTATGTGGCGAGATGAAGGGCTTATTGCCAACTTCTTTCTGCACCAAAGTGAGATACCGAATAGCCAGACATCGCAGACAATCGATATGTTACGCTCCGCGTTGGATGCCTATTTCTTACCCACTGACGATGGTATTAACTGGCAAAAGGTCGCCGCAGCGGTTGCGGTAACGCGTCAGGTGTCGATTATTTCTGGCGGGCCGGGAACCGGAAAAACCACGACAGTGGCGAGATTACTGGCGGTACTATTACAGCTTGCTGGCGAAAAGCGATTACGTATTGCGCTGGCCGCCCCAACGGGAAAAGCGGCGGCAAGATTAACTGAGTCATTAGGTCAGGCGATTCAGGGATTACCGCTGGAGGAGCATTGGCGCCAGCAGTTGCCAACCGAGGCCTCCACCCTTCATCGTTTGCTGGGGGTTCAGTCCAACAGCCGCCGTTTACGCTATCACAAGGAAAATCCACTCCATCTTGATGTGTTGATTGTGGATGAGGCTTCAATGGTCGATTTGCCCATGATGGCTCGTCTGATAGAGGCTTTGCCGGAGCACGCCCGGCTGATCCTGCTGGGCGATCGGGACCAACTGGCTTCCGTTGAGGCGGGGGCAGTTTTAGGCGACATCTGTCGATTTGCGGAGCAAGGTTACAGTCGGCAGCGCGCCGATGAGCTATCTCGCCTTACCGGTTTCAATATTTCTCCACTGAATTTACCGCATGCGGTAGCCGTCAGGGATAATTTATCTCTCTTGAAAAAGAGCTATCGCTTTCATCAGCACTCTGGTATTGGTCAACTGTCGCTGGCGGTTAATCAGGGGGAAGGACGGTCTGCTATTAGTTGTTTTAGTCAGGATTATGGCGATTTGAGCTGGTTTTCAGTTAAAACACCAGAGGACTATTTACATCTGCTGGAAGCCTGTGTTGATGGCTATCGGGGCTATCTCGAACAGATTAAATCTGGTCAGCCTCAGGATATTCTGGCGCGGTTTAACCAGTTCCGTCTGCTGTGTGCATTGCGCAGTGGGCCGTTTGGGGTTGAAGGGCTGAATATTCGTATTGAGCAGGCTTTACAAGGCAAACGTTTGATTAACAAACCAAATGATAGTGTCGGCGTCTGGTATTCAGGGCGTCCGGTAATGATTAATCGAAATGACAGCTCGCTGGGTTTGTATAACGGGGATATTGGTATCGCCTTAATGACGTCGGAGGGAGAGATGAGAGTCTATTTCCAGCTTCCTGATGGTTCGTTAAAAGCGATACAGCCAAGCCGTCTACCGGATTGTGAAACCGCCTATGTGATGACGGTGCATAAATCTCAGGGCTCGGAGTTTGACCATACGGTGCTGGTATTGCCGGACACCTTTACTCCTTTGTTAAGCCGGGAACTGGTGTATACCGCAATTACCCGGGCACGTCAGAAGCTAACGCTGTTTGCTAATGAAAATATTCTGTTGTCTGCTATAGCTACCCCAACGGAACGCCATAGCGGGCTGGCAGAACGCTTACAAGGAGACGTTTTACCCGTAGCATAAGGGCTAAAATAATTATGGCCGGTATTGACCGACCATAAAATGAAGTTTACTGATAGCTTTACGGTCGAAATGCAATATAGAAAATTTTACCGGATGGCTAAAAAGCACCCGGTAAAACCAATAAAACCTACACCGGCGTGACAAGGATTTTAGATCGCCGTTGGTAATTATATAAAGCCTGCTTTTTCATCGGCAGAACGTCAATGTCTGCTGGCATAAACCCGCGTTCCTGGAACCAGTGAATACTGTGGGTGGTGAGCACAAACAGTTTCTCCAGCCCCATCAGGCGCGCTTGCCCGCTGATTTTCTCTAACAGGATTTCACCGCGTAATGAGCTGCGATAGTTGGGATGAACGGCAACGCAGGCCATTTCACCAATTTTTTCTTCCGGGAAGGGGTAGAGCGCCGCACAGGCGATGGTCATATTATCCCGTTCGATAATGGTAAATTTATCAATTTCCATTTCAAGCTGCTCTCTGGATCGGCGAACCAAAATGCCCTGTTGCTCCAGAGGGCGGATTAGCTCCAGAATCCCACCAATATCGCGAATAGTTGCCCGACGCACCTGTTCCGCGCTCTCCATGACGATTTGTGTACCGATACCGTCGCGGGAGAATAGTTCCTGTAACAGCGCACCGCTTTCCTGATAACTAAGCAGGTGACAACGGCGAACACCACTGCGGCAGGCTTTAATTGCTCCACGCAGGAAGCGTACAGTACCCGAGTTATAATCGCCCTGGGCCTCATGCTTATCCAGATAGGTTTGGGCATCATTAGGGAAAAGTTCCGATATAATTTTTCCCTTTTCGTCTTCTACCCCTTGTGAAGAACAGAAACCAATCATTTTCTCGGCTTTTAATTTAATGGCCAGTTGAGTTGCTACTTCTTCTGAGGTGAGATTAAAGCTCTCTCCGGTAACCGAAACCGCCACCGGCCCCAACAGCACAATAGCGCCGCTGCTCAGCTGGCGCTGAATAGCCTCTTCATCAATCCGACGTATGCGCCCGCTATGGCAGTAATCGATACCATCATCCACCCCTAAAGGCTGGGAGATCACAAAGTTACCGCTAACCACGTTAATATGGGCACCCTGCAACGGCGTATTATTCAGGCTCATAGACAGACGAGCGGTAATATCCAACTGGAGACGACCCGCGGCTTGTTTTACCAGCTCCAGCGATTCTGCGTCGGTTACCCTGGTGTGTTTATGATAGACCGAAGGTTTATTGTGTACCGCCAGATTGGCATCAATCTGTGGGCGGGCACCATAAACCACCACTAATTGAATGCCCAGGCTATGAAGTAAACCAATATCGCTGATAATACTACCGAAATTATCATGCTCTATGGCCTCGCCACCTAACATGATGACAAAGGTCTTCCCCCGGTGGGTATTGATGTAAGGAACCGAATGGCGGAAACCTTCAACCAATTCAGTGCTACGTTCCTTCATGATTAACCTCAATGCATAATAATTCGTAATTTTTGTATTTTTATTCTATTTGAGATGTTCTGGCAAGCAGAAAGTTTAGCCAAAAGTGATTTAGTGAGGGATTATTCAATAGACGTAGCGATTAAAATTGATTAGGCTTCGACGCGTTTAAGCATTATGTGCTTATTTTCACGTATTTTCATCTCAAAGTTATGCTTACAGGCAGATAACATATATGTAAAACGTGACAGTGCCGCTGCACTTCGGTAGAGTTTTACGCCAGCTTTATATTATTGGTAAACAGTCGTTCGTTTTATTTCGGAGAATCATGTCTAGCTCTAAACCCAATTATTTACGCCGCCGTTTGTTGCAGGGAGCCGCTGCGACGTGGTTATTGAGTGTTAGTGGCGTTGGCATTGCTGCTTCTGTGGCCAGCGTTGTTGCTGTGCGCGTATGGCCTTCTTCGACCTATACGCGAATTACGCTGGAATCGACGGTTCCGCTAAAGTACAAACAGTTTGCTTTATCTAATCCCAATCGTCTGGTGATTGATATTGAGAATGTTCACTTAAACAGTGTGCTAAAAGCGGTTTCTGCTCAGGTTCAGAATAACGATCCTTATCTGAAGCTGGCTCGGGTCGGGCAGCATGACCCGGATACGGTTCGGCTGGTGCTGGAATTAAAGCAAAATATCAATCCTAATCTGTTTACTCTAAAGCCGATTGCCGAGTTTAAAAACCGTCTGGTGGTCGATCTGTATCCGGCTAATGGTGGTTCTTCCGAACCGGACGATCCGCTGCTGGCGTTATTGAAAGAGTACAATCTGGGTGAGCTGGAAAAAGATCAGCCAGCGGCACCGCCACAGGCCGGAAAAGCCGGGCGTGACCGCCCTCTGGTTATCATGCTCGATCCGGGACATGGTGGGGAAGATCCCGGCGCTATCGGTAAACGAGGTACTAAAGAGAAGAATATCGTTCTGCAAATTGCGCGCCGGTTACGCACGTTGATTCAGAAAGAGTCAGGGATGAAGGTGTACATGACCCGTAATGAGGACGTATTTATTCCGTTGAAAGTGCGGGTAGCAAAAGCCAGAGCGCAAAAGGCCGATCTGTTTATCTCTATTCATGCTGATGCGTTTACCGATCGCTCTGCTAATGGTTCTTCGGTGTTTGCTTTGTCCACCAAAGGAGCAACCAGCAGTGCGGCTAAATATTTAGCACAAACCCAGAATGAGGCGGATCAGATAGGTGGCGTGAGTAAGAGCGGCGATCGCTACCTCGACCACACTATTTTTGATTTGGTACAAACCGCCACCATCAACAGCAGCCTGACATTTGGTAAGGAAGTGCTGACCCGAATGGGGCGGGTAAATGAACTGCATAAAAATGAAATTGAACAGGCCGGATTCGCCGTGCTGAAAGCGCCGGATATTCCATCTATTCTGATTGAGACTGCGTTTATCTCTAATCTGGAGGAGGAGCGCAAGTTGAAAACGGCAAAATTCCAGCAACAGATCGCTGAATCAGTTTTTGCCGGTATTAAGACCTATTTCGCAACCATCAAATATTAATCAACAATCAGCAGGCGGGCGCCGGTTTTGGTATAGGACTGGTGCGCTTCCGCATTATCACCAACCTGATAGCTTACCCCTGGCGTTAGTACGAACTTACGGCCATCCTCCAGCGTGGTTTCTAACTCTCCTTCCAGGCAGAATAGCACATGCCCTTTACTGCACCAGTGGTCAGCAAGATATTCTGGGGAGTACTCAACCATACGAACGCGAATTTTGTTTTGCTCTTCACCAAAAAAACGGGTTTGCCACCAGACCGTACCGGTCTCGCCGCGGTGTTCCGTCTTTTCTACGCTGGCCCAGTCTGTCAGACTAAAAGCAAAGGGGGACATTTTCATCGATAGGCTACCTGTATAACTAAAATTCAGAGACATTAAATTTAAGCGTAGTACAGGAGAATGGATGGAGATGGTAAATGAAAAGAATATCAGAGAGTCGGATTGGTTGCGGGGGCCAGATTTGAACTGACGACCTTCGGGTTATGAGCCCGACGAGCTACCGGGCTGCTCCACCCCGCGTCCGAAAAGACTAAATACTGCAATAGAAGACATCTTTACTTTAATTCATTGGCATAATATCAGATTGGTTGCGGGGGCCAGATTTGAACTGACGACCTTCGGGTTATGAGCCCGACGAGCTACCGGGCTGCTCCACCCCGCGTCCGATAAGACTAGATACTACAACAAAAGATGTTTCTGCCTTAATACCTTGGCATAGTATTAAGTTGGTTGCGGGGGCCAGATTTGAACTGACGACCTTCGGGTTATGAGCCCGACGAGCTACCAGGCTGCTCCACCCCGCGTCCGTAGGAGGCGCATAATACTCTCTGTAGTTTAGGTTGCAAGCTATTTTTCTTTAAAATAACAAAAAAGGAGGTTTGGATTTTACGATTGGTTAACTTTTCATCATTTCATTATCGTCACTTTTTTTATAAGCACTTTCCTTTATACTGGTGGCCTTGGTATTGTTCGATAGCAATATAGCAATCAATAGAGTAGCGGTTAATTAAAGGCAGGCGGCGAGATAATGAAAGGACGTTGGGTAAAATTTATATTGGGTGGTGTAGTTATTGCGTTACTCGCAGGATGTGAGTCACGGCCGACCGATCGTGGGCAACAATATAAAGATGGTAAGTTAAGTCATACGTTTGGTTTGGTGAACAACCCAAATGCTAAAAATAAGCCGGTTAATGGCAGAGATTTTGCTCAGCAGGTTTATGAAATCAGCCAGGTTTCTCCGTCGCTGTATAACAAATATCGTGATACCTATCAGGCGATTTTTCAGTGGATGACCGCTGGCGCAGAGGGTCCTCAGCTATCTCAGTTCAAGCTTGACGCCTACCAAATGGAAGGGGTAGATAACTACGGAAACGTTCAGTTTACCGGTTATTACACGCCGGTTATCCATGCACGCCATACCCGTCAGGGGGAGTTTAAATATCCGCTGTACTCAATGCCAAACCGAAGTAATAAAATGCGTCGCTTACCCGATCGCGCCGGGATTTATGCCGGTGCTCTGGACGGTTTAAATCTGGAGTTAGCCTACAGTAATTCATTAGTAGATAACTTTATGATGGAAGTGCAGGGTAGTGCATATGTTGACTTTGGTGATGGCACTCCTTTGGTATTCTTTGCTTATGCGGGTAAAAACGGTCGTGCTTATAACAGTATTGGCAAAGTGCTGATTGATCGTAATGAAGTGCCGCGTGAAGAGATGTCTATGCAGGCCATCAAGCGCTGGACCGAACAGCATAGTGAAGCCGAAGTCAGAGAGCTGTTGGAACAAAATCCATCTTTCGTCTTCTTCAAGCCAAGGCATTCTGCGCCGGTAAAAGGCGCCAGTGCGGTTCCTCTGATTGCCAGGGCATCGGTGGCTTCGGATAAAACCTTAATTCCACCGGGCACCACCATTTTAGCCGAGGTTCCCCTGTTAGATAATACGGGGAAATTTACCGGTAAGTATGAAATGCGTTTGATGATTGCTCTGGATGTGGGTGGGGCGATTAAAGGGCATCATTTTGATATTTATCAGGGTATTGGCGATGAAGCCGGACATGCGGCAGGTTTTTATAATCACTATGGCCGGGTGTGGGTGTTGAGTGCTCCCGCTGATTCACCGTTTTCATCGGCATCAAACTAAGCGGTTACTACGGAAAATTTAGCAAGAGGTTATTTTTTCCGGGCGGCTAAATCCATTAAACTTATCGACGGGGAGTGGGCGAGTGTCTGCTCCCCGTCGCCTGTATATCATTATCACATCTGTTGTCGGTTTGTGGATCGCGTTATCAGGCAATTCGATGTTATCGCCAATATGAGGTCACCATGTCTGCTGTCTATTCTGATGCCTATCTACAACGTTTTAGCGGCATTGCCCGTTTGTATGGGCAGTCTGCGCTGACACTTTTTTCTCAGGCACACGTTTGCGTCATCGGCATTGGTGGTGTGGGTTCCTGGGCGGCAGAAGCTCTGGCACGCAGCGGCATTGGTCATATCACTTTGATTGATATGGATGATGTTTGTGTCACCAATACTAACCGCCAAATTCATGCTTTACGCCAGACAGTGGGGCAACCTAAAGGTGAAGTCATGGCCCGTCGGATTGAGGAAATAAATCCAGAATGTGAGGTGACCTGTATTGATGACTTTATTACCGCAGATAATGTGGCAGAGTATCTGACAAAGCAATTTGACTATGTTATTGATGCCATTGACAGTGTTCGCCCTAAAGCCGCGTTACTGGCTTACTGCCGCCGTAATAAAATTCCGGTAGTGACTACCGGCGGGGCGGGAGGGCAGATTGATCCCACGCAGATCCAGGTAGCTGATTTGGCAAAAACCATTCAGGATCCTTTAGCGGCCAAACTGCGTGAGCGGTTGAAAAGCGATTTTGGCGTAGTGAAAAACGGTAAAGGTAAATTGGGAATCGACTGTGTATTTTCAACCGAACAGTTGGTTTATCCGCAGGCTGACGGTAGCGTCTGTGCCGTAAAGAGTAGCGCAGAAGGGCCGAAAAGGATGGATTGTGCTTCAGGATTTGGGGCAATCACCATGGTTACTGCATCATTTGGTTTTATTGCTGTGTCTCATGCTTTGAAAAAGATGTTGGCGAAAGCCGCCAGAAGTCAGTAGCAGGTAGGTTATTAGCCTGTAGAACAGATGAGTTTCTGTTTTTACAGGTTTATACACTCAAGGTGTTATTTAAACTTTAGTGACATTAATGAAGAGATTCCGATTTTCAGATATTTTTCTTTTGAGGTGCTAAACACAATAAGAAGTGCTCTGACATTGAAGGGAATCATCAGCATAATACTTTTCACTATGCCCATATTAGGTTCATTGGTATAGGCAACCGTAGCCATTTCAACGCTGGCATGAGCGGTTTAAATATAAAGAAGCGCTATTTTTTCTATTGTGTTAACCAGAGAATCCAATCCCTGAGAGCGAGAAGCGCTGAGCTGCTGGTGAATGCCTAGCCGATCGAATAACTGCATCAGATCGAGTTTGACAATATGCTGTGGCGTTTGCCCTTCAATTTGAGCGAGTAGAATTGCCAGAATACCTTTTACAATTCTGCCTTCGCTGTCACCGTAGAAGTGGAGAGTTCCATCTTCATTGAGCTGATGCCCCAGCCAGACCCGGTTTTCACAACCTTTCAGCTCCAGGTGCTGCTGTTTGAGTTCTTCCGGCAGCGGCGGTAACTGCTTTGATAGCTGGATGAGCTGGCGATAGCGATCTTCCCACTGCTTTTTATCACTAAACAGGCTGAGAAGCTGTTCCGTACCAATATCGGTACCAAAAGGATGTGGTGCCAGCATGATTACTCCAGTAGTGAAAGTGCGTGAGTTAACGCATCGTATAGCCGGTCTACATCAGCGAGTTGATTATATGGGGCAAAAGAGGCTCTCAGGGTACCGCTTACACCCATCGCGTCCAGCAGCGGTTGGGCACAATGTTGCCCCGAGCGAATCGCTACACCTTGTTCAGAAAGCAGAGTGGCAATATCACTGTGATGAAAGCCCTTAATATTAAATGCCAGCAGGCTGCTGCCAGGTGCCCGGTAACTGATAAATCCGGGAATCGATGAGAGTTGATCGTAGGCCGCCTGAGCCAGTGCACAGGCATAGCGTTCTGCTTCAACAATATCCTGAGTATTGAGCCATGATAGTGCGGCACCAACGCCAATAACACCGGCGATGTTAGGGGTACCCGCCTCAAAACATTCAGGAACGGGTTGAGCTTCAAAACCATTGAAGGATGCCTGAGTTAACATCTTACCGCCTCCCTGCCAGGGAGACATTTCGGCTAACAGTTCCGCTTTACCATACAGCGCGCCCGTTCCGGTTGGACCATATAGCTTATGGGCCGAAAAAGCATAGAAATCGATATCTAACTGTTGAACATCCGCTGGGGAGTGCACCACCCCTTGTGCGCCATCAACCACTACGATAGTACCATTCTGATGGGCCAGATTGATGGTCAGACGCAGGTCCGGACAACCGCCGGTGACGTTCGACATATGGCCAATAGCCAGAATTTTAGTTTTGTTATTTAACAATGCGGGTAGCTGGTTCAGGTCAGGCATAAACCACTTATTGAGTGGCAACTTAACTACCTTTGCACCGGTCTGTCCGGCAACCATAAGCCAGGGAATCAGGTTTGAATGATGCTCTGATTCGGGAACAATAATTTCATCGCCAGGTTGTAGACGCGGGCGAGCGTAACTTTGCGCCACCAGATTAATGGCTTCGGTAGTGCCTTTGGTCCAGACAATTTGTCGTTCGCTGGCGGCATTGAGTAGTTGCGCTACCCGCAAGCGAGCGTTATCAAACAGCTCGGTAGCCTGTTGTGCTGCGGTATGGGCACTGCGATGCACGGTGGCACCGTTATGGGCGTAGTATTCTTTGGTCGCGTTAATCACTGACAGAGGTTTAAGCGTTGTCGCTGCACTGTCCAGATAGCAGCCAGCTTCATTCAGTGCGGGGAACTGTTGACGAAATAGATCAGGATTAAACGATTTCATAAGAGGCCATTCACTGTGGGTATTAATAGTGGTCGCATTTGTCTGCAATAACTCTGATTGTACTAGCGGTGAGTTGAAAGCACACCATTAATTGCCGTGAATTGCCGCTAATTTTATTTGCAGTCAGGCGCTTTTCAGAAGATAGTTAAAGAGATTTAAGATGATGGTATGGCTTTTACCAAGAGTAATATGCCCATCATACTTCAAGTGGTGGGGGCGTTGGTTGCGTTCCTGCACTCGAAATTATTTAAGGTATAACCTGTTTAACCGTAAGGAATAGTTTATGAAACGTTTTATTCTTGCCTCTGCTGCACTGGCTCTCACGTTGGGTTTAGCTGGCTGTACCAGTCATTATGAGATGACTATGCAAGATGGCACTAAAATTATCACGGTGGGAGAGCCAAAGGTTGATGAGAGCACCGGTATGGTGACTTATGAAACCCGCTTTGATGGTGAAAAGCAGATAAAACAGAGCGAAATGAAAGAGTATGTTAAACAGCCATACTAATGATGCCGCTGTCTGATTGAAAACAGAATAAAAAAAAGCACCGCCTTGGCGGTGCTACTGTAATCACTATGGACAGACAGGGTAAATGTTCAGAAAATTAAATCATCATTAATCCAAAGAAATCAGTGAATTAATGATTGCACCTGACAAGTGTCAGGAAAATTAGCAAACACAACATCACAACCACAAAGCCAAAATGCGCCCTTCATTCAAAAAACACATTTTTCGTTCCGGCTTAGGAAGTGCCATCACTATAGGTATTTGCTGGTATATGTACAACGGACAATTTATAATGTAACGCATTAGAAAAACTAATGCGTTAATAGCTAAAATAGCTAAGCATTTCACAAATTATCACCAGGGCCGGGAAGTATTACCAATCTTATGAAGCGATTACCTCCATTAAATGCATTAAGGGTGTTTGATTCCGCCGCTCGCCACCTTAGCTTTACTAAAGCTTCCGAAGAGCTTTTTGTGACGCAGGCCGCAGTTAGCCACCAAATTAAGTCATTGGAAGATTTTCTCGGCCTTAAACTTTTTCGTCGTCGTAACCGCTCTCTTCTGTTGACGGAAGAAGGGCAGAGCTACTATTTAGACATAAAAGAGATATTCGCCTCTCTTAATGAAGCGACACGTAAACTACAGGCCCGAAGTGCAAAAGGCGCACTAACGGTTAGTGTCCCTACCAGTTTTGCTATTCAGTGGCTGGTGCCTCGCCTGTCGGGGTTTCATCAGCTTCATCCGGAAATTGACGTAAGGATCCAGGCCATCGATCGCGATGAATGGAAAATCTCGGATGATGTGGATGTAGCCATTTTTTATGGTCGCGGTAACTGGTCCGGATTAAGAGTTGAACCGCTGTATGCAGAGTATTTGATTCCGGTATGTTCACCGACATTAATGATGGGTTCGCACCCACTGACTTCATCGGAGGCGCTGGAACATCATACTCTGTTGCATGATTCATCCCGGCGGGACTGGCAGGCATATATTCGACAGCTAGGTTTACAGCATATAAATGTGCAGCAGGGGCCAATATTTAGCCATACGGCAATGGTAGTTCAGGCCGCAGTTCATGGGCAGGGCGTGGCATTAGTGAATAACGTTCTGGCATTAGCCGAGATTGAATCAGGCCGTCTGGTTTGTCCGTTTAATCATGCGCTGGCCAGTAAAAATGCATTCTATCTGGTATGTCATGAGAGTCAGGCGGAACTGGGGAAGATCGCCTCGTTTCGTGAGTGGATTCTGGCACTAGCCAGCAGCGAGCAGCAGAGTGTCTATCTGCGTTATGAAGAATAGATCTCATCAAAAATCAAAACAGTGATTATATAAAGTCGGATTTACCGGTAGAATTCCAGCAGGTTTGGCTATAACACTTACATTTGAAGGTATAAATGACAATGAATAGTCGTTGGATTCTGATACTTGCTGCCATAAGCGGTTTTATTTTTGTATCTCTTGGTGCGTTTGGTGCTCACGGTTTAAGTAAAATTCTGGACGTAAAGCAAATGGCGTGGTTGCGTACCGGTCTTGATTATCAGGGGATGCACACTCTGGCCCTGTTGGCTTTAGGGGTTGTCGTTCAGATTCGGAATAACATTTGGTTTCGACGCAGCGCGGCTTTTCTTGCTGTAGGTATTGTGTTGTTTAGCGGTAGCCTGTATTGGCTGGCGCTGACTTCGGTTGGCATGTGGCCTTATATTACGCCACTTGGCGGTTTTTGTTTTTTAATTGGTTGGGCTCTGCTGCTGGTTGGTGCATTACGCCTGAGTAAAAAGGTTGAATAGTGAATAAAGTAGCGTTGTATTGCCGCCCGGGATTCGAGAAAGAATGTGCGGCAGAGATTGCAGAAAAAGCGGCTAAACTGGAAGTTTATGGTTTTCCTCGGGTGAAAGATAACAGCGGCTATGTGCTGTTTGAATGTTATCAGCATGAAGATGCAGACCGACTGATAAAAGAGCTTCCTTTTAATTCACTCATTTTCGCTCGCCAGATGCTGGTTGTTGGCGATTTGCTGAAAGATTTACCGGTAGACGATCGCGTTTCACCTATTGTTGGAATGATACAGGGCGTAGTGGAAAACGCCGGTGAAGTGCGGGTGGAAGTTCCCGATACGAATGATGGTAAAGAGCTGTTGAAATTTTGTCGTAAGCTGACGGTACCCTTACGACAAGTGATGCGTGAACGGGGTATTTTGCTGGCGAAAGAGAATTTACGCCGTCCGGTGATTCATGTGTTCTTTATTGCCAGTGGCTGTTGCTATGTCGGCTATTCATACAGCAATAATAATTCACCGTTTTTTATGGGCATTCCTCGTTTGAAGTTTCCGGCAGAGGCGCCCAGCCGTTCAACCTTAAAACTGGAAGAGGCATTTCATGTGTTTATTCCGGCAGATGAATGGGAAGAACGTTTGGCCAGCGGCATGAGAGCAGTAGATCTCGGAGCCTGCCCCGGTGGGTGGACCTATCAACTGGTTCAGCGCAGTATGATGATCGATGCGGTAGATAATGGACCTATGGCCCAAAGTATCATGGATACTGGCCAGGTGACCCATCACCGTGAAGATGGATTCCGCTATGAACCCGCTAACTCAACAAATTATTGGGTTGTGTGCGACATGGTGGAAAAGCCCTGGCGGGTAGCCAACCTGATGGCTGACTGGCTAATCAAGGGCTGGTGTCGTGAGGCCATCTTCAACCTGAAGCTACCGATGAAAAAGCGCTATGAAGAAGTGTGCCAGAATTTGAAAGCGATTGAAGATAAGCTAAAAGAGAATGGCATCAATGCACAAATTAATGCGAAGCAGCTTTATCACGACCGTGAAGAAGTTACGGTACATGTTCGCCGTATTTGGGCATCAATACCGGGTCGTCGTGATGAGCGAGATTAATTGCTGACAAGATAGTAATAAACTCAATTGAGCCCTGTGGTGAATACGCTACGGGGCTTTTTAATTAATTGAGGCTATCTTCATTCATCTTGTTTTCATTTATCCGAAGCTGCTGAAGGTTTCCCTCTAAATGAATATCTTGCCTGAGCGTAGCGATTTCCCGGCACAAATAAGCCAGCGCTTTATGTTCGATTAACTTGTTGCGCCACTTATCCGGCACGCTGTCTATTTGCTGGTAGATTCCATCCAGCGTCTCATATTGATTAAGTAGTGTTGCCGCCGCTTTGGGGCCGATTCCTACAATACCGGGGATTTTGCTACTGCTAATACCGGCTAACCCCCAGAAATCAGTTAATTGGGTTGGCCTGACGCCAAATTCCTGTTCAATAAAGGGAACATCCAGCCAGCGTTTTTGAAAATAATCACGAATGCGTAAAGTAGGAGCTAGCAGTTGGCAGTAACCTTTATCCGTTGACACTATGGTCACTTGATAGCCTCTCTGGCTAATATGATGCGCCAGCGTGGCGGCCAGATCGTCAGCTTCATCACCGCTGGATTGCCAGCAGGTTACACCAGCCTGTTCAAAAGCCGCCTTTAGCTGTGGTAATTCATGTACCAGTGATTCTGGCATTGGGGAACGGCCGGCTTTATAGTCAGGATAGATCCTGTGACGCCAGCCGGTATTACGCTGCTCATCATCAAAAACGGCAATCGCGTGGGTGGGCTGGCTATGCTGAATAAGCTGTTCCAGAGCACGCACGCAAGTAGGGGCGCAAGGGGAACCTTGCACCGCATGAATACGACGAATCAGGTTGAGGGCATCAACAATCAGCAGGTGTATAGGCATAGGTTTCGCTTATCCGTAAGCTGCCGGAGTTACCTCCGGCAGAGTTAATGATTATTGCGCAAGATTGGTTAAGTGCAGATCTCATAACAAGGGGTATAAACCGAACCCGGCAACTTCATGCGGTGCTGTGCAACAAAGCCTTGCAGCAGCTTGTCCATGTCTTTCATCATTTGCGGATCGCCATGAATTTTATAGCGACCATATTGCTCAATTGCCTGAATACCGACATCTTTTACGTTACCTGCCACAATACCAGAGAAGGCCCGGCGCAGTGCCGCCGCTAATTGTTCCGGCGGCTGGTTAGGATAGAGATTCAGGTTTGCCATATTTTCATGGCTCGGCTCGAATGGATGCTGTAAGTCTGGGGCAATCTTAATTGACCAGTTGAAGCTGTAGGCATCTCCGGTTGCACGGCGGTTTTCTTTTACCGCAGACATGCCGTTTTTCATTGTCCGGGCGACTTCTTCCGGATCGTCAATGATGATTTTATAGTGTTTACGCGCCTGTTCGCCCAAGGTGCTGAGGATAAACTGGTCCAACACTTCAAAATAATCAGCGCTCTCTTTTGGACCGGTGAGTACCAGAGGCAGTATTTGATCTTTATTTTCCGGATTCATCAGAATACCCAGCAGGTAAAGCAGTTCTTCCGCCGTACCAACACCGCCAGGAAAAATCACAATGCCATGAGCAATGCGCACGAAGGCTTCCAGACGTTTCTCAATGTCCGGCATGATCAGCAGTTCATTAACCAGTGGGTTCGGTGGCTCTGCGGCAATAATTGACGGCTCGGTTAAACCAATAAACCGGCTATCTTTGTAAGCCTGTTGAGCGTGACCAACTGCGGCACCTTTCATTGGTGCTTCCATAGCACCGGGGCCGCATCCCGTACAGATATTGAGCTTACGTAACCCTAGCTGATTGCCTACTTTACGGGCATACAGATATTCGGTTTCATTAATTGAGTGACCACCCCAGCAAACGACCATATTAGGCTCTTCACCAACGTGCAGGGCGCGGGCGTTGCGTAGGATGAAAAATACCAGATTGGTTAAATGCACTGAATTGTCGGGGTCCATTCTCTGGTGCTTTAGTGCCTGAGTGAGTTGACCATGCACAAACAAAATATCGCGCAACACCGCAAACAGGTTAGCCTGAATGGAATGGATAAGACGGCCGTCAACGAAGGCCTCTTCCGGTGGATTGATCAGCTCTAACTTAACGCCGCGCTCCCGACGCAGGACGTTAATATCAAATGATTTATAGCGGTCCAGTAACTCTTTGCTGTTGTCCGTTTTGCTACCGGCGTTCAGCACCGCCAGTGAACAATTGCGAAATAAGTGATAGAGGTTGCTGCTGGCCGTTCTTTTTAATGTATCCACCTCAAGCTGTGACAGCAGGTCCATAGAACCTAATGGTGGGCTAATATGTGTAATCAAATCAACTCCCTAACGTTGAGGTTATTGAAAAGCGGCTCAAAAGGTCATCGCAAGCTTTTCTGTTTGTTCTGATAATAATATTTACCATTTTTACCTAAGTCACTCTACTTTACTGATGTTCTGGAAACCATTCACGGTAATCTTGTACTTTTTACTGTCATTTACATAAATATTGCGATGTATCGCTTAATATTATGATTTATCGCACTATATTTGCTATTTTTGATCTCTGCTGTTAGCAAAGTTGTTTATTGTCTGGCCAGTCTTTTGGTTTGAGGTACAAATTGAGTATTTGTTCGATAAGGATTTATGTCCAGCCCACCCCGGCGGGTATAGCGGGCATACACGCTAAGGTTTTCCGGATGGCAATAGCGTTGAATGTCATTAAAGATGCGCTCTACGCACTGTTCATGAAATTCGTTGTGGTGGCGAAAAGAGACAATATAGCGCAATAGCGCTTCGCGATTAATTTGTGGGCCACGGTAATTGATCGCAACTGAACCCCAGTCGGGTTGGTGGGTAATCAGGCAGTTGGATTTTAGCAGGTGACTGACCAGCGTCTCTTCAACCATGGGGGCATGCTTCTCTGTGGCCTGTTCCAGTAATTTGTCGTCAAAGTCGTAATGGGTAATTTCAATCGGCTGATCGTCAATACATTCACCGTCAAGCGTGCCAATGGTATCTCCGGTTAGCTGCTCAAGACGAAATAGTTTGACGCTGACATTACCCTGCGCGCACAGAGATAAATCACGACTGAGTATCTGCTGAACATCTTCCCAACTGCTAAATGTGGTCTGATTAAAGCTGTTGAGATAAAGCTTAAAACTTTTTGACTCAACCAGATTCACGCTGTTTGCATCAATATGAACTTCACCAACGGCTACCTGCGGTAACCCCCGGCTGTTAAGCCAGGAGAGTTCATACAGTGTCCAGATATCGGCACCGTGAAAAGGTAATGCCGTGGCGCTTAATCCCAGTGGGTCACGATTCAGGCTGCGAGGAACGGGCTGTAGCAGCGAGGCGTCATAATGGTCTATATAGGCGGTTTCTTTACCCAGTTTAAGCGCTGATAGTGCTTGATTATCCTGATAATAGGAAGTCATGCTATTACTCCGCTGTTACCCCAAGAGGGAATAACGTTATAATCATTGAAAATTTGCCATATAGTGTAACGCAATCTTTGAGATAAATATGACATATCCCGTAATCTCCGCTTTAACTCAGTTTACCGCCTCTTTTATTGATTTGTGGCAACAGAAGACGGGTCATGAACCTGCCAGTGAAATGCTGTATGGCGTGGCCTCTCCTTGTATTGTTGGTACTCAGGATGAGTCAGTGCTTTGGTTACCTCAGCCTTTTGGTTCTGAGCCCGGGCTGGCTAATGTTGAGCGCGCGTTGAATATATCGTTAAGAGAAGAGGGTGCTCAGTTTTATACCTCACAATATGCCGGGGATATGACGGCCCATTTTAACGGATTGGAACTGTCGCTGATTCAGGTATGGAGTGATGAAGATTTTATTCGATTGCAGGAAAATTTAATTGGGCATCTGGTAACGCAGCGCAGATTAAAACTGGTTCCTACGCTGTTTATTGCTACCACCGATTCAGAAATGGAAATGGTCTCTCTGTGTAATCTGTCTGGTGAAGTGGTGCTTGAACATTTTGGTACAGCCAAACGGGAAATGCTGGCTGAATCGTTAGCGGTTTTTCTGCAAAAACTGGAACCTCAGGTGAGTTTTCTGAAGTAAATTAGGATGTGTGTCTTACGATGAGTGCGCACCGCCTTGTGAGATATATCCTACAAGCACTGTGAGACATATCGTCAATTCTTAAAGTTGATTTTTAAAAATAATAATAAATATCAATGCATTATATGTTAATGGAGTGGTTTGCAAGATATCTCATAGGATGTAAGTCTTACAGGGTATATTGTGAGACGGGGGAAATTAAGCGATTCTATGTCCATCGAAAGGGAGCTCAGGAATAAGGTCTGTATCAGGATGATACGGCTTTAGGATAAAGCAAGTGGATTCGCTTAGGAAGAGCTTAGGAAGAGCTTAGGATATCATCAGGAAGATGAAGGATAGTTCAGGATAGAACTAACGGACAGTTTCAGGATGAGAATCGATTCTACCAGGAATGTAGAAAGTCAGGAAGACAATCAGGGATGGCGCTATCAGGATGGTAGCACAGGAAAGTTTAAGGAAAAAACTAGCGGACACCTCCAGGATGGAGAATGAGTACCTACCGGAGTGTAGGGGGTCAGGACGACTAGCAAGGAAGAGCATCAGGACGATGCAGGATGACGAGACAAGGACGAAAGTAGGACGCTGCAAAGGATAGCAAGGTTAGGATAACCGACAGGACAATTTTTCAAGGATTGAGCAGGGAAGCAACGCGCATAGCCGGATAAGCTATATAACGCACCAGGCCCACTGTAGATTACAGTGGGCCTTTCTCGTTTTTGCTTTTCAATATTTGGCTTTTTACCCGCCATTCTCAAAGTGATATAATCAGCCCCCTTTTCAGGCTTTCAGACAAGTCTGCTGTGTCAATTTCAAGAGAAAATAATGAGTTTAGATAATCAGGTTTGGCAATTGCTGGGAGAAATCGAGCAGTTGATGCAGGAGCAGGCATTATGGAGTTCCTGTGCGCCTGACCTTAGCGTTTTCGAAAGTCGTGAACCTTTTTGTATTGATACCATGTCGCCTGAGGAGTGGCTACAGTGGGTATTTATTCCCCGAATGAGAGCATTGGTGGAAGGGCATCATCCATTACCTACTCGTATTGCAATAGCGCCCTATTTTGAAGAAGCATTCAGCCAGCGTGCTGAAAACCACCAATCTCTGATTGATATACTTCATCAAATCGATCGACTACTTAATAAAGAAACCCTCTAATGCTGGATATTTTGTATCAGGATGAACATCTGGTGGCAGTAAATAAGCCTTCCGGATGGTTAGTGCATCGCAGTTGGCTGGACAGGCATGAAAAAGTGGTAGTAATGCAAACGGTACGCGACCAGATCGGTCAGCATGTTTTCACCCTACACCGTCTCGATCGGCCAACGTCTGGCGTGTTGTTGATGGCGCTCTCCAGCGAGGTAGCGCGTCAAATGTCTCAGCAGTTTGAGTATCATCAGATTAATAAGGTTTATCATGCGGTGGTTCGGGGGCATGTTTATGAATCCGATACCATCGATTATCCTCTGGTGGAACAGCCAGACAAGATCGCCGATAAGTTCGCTAAACAGGATAAAGAGGCTCAACCTGCCGTCAGCCATTATCAGGGGCTGTCACAGGTTGAAGTACCCATTGCCGTTGGGCCTTATGATACTGCACGTTATAGTCTGGTTGAGTTAACCCCCAAAACGGGTCGTAAACATCAGCTTCGCCGTCATATGAAGCATATTTTCCATCCGATTATTGGTGATAGCGCCTATGGTGATTTACGCCATAATCGTGCGGTGGCCGAACATTTTGGTTGTCAGGGACTGATGCTGCATGCCAGCCACTTATCGCTACAGCATCCGGTGACTCATCAGCCATTACTTATTTCTGCGCCCTGGGATTCTCGCTGGCAAAACTTAATGACAGAATTTGGATGGGCCTCGCAATGCCCTGAATATAATGGGGTTGAAATTAATATGGCAATAACTCAGGATAGTTCTGTCAGATAACCCGTTAAAACTGAGAGAAGAAGTGATGGCAAAAATAGGAATTTTTGTTGGTACCGTATACGGTAATGCCCAGATGGTTGCTGAAGAAGCTCAAACCCTGCTGCAAGCACAAGGGCATGATGTTGTCGTGTTTGATGAGGGAACGCTGGATGAATGGCAGGACTACGAGCAGCAACATGTACTGGTAGTCACTTCAACCACCGGACAGGGGGATTTACCGGGCTCCATTGAACCGCTATTTTATGACATTAAAGACTCTTTAGGGCATCAACCGGGGCTACGCTATGGCGTAATCGCGCTGGGAGATAGCAACTATGAGAACTTCTGTGGCGCGGGTAAAAAGTTTGACGCACTGTTGCAGGAACAAGGAGCAACCCGGCTTGGTGATGTATTACTGATTGATTCCAGTGAAGTTTCTGAACCAGAGGTGTTTGCTACCGACTGGATTACACACTGGGGTGCTCTGGTAGGGAAGTAGTTTCTTGTCATCGCCATCGAATAGCATAATAGAAATCCACCTCATGTAACCGGTGGATTTCTATTTTTTTGGGTACTGCGACAGGATTAAAGATTATTTTGCCAGACGGTGCTTACTTTCCGTTCTCTTTTTCCGTCAGCTTTTCCAGGTCGGCCTCGATTTCAGCAATTTTATGGGTGACAACCTGTTCGAGATGGCGCAGATCGGAAAGAATCTTTTTCTTTAAGTCGACCTCAATACGTTCTCCATGGCAAATCTTATCAAGTTCTTCAATGACATGGCGAAGATTAGGGCTGATTTCATGGACTTCTTTATAGGATTTCTCTGCGCCCGGATTAGCTAAAACGGTTTTGCGCTGGCGTGGGTATTTGAATTTGACGCTCTTGGCAAAAAATTCACCTTTTTCCTTACGAAAATAGATTTTTAAAATATCGTTACTGGCTTCCTGACGCAGGCTATAGCGGTCGATCTGTTTAGGATTGGTAATACCAAGACTGGTGAGATTATCGTACATAAGAAAACCTTCCTGATTTATTTTTATGACGGTGCGATAATTATTATAGCAGGGGATATCAATCACTACCCTAATGTTTAAAAAGGAATAAACATGCGGATGAAGTTACGTAGGGTCCATGTTGACGGCGGTGATTTTTTCTGGAGAGTGCTATGGGATCCTGATGCGGCGAATGGTGATTATCTTTTTTTACGCATCTGGATTGCCGGGCGTAAAGCTTATCCCTGGTTAACGGTGCATTATCAGTTTCATAATCCATGGCTATTTTATGGCGATATCATTAATGCGGTTACGCCGGAGCAGCAAGAGAGAGCGAATAATTATTTCCAGCTTAAACCGTTAACGCCGGGAAAAGTGGCGGAAATTATCAGGAAAGCGACCTTTTTGCTGAATGAAACATATGCAGACCGGCGGCTTGATAAAAACTGGTATTTAAATATTAATCGTGAAGGTGAATTAAACTGGGGGCTGGCATAACATCATGAATATTTCGCAAATAACATTACTGATTAAATATTTGAAAAAGTGTGGTGTTACCTTTGCTGAAGGTTTAAGTGATGATGAACTTATTGCGATTCAATTTGAGTTTCAGGTCACTTTTCCTCCCGACCTGAAGCAGTTTCTTCAAGCGGCTTTGCCTGTTTCGGACCGGTTTGTAAACTGGCGTGCAGGCTTGCATTCTTTTAAAGAAAAACAGCAGATAGAACAGCGTATCAACTGGCCGTTGGAGGGTATGTTGTTTGATGTGGAGAATAATGAATTCTGGATGCAGGAATGGGGTGATAGGCCGGAGAGTGCAGAAGAAAGAAGCGTTATTGTTAGCCAGAATTTTTGCGCTTACCCTAAACTTATCCCAATTTATTCTCATCGCTATATTCCAGCGACACCTGATGAAATTGGCAATCCGGTATTTTCCGTTTATCAGACGGATATCATCTATTACGGTTACGACCTGGCGAGCTATTTTGCACATGAGTTTAGCTTTTCACTGCCGGGGAGTTTTGATTCACCAGAAGAGCCAAAATGTATTGAGTTTTGGGGTGATTTTTAGTTTGAGTCGATTGAAATGCAAACGCGGGCATTGTCGTTGCCCGCGTTTTGAGTTTAACTTAGAACGATGAGCGTGATTAATCAATCGTCCGCAGCAGTTCGTTAATTCCCACTTTACCGCGAGTCTTGGCATCTACCTTCTTCACGATAACCGCACAGTACAGACTGTATTTGCCATCTTTAGACGGCAGGTTACCTGAAACTACGACTGAGCCAGCCGGAACGCGACCATAGTGGATTTCGCCAGTTTCGCGATCGTAAATACGTGTACTTTGACCGATGTAAACACCCATCGAAATAACGGAACCCTCTTCAACGATCACACCTTCCACGACTTCAGAACGGGCACCGATAAAGCAGTTATCTTCAATAATGGTTGGGTTGGCTTGCAGTGGTTCAAGTACTCCACCGATACCCACGCCGCCGGACAGGTGAACATTTTTACCAATTTGGGCACAGGAGCCTACGGTTGCCCAGGTATCCACCATAGAGCCTTCATCAACATAAGCACCAATGTTGACATAAGATGGCATCAATACTGTGTTACGGGCAATAAAGGCACCCTGACGAACGCTGGCCGGTGGAACAACCCGAAAACCTTCACGCTGGAAACGTGCTGCATCATAGTCGGCAAATTTCATTGGAACTTTATCGAAATAGCGGGCTTCTGCGCCATCCATGACAACATTATCGTTAATACGGAACGAAAGCAGAACCGCTTTTTTTAGCCACTGATGTGTGACCCACTCACCGTTGATTTTTTCGGCAACGCGTAATTCACCGCTGTCTAATTTAGCAATAGTTTGCTTAACAGCTTCACGAAGAACGGTATCTGCATTCGCCGGGGTAATTTCAGCACGGCGCTCAAAGGCGGTTTCTATCACGGTTTTTAACTGCTGCATTTCTTTTCCTGATGTCGTGTATTTAAGAGAATGTTATTTGGGGCCATATTTATCCGTTGGATTCAGGGTTTCTGTCAACCTTTGTTTCAAAAGTTCGCAAATTTCAGAAGATAACGCTGTTCGTTCACTGTTTGTGAGAATGAATAAGTCTTCAACACGCTCTCCAATGGTGGAGATACGTGCGCTGTGTAGCGATAGCCCTAAATCGGCAAAAACTTCACCCACTCTGGCCAATAGACCCGGTTGATCAAGGGCAACCAGTTCCATATAGGTACGTCGTTCGCTATGGCCCCGTAAGAAAGTTACGTGAGTGGCTACATTAAAGTGGCGAAGTTTAGAA
This sequence comes from Limnobaculum eriocheiris, assembly GCF_021010575.1. Lineage (GTDB taxonomy): Bacteria > Pseudomonadota > Gammaproteobacteria > Enterobacterales > Enterobacteriaceae > Limnobaculum > Limnobaculum eriocheiris. Next base: position 56,316 of record NZ_JAJNAG010000004.1, on the reverse strand, counting down.
GATAGCATACGCGGACGTGGGCGTTCATACACCGGCTGGGTTATCGCCTGTTCCAATCCTTCACGGATGGTGTGGTGGCGGTCCGGGGTTAAGGGCCTGCCATCAGGTTCCAGAACAATAAAACTGTCCATTGCCATTTCATCGCGGTTGGTAAAAATTTGGGCATCGTGAACGCTCAGATTTTTTCTGTCCAGCTCACCAACGGTAGCTGCAAACAAGTAGGGGCGGTCATGGCTATAGATAAAGATTTCTGTTCCCCCCCGATTAGGGGTAGGACTGATAAGCACCAGTGGTTTATCAGATTTATGATTCACCAGATGACGGGCGTGCCAGGCCAACTGGCCCGGCGTATGGCGCAGAAAATAGTCGGCCCGGCATCGGCTCCATAGATTATGCAGTGCGGCCTCGTCAATATTATCCCGTCGTAACAGAGCTAGCGCCTGAGCGCGATGGTGCCGAACGCGTTCTCTTAAGTCCGGTCGATAATGCATGCCGTGACGCAACTGTTTTTCTGTGGCGAAATAGAGTTCACGTAACAGGCTTTGCTTCCAGCTATTCCATAACGGTTCGTTAGTGGCACAGATATCAGCTACGGTAAGGCAAATCAGATAGTGCAATCGGGTTTCTGTTTGTACTTCGGTAGCAAACTGCTGAATAACTTCCGGGTCTTGTATATCACGACGCTGGGCGGTTACTGACATCAGCAGATGCTGCCTGACCAGCCAACTGACTAAATCAATTTCGTTAGAGTTGAGGTCGTGTAATGTGGCAAAATCTTTGGCGTCTTCCGCGCCTAGCGTGGAGTGGTCACCGCCACGTCCTTTAGCAATATCGTGAAACAGCGCCGCCATGAGCAACAATGACTGTTTTGGCAATCGGGGGAAAAGCTCCACACAAAGAGGGTGAGCCTGACGCGTCTCTTCATCGGCAAAACTCTCCAGCTTTAACAATACCCGAATGGTATGTTCATCAACGGTATAGACATGAAACAGGTCAAATTGCATCTGTCCGACAATCTTTCCCCATTGAGGCATATAGGCCGCGAGTACGCTATGGCGATGCATTGGCACAATGGCCCGTTTGACGGCTCTGGGGTGGCGTAAGATAGCCATAAACAACTGACGAGCGGCAGGTAGTTCGCACAGTGGCTGTTTAAGATGGCGACGGGCATAGCGAAGATGGCGCAGGGTAGTTGAGTAAATGCCTTTAATGTCGGGATTGCTGACCAGACGGTAGAACAACCCCAGAATAGTTTCAGGCTGCTCAATAAACAGATTAGGATCGCGTAAATCAATTAACTGACCGCGTAATTGAAAACGTTCATCCAAAATTTGCGGCTTATCGGTATGGTCAACGGCTAAAATCGCCTCATCAAACAGCTGTAATAGCATATGATTAAGCTCCGCAACCCTACGGGTAACGCGATAATAATCTTTCATCATACGCTCTATGGGGCGATTACCTTCGCCTTTATAGCCCAACAGGGTGGCAACACTGAGTTGTCGATCGAATAACAGGCGATTATCGTAGCGCGGCAGAATTAAATGCAGGGCAAAACGAATACGCCATAAGAAAGCCTGACACTCTTCCAGTTCGGTGCATTCCGCGGGAGTTAAAAAGCCAAAGCTCACCATCTCATCAAGAGATGTGGCACCAAAATGGCGACGGGCGACCCAGAGTAAAGTATGAATATCCCGCAAACCGCCGGGGCTGGCTTTAATATCAGGTTCAAGGTTATAGCTGGTGCCGTGGTAACGCTGGTGGCGTTCTTCCTGCTCCTGACACTTGGCGTGGAAGAAGGTATCGGAAGGCCAGATGTCCTGCCCGAAAATATGTTTTTGTAGGGAGAGAAACAGCGCTATATCACCACAAATTAATCGTGATTCAATCAGATTGGTGGCTACGGTCAGGTCGGCAATACACTCTTCCAGACACTGTTCCAGCGTGCGTACACTATGTCCTACCTCCAGCTTTAAGTCCCACAGCAAAGTAATAATTTCACTAACTCGCTGAGATTGCTCTTCATTTAATGGCTGGTCGCTAAGGACTAAAATATCAATATCAGAGAGGGGGTGTAACTCGCTGCGACCATAGCCCCCAACAGCAATTAATGCTAATCCACTGCGGTTAGCCAGTCCCTTCGCCGTTGGCTTAATAAAACCATGAAAGAGCCAGAGTCGCTGTAGCAGGTGATCTATATAATCTGAACGCGCTTTAAGCAATTCATCAACAGCCACGTCCGCTGCAAAAGCCTCTTTTAACCAGAGCTGAAAACGTTCCAACTCTTGCTTCAGATTGGGCAACGTCAATTCACTGTTACTTAAACAGGAGGGATCGCAGGGCTTTTTCAGCAAAACGTGCTCAAACATAGTGATAATAACCTTCTGATAGCGGAGTTAATCACAAAATAATCCATCGTTGCCGCAGCGGACAACGCACTACTACTTAAGCTACCTGTAAACCCGAAAATTCGCCAGATGAAAGCGCAGAAAGCATGATGATTAGAAAGATGTCCTCAGAGCCAATTTAAGAAACTTCATCAATACACAATAATAAAAATGGCCAACTCACGTCAGCCACTTAAAAAACAACAACCAAAAAACAGTTAAGCTTCTGGCGTCAAAATAGCCTCAATCGTGTCATCTTTCCGCAGGGTCAGAATCTCACAACCGGTGTCAGTAACGGCAATCATATGCTCATATTGAGCAGATAAACTGCGGTCTTTGGTTTTCACTGTCCAGCCATCGCTCATGGTACGAATACGGAAATCACCGGCGTTAACCATAGGTTCAACGGTAAAAGTCATGCCTTTTTGCAATACGACACCGCCGTCATCCGCATCATAATGCAGCACCTGCGGTTCTTCATGGAAACCTTCACCAATACCATGACCACAATACTCTCTGACTACCGAGAAACCCTGCTTCTCAACATATTGTTGAATAGCTTTACCCAGAGTACGCAGACGAATGCCTGGTTTAACCATTTTTAACGCCAGATACAGACTTTCCTGAGTTACACGACACAGACGTTCGCCCAGAATGGTTGGTTTACCCACAAAATACATTTTGGAGGTATCACCATGGAAGCCATCTTTAATCACTGTAACGTCAATATTAACAATATCGCCATCTTTCAGCTTCTTATCATCGCTGGGGATGCCATGACAGACCACTTCATTAACAGAAATACAAACAGACTTGGGAAAACCATGATAACCAAGGCTGGCAGAAATCGCGTGCTGAGTGTTGGTAATATAGTCATGACAAATACGATCCAGTTCGCCGGTGGTTACGCCGGGCTTAACGTACTGCTCGATCATTTCCAATACTTCCGCGGCCAGACGGCCAGCTACGCGCATTTTTGCAATGTCTTCAGGGGTTTTGATAGATATAGCCATAAAATTGTCCACTAATGATAGGCGTCAGCACATAACGAAGCTCACAGGACGCAGGGTTAACTGACAACGATAATCAATTCACGATCTGAATATGGTATCAGTCCTGCAAAAGAGAACCAAATTTATCGTATCAATAACCCTTCTATAATAAGGGTTAATGTGTGTTGAAAAATAAAAAATGGGTGATGCTAACTAATACTTATTGACCCTATTTATATATCTGGTAAATTAAGAAGGTTTGTGCGCTGTCTTTTATCTTTAGTGTGAGGTAAGAGGTTTTTTAAAACCACTTAACAGTAAATTGGGCAAAGCAGGATGAGAGTACACATAGCTAAAAAGGTTGATATCAACCCCTAATCAGATACTAACAAGTATTAGATTGGGGGTTTTTTTTGATTCAAATTTCAACAGAGGAGCGAAAAATATAATGCGAGGCCAACATATTTTAGGGTTGGAACACATGTCGGTTGCTGATATCGAACGTGTGTTGAATACCGCGGATGAAATGAAAAAGGTCACTAAGCAAGACATCAAAAAATTGTCTACGCTGCGCGGAAAAGCAATCGTTAACGTCTTCTTTGAAAATAGTACCAGAACACGTTCATCCTTTGAGTTGGCGGGTAAATATCTGGGTGCCGATGTCATTAACATTGCCGCTTCAACCTCCAGCGTTGCAAAAGGGGAAAGCCTGAGAGATACCCTGTTAACGGTTCAGGCGATGGGCGTTGACGCCATTGTTATGCGCCACAGCGCTGAAGGGGCAGCCCAATATGCGACGCGTTATGTTAAAGCCGTGGTGATTAACGCTGGCGATGGGGCCCATGAGCATCCAACTCAGGGGCTGTTAGATCTGTTAACTATTCGTCAGCATCACGGTTCTATCGCTGGTAAAAAGGTCGCGATTGTAGGCGATATTTTGCATAGCCGGGTAGCCCGCTCAAATATCTGGGGTTTGTTGAAAATGGGCGCTGAAGTTCATCTTGGCGGACCAAAAACGTTAATTCCTAAAGAAATGCTGGATATGGGGGTCACCATCCACCATCGTGTGGAAGATGCCATCGCGGATGCAGATGTAGTGAACGTATTGCGTATTCAGTTAGAACGTCAGAAGAAGGGATTATTCCCAACGCCACGTGAATATGCCCGTATCTTCGGTATTAACGATGAACGTCTGAAACTGGCAAAAGAGAATGTATTAGTGATGCATCCTGGTCCAATGAACCGTGGGCTGGAGATATCACCGGATGTGGCTTATGGGCGTTTCTCGGCCATTGAAGAGCAGGTGAATAACGGTGTGGCAGTCAGAATGGCAGTTCTATCTTTAACTTTAGCTGATGGGGTACAAGCATAATGGCACAGTGGTTAATTAAAAATGGTCACCTGATCGATCCTGCTAATGGTTTAAATGATGTGCTGGATATTCGCGTAGCGAATGGAAAAGTGGCGGCAGTTGGTAAATCACTGAATGCGGAAACGGGTGATGAAGTGATTGATGCCAGTGGGTTAGTCATCAGCCCTGGATTTATTGATATCCACTGTCACCTGCGTGAACCAGGACAAGAAGCAAAAGAAGATCTGTTAACCGGTACCGCATCGGCTGCTGCTGGCGGTTTCACCACTATTCTGACCATGGCAAATACCCGTCCGGTTATCGATCAGGCGATTATTGTCGCCGGTATGAAACATAAAATTCAGACCGATGCGGTAGTGAGGGTAGAAATTACCGGCGCGGTGACCAAAGGTCTGGAAGGAAAAGAGCTGTCAGAAATTGGTGATATGGCACAGGCTGGAGCCAGAGCGTTTTCTGATGATGGTTACTATGTTAATGATGGCCGCCTGATGCGTGCGGCACTGGAATACGCCAGCATGTTTAATCTGCCGGTGATTTCTCACTCAGAAGATTGCTGCCTGGTGGCAGACGGCGTGATGCATGAAGGTTGTGTCTCTGCCAGACTGGGCCTGAAAGGCCGCCCGGCGGAAGCGGAAAACATTGCGGTATCCCGTGAGATTATGTTGGCTGAAATGACCGGTGGGCACGTGCATATCGCCCATGTAAGCAGTAAAGGGGCGGTAGATTTAATTCGTGAAGCTAAGGCCAAAGGCATTAAAGTCACCGCTGAAGTTACGCCCCACCACCTGTGTCTGGTAGATAAAACGATTGAGTCTTTTGACTCCGCCTTCAAAGTTAACCCGCCCTTGCGTACCAATGAACATATTGTCGCGCTAATCGAAGGTCTGAAAGATGGCACGCTGGACGCCATTGCCACCGACCACGCTCCACACGCTTATGAAGAGAAAGACTGTGAGTTTAATGAAGCACCTTGCGGATTTGCCGGATTTGAAACCGCATTCAGCGTACTGCATAGCTGTCTGGTACAAACCGGACAGTGGAGCCTACAGGCATTGATTCAGAAAATGACAGCGGGTCCGGCGGCGGCGTTTGACTGGAAAGATCGCGGCCATCTAAGCGTTGGCGGTCTGGCGGATCTGGTGCTTATCGACCCGAAAAAAGAGTGGATTGTAGACCCGCACACCATGCTGACCCGCGGTAAATCCTGCCCTTTTACCGGTATGGAGATGGTTGGTCAGGTCGTTCGCACCATGGTGGATGGCAAGTGGGTCTATCAGGATGGGAAAATCATCCGCAACTAAACTAGACTTAAGATGAATCGTCCCGTATCGCGCTGAGTTAAAGTGCGTGATGCGGTACTTTTTTCGCTTTGGCCATAGTTTTTTCGCTATTACTCATAGTAAGTAGTGGCATTAATTGCCTCTTTTATGGTATAAAGCGCGCCGGAAATCCGCACTATTAACACTACTCAGTTGTGTTTTTAGGCAATGGGATCTCCACTAACATTAATCAACGTTATAACACACACGTATCGACACATACGGCGGGGTGCTCCGGAATATTACTGTTCAGGGGTCGGCGTTATGGGATACGTGGAGGCATAACCCCAAACTTTACTCATAGAGGTAATAATGGCAACTGTATCAATGCGCGATATGCTCAAGGCTGGTGTACACTTTGGTCACCAGACCCGTTACTGGAACCCGAAAATGAAACCTTTCATCTTCGGTGCTCGTAACAAAGTTCATATCATCAACCTTGAAAAAACCGTACCAATGTTTAACGAAGCGCTGGCTGAGTTAGGCAAGATTGCGTCTCACAAAGGCAAAATCCTGTTTGTTGGTACTAAACGCGCTGCATCCGAGCCAGTAAAAGAAGCTGCAAAGAGCTGCAACCAATTCTACGTTAACCACCGTTGGTTAGGTGGCATGCTGACTAACTGGAAAACCGTTCGTCAGTCAATCAAACGTTTAAAAGAATTAGAAGTCCAGGCACAAGATGGTACTTTCGATAAGCTGACCAAGAAAGAAGCGCTGATGCGTACTCGTGAAATGGAAAAGCTTGAGAACAGCTTGGGTGGTATCAAAGACATGGGCGGCCTGCCTGATGCAATTTTCGTTATCGATGCCGATCACGAACACATTGCTATCAAAGAAGCAAACAACCTGGGTATCCCTGTATTTGCTGTTGTTGATACTAACTCTGATCCGGACGGTGTTAACTTCGTTATCCCTGGTAACGATGATGCTATCCGTGCAGTACAACTGTACCTTGGCGCTGTTGCTGCAACCGTACGTGAAGGTCGTTCAGACCAGGGCGTTCAGGCTGTAGAAGAAAGCTTCATCGAAGCAGAGTAATAAGGCGTGCTCCATTAGAGAGCCCTTATTAACCAGGTATTAGATATGTTGGTTAGGGGGCCTTTGCAGGCTCCCTTTTTGCTTATTTATGCAACAGAACATCCGACAAAGAATAACCGAGGATAAAGAGAATGGCTGAAATTACTGCAGCTCTAGTAAAAGAACTTCGCGATCGTACCGGTGCTGGTATGATGGAATGTAAGAAAGCGCTGGTTGAAGCAAATGGCGATATCGAGCTGGCCATCGACAACATGCGTAAATCAGGTCAGGCAAAAGCGGCTAAGAAAGCTGGCCGTGTAGCTGCTGAAGGCGTTATTCTGACTAAAATCGCTGCTGATGCTAAAGTTGGCGTCATCATGGAAGTTAACTGTGAAACTGACTTCGTTGCTAAAGATGCCGGTTTCCTGGCTTTTGCTAACGCAGCTGTTGATGCAGCACTGGCTGAAAACATCGATGATGTTGAAGCATTAAAAGCAAAATTTGAAGAGCAGCGTACTGCGCTGGTAGCGAAAATTGGTGAGAACATCAATATTCGTCGCGTTGAGGTAGTTAAAGGCGACAGACTGGGCGCTTACATGCACGGTGCTCGTATTGGTGTTCTGGTTTCTGCAACCGGTACTACTGATGATGAGCTGGTTAAGCATGTTGCTATGCACATTGCTGCAAGCAAGCCTGAGTTCGTTTCTCCTGACGACGTACCTGCTGAAGTGGTTACTCGTGAGCACGAAATCCAGATCGACATCGCTATGCAATCTGGCAAACCTCGCGACATCGCTGAGAAAATGGTTGAAGGCCGTATGCGTAAGTTCACCGGTGAGATCTCTCTGACTGGTCAGGCTTTCGTTATGGATCCAAGCAAAACCGTTGGCGATCTGCTGAAAGAGAAGAAAGCTGGCGTTGTACAATTTATCCGCTTTGAAGTGGGTGAAGGTATCGAGAAAGTAGAAGTAGACTTTGCGGCAGAAGTTGCTGCGATGACTAAGTAATCTTAGCTTGATGCATAAAGGCGGATCGATCACCATATCGGTCCGTTTTTTTAGAATAAACAGACCATTATAAACAGCCAACCAGGAAATAAGACTATGGCTACTAACGCAAAACCCGTATATCAAAGAATCCTGCTTAAATTAAGTGGCGAAGCCTTGCAAGGCTCCGAAGGTTTTGGCATTGATGCCAGCGTGTTAGACCGCATGGCACAAGAGATTAAAGAGCTGGTCGAATTAGGCATTCAGGTTGGTGTAGTTATTGGTGGCGGCAATCTATTTCGCGGTGCAGGCCTGGCAAAAGCCGGTATGAATCGTGTAGTGGGCGACCACATGGGAATGTTAGCTACCGTAATGAACGGACTGGCTATGCGTGATGCGCTACATCGTGCCTATGTGAACGCTCGTCTGATGTCAGCAATTCCTCTTAACGGCGTCTGTGATGATTACAGCTGGGCAGAAGCTATCAGCCTGCTGCGTCATGGCCGTGTAGTTATTTTTTCTGCGGGTACCGGTAATCCATTCTTTACTACCGATTCCGCTGCCTGTTTACGCGGCATCGAAATTGAAGCGGATGTGGTATTAAAGGCGACCAAAGTAGACGGTGTATTCTCAGAGGATCCGGTGAAAAACCCGGAAGCAACACTGTATGAAACCCTGAGCTATCAGGATGTATTAGAACGTGAACTGAAAGTGATGGATTTGGCCGCATTTACACTGGCCCGTGACCATAACTTACCGATTCGCGTATTTAATATGAATAAGCCTGGAGCCTTACGCCGCGTAGTGATGGGCGAAGCTGAAGGGACTTTAATTACTAAACCGGCTGAATAATTCAGCGCGGCGGTTCAATAAAAGCTTATAGTATGCTTCTCTTCAGGCTGAAGATGAGTGTTGAAGCAAAGTGGCAAATTTCTTATTCGCGGGCTGTGCATAAGGCGTGGCCCACCATATTACTAGCATTAAAAGGTTAGCAACGTGATCAACGATATTAGACAAGATGCTCAGGTACGCATGGAAAAGTGCCTGGAAATGTTTAAAACACATATCAGCAAAGTTCGTACTGGCCGTGCTCATCCAAGCATTCTTGATGGTGTTCAGGTTGACTATTACGGTTCAGCAACCCCTTTGCGTCAGTTAGCCAACGTAGTGGTTGAAGACTCTCGTACTTTAGCTATTACAGTATTTGACCGTAGCTTAGGCCCGGCGGTTGAAAAGGCAATCATGTCAGCGGATTTAGGCTTAAATCCATCTTCTGCAGGTACGGTTATTCGTGTTCCACTTCCTCCGTTAACCGAAGAACGTCGTAAAGATTTGACCAAAGTTGTGCGTAATGAAGCAGAACAAGGTCGTGTTTCTATTCGTAACGTTCGCCGTGATGCTAACGACAAAGTTAAAGCGCTGCTGAAAGATAAAGAGATCGGCGAAGACGATGAGCGTAAATCACAGGATGATATCCAAAAACTGACTGATATTTATATCAAGAAAGTGGATGAAGCATTGGCAGAGAAAGAAGCTGAATTAATGGCGTTCTGATTCTGTTTCGTACTACGGCCCGGTGGCAGTGACCAGCACCGGGCTTTTTTTTTTACAAAACGAGAGATGGCGCGGTTCACCCGACTCAGTTAATTAGTGATCTCTTCACCATGAAAAGAGTAATATGTGCAGCATTCAATTTCGACAGTGCTACTTCTGTTGAAATACCAGCGTGTTTGTCAGTGATAATGAATTAGTCTAATGAAAAAAATAACTATTCTTGGATCTACCGGCTCCATTGGTCATAGTACTTTGTCGGTAGTCCGGGAAAATCCACATTTATTCAGTGTGTTTGCATTAGTTGCCGGTAGCAATGTTGAAAAGATGGCGCAGCAGTGTCGGGAGTTCTCCCCCCGCTTTGCGTCGATGGCTGATGAAACTTCTGCACAACGGCTACGTACCATCCTTAAGTCTGAAGGGATGATGACGGAAGTGGTCAGTGGTACTCAGGCGGCTTGTGAGTTGGCTGAAGATGCCGAAGTTGATCAAGTGATGGCAGCCATTGTAGGCGCTGTTGGCCTGTTGCCAACGCTGGCTGCAATCAGGGCGGGCAAACAGGTGTTACTGGCGAATAAAGAGTCGTTAGTTACCTGTGGGCGTCTGTTTATGGATGCCGTTGCCCGGTCTGGAGCGCAACTCTTGCCAATCGACAGTGAACATAATGCTATTTTTCAGAGTATGCCGGAAGCGGTTCAACAGGATCTTGGCTGTGCTTCATTAGAAGAACAGGGAATCACTCGCATTGTTTTAACCGGTTCTGGCGGTCCTTTCAGAACGGCAGCGGTGGAACAATTGAAGCATATGACACCCGATCAGGCCTGTGCACATCCTAACTGGTCAATGGGGCGCAAGATTTCTGTCGATTCAGCAACTATGATGAATAAGGGGCTGGAGTATATTGAAGCACGTTGGTTGTTTAACGCTTCACCCGAACAGATGGAAGTGTTGATTCACCCTCAGTCGGTTATCCACTCTATGGTACGCTATCATGATGGCAGCGTTATTGCGCAATTAGGAACGCCAGATATGCGCACGCCAATTGCTCACGCGATGGCGTATCCAAACCGGGTGGCATCCGGCGTTAGCCATCTGGACTTTTGTAGTATTGGTGCTCTGACGTTTGAGCAACCGGATTTTGAGCGCTATCCTTGCCTCAAGTTGGCTATTGAAGCCAGTCATGCCGGTCAGGCAGCGACAACAACGTTAAATGCTGCTAATGAGTGTAGCGTTGATGCATTTTTACAGAGTAAAATTGCGTTTACTGATATTGCCGCTATTAATAATCAAGTGATGGCATCTTTGGTTCATGCGGAACCCCACAGTATTGATGAGGTTTTAGCTATAGATTCATGGGCCAGAATGCAGGCAAACCAGATTATTGCATTATGGAATCATTAACAATGGTCGATTTGTTCCAATTGGGGCGAAATGGTATAGTTTGTTTCATCATGCGGTTTAAGCTATCCGATCCATGGAATTGGGCGGTAGAAAAGCGCGTTAACGAGCTGTTTTTTTTTTGCCGTGAAGTGTTCACGGCTTTTTTGCGCAAGAAAAACAACAGTCTCTTACGGTTGTTCTATTTTTAGCTGAGGAATTCTAATAAGTTATGTCGCCCGCTAAACAGCAAGTGAATAACCCTAAAGCATCTGTGCCCCGTCATGTTGCTATCATTATGGATGGCAACGGACGTTGGGCTAAACAGTTAGGTAAAATGAGAATCTTTGGTCATCAGGAAGGTGCAAAAGCTGTACGCAGAGCCGTGAGTTTTGCCGTCAATAACGGAATTGAAGCACTCACGCTTTATGCATTCAGTAGCGAGAACTGGAATCGCCCACCTCAAGAAGTGACTGCCTTAATGGAGCTTTTTATTCGAGCTCTGGACAAAGAGGTAAAGAGCTTACATAAACATAATGTCCGTTTAAAAATTATCGGTGATACCGAACGTTTTAGTGAACGCTTACAGGGGCGTATTCAACGCGCTGAGGCGGTGACTGAAGCCAATACCGGACTGACATTAAATATTGCAGCAAATTATGGTGGGCGCTGGGATATTATTCAGGCGGTTCAACAGATAGCGCAGCAGGTAAAAAGCGGTGATGTCGCGCCAGAAGATATCAGCGAAGAAATGGTGAGCCAGCACATTAATTTGTGCGAGCTGGCTCCGGTAGATTTAGTGATCAGGACCGGTGGTGAACATCGGATAAGTAACTTCTTGCTGTGGCAAATAGCTTACGCGGAGCTCTATTTTACGGAAGTGCTGTGGCCTGATTTTGATGAGCTTGTTTTTGAAGGTGCGCTTAATGCATTTGCACAACGCGAACGCCGTTTTGGTGGGACTGAACCCGCGAGTATTAAGGAACTGTAGGAGGTTCTCGTGTTAAAGTCACGCATCATTACCGCGTTGATTCTTATTCCTCTGGTTATTGCGGCATTGTTTATGTTGCCACCTTTACCTTTTGCCATTATGACTGTGGCGATTTGCATGTTGGCCGCATGGGAGTGGGGGCAGTTGGCGGGCATGGGAACGCCGGTTCAGCGCATTATGTTGGCGGCTCTCTGTGGTGTTGGTCTGTTTGTGCTATATTGGCCAACCCATATTTCACCATTGCCATTGCTGTTACATCCGGTTGTTGAAGGTTTTCTGCTGGCCTCTCTGGGCTGGTGGGTTCTGGCGTTGCTGATGGTGTTGTTTTATCCAGCTTCTGCACAGTTCTGGAAACATTCCCGTTTGTTACGTCTGATTTTTGGTGTTCTGACCATTGTGCCATTTTTTTGGGGTATGCTGGTGTTACGTCAATATGGCTTTGAAGAAAATAGCTATACTGGAGCCTGGTGGTTACTGTACGTTATGTTCCTGGTCTGGGGAGCAGATTCAGGTGCCTATGCATTTGGACGCCTGTTCGGCAAACATAAACTGGCACCTAAAGTTTCTCCGGGTAAAACCCTGGAAGGGTTAGTGGGTGGTTTAGTTTCCTCTGCGCTGCTGGCATGGTTGTTTAGCCTGTATGCACCGCTGCATATCTCTTTAAATACGTTATTAATCAGTTCAGTGCTGGCGGTGTTGGCCTCGGTGCTGGGGGATTTAACCGAGAGTATGTTTAAGCGTGAAGCCGGCATTAAAGACAGTGGCCATTTGATTCCTGGCCATGGTGGTGTTCTCGACCGGATTGATAGCCTGACTGCGGCAATCCCGGTTTTCGCCTGTTTGATTTTCCTGGTTTTTAAAGGTTAAACGGAATAGCAATCGCCTATGAATATTGTTGGAACCGTAGCTGCGTTTATTGTCGCACTGGGCATTTTAGTGACAGTACATGAGTTTGGCCACTTTTGGGTCGCACGCCGCTGTGGAGTAAAAGTTATCCGTTTCTCTATCGGTTTTGGTAAAGCGATATGGCGACGAACGGATAAGCGCGGCACTGAATATGTTGTCGCGATGATTCCGCTTGGTGGTTATGTAAAGATGCTGGACGAGCGGGCAGAAGAGGTTGAACCTCAGTACCGCAATCAGGCATTTAATAATAAAACCGTATGTCAACGCGCTGCGATCATTGCCGCCGGGCCGATAGCCAACTTTTTGTTTGCTGTGTTTGCTTACTGGCTGGTGTTTATTATTGGTGTGCCCAGTTTACGCCCGGTAATTGGTGAAATCGAGCCGCAATCTATTGCTGCGCAAGCAAATATTTCTGCGGGAATGGAACTAAAAGCCGTTAATGGTATCGAAACGCCTGATTGGGATTCCGTTCGCCTGGCGTTGGTTGGCCAAATAGGCGAAAGCCAAATGGAGCTAACCGTTGCACCATTCGGTACTTCTCTGGACCAGACCAAAACGGTGAATCTTACCGGTTGGAAGTTTGATCCGGAGAAGCAGGACCCTATCAGAAGCTTAGGTTTTATACTTAAACTTCCCCAAATAGAACCGGTGCTGGACGTTGTCCAACCGGGGTCTGCATCAGAAAAGGCGGGTTTACAGCCGGGTGACAGACTGGTTAAGATCAACGGTAAAGATTTTGGACCTTGGGCTGATTTTGTCAGGCTGGTCAGTCAAAGCCCGGGTGTTCCTATAGAGTTAGTAATAGAAAGAAATGGCGAGAGCCACTCTTTAGTTCTGACGCCAGAAGCGAAGACATCCGGAGATGGAGCCATTAAAGGCTTCGCCGGAATATCGCCGAAGGTGATACCACTGCCGGATGAGTATAAGATTACTCGTCAGTACAGTGTGTTTACCGCTATTTATCAGGCTAGCGATAAAACATGGCAATTGACTAAATTAACAGTCAAAATGCTGGGTAAATTGATAACGGGTGACGTGCAGTTAAAAAACTTGAGTGGCCCGATATCGATAGCCCAGGGCGCTGGAGTATCAGCAGGATATGGTTTGGTTTATTATCTAATGTTTTTAGCGCTTATCAGCGTTAACTTAGGCATAATCAATCTGTTTCCTCTGCCTGTGTTAGACGGGGGGCATCTTGTGTTTTTAGCAATAGAAAAGATAACAGGTAAACCGGTATCTGAAAGAGTTCAGGACTACAGTTATCGTGTTGGGGCAATCTTATTGGTACTGTTGATGGGACTTGCACTTTTCAATGACTTCTCACGCTTTTACGGCTAGAGAATTTGGTTAGGGTTAACAGATTATAACGATGGCGATGAAAAAGTTGCTTCTAGCGTCGCTGCTGTTTGGCAGCGCCACCGCATACGGTGCCGACGGGTTTGTCGTAAAAGACATTCGATTCGAAGGATTACAACGCGTTGCTACAGGGGCTGCATTGTTAAATATGCCTGTCCGTGTTGGTGACACTATCGACGATAATGACATCGGGAACACTATCCGAGCCTTATTCGCTTCCGGTAACTTTGAGGATGTGCGAGTACTGCGTGATGGCAGTACCTTGATTGTTCAGGTGAAAGAACGTCCAACTATTGCAAGCATCACCTTCTCCGGTAATAAATCGGTGAAGGACGACATGCTTAAACAGAACATGGAATCTTCCGGTGTTCGGGTTGGCGAAGCACTGGACAGAACCACCCTGAGTTCAATGGAGAAAGGGCTGGAGGATTTTTACTATAGCGTAGGTAAATACAGCGCTTCAGTGAAAGCCGTTGTCACTCCATTACCGCGTAACCGCGTAGACTTGAAATTAGTCTTTACTGAAGGTGCATCAGCAACCATTCAGCAAATCAATATTGTCGGCAACAACGCTTTCTCCACGGAAGAGCTGGTTAGCCGTTTCCAATTGCGCGATGAAGTGCCTTGGTGGAACTTTATTGGCGACCGCAATTATCAAAAACAAAAATTATCGGGTGACCTTGAAGCGTTACGTAGTTTCTATCTGGATCGCGGCTATGCCCGTTTCAATATAGACTCCACGAACGTTAGCCTGACGCCGGATAAAAAGAGCATTTATATCACTATCAATGTGACTGAAGGTAAGCAGTACAAACTTTCAGGGGTTGAAGTGAAAGGCAATCTGGCAGGTCGTGGTGCAGAAGTTGAAGAACTGGCGAAAGTTAACCCAGGCGACTTGTATAACGGCAGTAAAGTGACCCAGGTTGAAGATAGCATTAAGAAAATGTTAGGTCGTTATGGCTATGCTTACCCGCGGGTAGCTACCCAGCCTGAAATTGACGATAAGGCTCAAACCGTTAAATTGCACATCAGTGTAGATGCCGGTAACCGCTTCTACGTGCGTCGTATCCGTTTTGAAGGAAATGACGTGAGTAAAGATTCCGTACTGCGCCGCGAAATGCGTCAGATGGAAGGTTCATGGTTAGGTAATGACCAGGTTGAGCAAGGCAAAGAACGTTTAAATCGTTTAGGCTACTTTGAAACGGTTGATGTGGAAACCGAACGCGTTCCGGGCATGCCAGATCAGGTTGATGTGGTGTACAAGGTGAAAGAGCGTAACACCGGTACGTTCAACTTTGGTGTGGGCTATGGCACAGAAAGTGGCGTGAGCTTCCAGGTTGGTTTACAGCAAGATAACTGGATGGGTACTGGTAAGAGCGTTGGTATCAACGGCACTAAAAACGATTACCGTACCTATGTTGAACTGTCGGTAACCGAGCCTTACTTTACCGTAGATGGTGTGAGCTTAGGCGGGCGGATTTTCTACGATCAATTTAACGCTGATAATGCTGACCTGTCTGACTATAGTAAGAGCAGCTATGGTCTTGGCACTACATTAGGCTTCCCGATTAATGAGAATAACTCATTACGCTTCGGTCTGGATTATATACATAACGATCTGACGGATATGCAGCCGCAAATTGGTATGTGGCGCTATCTGGAGTCAGTAGGTGAAAACCCAAGCCTGAACAGCGATGCGGATTACAAAGCTAACGATTTCTTCTTTACAACAGGTTGGAGTTATAACAGCCTGAACCGTGGTTACTTCCCAACGTCCGGTACTCGTGCTGGTGTGAATGGTAAAGTGACTATTCCGGGTTCTGATAACGAGTACTATAAAGTTACCTTTGACAGCGCGACTTACTATCCGATTGATAGCAATGATAAGTGGGTGTTGTTAGGTCGTTTACGTGCTGGTTACGGTGACGGTATTGGTGGTAAAGAAATGCCATTCTATGACAACTTCTATGCGGGTGGTTCAAGCACCGTCCGTGGCTTCCGCTCTAATAACATCGGTCCTAAAGCGGTTTATATTCGCGGCTGCTCAACGCCAAATACCAGCGCAGGCTGCTATTTAGAGCGTGACAGTGATGCCGTTGGTGGTAACGCAATGGGCGTTGCCAGCGTAGAGTTTATTTTCCCAACGCCGTTTGTTGACGATAAATATGCTAACTCTCTGCGTACCTCTGTGTTCTTTGATGCCGGTACCGTTTGGGATACCAACTGGAAAAATACCGACGCAACAAGAGCCGCAGGCATTCCTGATTATAGTGACGCAGGCAATATCCGTACTTCTGCAGGTGTGGCGTTACAGTGGATGTCTCCGCTGGGTCCACTCGTGTTCTCCTATGCTAACCCACTGGAGAAGTATGAGGGAGATAGGTCAGAACAGTTCCAGTTCAACATTGGTACCACCTGGTAATCGTTCTGAGTTAAGTAGTAACAAACAACGAGTTCAACTCGATAGCAATTATAGTAAGGAGTTCAAATTGAAAAAGTGGTTATGTGCTGCAGGTTTAGGTTTAGCTATGGTTGCTTCAGCGGGCGTTCAGGCGGCCGATAAAGTTGCCGTTGTTGACGTGATGAGCATTTTACAAAAGATGCCAGAGCGTGATGCAGTAGCTAAGAAGCTGGAAAGCGAGTTCAAATCTCGTGCTACAGCGCTGCAAACTGAAGAAAAAGCAGCTCAGGATAAAGTGAAAAAACTGCAAACCAGCGGTGGTTCAATGAAGCCTGCCGACCGTACCAAGCTGGAAAATGATATTAAGGCATTCCAGCAAAAAGCTGCTGCCTTTACTCAGGACAGCCGTCGTCGTGAAGCTGAAGAAATGAACAAACTGGTTGCTAAAGTTCAGGACGCAGTGAAAACTGTTGCTGAAAAAGATGGTTATTCAGTTGTTGTTAAAGCAGATGCTGCATTCTATGTAAATGCTGATAGCGACATTACTGAAAAAGTTTTAGCGCAGGTAAAATAAGTTATGCACTCCATTCGTTTAGCTGATTTAGCAGAACATTTGGGGGCAGAAATACACGGTGATGGCGATATCGTCATCACCGGTGTTGCATCAATGACATCTGCCAAAAAAGGACAGATTACTTTTCTGTCTAATAGCCGTTATCAGGAACAGCTTTTGACCTGTGAGGCTAGTGCAGTGGTGCTGAGCGAAGAAAACCTTCCTTTCTGTTCACATTTGACTGCGTTAGTTGTGAAGAATCCTTACCTCAGCTACGCACGTATGGCTCAGTTACTGGATACTACCCCTTCTCCTGCCCGGGATATTGCGCCAACTGCGGTGATTGCTGAAAGTGCTACATTGGGGCAGAAGGTTTCCATTGGTGCAAATGCCGTCATTGAAAGCGGGGCGGTACTGGGTGATAACGTTGTGATTGGTGCCGGATGTTTTATCGGTAAAAACGCACGTATAGGCACAGGTACTCGTTTATGGGCTAATGTCACTATTTATCATGAAGTGGTTATTGGTTCAGGAGGTTTAGTTCAATCCGGAACCGTCATTGGTGCAGATGGCTTTGGCTATGCGAATGAACGTGGAAACTGGATTAAGATCCCTCAGTTAGGGACGGTCAGAATTGGTGATAACGTTGAAATTGGTGCCTGCACGACTATCGATCGTGGCGCGCTGGATGATACGATTATTGGCAATGGTGTGATCATTGATAACCAATGCCAGATTGCGCATAACGTGATAATTGGCGACAATACGGCAGTCGCCGGCGGCGTGATTATGGCGGGCAGTCTGACTATTGGCAAATACTGCCAGATTGGTGGTGCCAGCGTTATTAATGGTCATATGGAAATATGTGATAAGGCCGTTGTTACCGGAATGGGAATGGTGATGCGACCCATCACTGAACCGGGGATTTACTCTTCCGGGATTCCGCTTCAGAGCAATAAAGAGTGGCGCAAGACAGCGGCTCTGGTGTTAAATATTAACGACATGAGTAAACGCCTGAAAGCCGTTGAACGGAAAGTTGATGGAAAATAGCTGATATAAGTTTAAGAAAACAGTCGTTATCCCATTAATTTTTATAATTTTATTCGCGGCCTGTTTTATAGTCCCCAAGACTAAAAGCAGGCCGTGTTGTTGATACAATCAGTTTAGTTTTGAAGACAGGATGAGCATTTTGACTACTGACAATCGTACTCTGGATATTGAAGAGATACTGAGTTTACTACCTCATCGTTATCCATTCTTGCTCGTGGACCGGGTATTAGATTTTGATAAAGGTAAATTTTTAAGAGCGATTAAGAACGTCTCTGTAAACGAACCTTTCTTCCAGGGGCACTTCCCCGGTAAGCCGATTTTTCCGGGCGTACTTATTCTGGAAGCCATGGCCCAGGCAACAGGCATTTTGGCGTTTAAGAGCCTTGGTCGTTTAGAGCCAGGGGAGCTTTACTATTTTGCCGCTGTTGATAATGCTCGCTTTAAGCGTCCTGTTTTACCCGGGGATCAGTTGGTCCTTGAGGTTGAATTTATTAAAGAGCGTCGTGGTGTAGCACGTTTCCGTGGTGTAGCTAAAGTTGATGGCGAAATCGCTTGTGAAGCTGACATGATGTGCGCTCGTCGTCGGGAGTCTTAATACTGTGATTGATAACACCGTCTTTATTCACCCAACTTCTATTGTTGAAGAGGGTGCGGTCATCGGAGCTAATGTTCACATTGGCCCGTTTTGTTGGGTTGGTTCTCAGGTTGAAATTGGGCCGGGCACCGTACTCAAGTCTCATGTTGTGGTTAATGGCGTCACAAAGATTGGTGCAGATAATCAGATTTATCAGTTTACTTCCGTTGGTGAAGTAAACCAGGATCTGAAATATGCCGGTGAACCTACCCGTGTAGAGATTGGTGACCGTAACCGTATCCGTGAAAGCGTGACTATCCATCGGGGTACCGTACAAGGCGGTGGTTTAACCAAAATCGGTAGTGATAACCTGTTAATGATCAATGCCCACGTCGCCCACGATTGCCAAATTGGTAACCGCTGTATTCTGGCGAATAATGCGACTCTGGCAGGGCACGTTGAGATTGATGACTTTGCTATTATTGGTGGCATGACGGCTATTCACCAGTTCTGTGTGATTGGTGCTCACGTTATGGTGGGTGGTTGTTCTGGCGTCGCTCAGGATGTTCCTCCTTACGTTATCGCTCAGGGTAACCATGCCACGCCGTTTGGCGTCAATATTGAAGGCCTGAAGCGTCGTGGTTTTGAAAAAGATGCACTGCATGCCATTCGTAATGCCTATAAGTTACTTTATCGTAGTGGTAAAACGCTGGATGAAGTGAAACCAGAAATTGAAGAGCTGGCGAAACAACAGCCTGCGGTTCAGCTGTTTGTTGATTTCTTTAGCCGCTCTACACGCGGCATCATTCGATAAATCATGTCATCGCGTCCTCTTACCATTGGATTAGTCGCCGGGGAAACCTCCGGCGATATTCTTGGTGCTGGTCTGATTCGCGCTCTAAAATCCCAATACCCCGATGCACGCTTTGTTGGCGTAGCTGGTCCCTTAATGCAAGCTGAAGGCTGTGAAGCCTGGTTTGAAATGGAAGAGCTGGCGGTCATGGGCGTGGTAGAGGTTCTGGAGCGCCTGCCCCGGTTGTTGAAAATCCGCAAAGTGTTGACTCAGCGTTTTAGTGAGCTAAAGCCTGATGTATTTGTGGGTATCGATGCGCCTGATTTTAATATCACCCTTGAGGGCCGCTTAAAACAGCGCGGTATCAAAACTATTCACTATGTCAGCCCATCAGTATGGGCATGGCGTCAGAATAGGGTATTTAAAATCGGTCGATCGACGAATCTGGTGCTGGCTTTTCTGCCGTTTGAAAAAGCTTTCTACGATCGCTATCAGGTTCCCTGTCGATTTATTGGCCACACCATGGCGGATGCGATGCCGCTGGTTCCCGATCGCCATGCAGCCAGAGAACAACTGGGTATTGCGGATAATGTCCACTGTCTGGCCCTATTACCGGGTAGTCGTAATGCAGAAGTGGAAATGCTCAGCGCTGATTTTCTGAAGACCGCTATGCTGCTGAGAGAAACATATCCTGAATTAGAAGTGTTGGTGCCGTTGGTGAATGCCAAACGGCGTGAACAATTTGAGCGAATTAAATCTGAAGTGGCCCCCGATCTGAATGTGAGATTACTGGATGGTCAGGCGCGTAGCGCTATGGTTGCCAGTGATGCAGCCTTACTGGCTTCAGGTACTGCTGCGCTGGAATGCATGTTGGCCAAATGCCCAATGGTGGTTGGTTACCGCATGAAGCCTTTCACTTTCTGGTTGGCGAAACGCCTGATTAAAACGCCTTATGTGTCGCTGCCAAATCTGTTGGCGGGCAGGGAATTAGTTACCGAACTATTACAAGATGACTGTACGCCAGAGAAGCTGGCAGCATCACTGACGCCTTTACTGAATAATAATAATGACCATACCCGGGCTCTGAAGCAGACTTTCACTGAATTGCATCAGAGTATTCGTTGCGATGCAGATCGTCAGGCGGCGCAGGCGGTTTTAGAACTGGCGGGTTATCTTCCTGCTCAGGTTGACGGCAAGGAGCAATAATTGCGATGGCAAAAAGTATTATAACCGATCCTTTTGTTTATCCTGTGGCAAACCGAATTGCCGGTGTTGATGAGGTTGGGCGCGGGCCATTAGTGGGTGCCGTTGTTACTGCCGCTGTCATTCTCGATCCGGCTAATCCGATTGTCGGTTTAGCTGACTCAAAAAAACTCAGCGAAAAAAAACGTCTCTCCTTGTATGACGAGATTAAAGATAAAGCGTTGAGCTGGAGTCTGGGGCGCGCGGAGCCAGAAGAGATCGACCAACTGAATATTCTGCATGCGACTATGTTAGCCATGCAACGTGCGGTATCTGGTCTGCATATTCAGCCCGACTTTGTGCTGATTGACGGCAACCGTTGCCCTAAGTTACCCATGTCTTCACTGGCGGTGGTTAAGGGAGATAGTCGGGTAGCTGAAATCAGTGCGGCATCCATACTGGCTAAAGTGACCCGCGACCGTGAAATGACCGAGCTGAATTTACGTTTTCCACAGTATGGATTTGCTCAACATAAAGGGTATCCTACAGCCCTGCATCTGGAGAAGTTAGCGGAACATGGTGCGACAGAAGATTATCGTCGCAGCTTTGCGCCGGTCAGACGTGCTTTAGGGCTGGAATAAGTCTGCTATGATTTTTCTGATGTATCCTGATAATGTTTGTAATCTGATAGCTGGTATTTGATATGGCTGAACCTCGTTTTATTCATCTTCGTATTCACAGTGACTTTTCCATGATTGATGGATTAGCCAAAGTGGGCCCGTTGGTGAAAAAGGTGGCGACCCTGGGTATGCCCGCGATGGCAATTACCGACTTTACTAACCTGTGTGGGCTGGTGAAGTTTTATGGTTCTGCACATGGGGTCGGTATTAAACCCATTATCGGTGCTGATTTTCGGGTACAAAGTGAAACCTTAGGCGATGAGTTAACGGAACTCACCGTTCTGGCAGCCAATAACGAAGGCTATCAGAACCTGACTATGTTGATTTCTAAAGCGTATCAGCGGGGCTATGTTCAGGGTGGTCCGGTTATCGATCGTGACTGGCTGGTTGAATATAAAAATGGTCTGATTCTGCTTTCCGGTGCGCGTTTTGGTGATGTGGGGCAGTCGCTGTTACGTGGTAATCAACATCTGGTTGATGAATGCTTACAGTTTTATCGCACTCACTTCCCGGATAACTACTATCTGGAGTTGGTCCGAACCGAACGAGATGAAGAAGAGGTTTATCTTCACGCCGCTGTTGAGCTGGCTACCCGGGAGGGCATTCCGGTTGTTGCCACGAACGATGTTAAATTCATTGATGTCTCTGATTTTGATGCCCATGAAATTCGGGTAGCCATTCATGATGGCTTTACGCTGGACGACCCTAAACGACCGAAGAAATACAGTGCTCAGCAATATCTGCGCAGTGAAGAGGAGATGTGTGAACTCTTCTCCGATCTACCCGAAGCGTTGATAAATAGCGTTGAGATTGCTAAACGCTGTAACGTGACAATCCGTTTAGGTGAGTATTTCCTGCCGCAGTTCCCAACCGGTGAGATGACCACCGAGGATTTCCTGGTTGCCCGCTCTAAAGAGGGGCTGGAAAAACGCCTGGCGTTTTTATATCCCGATCCCGCTATCAGAGCGGAGCGACGCCCTGAATATGATGAGCGTCTGGATATTGAGCTACAGGTGATTAACCAGATGGGATTCCCCGGTTACTTCCTGATCGTGATGGAGTTTATCCAGTGGTCCAAAGATAACGATGTGCCTGTTGGACCGGGGCGAGGTTCTGGTGCGGGTTCTTTAGTGGCCTATGCGTTGGGAATCACCGATCTGGATCCGCTGGAATTTGACCTGCTGTTCGAACGCTTCCTTAACCCGGAGCGGGTCTCTATGCCTGACTTCGACGTTGACTTCTGTATGGAGAAACGAGATCGGGTGATTGACCACGTTTCTGAAATGTATGGACGGGATGCGGTATCACAAATTATTACCTTCGGTACCATGGCGGCAAAAGCGGTTATTCGCGATGTAGGCAGGGTATTGGGGCATCCTTATGGCTTTGTCGATCGTATATCAAAACTGATTCCGATGGACCCGGGCATGACGCTGGAAAAAGCGTTTGCTGCAGAGCCACAATTACCTGAACTGTACGAAGCAGATGAAGAAGTTAAAGCGCTAATCGATATGGCGCGCCAGTTGGAGGGTGTAACCCGTAACGCCGGTAAACATGCCGGTGGTGTTGTTATTTCTCCAACCAAAATCACCGATTTCGCACCGCTATACTGCGATGCGGAAGGGCAATTCCCGGTTACTCAGTTTGATAAAAACGATGTGGAATATGCGGGTCTGGTGAAGTTTGACTTCCTGGGGCTGCGTACCCTGACCATTATTGACTGGGCGTTGGGCATGATTAATGCGCGTCGGGCCAAAGCGGGTCAGGAACCTATTGATATCAGCGCTATTCCACTGGCTGACCAAAAAAGTTTCGACATGCTGCAACGGTCAGAAACTACCGCGGTATTCCAGCTTGAATCCCGCGGCATGAAAGACCTGATTAAGCGCCTGAAACCCGACTGCTTTGAAGATATGATCGCTCTGGTAGCGCTGTTCCGTCCGGGGCCATTGCAGTCGGGCATGGTAGATAACTTTATTGACCGTAAGCACGGGCGTGAAGCGATTTCCTATCCTGATATTCAGTGGCAGCACGAATCTCTGAAACCGGTACTTGAGCCAACTTATGGCATTATCCTGTATCAGGAACAGGTTATGCAGATTGCTCAGGTGCTGGCGGGTTATACCCTGGGTGGCGCGGATATGCTGCGTCGTGCAATGGGTAAGAAAAAACCGGAGGAGATGGCCAAACAGCGTTCGGTATTTAAAGAGGGCGCAGAGCGGATGGGCATTGACGGCGAGCTGTCGATGAAAATCTTTGACCTGGTAGAAAAGTTCGCCGGTTATGGTTTTAACAAATCTCACTCCGCGGCTTATGCGCTGGTTTCTTATCAGACACTGTGGTTGAAGGCTCACTATCCGGCTGAATTTATGGCGGCGGTAATGACTGCCGATATGGATAACACCGAGAAGGTGGTGGGTTTGGTGGATGAATGCCTGCGTATGGGCCTAAAGGTGCTGCCGCCGGATATCAATAGTGGTCTGTACCATTTCCATGTTAATGATGATGGTGAAATAGTTTACGGTATTGGTGCAATTAAAGGCGTAGGCGAAGGTCCAATAGAAGCTATAATTGAAGCACGGAATCAGGGCGGCTACTTTAAAGAGTTGTTTGACCTGTGTGCCCGTTCTGACACCAAGCGCTTGAATAAGCGGGTGCTGGAAAAGCTGATAATGGCGGGTGCATTTGACCGATTGGGGCCACACCGCGCAGCGCTGATGCACTCTTTGGGTGAGGCGATGAAGGCCGCAGACCAGCATGCCAAAGCGGAGGCGTTGGGGCAGGCCGATATGTTTGGTGTGTTAGCAGAAGAACCCGAGCATGTTGAGAAAGCCTATGCTAATGTGGCACCATGGCCTGAACAGGTAATATTAGATGGTGAACGTGACACGTTAGGCCTCTATCTTACCGGGCACCCTATCACGCAATATTTGAAAGAGTTAGAACGCTATACTGGCGGCATTCGTCTGAAAGATATGCATCCGACAGAACGTGGTAAAACCATTGTTGCCGTTGGTTTAGTGGTAGCTGCCAGAGTGATGACCACCAAGCGTGGTAACAGAATTGGTATTTGTACGTTGGATGATCGTTCCGGTCGCCTTGAAGTCATGCTATTCTCTGAGGCACTTGAAAAGTACCAGCATTTGCTGGAAAAAGATCGAATCCTGATAGCGACCGGACAGGTCAGCTTTGATGATTTTAGCGGCGGGCTTAAAATGATGGTCCGCGAATTAATGGACATCAGTGAAGCGCGGGAAAAATACGCTCGCGGGCTTGCCATCTCGTTGATGGACAGGCAAATTGATGACCAGCTTTTAAACCGTCTTCGTGAATCGCTGGAACCCCATCGATCGGGGACGATTCCAGTACATCTGTATTACCAACGGGAAGATGCCCGGGCGCGGCTTAAATTTGGTACAGCATGGCGGATAACGCCAACCGAACGTTTGCTGATAGATCTGAGAACGCTTGTGGGTAATGCTCAGGTAGAATTGGAATTTGACTAAAATAGGAATGCTATGAGTCTGAATTTTCTGGATTTTGAACAACCGATTGCTGAGTTGGAAGCGAAAATTGATTCGCTGAAGGCAATCAGTCTTCAAGACGAAAAATTGGATATTAACCTTGATGAAGAGGTTAAGCGTCTGCATGAGAAAAGCCTTGAACTGACTAATAAAATTTTCTCTGAACTTGGAGCTTGGCAGATTGCACAACTTGCCCGCCACCCACGCAGGCCTTATACCCTGGATTATATTCAGCATATTTTTACCGACTTTGATGAGTTAGCAGGCGACCGTGCTTATGCCGACGACAAAGCTATCGTTGGTGGTATAGCGCGTCTGGACGGTCGTCCGGTGATGATCATTGGTCATCAGAAAGGCCGTGAAACCAAAGAAAAAATTCGCCGTAACTTCGGTATGCCGGCACCGGAAGGGTATCGCAAAGCATTGCGCCTGATGGAAATGGCCGAGCGTTTCAAGCTGCCAATTATCACTTTTATTGATACTCCGGGCGCTTATCCGGGCGTAGGTGCAGAAGAACGCGGTCAGTCAGAAGCGATTGCCCGTAACTTACGTGAAATGTCTCGCCTGAAAGTGCCGGTCATTTGTACCGTTATCGGTGAAGGCGGTTCCGGTGGTGCATTGGCTATCGGTGTTGGTGATAAAGTGAATATGCTGCAATACAGCACCTATTCGGTTATTTCACCGGAAGGCTGTGCCTCTATTCTGTGGAAGAGCGCAGATAAAGCACCTCTGGCGGCTGAAGCTATGGGTATTATCGCCTCGCGTCTGAAAGAGTTGGGCTTGATTGATGCTGTGGTACCAGAGCCTTTAGGTGGCGCACACCGTAATCCGGAAGCAATGGCTGCATCGCTGAAGGCTAAATTGCTGTCCGACTTATCTGAACTGGATGAGCTGGATACAGAATCTTTACAGGATCGCCGTTATCAACGTCTGATGGGTTATGGTTACTGCTGATAGTTGATTATTGAATAAATAAAAACCCGCGGATTTCATTATTCGCGGGTTTTTTTTGTCATTCTTAAACCATTTACTGTAAAGGTGATGATCGTTTATCCCTCAAACTGAAGATGTTCCGATAATTTGTGCTGTTATGATCACTATAGCTGAGATATTTTGTGACTATCCAACCATTCAATTTTTTATTCTAAATCAAATTGATAGTAAGTTTTCTCGCAGTAAATAGTTTGGATGCTGAATTTTAGAAAATAATTTTTTTCTTTACTCTGCAATATATTTACCTTCTCGTCTCATCTGCGAATTAATTATTCTAATTGCGATCTTTGTCGCTAAACTGCTTCTAATTAATTATGAGTAGTTCCTGCCAGTAGTGATTTTCATAGCTGTAGAATTTGTCGGTTATATAAAAGTAAATCTGACTATTTTTTAAGTTAAACGGGTTGCATTTGTTTTTTTAATAACTCATTTGAATTATTTTTTTATATTTAACTCAATATTCAATGATAATTATTATTTCAAATAATAATCACTATTAAATATTTTGATGGCAAAAATAAACAAGACTACTTTACAATGTGGCAGGAAAATGTCTTTACATTGCCTTTGTTGCTAATAATTTTTTGTTTAATTATTTAACGTGTTTTTTATGTGTTTCATGAAGATTTAAATGTGATTTTGATGATTTTTTTCCAACGATTTATTTATTTTTTATAAAAAACAATAAATTATGATTATTTTTAAAGAGTATTCTTAATGCTTTAATTGTATATTTGATGTTTTTTTGATTATTCAAAAAGGTTGTTTTTTTGAGTTTGATTGTGCGCTAAATGATGGGGAAATGACTAAGATGCATGAGCGCGAAAAAATGCGGGTTTTGAGAATTTTTAGTGCGGGATATAGCGAAAAAGGTTAGGCGTTACATCCCTCTTTAAAGAAGAGTTAAGTTAAGCATAAAACTATATATACCTAGCGGGATATCCCATAGGGGAAATTAAAGATACAAGGAGTTATTCGACTATGAATACGAATGCCAGCCTATTGGTTAATTCAGGAAGTGGTACTTCTCAGATTGTTCTTCTGAGTTCAGAAAAACCAGTCAAAATAAAAATTCAGCCAAACACAAAATACCTTCTTAAGAATTCGAGTGACAATTTTGCTCCAGAGAATGTGACGCTTCAACGTAACGGGGATGATCTGTATGTGATTCTGGAAGGTGATACCTCTCCCGCTATTGTTATTGAAGATTACTATGTATCTGGCGATAACGCCCCGCTGTTAGGTATGGCAGAAGATGGTCAGGTTTATGCTTATGTAATCACGGACGGTTCAGGTTTAGGTGATGGTTACCTGTTTAATGATGGTAGCTTTGCCCCGGTTGCTCTTGGCGGAATGCCAATGGGTGATGGAGCCTATTTGTTTGAAAATACGGAAACCAATGATTTTGGCTTGCTAGCTTTGTGGCCCTGGTTTCTGGGAGCGGCTGTTCTCGGTGGTGTTATTGGTAATGCCATTTATGAACATAACAAAGATGATAAATCAACGCCATCACCACAACCTGCTTCAGAACCAGAGTTAAGTGGCGCAACAGATATGACCGGTGATGTGACCGGTTCAATTACATATGGCTCAACGACTGATGAAACTAAACCAATCATTTATGGTGCCGGTGAAGCCGGAAATATCATTACTATCTATGATAATGGCACTGTAATTGGTTCTGTTGTTGTTGGATCTGATGGTAACTGGAGTTTCATGCCAGAAACCGCATTAACTGACGGTTCCCACACTATTACGATCACCCAGACTAATACTGAGGGGCAGACCAGTAGCCAATCTGATGATTTTACTTTTATTGTAGATACCGTAGCACCCAACAAACCTCTGTTTGAGGTCTTGGATGACGTAGGTGGGTCTACTGGCGTCATTGCTAACGGTGCAACGACGGATGATGCTCGCCCTGAATTTACGGGTAAGGGGGAGGTGGGTAGTACAATCACTATTTTCATTGATGGTAAAGAAGCGGGTAAAACGACTATTCGTGATGATGGAACCTGGAGCTGGATGCCAACAAACGATCTGGTCGATGGTCATTACCAGATTACCATCACGGAAACGGATAAAGCTGGAAATACCAGCGTGACTTCTCCAACTTTCGATTTTGACATTGATACGAGTGCGCCAGATAAACCACCGCGCCTTGAAGCCTATGATGATGTGGGGGGAAAGACCGGACTTATTAATAATGGTGATGTCACCGATGACACCAGACCTGAATTTAAAGGCTGGGGGGAGGCCGGTAACACAATTATTATTTATGATAATAGTGATAGTACAAGCCGTAGTGGCGGCAAAGAGATTGGTCGCGTTATCGTAGGGGATGATGGTACCTGGAGCTTTACGCCAGACTCTGATTTATCTGATGGCAATCACAGCATTACTTATATTCAAGAGGATAAAGTTGGTAACGTCAGCGCTCCATCAGATTCTCGTGACTTTATTATCGATACTATTTCGCCAGCAAAGCCAGACGTAGGTAGTGTTATCGATAACACTGGTGATAAAACCGGCCCGATCAATCCAGGTGACAAAACTGACGAAACCAAACCGGAATTTAACGGTAAAGGTGAACCGGGCAGCACCATCACCATCACCGATAACGGTGAAGTGATTGGTACTGCTGTTGTTGATGAAAATGGTAACTGGACTTTCACGCCAGAGGAAGAACTGGGTGAAGGTAACCACAGTATAGTGATCACTGAAACCGACGAAGCCGGTAACAGCAGTGAGCCATCTGAATCGATTGATTTTGTCGTAGATACCACGCCGCCATCCAAACCTGATTTAGGTAGTGTAACTGATAACGCCGGGGGAATTACTGGCCCAATCAAGCCTGGCGGTGCAACTGATGATACGACACCAACCTTTACTGGAGAAGGTGAACCGGGTAACACCATTACTATTAAAGATGGTGACAAAGTTATTGGTACCGTTATCGTTGATGAAAATGGCGCATGGAGCTATACACCAGAAACCGAATTGGGAGAAGGTAGTCACAATATTATTGTGACTGAAACTGATGAAGCGGGTAATACCAGTGAGCCTTCTGATGGTTTTGAGTTTATTGTAGATACTACAGCACCAAATTCAGCTAATTTGTCTATTTCCGGCGTGATGGATAACTACGGTGAAATCACCGGTAATATCACCAATGGTGGTGCTACCGATGACAGCCGTCCGGTTATCAGTGGTACCGGTACCGCTGGCGATACTATTATTCTGTATGTGAATGATGGCACCGGCAACCATGAAATTGGTCGCGGTACTGTCGGTTCTGACGGTAAGTGGAGCATTCAACCAGAAACCCCATTACTGCCGGGTAGCAATCAGTTTACTGCGGTTGAAATGGATCCTGCAGGCAACAAAACTGACCCAAGTAATCAGTACACCGTGACACTGGACGTTTCTCGTCCAAGTGAGCCGGTGATTGTGAACGTACTGGATAATGTGGGTGATGTGGTCGGTCCATTGCAGAAAGGTGATGTGACAGATGACAACAAACCAACCATCACCGGTACCGCCGAAGCGGGCTACACCATCCGTATTTACGATGGTGCCACTCTGTTAGGTACGGCAACGGCTGATAGCAAAGGCGTCTGGACATTTACTCCGGATACCGCACTGGCAGACGGCAAGCACAACATTACTGCGACAGCCACCAGTCCTGTAGGGCAAACCAGTGATAAGACCGGTATCTTCAACTTTGAAGTGGATAGCAAAGCCCCTGAGTCTGTGCAAAATCTGACGGTGAAAGACAACGTTGGCGATTATCAGGGACCACTGAAAGATGGTGATACCACGGATGACAACACGCTGACCTTCAGTGGTAAAGCAGAAGCGGGCAGCACCGTCACTATCTATGCGGATGGTAAAGTGCTGGGTACCGCGAAGGTCGACGGCGAAGGTAAGTGGACATTTACCCCGGATTCAGCACTGGCTGATGGTGTGTACAACTTTACCACTACCGTTACTGACAAAGCGGGTAACATTAATCCGGACGGTCCGGGCCTGACATTGACGGTTGATACATCTACTCATCCGGTCAGCATTGTTGCGTTAATCGACGATGTAGGTACCGTTACTGGCAATATCTCTGCCAATGGCGCGACTGACGATACCAAACCGGAAATCACCGGTCAGGGTAAGCCAGGGGCAACCATCAAGGTCTACGACGGTTCAACCCTGCTGGGTGAAACTACGGTTAAAGCCAACGGTAGCTGGAGCTTCACGCCATCCACCGATCTGAAAGAAGGTGCTCACAGCATTACGGTCACTATGACCGATAAAGCGGGCAACCTGACCGGACCAACGGCGGCGTTTGACTTCACTATTGATACCACCGCACCAAATATGCCAACCATCGATTCTGCCTTTGATGACGTGGGCAGCAAACAAGGTTCGTTAGCCAGCGGCAGCATGACCGATGACTCCACGCCAACGCTGAAAGGTACGGCAGAGAAAGGCAGTCTGGTTACTATCTATGATGGAAGTAAAGTACTGGGTTCGGTGACAGCAAACAGCATCACCGGCGAGTGGGGCTTTACGCCATCTACTCCAATCAGCGAAGGTGGGCACAAGTTCCATGTGACTGCTACCGATGCAGCGGGTAACGTCAGTCAACCTTCGGCCGACTTCCTGTTGACCACCGACTATACCGGTCCGAACAGCAATAGCCTGTCCATTACTGGCGTAGACGATCGGGTCGGTGCCTATACCGGGAACGTGAAAGCAGGTGAAACCACCGATGATACCCGTCCAACCATCAGCGGTACCGGTACCGCGGGCGACACCATTATCGTTTATGTGAAAGACGGTTCCGGCGAGCGTGAAATCGGCCGTGCAACAGTTGATGGAAATGGTAAGTGGAGCCTGCAACCAGCTTCACCACTGGCGAAAGGCGCTAATGAGTTTACCGCAGTGGAAATGGATCCGGTAGGTAATACCACCGATCCAAGCGCACCGTACGCGATTGTTATCGATAACTCCAGACCTCTACCTCCGGTGATTGAAATGGTAGAAGACAATGTAGGCACCATCACTGGCGCACTGCAAAAAGGTGAGGTGACCGATGACAACAAACCAACCATCAGCGGTACCGCGGTGGCTAATGGTATTGTGACTATCTACAACAATAATACCGTGATTGGTTCTGCTCAGGTAGATAGCAAAGGTAACTGGACGTTTACGCCGAATACTGCATTGGCTGACGGTAAATACAATATTACCGTAACGGCTACCAGCCCGGTAGGTCAGGTTAGTGAACCGACAGGTAACTGGAATTTTGAAATTGATACTGCTGCACCAAGTGCAGCGGAAAACCTATTGATCAGCGATAACGTGGGCAGCAAGCAGGGGGCGCTGAAAGACGGCGATGTGACTGATGATGCCACCCCGACCTTCAGCGGCAAGGCGGAAGCGGGCAGTACGGTCTCCATCTACAGCGACGGTAACCTGCTGGGGACAGCCAAAGTGGCTGCGGACGGCAGCTGGAGCTTTACCCCAAGTTCATCACTGCCGGACGGCGATTACAAGTTTACCACCACGGTGACGGATAAGGCGGGTAACACCGGCGCCGCCACGCCGGTGGTGAACATCAAGGTGGATACCTCCGGTCAGGAGGTCAGCCTGGATAAAGTGGTGGATAACGTCGGTGAGATTACCGGCAATATCTCACCAAATGGCGTGACCGATGATACGCGTCCGGAAATCGTGGGTACCGGTAAGCCGGGCAGCATCATCAAGGTGTACGACGGTGCCACCCTGCTGGGCTCCACCACCGTGAATGCGGACAAGAGCTGGAGCTTCACGCCGCCTTCCGATCTGGGCCAGGGCAAGCACAGCATTACCGTCACGGCCACCGATCTGTCCGGTAACACCACCGAACCGAGTTCGGCGTTTGAGTTTACTATCGATACGGTAACGCCAACTCAGCCAACCATTGAGTCGGCGAAGGACGACGTGGGGACCGTTCAGGGTAACCTGAATAATGGCGGTGCGACCGACGATCCGACGCCAACCCTGACGGGCAAGGCGGAGAAGGGCAGTACGGTTAAGGTGTACGACGGCGATACGCTGTTAGGTTCGGTGGTGGCGGATGACACCACCGGCCAGTGGACCTTTACCCCAACCTCACCGTTGGTGGAAGGGGAGCATAAGTTCCATGTGACCTCCACGGATAAAGCGGGTAACACCAGTCTGTCGTCGGCTGATTTTGTGCTGAATATGGACTTTACCGGTCCGGATCCAGATGCGTTGAAGATTACTGGAGTGGACGATCAGGTGGGGGCAGTCACTGGTAATGTGAAAGATGGTAGCTTTACTGATGATAGTCGTCCAACCATCAATGGCACAGGTACTGCAGGGAATACTATCTATGTTTATGTTTCCCATGAGTCAGGGGCTAATGTGTTGTTGGGTACGACCACGGTTCAAAGTAATGGTACCTGGAGCTTGCGCCCAGTAAATACACTGGCAGAAGGCAGTAATAAATTTACTGCTAAAGAGCGAGATCCGGTCGGTAACGAAGTTGGACCAAGTAACTCCTACACCGTGACTTTAGATGGTACGCCAGCCGTTGTTCCTACATTAGAAAAAGTTATTGATGATGTGGGTATTGTGACTGGTGAGCTGAAGAGTGGTGATGTTACGGATGATACTAAACCAACATTTGTGGGCTCTGCATCGGCTGATTGTGTTATCAGAGTGTATGACGGTTCAACGTTACTGGGTAGTACAACTGCGGATAGTAGTGGTAAGTGGAGTTTTGAGTCACCAACGGCACTGAAAGATGGCACACACAACATTACTTTTACTGCTACTTCACCAATCGGTCAGGTCAGTGATCCAAGCGATGTGTTTGTACTGGAAGTGGACACTAAAGTACCAAGTCCAGTAGAAAGCCTGATAATTACTGATAATGCCGGTGCTTATCAAGGCGAACTTAAACATGGTGATACTACTGATGATGCGACACCAACTTTCAGTGGAAAAGCTGAGGCGGGTAGTACTGTCACCATTTATAACAATGGCGTAGCGATTGGTTCTACTACTGTGAGTGCAGGTGGAACTTGGTCATTTACACCAAATACTGACTTGCCGGATGGTAATTATAAATTCACTACGACTGTTACTGACAAAGCCGGTAACGTGGGCGATCCGAGTTCCGTAGTCAATATTATCATTGATACCAGCACGTTGAGCGTTGCTATTGAGAAACTGATTGATGATGTTGGTGCAGTTACTGGCAATATTCAGGCGAATGGTATTACTGATGACCTACGCCCAGAAATTGTGGGTACCAGCAGTAAGCCAGGTAGCATAATTACTGTTTATATTGATGGTGTAAATCAAGGTACGACAACAGTGAAAGCTGATGGTAGCTGGAGCTTTACTCCAACTACGGATCTGGGGCAGGGTACGCACACCGTCACGGTGACAGCGAAAGATCTGTCAGGCAATGTAACACCAATGAGTCCGGAATTTTCCTTTACTATTGATAATGTTGCGCCAAGTGCGCCAACTATTGATAAAGCTCTGGATAATGCTGGCGATATTACTGGCGACCTGAAAACCGGTGATTACACTGACGATAATACGCCAACCTTGAGCGGTACCGCTGAGAAAGGCAGCATTGTCACTATCTATGATGAAAATGACAAAGTATTGGGTAGTGTATTGGTTAACGAGCAGGGCAAGTGGAGCTATGAGTTACCATCACAGGCAGATGGTCGACATGACTACTATGTTATTGCTTCTGATATTGCAGGTAATAAGAGTAACCCAACATCTGACTTTACGCTGAATATCGATACTCAGGGGCCGGCAGGTGAGAATCTAAAACTGCTTAATGTGCTTGATAACGTGGGTAATATCACTGGAAATCTGGTTTCTGGTAGTGGCACCGACGATAGTCGTCCAGAGTTCAAGGGTACGGCTAATGAAGTAGGCAATACAGTTATCATCTATGCAACTGATGGAAGTGGCATAACGCGTGAAGTGGGCCGCACCACGGTAGATGTTAACCGTGAATGGTCTCACGAGCTGGCAAATGCCTTAGCGGATGGTAACTACAAGTTCACTGTGGTTGAAATGGATGCAGCAGGAAACAAAACTGTGCCAACGCCAGAGTTTGGACTGCTTATCGATACCACCATACCAACGGCAACAGCCACTATCAGTAACATGACCGATGACGTAGGCCCAATCACAGGTAATCTGCCGTCCGGTTCTTACACGGATGACAGCATACCAAGATTAAACGGTTTCATTACTGGCACATTGGGTGCTAATGACAAAGTAGTAATCTACGAAAAAGGGACTAATGGCGTACTGACTGCACTGGGCGAAGCCACTATGTTGGATAACACCCGCTGGCAGTTTGATATTCCACCAGGATCGTTAGTGGGTGGTAATACACATAACTATGTTGCAGCAGTAACGAATAAAGTCGGCACTATTAGTACGCCGTCGGCTGATTTTGCCATGACGAGCATTGTGGAAATTAACAGTGATACCACACTGGATACTACGCCAATCATTAGTGGGCGTATCCCATACACGCTAGAGTTGGGTTCGCACATGACAGTCACCGTTAACGGTAAGACCTATAGCTCCTTAACCGGTGCGGTGGTTGTCGATACTGTCAACCTGACCTGGTATGTACAGATCCCTGACAGTGATGCACTGACAGCAAACAGAACCTATGATGTTGACGTACGCATTGTTAGCTCATTAGGTGGTACTACGGATAAAACCGCTAATGAATTGACCATTGCACCTACACCAGAAGTTATTATTGATGCGGGTGGCACTGATGGTAACAATAAAGCGACTACTTTTGGTATGAACAACAAAGGTGGCTGGCAGATCTTTAGTAACCAAGTGGTACTTGATAGTAATGCAACCAGTAACAGTACCATTGGTCAGTTTAATAAAACGATACTGACGCCAAACACCGGCGGGGCAGGTTATGGTAATGACAATATGAACATGGTGCAGAATGCCACGTTCGTTGACTTCAACCGTGATGGTCATATGGACATCCTGGGTGTGGACAGTCGTTACTCTAACGGTCAGCAAATGTTTATTAATAATGGCGACGGCACTTATACCGCCAAGCAAATGGACGGATTAGCTAACACCTATAGCTGGTACGGTGGTGTTGCTGCCATCGACCTGAAAGGCGATGGTTATGTTGATTTCCTGGTAGGCGATCAAACTCCAGATGATGCTAATGCTGTTGCAGGCACGAACTCTCAAATTGTTATGAATGAGGGAGGGGTTTTTGCTAAAGACACGTGGTATACCAATTCCACAGCTAACGGTGGGAAAAATACTAACAATAGTACTTTTGGTAAATCACTCTCCGGTATCGATTTAAATAACGACGGAGCGGTGGATATCGTGTTCCACGGTGAAGCCGGCTCTAGCAAAGTTGGATCAGCAGATGGTAGTAATACGGTAAACAGTACTAACTCTTATAGACTCGTCGTTGCGACTAATAGCGGTGATGGCAAAGTTAATACTACACAAATAATCGAAGGTTTATTTTTCAATTATTGGAGTGATCCAAGCGTAGCGAATGCCGCTTCTATGACCTGGGCTGATTATAACGGCGATGGTTATATGGACCTATTCCAGGGTAGTAATGCGGGGGGGTATAACGTCGCTGATGCCAGAAATAGCCGAATTTACTTTAACGATGGAGCCGGTAAGCTGAACATGGTCGACCCGAACAATGATGGTATCGGTTCGGCTGTAGGTTCTGGTTATTATCAGTTTAACGATAATATGCTGGGTGGTGCTTCGGTTGCAGTTGACTGGAACGGCGATGGCAAGATGGATGTCATTGAAGCACCGATGATTGGTTACAATAACTTAAACGACGTTAATATTGGCGGCTCCATTAACCTGTATACCAACACCACCAGCGGTAGTTCGGTGAACTTCAGTACTACTTATTTGCAGACAAAGAGCGGCAGTACTGAGTTTGGTTTAGACTCGGCCAACCGTTTGAACTTTAAAGGTTCAATCTCTGCTGCGGGTGTCGTTACTAATAATCCTGTCACCGGTATGTTGAGTGTCGATTTGGATTACGATGGAGCGAAAGACCTGTTGGTCTTTACTTCGAAAGGTCAGACAACTTATGTAAAAAACAATACGGTGATAGCCGACGGAACCAGTTTGCATTTGCGTATCGTGGATGAACAGGGCGTGACTATCTTCTATGGTAATACCGTACAGTTGATAGACTCCACTGGTAAAGTCGTCGCAACTCAAGTCATCAATCTTCAGTCCGGTAACCAAGTCAATGACAGTACCAGCGTGGTGGACTTCTACGGCCTGAATCCAAACGAAACCTATAGTGTTGTGCTGTTACGCAACGTGAATGGTGCTTCGCAGGATGTGGGCAGCGTAAGTCAGGTGGGTACTAACACTATTGAAAATGTCAATTTGGGCTGGGGCAACATAAAGGCCGGTGCAGCTAACGAAGCACTGATCCTGACTGCTGAATCTGGTTCTAACTCTGCCAATACCATTGGTTCCGGCGTGGTGGGAACCGGCTATAACGATACCTTTATCGCGACTCAGGGAACCAAAGTCTATGAAGGCGGCGGTGGTACTACTGAAATGTCTAGCTATCAGACCTGGACAGAGACTGGTGGTATGGATATCGTTGACTTTAAGCTGGCGGGCAATACTAACCTGACCATCAATATGATGAACAAGGGTTCTCAGTACACCGGCTGGAACACTATCACCATGAAAAACATTGAGGGTATTGCCGGCGGCGCCGGTAACGACACCTTCACTGATGACAAAGGTGATAACGTGTTCGAAGGTCGTGCGGGTAACGATACTTTCAATTTGGTTAATGGTGGTCGCGACACTCTGTTGTACAAACCACAGTCAGGTTCAACAGGTGATAACCGCGGTGGTAACGGTAGCGATGTGGTGAACGGCTTTGCGCTGGGGGCCAGGGAAGCGACGCCAAATGCTGACCGTATCGACGTTAGTGAAATGCTGACTGGCTACACCTTCGGTGGTGGAGCCAAGTGGATCAACGGTGTGGCGACGATGGAGGTGGGTGAAACCATCGCGAATTATCTGAAAGTAGAAGTCTCTGGTAGCGATACTCTGATTTATATTGACCGTGACGGTAATGGCAGCGCTTACGGCTTCGAATTACTACTCACATTGAAAGGTGTACAGACCGATCTGGTGACATTGCTGGCTAACCATCAATTAGAAGTGGATAACGGTAGTACTGTAAAAATGTCCGCTACAACCAGCGAATTCCAGGCTATTACGCAAATGTTTACTGCCGGTAACGACATCATGTTCGGTACTGAACAGGAAGACATTCTGTTGGGTGGTCTGGGCAATGACACCTTTATTGGCATCAGTAAAGATGATCAGGTCAAAGGTGGTGACGGTAATGACACTATCAAGGTTATCTCTACAGACTTTTCCTCAATTTCAGGCGACGCGGGTATCGATACTCTGGTTCTGGATACCAAAGGCGATCTATTCGACCTGAGTGCATTGAAAGACAAGCTGAACTCAATAGAGATCTTCGATATGGGTAATGGTCATAACACCATGAACGTATCGTTGGAGGATGTCCTGCGCCTGGGCTCAGAAGAATTGGCAATTAACAGTGGCAATAAAGCGATTGTGGTTAACGGCGAAGCCGGTAGCATCCTGCAGTTAGAAGGTGCTGACGGTCAGTGGACCATGTCGCAAAGCAATTACCAGTATCAAGGAAACACTTATAACGTCTGGACCATGGGCACCTCAGGAGTCGAGGTGCTGGTCGAGAATACGGTGAATCCGGTCATTCTGTAATGGTTTAACCGAAGGACTGCCGTAAGGCAGTCCTTTCGGAACACTGCTTAATTTACCAATAACTGAATAAACCGGGAGTAAATATGTTTAGGGAAAACAAGAGGTCTGAAGTGAATAAGCTGACAACGCTATTGCGTACTTCTATGATGGGACTGGTTCCTGCTTTACTAACTTTCAATGTAGCCGCCACTAACGTACCAGTGAATGATGTAATGGATATCAGTTCAACTGAAGGGGGGGGAAACACCAGCGGCTCCAGTAGTGCTGACACATACAGGTAGTCAGTATGTGTCAGTATCCAGAGTGAGTGAAAGTTTGGCTCAGGTGGTGTTTTACCGCTCATCTGGTGATGCAGGTGTAGGTGTTTCTAACGTTTATGTGGATCGTGAGTTTCAGGGTGCATTAAAAGACGGTGAATTCACCGTGTTCTGTGTGGAGCCTGGCAAACATGTCATTGAATCCTATATGGATGATGCGCCAGGTTACAGCGGTAAAAGAACACCCGGATCATTAGCTCGTTTAAATGGGGGTAAAACCTATTTTATAGAAACCAGTCGCGTGCCGAGTATAGGAACACCAATTGCCGTTACTCGTGCTCAGGCTGAAAGTAAACTGTTCAGTTATAAAAATGGTACGGTTATCAATCGTGCATCCACAGTACGTGCATGTGATTATGTCGAGGGTACGCCATTAGGAAATGCTCTGTTCAGGTTCGCCGGTAAAAAAGTATCGGATATCGAAGTGGGCGGCGTGGAAATTGTGCAAAAGATAGCAAATAACATTAACAAATTGCCAGCTGGTTCTCGTATAAACGTAGTAGGCCATGCTGACCCGGTTGGTAACTCCGTATTCAACCGAAAACTGTCACTACAACGTGCCGAAACCGTTAAGCAAATTCTGATCTCCTACGGCGTCTCGCCAACAATATTGTTCACCGACGGTCAGGGCGATAGCAACCTCACGGTTGACTGCACTGACATGCCAAACAACGAACGTAACCTCTGCAACCGCGCTAATCGCCGGGTTGATATTATGATTCAAATCGACAACAGCGTTCAGTAATAGCATAAACAGGGATAACCAAACTGGTTCAATATTTGAATCGGTTTGGTTCCTAAAGCGATTAGACGTTAATTAAAAATAATATTCAGTGGTTGTTAACTGGTATAGGGCTTTTGCAACTTAAATATTGGTCAAAATAAATATAACTATTTGATATATAAATTTTTTATGTTATCGGCGACTTTAAGGGGATTTACTAACAATATCAAAAAACAGTAGCAGTAATATTTACTAAAACAGGAATAACTAAAACTATGAGCCAGGATTTTGCCCCCGCAATGGACGTTCAAGACGATAGCTTACTTTGGTCCGTTCAGTGGTTGGCCGCTTACTACAATAAACCTGCCAGTGCTGCGGTACTGTATGCCGGGTTGCCAAAAGAGCCAAAGCTTACTTCCCAACTTGCCCTACGCATGCTGGGTCAGATAGGTATGGGCGCTGCTTGGGTAGAGCGGGATTTAGGGCAATTATTCTCTTATCTGTTCCCGGTGGTTCTTACTCGTAAAGATGGTAGCCATTGCATTGTTATTGAAAGAATTAGTGACAAAGGGGGGACTTCATCCTATCGGGTAGTCTTACCTGAAAACGGTGGAGAAGTCACTCTGTCTG
The DNA here is from genome assembly GCF_021010575.1 of Limnobaculum eriocheiris. Classification (GTDB taxonomy): domain Bacteria; phylum Pseudomonadota; class Gammaproteobacteria; order Enterobacterales; family Enterobacteriaceae; genus Limnobaculum; species Limnobaculum eriocheiris. The sequence continues at coordinate 16,773 of NZ_JAJNAG010000004.1, read as the reverse complement.
CTCGTGCTTTGGAAGCAATGTATTCCGGTTATGCCTTGCTGTGCAATCCAAAACCTAAACTTGATGAACGCAGTAACGATTGTTTGCCGGAACCCAATAAAGAAGGGCATTGGCTGTTTTCCACTCTGTGGCGTTACCGCCACTACTTCGCCAGTGCGGCAATGGCAGCTTTGTTGGCTAACATCCTGACTTTGGCCTCAACTTTTTTCACCATGAACGTCTATGACCGGGTAGTACCTACTCAGGCTTATGTAACTTTATGGTCGCTGGGGATTGGCGTTTTTATCGCGATCATCTTCGAGTTCATCTCTCGGTTAGTGAGAGCTCACTTGTTTGATATTGCCGGTAAAAAGGCAGACTTACTGTTGGGAACAATGCTGTTCAGACAAGTCCTTGGTATCCGTATGGAGAGCAAACCTCAGTCCTCCGGCGCTTTTGCTAATCAGTTACGTGAGTTTGAGTCAGTACGGGATTTTGTTACTTCAGCCACCTTATCAACGTTATCAGATTTGCCGTTTTGTGCCTTATTCCTGTTTATTATCTATCTGGTGGCTGGACCATTAGTGCTGGTTCCACTGTGTGCAGTACCAATTATCCTGATTGTAGGTTTGTGTGTGCAATGGCCTCTGGCCAAAAATATGAAGGAGAACCTGCGAGAAATCTCTCTGAAACAGGGCTTGTTGATTGAAACTATTGACGGTCTGGAGTCGCTGAAAGCCGCCCAGGGAGAAGGGGTGATGCAAAAGCGCTGGGAAGATTTTAGTGCGCTCGCTGCTGCAACCTCAATGAAATCTAAAGCATTATCCAGTACTACCACTACCTTTGTCAGTTTTATGCAGCAATTAACAACAGTGGCAATTGTGATATGGGGCGTTTACTTGATTCATGCTGGCGAATTAACCATGGGGGCGATGATTGGTGCTGTCATATTATCCGGTAGAACTTTATCTCCTTTAGCATCCGTAGTTGGGTTAGCTATTCGTTTTCAACAGGCAAAAGCCGCTTTAAGCTCGCTAAATCAGCTAATGAAAATGCCTACTGAACGTGATGAAAAAATTCATTACCTGTCAGCCCCGAATTTTACTGGCAATCTTCGATTAAAGAATGTCAGCTTCAGTTACCCAAGCGGTGGAATGATGGCTGCTCCTGTGGTGCTACAGAAAGTGAATATATCCATTCATCGAGGTGAACGGGTGGCGATCCTCGGTAGTATCGGTAGCGGTAAGTCAACTTTATTGAAAGTGATGGCTCGATTGTTCCAACCAGGGGGCGGTCAACTCATGATTGATAACGTAGATGCCACTCAGGTGGATACGGCGGACTGGCGCACTTCTGTGGGTTATGTTGGACAGGACAGTCGTCTGTTTTTTGGTTCTTTGCGAGAAAACGTCACTATTGGTAATCCATCAGCCTCTACTGAAGAGCTATTGCAAGTGGCGAGCATGACCGGTCTGGATAAGGTCGCTATGCGTCACCCTCTGGGATTTGAGATGCCTATTGGTGAAATGGGGCAGGGAATCTCCGGCGGTCAAAAACAGTTGGTATCGTTGGCGCGCTGCTTACTACTGAAACCAAAAATTCTGCTGATGGATGAACCGACCAGTTCCATGGATGCCATGACTGAACAGTTGTTCATTAATAAATTGAAAACTTCGATTGCCGATCAAACGGTAGTACTGGTGACTCATCGTTTCTCATTACTGGAATTGGTAGATCGGTTGATCGTACTGGATGACGGTAAAGTCGTAGCCGACGGGCCAAAGGATGAAGTAATCGCCGCGTTAAAGGCCAACGGTAAGACGCAATAATAATAAAAGGGAATCCAGACTTAATGACAGACAAGAGACAACAACCAGGTGGCGGTTTACCGGCACCGACGGGAAAAGTAAAAACCAGCGATCTACCTTTTATGCGCGATTTGCAGGTGGCACTGATCGAACAGAAAACGCCGTTCAGTCTGATCATGCTGTATTTAATCGGCGCAATTCTGGTTATCGCCATTGTCTGGGCGAAGTTCGCTCGGGTGGAAGAGATCACGCTGGGTGAAGGCAGAATTATTCCCGCCAGCCGTGAGCAGATTATCCAGAGTCTCGAGGGTGGAATACTGGAAGAATTGAATGTTCGCGAAGGTGATGTTGTTGAGAAAGGTCAGGTACTGTTGAAAATTGACCCGACGCGAGTAGGCGCTATCTATCGTGAAGGAGTATCAAAAGTAATTGGCCTGAAAGGTACTATCGCTCGCCTGAGAGCTGAAGCCTACGGTACGCCGTTAGAGTTTCCAATGGATGTACTGGAAGTGCCGTCAATAGTGAAAGATGAAACTCAGGCTTTCAATGCCCGCAAGCAAACGCTGGACGAGAGTGTAAAAACCCTGCAAACCAGCCTGAAACTGGCGGAGGACGAAATTAATTTGTCCGAACCCTTAATGAGAAAAGGCCTGATGTCAGAAGTAGAGCTGCTGCGGATGCGCCGTCAGGCCAACGAATTCCGCCTGCAAATTGCCGAACGTCAGAATCGATTTCGCTCAGAGGCTAACGCCGAACTGAATAAATTTGAAAGCGAGCTGGCACAGAGTGTGGAAAATGTGGCTGCCCGTGAAGATGTGATGAATCGTACAACCATCGTCGCACCAGTGAGAGGTACGGTGAATAACATTAAAGTCACTACTGTAGGCGGGGTTATCCAGCAAGGCGGGGAGATTATGGCGATTATTCCATTGGAAGATAAGTTATTAGTGGAAGCGAAAATTAAACCGTCAGACGTGGCTTTTCTGCACCCGGGACTACCAGCGACAGTGAAGATCACGGCTTATGACTATGCCATTTACGGTGGTTTAAGTGGCACGCTGGAACACATCAGTGCTGACACCCTGAAAGATGAAGAGAAGATGCGTCAGGGACGTGGTGATACCTCCTATTACCGTGTGTTAGTGCGTACTGACAAAGCGGCGCTCAACGCCAAAGATAAAGTCTTCCCTATTATGCCGGGCATGATAGCCACAGTAGAAATCAGAACGGGAGAGAAAACCATACTGGATTACATTCTGAAACCCGTCTTGAAAGCCAGAGAAGCGTTTAGGGAGCGATAAGGTAAATGATGAAAATGAGACAACGAGCTCTGTTGACATTATCTTTATCGGTAACAGTAACTACTGCTATGTCAGCACAGATGGACGATAAATTATTACAGGCCTTACAGCCGGGACGCCGTGCGGGCGCAGTAAATCAGCCACCACCGACGATAAAACCTAAAGCGGTTGATATTCCTGTAGCACAGGTTGAGCCGGTGATTATCACCCCTACGCCGATTTCTGCAACTCCTGCTCGTGAGGTGACACCGGCAATTATCATACCGCCACCTGCTCCGGTGGTGACAGTAGGTCGCGATGGTAATAACTGGTCCACAGGTACTAAACATACAGCAATGCCTGTTTCTACTACCCACAATAATAAAGGTTGGGTGCCGGATATACCTGCTCCACCAGCTTCAGTGGTTATAGTAGAACCTTTGCAAGATCCTGCTCCAGCTATACCGTTGATCACTGCGCCAGTTACTACAGTAGGACGTGATGGTAAAAGCTGGGTGGCAAAGGGCAGTTCGGTTCAACAAACTAAACCATCAACAGCAGTAGTGTCAGCTTTAGATGATGATGCTCTGGAGTTTGCCCCCATTGATGCGGCGGAGAGTAAAGTAGAAGTTATTGCTGCTGGTACTGCCTCTGCCCGCGTAACAGAACCGGAGCGTAAGAATGCACAGAATCCTGCGTCCATCGCTACCAGTCAATCAACCAGCGTTAAAACAACGGTGGCAACGGCCAACAGCCATGATACGGAGCAACTTACTTTTATCGATATATCATCGGATAGCGAACCGATGACGGTATCCACGCCGGTGAAGCCGGATGAAAGCAAGCCGACAACCCTGCTGACTGATACCCAACCTGTGGTTCAGCCAGTATCTACTATCAAAAACGATAACGCATTTACCAAAACCGACGATAAAGTTCAGCAGGATATTCTTAACTGGGTGGTCAAGGATACTTCGCTGAGCGCGCCGGAAGAGAGCGTTCAGTCAGGGATTTCGGTCAAGGCACCAGGTTATGCCACCAAACCGCCAGTGGCCGGTAAAGGTATCCCATCCATTGAGTTTGTGAAGAACACCGTGCGTCAGGCACTGAACTTCAGTCCGGAAATTCGTAATGCGCAGGCCACATTTACTGCCGCTAAATATGACACGGATGAAATCAAAGGTACCCGCTGGCCGCAGGTGAAAGTGGGCGCTAACTCGCCGGTATCTAACTTTGGTAGCGGTACTCGCAACAATAACTCCTCGGACATCAGTGATACCAGCGGTTCAGTCTCGGTAACCACTACAGTGTTTGACTTTGGTAAAACCGGTAGCGGTATTCAGAGTGCAGAAGAGCTGTCTAAATCATCATTGCAGACGGTGAAACTGATTCGTAATCAGGTTGCTTATCAGACTATTGAAGGTCTGTTGACACTGGATAAGTTTCAGAAAGACATCAAAGTGGCGAAAGCCTATGAAAAACGGATGTCTGATTTAGTGAATATGCTGTCGCAAATTACCCGGACCGATAGAGGTCGGGGCAGCGAACTGGTTCAGGCCCGTTCCAAACTATTACAGGCTCAAACCAATGTACAGCAGTTGGAAAGCAACTGGCGCGATACCCAAATCAAAATGACCCGCCTGCTGGGGCATGAGGTTCAGATACCGGAAAATCTGGTGTGGGATGAGTCGAATATCAATTCGGGCAGTATTCTGGCCTCGTTGGATAACCATCCACAAATTCAGCGGGCGAAAGCGGAGCTTCAGGCCAGCCAGTACAAGGCTGATGCTATCAAGTCTTCAGCTTATCCCAATATTAACTGGATAGTGTCAAAAAGCACTGCCAAAGACAGCAATGACGATGAACAATCCTGGTACACGGGTATTAACGTGGAATGGGATCTGTTTACCGGCGGTTCGGCCTCGGCATCTCAGGCAGCGGCAGTACAGCGCGCTCAGGCCACCCAGATGCAGTTCGAAACCACGGTGCTGGAGCTGAAATATAAAATCCGCAGCATGATCCAGGTACGAAACTCGGCTTTTAAACGGGCGAAAGAATACCAGGCATTGTCATCAGAAACGGATCGGGTGAGAACTATGTTCTATGAACAGTGGTACTACCTGGGTAAGCGGTCACTGTTGGATGTCCTGACCGCAGAAAATGACCATTTCAATAATCAGATATCGGCTATCAATAATGAGTTTGATGGCTATACGGCCAATATCAACATCATGGCGGAGTCCGCTATGTTACTGGGTTGGCTGAATATGCCTGTTTATTGACCCTGAATGTTTCTTTTTAAGGGGTGAATGTCATTAATTTTCAATTTGTTAATTTGTTTTGCGTTAATAAATATGGAGCTGAATATGAATAGTTATTTCAAAAAAGCAACACCTATTTGTCACCATTGCGGAGAATATGATTGTACTAAAAAACATGGGATAGGTAAGGCGGGGATTCAACGTTATTACTGCATCAATTGTCGTAAAACCTTTCAGACCACTTATGTATATAAGGGAAAAGAGGTAAATATTGCTGCTCAAATAGAGCGCCTGTTGGAACAACACCATACTCCAGAACAGATAAGTTTTGAAATGCAGATCCGCCTGTCGAGAGTGGAAGCTTATATTAAACAATTAGAAAACGCATAATTGTTATATATAATTGAGGTAATATTGAACTAATTAAAAATTTAATCAAATGTTTGATTATTATTTTTATTCATTATGTTGATCTATTTTCTGATTTTTTTGTGAGAATGTAATGCAATATTAATTAAAACACATTTGAAGGCAAGTGATTTCTGAATTTGAAAATAATTGAACAGAGTTCAAAGAAAGTTATATATGAAAAAAATATCATTATTACTCAGCGATTTTGATCTTTTTATTAGTTGCTTTTGCTGCAATTTACCCTGAGTTTGCTGACAAACAATTCAAGGCATTACAGCAGCAAATTTATATTAATGCCAGTTGGTTTTATGTATTGGCAGTAGTTCTGATATTGCTAAGTGTAACTTTTTTGGGACTTTCTCGTTATGGTAGTATCAAGTTAGGCCCAGATCATGCCCAACCAGACTTTAGTTATCACTCTTGGTTTGCCATGCTTTTTTCGGCAGGGGTGGGTATTGGCTTAATGTTCTTTGATGTTGCTGAACCCGTAATGCATTATTTGTCGCCACCTGTTGGAACCCCTGAAAAATATTAGTGTTTCTTTTTGATAATGACACTAAAGTTAAGTTTAATAAAGGGTATCCAACAAGTATAAAAGCATTGCTATACTTAAGTTTATCTATCATAACAACTTAGAAAGAAAGCGTTTTTCCATAGCAGAGATTTACCAGAAAAGTAGTTCAGGGAAGTAATTATGGTGTAACATACTATAATAAAATAATAAGGTGTCTCATTTATGATGAAAAGTAGCTTTTCTCGTGTAATTAGAAGTGATATAAATCTTTTGGTTACGCTTTACTTTTTACTTAAAACTAAACAAGTTAGCAAAGCTGCGCGACAGATGCATCTTGGTCAACCAGCAATAAGTCATCAATTGGCTCGTTTGCGAGAATTGTTTGATGATCGACTACTCATACGTAGTGCAAATGGCATGAAGCTGACTCCGTTTGCTGAACGGCTATACCCTGAATTAGAAATTATTTTAGCAGACTTAGAGGTGTTGCTTGACAAACGTCGAGACTTTAAGTTTTGCACTCCTCAAAAAGATGTTTACAGAGTATGTGTGCCGGAAGATATCTATATTAATGATATCTCAGTTCTTTTATATAACTTTGCACAACGTGAATGTGTCGGAACAACAGTAACGTTTGAAGTTTTTACTCGTTATGATCAATGTATAACGGATTTAAACAATGGAAATATTGATTTTTTCTTTGGGCAATGTAGTTCGTTATCAAAGGATATCTGTGAGATTGAGTTAATTGAAATGGAATATTTTTTGACCGTGAGACAAGGACACCCGTTAGCGGAAAAAATTGTGAGTCTTAATGAGATCACTAAATATCCCTGGATAGAGGTGTTATTCCGTGAACAAATACAAAGCCTGGCAGAAAATCTTTGGGGAGATGCAATATTAAACATGGAAACAGTATTGAAAACATCTTCAACCAGTGCTGCGGTAACTCTTTTACGTCAATCAGATGCGATATGTCTTTTCAGTAATGATTTGGTTAAAAAAGATAATTTATCAACTATAAAAATACAGGGGCAAAAACTTGTAATGATGAATTATGTATATTGGCATAATTCTATGAACGATGATGAATTTCATAAATATATACGGGAAAATCTTATTCAACAATATGTATCTGAAAACGTTTTTAGCTGAGAAATAAATATTATAATAATTGTTTTGAAACGTATTTAATTTTTATTAAAGATAATTATGTTAAAAATAAATACATTACAATTAAGCGATAATTTACGCAGTGCAAGGATGACGGTTAATCAATTTAGAAATGCTTTAATATTATTATCATGTGTTATTTTAGTCTTTTTTCGTATAGTTTTTGCTAAAGAACATAATATTCAGTTGATTGAAAACACGGCAAAATCTGCTGTTTTTGTTCAATCATTCTCTAGAACAACCAATTCAGAATTGACTGCTTAACACCCGGTAAACTTCATTTAGCGCCATGCTTACATTTTGCTGTAATCTTGATGGAGGCCTGATTGATAAGTATGTTTCAGCCATCGCTGGATGTATAGCCAACAGAACAGAAATAGTTAGTGGAAGAGGGCAGGGAAACCATCTCCCTGCCGCTGTGATATTGCCCGATTAGCAGTCTTCCAGTACGACATAGGCAGCATGAACTGGACCGTGAACGCCAAATACCTTGATTAACTCAATGTCGGCAGTGGAGCTTGGGCCGCCAATCAGGTTAATACAGGATGGCATACGTTCGCCCGCTTGAGCCATATGATGCAAGTGTTGAGCCATTTGCGCTACGCGTGGCAAAATGGTGCTTTTACGCAGTACGAAGATGGACGTTTCTGGCAGCAGGCTAACGGAACGGCCTCGTTCCGGCGCGGAAAACAGCACTACGCCACCGGATTCCGTCAAACCAGCCTCTGCGTAGGCAATACCCACTTTGGCTTTTTCGGCCATATGAATATTTTCGTCCCCTTTGTTTGGGTCCCACACCCATGCATCAAACTGCTCTTTTAAGGCTGCGGTAATACCTAAGTCAGCTAAACGCGGGTCACCGCTGATAATTACCGGAGCACTGCCGTAATCGTCGCACAGAGACATAAGATCGCCAATTAACCCTTCAGGACGACTCAGTACACATTTTACTTTCTGCGTGCTGGCAAACTCCATAAACTCCAGGCAAAGCTCATCCTGAATTTTATCCGTCAGGCGAGTTTGAGGATAGTCATTGACCGGTGGCTTACTTTCTGAGGGCGTTTTACGTACTTCTCGCCCTAACTGACGGGCAATCTCATCCAAAAATGCAGTACGGTTTTGTTGATTCATTAACATAATTACTTATTCCTCTCAGCCTGATGACGCTTAAACCAACTGCGGAACCCTTCACCGTCTGGCGCAGGTAAGTCACGGGCATCCATCCAGTCATTGAGTACATCAATTTTAAGCGGTACTTTACCGTCTTTAATCATCCAGTTAGCCATTTTGGCACCCATAGTCATACCGACTTTCCACAGGGCAGGATGGGCGTTTGCATAGTTAAACAGACGGGTGAAACGTCGTTCGCCTTTTGGCGTCAGGCCGGTTTCTGCCATAACCCGGCGGTGTTTAACGATCAGTTGTGCTAAAGGAATCTTCACCGGACACACCTGATTACAGGCATTACACAATGAGCAGGCGTAAGGGAGATCGTGAAAGTCTTCATAGCCTCCTAACAGAGGTGAAATAACCGCACCAATGGGGCCGGGATAAATAGAACCATAACCATGACCGCCAATCTGGCGATAGGCTGGGCAGGTATTCAGACAGGCACCGCAGCGAATACAACGCAGAACATCTTTAAATTCTGAGCCGAGGATTTTTGATCGACCATTATCAACAATCACTAAATGGAACTCTTCCGGCCCGTCAACATGCCCCGCTTCGCGAGGGCCAGTTAGCCAGGTGTTATAGCTGGTTAAGCGAGTACCCACTGCGCTGCGGCACAGCAGCGTAATTAACACGTCAACCTCTTCAAAGGTTGGGGCGATACGTTCCATTCCCATAACGGCAATATGCGTTTTAGGCAGGGTCGTTGCCATACGCAGGTTACCTTCATTGGTAACCAGACAAATACTGCCGGTTTCCGCCACTGCAAAGTTACAGCCGCTGATGCCAATATCGGCTTCCAGAAAGTCCTTACGGATGCGTTCACGAATAAACAGCGTCATGGCTTCCGGTGTTTCGGGGCCGTCATATCCCAGTTTTTCATGCAGGACTTTTTGAATCTGATAGCGGTCTTTATGAATTGCCGGAACTACAATATGAGATGGCGGATCGTTATCTACCTGAAGAATATACTCACCAAGGTCGGTTTCAACGACTTCAATACCTTCAGCTTGCAGTACATGGTTCAGTCCAATCTCTTCGGTAACCATAGACTTTGACTTCACCACCTTTTTCGCCTGTTTCTGACGGGCGACATCGCGAATATAGTCGGTGGCTTCTTCTTTAGTTTTGGCAAAATAGACATGCCCGCCGTTTTGCGTCACTTTTTCTGACAGCTGATACAGATAGGCATCCAGGTTTTCAAGCACGTGGTTACGGATTTGCTCTGCGCGATCGCGCCACTCTTCCCAGTGGCCCAATTCATTAACCATAATTTGACGGTTGGCTCCGATACGTTCCTGAGCCATAGCCACCGCTTTACGCATGATGGTGTCTTCCATCTCTGCTTTGATACGCGGTTTAAAATCTATGTTGCTGGTTTTCATCGACATGAGATATCCCCTTAGCGGCTCATTAACACTTCAGCGATATGCATCACTTTTACCGGACGCTTTTCACGTGTCAGACGCCCGCTGATATTGATCAGGCAACTGGTGTCAGCACCAATCAGGTAGTCTGGTTCGACATCCATAATGTGCTGAACTTTCTCTTTCACCATTTCACCGGAGATTTCAGACATCTTGACGGAGAATGTACCGCCAAAGCCGCAGCAGGTTTCCTGATTAACGATTGGCAGCAGTTCCAGACCTTCAACGTTATTTAGCAGGGCAATGGGTTCATCTTTCACCCCAAGTTTGCGAAACAGGCTGCACGATGGGTGATAAACGGCTTTTCCCGGTAAGCGAGCGCCTACGTTTACTACCCCAAGCTGGTGGACGATAAAGCTGGTTAAATCTTGCATACGATCGGCAACGGCCTGTGCTCTGGCAGCCCATTCAGGTTCATCCGCCAGATGGGTTGGGTAGCTCTTAATAGCATAGGTACAGGAGCCAGCAGGGGACACGATTGGATAATCATTATCTTCAAAGGCGGCAATCAGCGATTTCATTGCCGGTTTGGCATCATTAACATAGCCGCTGTTAAGCGCCGGTTGGCCACAGCATCCCTGACGTTCAGGAAAAAGCACTTCACATCCCAGTTGTTCCAGCAGCAGTACGCTATCGCGGGCCATATTGGCCTTCAGTGCGTCACCGATGCAGGTAACATAAAAATTTACTTTCATATAATAGTTACTCCGAAGATATAGAGATGCATCAGGCTGACGGCCGCTTTGTCAGCGATTATCATAATGAGTATTCCGTTAGCGCATCATTTTGGGGCTGATATACCGGCTCCCTGTGCGAAAGCCGGTAACAATCGGGTACGAATTTTATCACTGCCTAAATGTGTTGTATGTGATTTGTATTATGAATAGAACAAATAGTACATAGCACCAATTTTCAGACCAAGAATAATAATATAAATCGCACAGTACTTAAGGGTTCCTGACATGATGGCACTGCTTTGTCCATCCATTCGGGTTGCCGAAACGGCGATAGCAATACTCTGAGGAGAGATCATTTTGCCGCCGGTTGCCCCGGATGTATTGGCCGCCGCCAGCAGTATTGGGTCAATGCCTAACTGAGTGGCTGCGCTGGTCTGTAGCTTGCCGAACAGGACGTTAGAGTTGGTATCGCTGCCGGTAACAAAAGTACCCAACGCACCAATCATTGGAGCGATAAAGATATAGCCGATGCCGGTAACGTTAACCAACGTATTCGCGATATCATTAATCATGCCGCTGGTATCCATAACCGTTGCCATAGCAACGATAGCCGTAATGGCAATAATGGAGTTTTTCAGCTGTACTACCGTGCCCCAGAGTACGGATAGCATGGTTGACATTCTGGCACCCTGAATGGTCCCGCCAATAAAAGTAGCGATAATAATCAGTACACCAGGGGTACTTAACCATTCAACTTTTAGCTTCAGAACCTGACTATCACTTAATGCATAAGGAATGACGCTGGAGATTTGTCCTGCGCTATTTTTAATGGCCGGGAACAGCGGAGAGCACAGCAAAATAAACAGGAACGTTAGCAGATAGATAGCACTGGCGCGCATCAGGTCAGCGCGGGAATAGTGCGGCTTCTCAGTTTCTGACTGTTCGTTTTGCGTTTCCTGTGCTGCTTTATGACGTTTTGCCAGGAAAATAGTGACCAACATACTGACCAGACTACCCGCAAAAGCCGGTAGTTCAGCGCCAAGATAGGTGGCGACGAAGTATTGAGGAATTAAGGTACTTACGCCACACATCAGGGTAATAAAGAACACACCTTTGATGGCTTTGATACCATTACCGGTAATGGCGACAATGACGAAAGGAAGCAAGATATTGAACAATGATAATTGTACAATAATCATGCTACTAAGCTCTCGTACTGGTAATCCGGTCTGCTCTGCCAGAATAGAAACCGGAATACCAACGGCACCAAAGGCGGTAGGTACCGTATTCACTATCAGCGAGGCGACCGCTGCTTTTAACGGATTAAAGCCTAAAGCGATAAGGATACCAATGGGAATGGCGACCGCAGTTCCATAGCCTGCGGCAGCTTCCAAAAAGCCACCAAAACACCAGGAAATCAGCAAAATCTGGATGCGTTTATCATCACTGATGCTGGCCAGAACGTTTTTTATCACATCCATGCTGCCGGTTTTCAGCATCAGGTTATAACTGTAAATAGCGCCAAGAATAACAATGATAATTGGCCACAACCCTTTAGATGCACCATAAAGGGTCGACATGGAGAGGCTTTGCACGGGTGTTTTCCAGAAAAAACCGGCAAGGGCTAAAGTAATAATTAAAGAAATGATAACCGCATAATGTATAGGGGTTTTTATCTTTAAAATCATTACAATTAACGCGACCAGAGGAATAACCCCTAAAATAAAGGAAAGAGATTCAGACATGGTTATACCTTATATTGTGTCTATCGTTTTGATTTAGCCGCGAATTTTAGTGGTTATGGTTTTACTATTCAGTGAGCTGAATCGAGTTAGTCAGAAAAATAACACAAAATGGTTATTGTATGATAATTGCTAATGCACTGATTTAATTGATTATAATTTTAATATCTGGAGTTTTTTTATGCTTAAAGTTGAAAAAATACACCATATAGCGGTCATTTGCGCAGATTATGAGCGTAGCAAACATTTCTATTGTCATACATTAGGTTTTGAGCTGTTAGCTGAACACTATCGCGCAGAGCGCCAATCGTGGAAAGCCGATTTGGCAATTAATGGCGACTATCAGATAGAGTTATTCTCTTTTCCACATCCCCCTGCCAGACCATCACAGCCGGAAGCTTGTGGCTTAAGGCATTTGGCTTTTAGCGTACAGGATCTGAATGCCGCCGTAGCTCAACTGGCTGCGGCAGGGGTGACGTATGAAGCGATTCGTGTTGACCCTTATACAGAAAAACGTTTTACTTTTTTCAACGATCCGGATGGATTACCGTTAGAACTTTATGAAGAGAGTGAGTAAGTTGCTCGTTATACGAGAGTATTTTGATTAACATAGGGTATCTCTTTTTACAGGTAGCCCTATATGTCTGATGAAGCACTGTGCAATGACGTTATACAGCAGGTCGATGCAACGCTGAAAAATGATGACCGCATTCTGGTGGCATACAGCGGCGGTATTGACTCGTCGGTATTATTGCATGCGCTGATGACAATAAGAGGGAAATTAAGACCCGCGTTAATGTTACGGGCAGTATATGTACATCATGGCCTGAGCAAGCACGCCGGAGAATGGGCGGAACATTGTCGATTGCAGTGCGAAAAATGGAACATTCCATTACAGATTGCTTATGTTAACGTAGAGCCGTCCCTGACGGGCATTGAAGCAGCGGCCAGAGAAGCGCGCTATCAGGCGCTGAGCTATCTGTTATCTGATAGCGATGTTCTGGTGACAGCACAGCACCGGGACGATCAGTGCGAAACTTTTTTACTGGCGCTAAAACGGGGCAGCGGACCAGCGGGGCTATCGGCCATGCCGGAAAGAATGATGTTTGGTGATTATCAGCAGGTGAGGCCATTGCTTAATGTGTCCCGTCAGCAAATTGAGGATTACGCCAGAATTCAAAAACTTCGTTGGGTTGATGACGACAGCAATCAGGACGCTCGCTTCGATCGAAACTTTTTACGTTTGAATATCCTGCCCACTCTGGAGCAGCGTTGGCCTCAGTTTTCCCGCATGGTGTCCCGCAGCGCTGCTCTGTGCGCGGAGCAAGAGCGATTATTGGATGAACTTCTGGCTCCGACATTATCCCGGTTAGTTGATGTGAATAGTGCAATAGATATTGATGGATTGTCATCGGTATCTGATAGCCAGCGCCGGGCGCTGCTACGCCGTTGGTTGAGTCAGCAAGGCATGATGATGCCATCACAGGATCAACTGGAAAAACTGTGGTGGGAAGTAGCCCTGAGCCAGCAGGATGCAGAACCGCAGCTAAGGCTAGGGAATTATCAAATTCGCCGCTATCAGCAGCGCTTATATTTGTTACCCATCATGCAGCCGGTTGATGAGATTCAATTGGTGTGGGATGGAAAGTCGACACTACGACTCCCTGATTCATTAGGTGAATTGACGCCGGATGAGCCGGGTGAGGTTGTTCGTAGCCCAGGGGCAGATGAACCGGTTACCGTGCGTTTTTCTGCGCCAGGTAACCTGAAAATTCATATCGTGGGGCGTACCCATTCCCGTAGTCTGAAAAAGCTTTGGCAGGAGTTGGATGTCCCCGTTTGGCTGCGGCAAAGAACACCGCTACTATTTTATGGCGATAAGCTGATTGCAGCATTAGGCGTTTTTGTTACGGTTGAAGGTCAACGACAGGGAGACGATGCAGGCTGGAACATTCGATATCAGAAAAAATCATATTAGCAGTCTGGTGCTAAATTCATCTACACTATTTCATTGATAAGCAATGTAGTTTACAGAGGTCAAGATAATGAAAAAAACGTTATTGTTACTATCCTGCGCATTACTGTTTAGCTTCTCTGTACAGGCTGCTGGCGATGCTGCCGCGGGTAAAGCTAAATCGACAAGATGTGCCAGCTGTCATGGTGTTGATGGTAAGATTTCAATTCCAACCTACCCACATCTCGCAGGGCAGAATGAGGTCTATCTGGATAATTCAATGCATGCCTATAAGAAAGGGGAGAGAACAGGCGGTATGGCGGTAGTCATGGTTGGATATGTGCGTAGCCTTTCCGATCAGGATATTGCCGATTTGGCAGCTTACTACGCCAGCTTAGGTGAGAAGTAGTCGATATTCAGGCAGAAATTAAACGGGCAGTGATAACGCTGCCCGTATTAAATATATCAGTCAGCAAGACTGATCTCTATTTTACCAATTGTTGGATGGCTAAAATAAACAATGCAATCGAGTCTCAGCTCTCTTTGCTGACCATCGACTTCAACAATCAGATACTCGACCTTTTTGCGCAAGAGCAAATCGCAGGCTTTCGCCTCCAATTTCTCACCATCTTCTAACTTAATCTCGAGGACTAAATGGTGCTGACAGGCGAGCTCTAAATTATCATAGTCATCACAGTTTATGGGTTGGTACTCTTTTTTAGTCATCACCATAATCACTCACCAGTAAATTAGCGGCAGCATAGGCCGCTTGTTCCCTAACGGCAGACGATAGCGTTTCATCAGCTGCTATATCGTCTAATGTTTTTAATACGCATCCTAACGCATCAGATACATATCCAAGATCGCCGCTGGCTATTTGCGCATATTTACGACGAACAGGTTCGCTGTACTTCTGCATAATACATCCTCCTTTGCAGCTAATCTTTGTGTTACGGGCGTTATCTTGCAACGCTAAATCAATATCAGAGCTTGCTCATCATTAATTTCAGTGCTGACTATAGCATAGTTGTGATTCTTTATATCAGCTACTTGGGGATGGTTTAGTGAATAAATTTGTCAAGATTCACTGACAAAAGAGATGATACTGCTATTTGGTTAACATGGTGATGTTATAGGGAAAACAGAATTGTTAGTGGTCATCAGGAGGCTGATGCCTTCCTTCGATTGGATTAACGATGTGTTCCTTCAGCGAATTGGTTACACTAGCCGCCATTCAAACTATTTACACTGGCATTTCTTCATGGCATTAAAAGCAACAATTTATAAAGCGACCGTTAATATTGCGGACATGGATCGTCAGGTTTATTCAGATACGGTGCTAACGCTGGCGCAGCACCCGTCGGAAACCGAGCAAAGAATGATGTTACGGCTGCTGGCCTGGATATGCCATGCGGATGAACGTTTATCTTTTACTAAAGGGCTTTGTGCAGACGATGAGCCAGAAATCTGGTTACATAACGACCATAATGGCATTGTTCTGTGGATTGAGCTGGGGTTACCGGAAGAGAAACGATTAAGAAAAGCCTGTCATCAGTCAGAGCAGGTTGTGCTGTATGCTTACAGTGAACGGGCGGCAAAAGTATGGTGGCAGCAAAATGAAAGCAAACTGGCTTCTCACCGTAATTTACTGGTGCGGTTTCTGGACGATACACAATTGAAACAACTGACTTCAATGTGTACTCGCAATATGCAATTACAGGCAACCATTCAGGATGGTGCTATCTGGCTGTCAGACAATCAGAATAATGTTGAACTGACGTTTGAGACCTGGAAAACGCTGGGTGAATAATTAATGGGTTTGGTGATTTCGGCTGGTGTAACTATCCCTGATGATGAAATTGTCTTAACGGCAATTCGCGCACAGGGTGCCGGTGGACAGCATGTGAATAAAACTTCAACCGCGATTCATCTAAAGTTTGATATTCACGCCTCCAGCCTGCCTGAGTTTTATAAGCAGCGTTTACTGACCTTGAACAGCCACCTGGTAACCAGTGAGGGTGTGGTAATTATTAAAGCGCAGGAATATCGCAGTCAGGAACAAAACCGTGAAGCGGCATTAGCCCGATTAACCACATTAATTCAGGAAGCTACCCGATTTCAAAAAGTGCGCAGGGCAACTGCTCCGAGCAAAAATGCCAAACGTAAACGGCTGGAGAGTAAAGTACGGCGGGGAGAAACCAAAAACCTGCGCGGAAAAGTCGATTACTGAAGATAAAAAATCCCGCCGTAGCGCTGAGGAATCCCCAGTAATGAGCAGGTAAAAAAAGACAGGCATAGAGTTTTGTGATCTACTGATTGTGCTATCAATTCAATGAGATCACCTCTATGCCTGTTTACCAAGTATGTCAGAAGTTTT
>NZ_JAJNAG010000049.1 GCF_021010575.1 Limnobaculum eriocheiris | reverse complement strand
TAAGGACGGCGATTATCTGGTGCTCTGTGAATCGGATTTTACGCATGGTGATCTCCTCAGGGGACATAATCAGTATGTCAGAAGATCTCTAAAAGTGAATGGGTCGTTTTGATGGGATACTTACACCAGCACGACTGGCATGAGTGGCTCTGACAGAGCATTCCCATAGCTCGGTAACTTCCGGATACTCTGATGCATTAACCGAAAATATCAGGTTATTGTTCATCTCAACTTGCCTTTTTAATTGATTTTTTAGTTAAAGATGATCGGGTATATCAAATAATTAAGATTTAATAACAAATTTATAATCACTTATTTATTAACAAGTTACCATCATTGTTTTTTTACACAATCAGTCGCATTGGTATTTAAAAAGGTATCCTGAATATATTTCGGTACCACTTCACTGGCTAAACCATAATGCTTTTCCGTAAAGCTACTGCCAACCTGACTCTCTTCCAGATTCAGCTCTACCGTATGTGCGCCATATAAACGAGCACTGCGTACAAACCCGGCGGCGGGATAAACATGCCCTGAGGTGCCAATGGCAATAAAATAATCCGCTTCAGCGATAGCCTGATTGATTTTATCCATTTCAAACGGCATTTCACCAAACCAGACAATATGTGGACGCATAGGCTGTGGAGGTTGGCAGCAGTCACAGCGATCGTTAACCGACAGATCCCCTTTCCATTCGCTGACCCTACCTGATTTGGTACAACGAACTTTCATCAGCTCACCGTGCATATGGATAATTCGCATATTACCGGCACGTTCATGTAAGTTATCGACGTTTTGCGTAATCAGCAGAAAATTATTGCCCAAAAAGTCTTCCAGTTTAGCCAGCGCGTTATGTGCTTCGTTAGGTTGAATGTCAGGATTAAGCAGTTGGCGACGACGGGCGTTGTAGAAAGTCTGAACCAGTTCCGGATTAGTTTCAAAGCCTTCCGGAGTAGCAACATCCTCAATACGATGGTCTTCCCATAACCCATCTGAAGCGCGGAAAGTACGTATTCCTGATTCAGCAGAAATACCGGCGCCGGTTAGTACCACTACCGATGGATTCTGTCTGGCTTTCACCTCTTCACAGACAGAACAAAGAACGCTGTGGTAATAACGCATACGGTGACGCTGATGTCGTATATGTTTCACTCTGGAACGAAACAGACGGCGATGAACTCGCATTGCTACAAACTCCTTTTATTACCCGGATTTAATCCAATAAATTTAAAAACGCGGCACCACGAACACCGCCAGAATCGCCCCAGCGGGCTTTTTCAATGCGAGGTACTTTTGCCACGCTTAATAAGTGTGGCTTAATTCGCTCTGGTAACAAAGGATACATTTCATCAAAGTTAGATAATCCACCGCCAAGCACCACCAGATGTGGATCAAGCACGGTAAAAATATTGGCCAGACAAATTGCCAGTAAATTAAGGAAACGCTCAACGTGTTCAACCGCTTTCGCCTCTCCCGCACGGTAATGCTGTATAATTTGTTGAGCCGGTAATTTTTCATCAAAGAAATGCTGATACACCCATTCAAATCCCCGGCCAGAGATATAGTTTTCGATACAGCCCGCATGACCACAGCCACAGGCTACCCGGGGAATATCTCTACCCAAGACTTCCAGCGCATCAACCGGTAGTCTCAGATGACCAAACTCACCGGCAATATAATGACGACCGCTAAAGGTTTTTCCATTAATAACGATACCACCACCCACGCCGGTACCCAGAATAATGCCTAATACGCTGGCGTATTGACGAAACTCACCATCCCAGGCTTCGGACAAAGCAAAACAGTTGGCATCATTATCTATTCGCACCGGACGTTGAATTAAGGCCGCCAGATCCGCAGCCAGCGGTTTACCCATCGCCGCGGGAACATTGGCTGTAAACAGTTTTCCGGTTTCGCCATCAGGCATACCGGGAATTCCAATACCCACTTTGCCCTGACATCCCAACTGACTATCAGCTTCAATAACTAACTCAGCCAATACCTTCAATAAGGTCGGGTAGTCATCACGAGGAGTAGGCACCCGTTTCTGAATCAGACGGTGATGTTGTTCATCAAAAGCACCGAACTCTATTTTGGTACCGCCCATATCAAAACCGTAGTACATATTCCTTCCCTTCTCACTTATCAGGTTACTGTCCGCTCAATACGCGCGCAGGATCGATACGGCTGGCTCGCCTTGCCGGGTACCAACTGGCTATCAGACTCAGAATAATCGACGTCACCAACACGCTAACCACATCAAGCAAATGTAATTCTGACGGTAAGAAATCGATAAAATAGACGCCGCCCGACAGGAAATGGTGCCCAATCATGTTTTCGATCGCCTTAATGATATTAGTAAGCTGCATGGATACAATCACGCCTACCACCACACCACTGATACTGCCGATCAACCCTGCCATTAAGCCGTACCAGATAAATACCGAACGAATCAGCCGATCTTTCGCCCCCAGGGTTCGCAGCACCGCAATATCGGAGCTTTTATCTTTTACCGCCATCACCAGAGTTGAAACGATGTTAAAACAGGCAACACCAATCACCAGAATCATCGCCAGATACATAATGCTGCGAACTAACTGAATATCGCGGTACATGTAGCCATAGGTTGAAATCCAACTGCGGTAATAGGCATATTTTCCTGTCGCTTCTACCGCGCGCTTAGAGACGACATTAGCAGTAAAAACATCATTCGCTTTAAACGCAATACCGGTAACGCTGTTTCCCATATCCAGATATTGCTGGGCATCGCTCAGAGGTACCATACCAAAGCTATGATCGAGCATTCCACTTAACTGTAAAATTCCCGCAATATGCAGACGAATGCGCTGCGGCTGACCGATTTTCATCTCACCGCTTGGGTCACTGCTTGGGATCATCACTGTCACCCAATCTCCCTGCTTTACATTTAGCTCGTCTGCAATGCCTTTACCTAAAATCAGTTGCTGCTCACCGGCTTTAAACGACTTCCAGGCATTATCCTGCACAAACTGCGGCAAGGCGCTGAGTTTTTCTTCCTGATCCGGTTCAACACCGCGAACCTGAATAGCCCGCAATTGAGTGCCGCTTTCCACCAGACCAGTGAATGAAATAAAGGGCGCGGCCGCAGCCACACCGCTCGTTTGCTCAACCTTTTTCAAGGCAGCAGGCCAGTCATTAAATGGCTGATCGATGGCCTCAATTTCACCATGAGGCACCACTGCCAGAATGCGGTTTTTTAACTCACGTTCGAATCCATTCATGGCGCTCAGGCCAATAATCAATACCGCCACACCCAGTGCAATACCAATAGTCGAAATAATGGATATCAGCGATACCATTCCACTACGGCGACGCCCGCGGCTAAAACGAAGTGCGATCTTTAATGACAGAGACGCAGCAGACATTACTCAGCCTCCAGCATCATTGACTGCTGATTCAGGTGACCGTCACGCATTTCAAGCTGACGATCGAGGCGACGGGCCAGTTTCAAGTCATGAGTCACCACCAGAAATGCGGTACCCTGCTGACGATTCAGATTTCCCAGCAGTTCAAAAATACTGTCGGCGGTACGCTGGTCCAGATTTCCCGTTGGTTCATCCGCCAGTACCAGTGCCGGGTTGTTAACCAGCGCCCGGGCAATTGCCACGCGCTGGCGCTCTCCACCGGAGAGTTCTGATGGACGATGTGCAGCGCGTTTTTCCAGCCCAACCGCCGCCAACATGGCTCTGGCACGATCTTCCGCTTCAGAAGGTTTCACCTGTCCAATCATCAGTGGCATCGCCGTATTTTCCAGCGCGGTAAAATCTGGCAACAGATGGTGAAACTGATAGATAAATCCCAGTTGTGTATTACGCAGTTCGGCTTTGGCTGTTGGACTCATTGAGCTTAAGGAGCGGCTTTTAAATATCACATCGCCGGAGGTGGGTGCATCCAGTCCACCAAGCAGATGCAATAACGTACTTTTACCCGAACCAGAACTCCCAACAATCGCCATTAGCTCACCAGGGGCCATTGAGAAAGCAACGTTTTTCAACACTTCAGTTTTCAGTTTGCCTTCCTGATAGGTTTTGCAAAGGTTTACACATTGCAGTAACAAAGAATTATTCATAGCGTAATGCCTCTGCGGGTTGTACGGCGGCAGCCCGCCAGGAAGGGTAAAGCGTGGAAAGCAGCGCCAGTCCCATAGAAAACAGCGCAATAATGATTACCTGAGAATAATTGATAACCACAGGTAAACCCGCTCCGGACAGGGAACGTCCAATAAACGGCATCAGTACATTCAGGTTACTGGCCAGCAGCACACCTAATAACGAACCCAGCAATGCGCCAATAATGCCTGCGGTGGCCCCCTGGACCATAAAGACGCTCATAATGTGCCGGCGCTTAAGCCCCTGGGTTTTTAAAATGGCGACTTCCCCCTGTTTTTCCATTACCAGCAGGCTAAGAGAAGTGACAATATTAAATGCAGCTACGGCGATAATCAGGCCAATCAACAGCCCCATCATATTCTTTTCCATCCGTACTGCCTGAAACAGTTCACCTTTACGCTCCCGCCAGTCTTTCATCACCAGACCTTCTGGCAACAGCTGCTGACTGAGGGAAACCACATCCAACGGTTTTTGCATATACAAACGCCAACCGCTGATATTACCCGCGGCATAACGCATTAAACGGGAAGCGTCCTGCTGATTGACCAGAAGTTCACTGGCATCCACTTCGCTACCGGCAGCAAAGGTACCAATAACCGTAAATAAACGCTGGCTGGGAATACGCCCCATCGGTGTAAACTGGCTGGCTCCGGTCACCATGATTCGAATCTGATCTCCCAGCTTTATACCCAACTGTTCCGCCAGCTTCTCACCCAGAATCACCCGATAGCTACCCGGCTCTAACTGGGCAACATGGGCACCATAAACTGCACCCGCCAGTGGATCGTTATCTTCTTTATTAATACCTAACATCACGCCAACAGAGAGCCCTTTGGCACTTTGTAAAATGACATCACCCGTGGTTAACGGAACAATGCGTGTGACACCAGGCAGAGAAGTTAACTGGGTAACCGGATGTTCCTGAGGATTGATATTCCCCTGCCTGGTCGTGACCAGTGCCTGTGGCATCAGCCCTAAAATATTCTTTTCCAGCTCCTGCTCGAAACCATTCATCACCGATAATACGGTAATCAATGCCATCACACCGAGGGTTATACCAATGGTGGACAACCAGGATACGAACTGGCTAAACCGGTCTGACGCTCTTCCACGCATGTAGCGCAGACCTATAAATAACGCAACGGGTTGATACATTAAGATCTATTTACTCTTTTTATGGACGCTTACCTGCGGGTACTTCCGGATAAGTCAGTCAGCCAGTAATAAAAATCATCGTATTGTGACGATACGCTTTCATTGCATTATCGCTCAGGGATAATAAAGGCTGATGGCACTTTATGGAATCTTTAAGCGCTTATCTGCCGATATTTCTTCCGGGCGGATTTTACCATTGATATACCAATGGAAAAATCCCTGTCACCCAAACCTTTACACAGATTTAAATCTTATTTCACCGGACAACACCCCATAGATTAGATTAATATAGATCCCATCATGACCAGTGCCATGATGCACAACGTCGTACACACTCAGCCAGATTGATATGGGATAGCGCTTTTAGCGTCCATCCCTGCGGGTTTAATCATCTGACAGATAAAGAGATTTTATTACAGTATGTCCCTTCAACATCGTTTTACGTTACCAGAGCGCCCGGGTGACCTGCGTCAGATTGGTCATTTATATGGTTCCTCCATTGCCGTTATCAGTGCTGAAATTATTAACCGGCACGCTGGTCCGGTTCTGTTAATTGCTGCGGATATGCAGCAGGCTCTGCGAATTAACGATGAGCTGCGTCAGTTTACCCGTAAGCCCGTGACCGCGCTGCCTGACTGGGAAACCTTACCCTATGACAGTTTCTCCCCCCATCAGGAGATTGTCTCTTCTCGCCTCTCCAGTCTGTATCAACTACCACAGATGCAAGATGGTGTGATGATTCTGCCGGTTAATACCCTGATGCAGAAAGTTTGTCCTCATTCATTTTTAATGGGGCATGCGCTGGTAGCAAAGAAAGGCGATCGTCTGTCGCGGGATAATCTGCGCGCGCAACTGGAACAGGCCGGGTATCGCTCGGTAGATCAAGTGCTGGAACACGGTGAATTTGCTACCCGTGGAGCATTGTTAGATCTCTTTCCGATGGGAAGTGAAGAGCCTTATCGTCTGGACTTTTTTGATGATGAGATCGACAGCATCCGTCTGTTTGATGTGGATACTCAACGCACCCTGAATGAAGTAGACCATATTAATCTGTTACCGGCTCACGAATTCCCCACCGATAAGAATGCCATTGAGTTATTCCGTAGCCAGTGGCGTGAGCAATTTGAAGTACGGCGTGATGCGGAACATGTATACCAACAGGTTTCTAAAAGCGTCTGGCCTGCCGGTATTGAATACTGGCAACCGCTATTTTTCAGCCAACCGCTACCCGCTCTGTTTAGCTATTTACCAGAGAATACGCTGCTGGTCAGCCTGGGAAATATCGAACAGGCCGCCGAGCGTTTCTGGGTGGATGCTTCGCAGCGTTTTGAGAACCGTCGCGTTGATCCAATGCGCCCTCTTCTGCCGCCGGATAGCCTGTGGTTACGCGTCGATCGGCTATTTGCAGAATTAAAACAGTGGCCCCGTATTCAGCTTGACCATGAAAGCGTTAGCAAGAAAGCAGGCAATCTGAATCTGGATTATCAACCGCTACCGGATATTGCCGTTCAGCATCAAAATAAATCGCCATTAGATAACCTGCGCCGCTTTATTGAATCTTTTCAGGGGCAAGTCGTCTTCTCGGTGGAAAGTGAAGGCCGTAGAGAAACCCTGCAAGAGCTGTTAGCGCGCATTAAGCTACGCCCGGTGTTGATTG
Source organism: Limnobaculum eriocheiris (assembly GCF_021010575.1). GTDB lineage: Bacteria > Pseudomonadota > Gammaproteobacteria > Enterobacterales > Enterobacteriaceae > Limnobaculum > Limnobaculum eriocheiris. Next base: position 17,524 of record NZ_JAJNAG010000049.1, on the reverse strand, counting down.
ATGAGTTAACTCAGGCCCGGCAACCCGGCCAATATCTGATGATTGGCGGCTGTGAGCATGGCTTCCTGGATAATAACAATCAGCTTTCCGTTATATGTGAAAGCGATCTGTTAGGTGAACGTATTATAACTCGCCGTCAGGATAATCGGCGGGCAATCAATACCGATACTCTGGTACGTAATCTGGCGGAACTTCGTCCGGGTCAGCCGGTGGTTCACCTTGAGCATGGCGTTGGCCGTTACGCCGGGCTAACCACATTAGAAGCCGGTGGCATTAAAGCAGAATATTTGATCCTGACTTACGCCGGTGAAGATAAACTGTATGTTCCCGTCTCCTCTTTGCATTTAATCAGCCGTTATTCCGGCGGGGCTGAAGAAAATGCCCCTTTGCATAAATTGGGTGGCGAAGCCTGGAGTAAAGCGCGGCAGAAAGCGGCAGAAAAAGTACGCGATGTGGCGGCAGAACTACTGGATATTTATGCCCGCCGTGAAGCTAAGCCCGGGTTTGCCTTTAAACAGGATCGCGAACAGTATCAGCAATTCTGCGAATCATTCCCTTATGAACCTACGCCGGATCAGACCAATGCCATTGGTGCTGTACTAGGGGATATGTGCCGGGCTAACGCCATGGATCGTTTAGTGTGTGGCGATGTGGGTTTTGGTAAAACCGAAGTCGCAATGCGCGCGGCATTCCTTGCCGTTATGAACAATAAGCAAGTGGCTATTCTGGTGCCAACCACGCTGTTAGCCCAGCAGCATTATGATAACTTCCGCGATCGTTTTGCTAACTGGCCGGTGCGTATTGAGGTGATGTCACGCTTCAGAACCGCTAAAGAACAGCAGCAAATTTTAGAAGCTGCCGTTGAAGGTAAAATTGATATTTTGATTGGCACCCATAAATTACTTCAGAGCGATCTGCGCTGGAAAGATTTAGGATTGTTGATTGTGGATGAAGAGCATCGCTTTGGTGTACGCCAGAAAGAACGAATTAAAGCCATGCGTGCCGATGTGGATATTCTGACCTTAACCGCCACGCCTATTCCCCGGACCTTAAATATGGCCATGAGCGGTATGCGCGATCTGTCGATTATCGCTACGCCGCCGGCACGTCGTTTAGCGGTAAAAACTTTTGTCCGCGAGTATGACGATCTGATTATTCGCGAAGCTATATTGCGAGAAGTTCTGCGCGGCGGGCAGGTCTATTATCTCTACAATGATGTAGCCAGCATTAACAAAGCAGCAGAACATCTGACTCAGTTAGTGCCAGAGGCTCGTATTACCATTGGTCATGGTCAGATGCATGAGCGGGATCTGGAACGGGTGATGTCCGACTTCCACCATCAGCGTTTTAACGTTCTGATATGTACCACTATTATTGAAACCGGTATTGATATACCCAATGCCAATACCATCATTATTGAGCGTGCTGACCGTTTTGGGCTGGCACAGCTTCATCAGTTACGTGGGCGTGTGGGGCGTTCTCACCATCAGGCTTACGCTTATCTGTTAACACCGCATCCAAAAGTCATGACCACTGATGCGGTTAAACGTCTGGAAGCCGTTGCATCACTGGAAGATCTGGGTGCGGGTTTTGCATTAGCAACTCACGATCTGGAAATTCGTGGTGCCGGGGAGTTACTGGGGGAAGACCAAAGCGGTCAAATCACCACTATCGGTTTCTCACTGTATATGGAGTTACTGGAAAGTGCGGTAGAAGCGCTGAAAGATGGCCGTGAACCCTCATTAGAAGATCTGACTCAAAGCCAGACCGACGTAGAACTTCGGGTACCTGCACTGCTGCCAGACGACTATATGCCGGATGTTAATACCCGCCTGTCGTTCTACAAACGTATCGCCAGTGCAATAACTGAAGATGATTTGGACGAACTGAAAATTGAACTGATTGACCGTTTCGGTCTGTTACCCGATGCAACCCGTAACCTGTTACAAACCGCAGCCATACGCCAGCGTGCCAAAACGCTGGGAATTAAACGCATTGAGGGTAATGAAAAAGGAGGATTTATTGAGTTCAGTGAACGCAATCATGTCGACCCAAGCTATCTGATTGGTTTGCTCCAGAAACAGCCACAGCGCTACCGTCTGGATGGTCCAACCAAACTGAAGTTTAATATCGACTTAACCGACAGAATAAAGCGTCTGGAGTTTATCAGTGAATTGCTGAAGAACTTCGAACAGCACCGGTTGGCATCTTGATTAATTAGTGCTGATAACGGGTTAACTTAAAGGGGAATTCAGCCATTAACTGAATTCCCCTGCTAATCTGGTAATTAACGAAGCAATTAATGCAACTTCAGCCTTGGTCGAATAATCCGGTTAATACTTCCCACCAGTACAATCAATCCGGTTTTCACGCAGCCAAATAGCGCAACCTGATGCATACGGTACAGAGAAATATAGGCCAGACGAGCCAGTCGCCCTTCGATCATCATAGAACCTTTGGTCAGATTCCCCATCAGGCTGCCAACGGTGCTGTACTTCGACAATGAAACCAATGAACCCCGGTCAGTATAACGATAGCTTTTTAACGTTCCACCATTAAGCAGCGCCATTATATTGTGGTAACACAACGTTGCCATTTGATGTGCTGCCTGAGCCCGTGGAGGAACCGGCGTGCCATCATCCTGCATACAGTTCGCACAGTCGCCTAAAGCAAAAATAGCCGGATCGCGGGTAGTCTGTAATGTTCGCTCAACCACTAGTTGGTTAATACGATTAGTTTCCAGACCTGCAATATCTTTCATAAAATCAGGCGCTTTAATACCCGCAGCCCAAACCAGAAGATCGGCTTTAATAAATTCGCCGTCTTTAGTGTGTAATCCATTCGCATCCGCGCTGGTTACCATAGTTTTGGTTAATACGTTAACGCCCAGATTGCTCAACTCCTGATGAGCTGATGAAGATATACGTACCGGCAGCGCAGGTAGAATACGTTCCCCTGCTTCAACCAGCGTAACGTTTAGCGCTTTACTATCCAGCCCTTGATAGCCGTAACTGTGCAATTGTTTAACCGCATTGTGCAGTTCAGCAGAAAGTTCAACGCCCGTTGCGCCACCGCCAACAATAGCGATATTGACGCGTTCTTCTTCATGAGGCTGAGAAGAAAACTTCAGGAACAGGTTCAGCATTTTATTATGGAAAAGTTGTGCCTGTTTTGGATTATCCAGATAGATGCAGTGATCTTTAACACCGGCTGTACCAAAATCGTTGGAGACGCTACCCAGTGCCATAACCAAAATGTCATAAGATAAATTGCGCTCAGGTACCAGCACCTCCCCCTGCTCATTATCAATCCGCCCCAGACGAATAAACTTCTGGTCACGATTAATATCGATCAGCGTACCTAGCTGAAAGCGAAAAGCGTTGTTTCTGGCGTGAGCCAGATAGCTTAATGCATCCACACCATCATCCAGTGCACCGGTTGCCACTTCATGCAGTAGAGGCTTCCATAAATGACTGTGATTGCGGTCCACCAGCGTAACCTCCGCCTTCCCTTTACGACCCAGTTTTTTACCCAGACTGGTCGCAAGCTCAAGACCACCCGCGCCGCCGCCAACAATGACAATTTTTTTAGTTTCTGTTTCCACGTTAATATCCCACTAAAAAATAAACCACGAATTCGGGTAATGGCTTTCTCTCATCGCCTTTTAAAACAACAGCTCGATTTGATTCTCATTACTATATTGGAGACAGAATATCATAATTGGGCATTTGGTCATACCAAAATTGATGTAAATCAATTTATGCTAAAATCACACACTTTCACTGTTTTAACGGAACAGCAGGCATAAAAAAACCGGCAGTCAAAACGAGCTGCCGGCTGATTATCCGAAAGCAACATTATCGTTGCTTAAATGCTTTTATAGCCTGTAGATGAGGCGAAATTTCTTTAAACTTATGTCCTTGCTTTTCATCCCAAATCAATGGGTAATAAGGACTAAGCACCTCAGCACTACGCTGACTATCCAGGGCTTCGTCATGGCGGGAGAGAATCACTAAGCAGTTATCCTGGTTTTTAGTACGGAACTCATCCACGCACTTGGTCGCAATATCCAGATACTCTTCAGGACGGTCGATCTTTCCGGGCATATTCTCATGAGGAAACAGATTCGGATTGAAAATTGTTTGGCGAATACCGCACAAAAAACCGATTCTTTCAGCCCAAAAGCCTCCCAGCCCTACACCGCAAATCAACGGCGAGTTATCCTCCGATTGCTGAACGGCCTTATCTGTCTCTTTTAGTAAATACTGCATGTCATGACGCGGATGACGCGTACTGTAACTGATAAATCGCACGTCCGAATCAATAAACTGTAGCTGTAAGACCTTCTCATGATTCCCCGGACTGGTTGAATCAAAACCGTGTAAATAAATAATCATATTTAGCCCCACTGCCTACTGGTGTATGACGTCATTACCTTATCTTGCCCAAAAAGCGTGTTTCTGTTCAACCCTTTTATTGATTCAGCCCTGTCTTTCTTTTATCTGCTGCTTATGCTGTTCCCAGCGTTCACTTAACTCAGTCAGCCGTTTATTCGCCTGTTTCCAGCGTGGTAATGCCAGCAGGTCGCGGCGCGTCATCTTATTTTTATGATAAAGCGGAACAATACGTTCAGCATGGATACGCATATCAGCAGGTAATCCATCCAAAACGCTCACTGCACCCTGTCGGTTATTACATACCAGAATCATGTCACATCCGGCATCCAGCGCGGCCTGTCCTCGTTCGGCGTAACTTCCCATGATGGCAGCCCCTTCCATCGACATATCATCAGAAAATACTACGCCGCTAAAACCTAATTGTTGGCGCAAAATATTCTTTAACCAGTAAGGAGAGCAACTTGCAGGACGAGGATCCACTTCCCGATAAATCACATGGGCAGGCATGACCGCATCCAGCAACCCGGCAGAAAACAGATGGCGGAATACCGACATATCTTTATCAAATAGCTGCTGATAACTACGGGTGTCTATCGGTGTTTCCTTATGGGAATCAGCAGACACTGCGCCATGTCCTGGAAAATGCTTACCGGTCGCTCGCATTCCGGCACTATTCATTCCCTGGATAAACTGACTGGCCATCAGCATGACAACTTCCGGATCGCTGTGGAATGAGCGATCGCCGATTGCCGCACTGGTATGGCCAACATCAAGTACAGGGGCAAAGCTAATATCAATATCCATCGTGGTCAGCTCTGCCGCCATAAGCCAGCCGGCCTCCTGAGCCATCTGCTCAGCCTGACGATCTTCCAATAGTGCCGCAAATGATTGTGGAGCCGGTAATTGCGTAAATCCTTCGCGAAAACGCTGTACCCTGCCGCCTTCCTGATCCACTGCCACTAACAGTCGGTGATGTGAAGCCTCTCTGACCTGACGAACCAGTTCGGCTAATTGCTTAGGATCGTGAAAGTTACGCGCAAAAAATATCAAACCACCCACTAAAGGATGCTTTAGTATCTCACGCTCTTCGGCATCCAGCTCATAGCCGACAACATCTAACATCACTGGTCCCACATTAACCTCACTTTTAATACTTTGAATGAATATAAATCTGAACGGGTTATTTAATTCATTATGTTTAAAACAACGGTCCCGTTATAAAAACAGGCTAAACCTGCACAACGCAGATTTAGCCTTTTAGCCAGATGAGTCGGATAGCAATTCAACCGATCAACGCTGGGTGTTGCCCTGACCAGACCAGATAATTTCGCCGGTTGAAGTCTGCAACAGTTGAATCATGATTTCCGGCAGACTTGGGTTACCACTGGCAGACGTATAAACCACATATTTAGCCCCCAGATAACGCGCTAAACTGACTGCTTTTGCCCGAGAAATTAAACTGTCATCCCCTTGCAACCCCAGGGCCTGACGCGCCTCATTGAGCTTACTTTCCGGTACCAGCTCAAAATGGCTGTTAGACTGCATGGCTTCTTTTAATGCATCCGTCGCATCTACCGTTGAGATGCTGCCGGAAGTGTTATTTTTTACCTGATTCAACAATAAAATACCGCTGTCAGTTTCTGCTGCGGAAGCACTCACCATTTTATTAACTAGCGGCTGTACGCTGGCCATCCAGTTAATCGGTGCCTCCGGTGGCGGCAACGTTGGTGGCGTTGGCGGAGGCTGATATGGCGGTTGAACTGGCGGTGGTGGTGGCGTTACCACTACCGGCGGCTTAGGTTGAGGTTTAGATCCCTGACAACCAGCAAGGGCTAACACAGCTAAACCTAACCCCAAAAATAAAATCTTTTTCATTCTTAGCTCCAGTTAGCGGGATAGCATTGGCCCAAGAACTTTACCACCCAACAAATGCATATGGATATGGTAAACTTCCTGACCGCCATGGCGATTACAGTTGACTATTAAACGATAACCATCTTCAGCAATGCCTTCCTGTTCAGCAATTTTAGAAGCCACTATCATCATTCGCCCCAGCGCTTGCTCGTGTTCTGGTTTCACGTCATTTACCGTTGGGATCAAGATATTAGGAATAATCAGAATATGGGTTGGAGCCTGTGGAGAGATATCCCGGAATGCCGTTACCAGTTCATCCTGATAAACGATATCTGACGGAATTTCACGACGAATAATTTTACTAAAAATAGTCTCTTCAGCCATAAGTGCCTCTTATATAAAAATAAGCATAAGTCAGATGCTTTCAGTATGAGTGGGATAATCCTGCTGTTTCAAGTTTTACGATAAGTGAAAAGCATCAATAATCAGCGTCAAGCCTGCAATAGCTGCAATCGCAATTAAAAAATAGCGTAGATGGAATCGTGTCCCTCTGGACGCCAGTACCAGACAACCAACCAGAATAATTATGCGAAAAATTGACTCTGAATCCATGATACCTGTCCATATAGCCGGAAAGCATTAACAACAACTAATTAAATATTGGGAGGATTATAGCCCGAATCAGCAGGGAGCACTACGGCGCTTCGGTAATGACCGAAAATATTATAAAAAACGGCCTCCAGAGGAGGCCGAAAAAATATAGATAGAACACTCTACTATATGTTAATGATTAGAAACGACCCTGAACACCTGCATGTACAGTATAGCCATCTAAATCACCTTGGAAGCTGCGCAGATATTTTGCATCCACATAGAACGACGTGTTCTTAGCGGCGTTTGCAGTGATACCAGCGCCTGCTTGCCACCAGGTAGAATCGAAATCAGCTTTAAAGTTAGTATCACCAACTTTAACCGTTGGATCGCTACCAATGGTAGAGACCGCATCCAGCGTCAGATAAGGCTTGAAGATTTCACTGTCTTTGTCCATAGCCTGGTCGCGGAAGTAACGAACACCGGCACGCGCTAAACCACCGTTATAATCATCACCTTCAACTTTAGAAATACCATCATTGAAACTTTCTGATTTCAGGTACTGATAAGCTAATTGACCCTGTGGTTCAATTTTCCAGTTTTCAGTCACGGTAAATGGTTTGCCGCCTTCCAGAGAAACAACTACACCATAGCTATTCTGGCTGGCATCAAGCTCGCTGTTATAGCTATTATCGTAGTAAGTAAACTGAGATACGGCATCGATATAACCACCGTCCTGAGCATAGCGAGTATAGTAACCGCCGATGCTATAGGCATTAGTTGTGATATCACCGGTGTTGACATTTGTACGCTGAGTATCTTTAGCCTTAGTATGTTCCTGGCCTAAAGTTACCGTTAAACCGCCGGTAACATCAGTACCTGCCTCAGTCGTTCCCTGATAAATATCACGGCCAAACTGAGCAAACATGGTATCAACATCATAATTGAAACGACCAGCCGTGGACTCTAAGTGAGAACCACCGAAACGGCCCTAGGTCTTATTGTCTACACCTTTAGAGATTTGCTGAGTATCGCCCATACGCTCATGTAGGGTACCAACGGTCTGATAACCGTACAGCATATTGACATAAGGTGCTGCTGCATATCCTGGAATTTCCGGACGATAGTTATCCGGTAAGCCTTCAGGAATAACAGGTAATCCAGTATCCGGATTGACTGGCAGCGCCTCTACAGGTGGAAGTATCTCATTACGTAAATACCAGTCGTTACCATCAGTACCAGCGGCGTTACCTTCAAACAGGGTATACTCATATACGCCGATCTTAACGCTGTTACCTAAGCTAAACTTAGAAGTGCTGTTACCGTCAATTTGAACAACTTTAATACCGTCATCAACGGTATATGCACCAGAACCATAAGTGGTAACAAACAGACGGTGATTACCCTCTGCATCTCCCGTTACGTGAATAAGGTCAGAGTTGGTGCTGGTGTTACCTTCATTCAGTTCAGTGTGAATGTAGAAATCACCGCTACCTGACAGGCTGCCGGTTTTTAACACTCGGTTATAGGTGGTGCCGGTTGGTACAGCAAACTTCACCGAGCTGTTTGCCATATTTAAAGAGGTAATGCTTGAAGAATCAGTCATATTCCAGGTCGTGTCTGTCGCCTGTAACTTGATATCACCATTTGCTTTACCGGTAAATTCTGAACCCGTTCATGGTAGTATCTAATTTAGCACTACCCTCTGTATTCATATCACCAGTGATTTTAGAATCTGCAAATGTTGAGCTCCACTCACCACCGGTTGCTTTAACCGCATTACCACTCGCAATACTCAGTTCTGAATTGATAAAACTTAATTTACCCGTATTACCAGCACCTTCCAGCAAGATCAGATCTGAAGCAGAAGTTGTGGTTAATTTACTTCTTTGGCTACTGTTTCCAATGGCGATTTCTGAACCATCTTTAGCATAAACAGCAGATTGAGCAGATGTAATTTCTGCACCACCCGCTAAATTAATTTTACTGCCAGCATCGGTAGCAGAGATACCGGTTCCTGCAGAATTAATTTTCGTAAGCCCATTCAGACTTACCGCGCCGCCAGACTTGCTTATGATACCGGTACTGGATGCACCGTGAGTATTAATCGTTGTCGTAGCCGATTGAGTTACAGCACTCCCTACTCCATCAACATAAATACCTGCGCCATTGCCAGGAGTAGCAGATACTGTGACATTTGAAATTGCAGGCAAATAATTGACAAGTGAAATAGTTACATCGGAACCTGAATCAATCATTAAATTGCTATTAAGTGTAATTGTACCGCCTTGAGTCGCCTGGAGACCATTACCGTCAAAGGTGTAGATATTCTTAACCTGACCAGTAACATCCGCAGTAGCGCCTTCAACCATTACACCGCCTTTAGCAAACAAGCCATGTACGTTAGTATAAGATACATACTCACCATCAGGCCCATTAAGAGACAAGTTTCCTGTTGTAGTTACAGTTACAGCTGCTTCATTAGTTGGACTCGCAATAACTAAATTCGCATTCGCAGTACTAGTGTAACCAACAGTCATAAGCAAAGCCGCCGCAGGGAAAGCTTTTGCTACAAAAACAGATAACGGTTTCAATTTCGAATTAACTATCGACATATCTAAAATATCCCTATTGATAAATATTATTGCACCAACTTATTTCATTAAAATAAATCATCGTACAACAATATTGTTTTCAATTAACATTGTCTTCTTACACCTGGAGGCCTGAACATCCTAAGTAATATAAGAAAAACCTCAAACAAACTAATATATAAACTTTTAACAACCCAGATAATGCTAAAAGCATAAAGAGCACAGAGCTATCTCACCATAAGCATCCGTTACTCAATTAGAATCCGAAAGGACTATAATGAATATTTAAAAAAATAAAGATAAAATTACCTCGGTATGTATTTTAAACAACCGCACTCAAAATACACTCACAGTATCAAAGAAAACAAAAACCTATTTAAACACGTAAAAATAATTTATTAAAAATAAAATAAATACATAAAAAACAAACAGTAACAGAACTCATATCAATAATAGATCACATTTTTATATTTATTGAAAAACAAATATTCTTTTTATATAAAAGAAATAAAACCATTGCTACAGAGCGCCGTCCCAGACCAAGCCAAAATGAAAAAATTAAACAGAAAGTAATTAAAAATTAATAACAATAACCTTTAAAAAAGAATAAACAGCAGGCATAGCCAAGCTCGAAATTAGTGGGAAAACTGACTAACCACTAATTAAAAGCATTAACTAAAAGCAATTATTACTATAAGTAAGCATAATGATTAACTAATATCGATAATATTCCCAATTACTAAAATGGTCGATATTGTGAAAAGAGTGTTTTTCACTCTTCGGACGTCTTAATAATAGATAAGCAGACACAGAAAAATAATAATAAAACTAACACAATGAAATCACCCGAAAGACAAGCTATAATAGCGGTCAAATATAGAGGAGTTTAGGTATGAGCTACAATCTGGCAGACCTTCCAAAAGAAGAGCGTGAAAAGGTTGATGTTGATCTACATGCATCAGGGGTTGCGTATAAAGAACGCTACGGTATGCCGTTCAATTTTCGTGAAATTGAAGCGTTAATTCCCATCAGTCTTCGGGAGTACTTTAAACAGCGTGTTGACTTTTATCGAAGTAATCCTTACCGCTTAGGTAAGCTACCTCACGTTGCGAATGAAAAGTAACTAACTAAATTTATCTGGCATCGACCCGATGGAAGAAGCAGTCAACAGATAGGCTCTTTTTTGGGCCGGGTTAACCACTCGCTTTATTGCGTTTGCCGCTAATCAACAAGCCTGTATTACCCTGCTTCAGGTATAACCTGTTTACTTGCTTCCTTTCATAACAAAACCATTAACTTACCTACCGGTATCGTTTAATAAAGCCAAACAGGCTCTGTAATTTTAGCTGTCCAGTTTGTTCTGTTATTTGTACAACTCAAAAAATGTAAGTTCGCTCCATCTATTGATGTTTATCATTATGTGACTAAAATCACAGTCACAGCATCATTTCGTGATAAATATCACATTAAAACTTTGAAGGAGGGTACAAATATGAAAACGATGAAATCAATGTTTTCTCGCCTTAATCAGTTGGTTAATGAACTATCAAAGCCAACTTTTTACTAAAGCGAACTGGGGCAGCTATAGCTGATCTTCCCCAACCACAAAGCCACCGTCAGGTGGCTTTGTATTTTCATCAAACATGCATTCTTATCTTACTACCAGAACAGAAGTATTCGCGTATCTCACAATACCTGATGCATTTGAGCCTAATAGGTGAGTGGTAATATTTGGTCGCCTCGATCCAATAACAATCAAATCCGCTGCCACCTCACTGGCTACAACCGCAATCTCATCTCTGGGTGAACCAAACGCTATAGAGTAAGAAACTTGCCCTTGCGGAAGATCTATTGATTCGACTAACTTCCTAAGGTCTTCTTCTGCTTTGATTGAGGCTTTGTCCTTAAGCTCCGGATAGCCTAAAGCATAAGAGTTAATAATGGCTGATGAGATTGGTAATACGTGAAGTAACCTCATACTGGTACATCACCACGGATAACATCAATGTTTTGATAATAGATAGCAAGCTAACAATAAAAAACGGGAGCACTCAGGCTCCCGTTAATATTTGTGACACTTTTAGCAATTACATGCAGGCAATCACATCTTTGCCAAACTCGCTACAGGAGCGCTCTTTAGCGTCATCCATCATACGGGCGAAGTCATAAGTGACAGTTTTATTCTTAATTGCCCCTTCCACGCCTTTGATGATTAAATCAGCTGCTTCAGTCCAGCCCATATGACGTAACATCATTTCAGCCGACAGAATCACTGAACCTGGGTTAACCTTATCCTGACCGGCATATTTTGGTGCTGTACCGTGAGTCGCTTCAAACAGTGCGCAATCATCACCAATGTTGGCTCCCGGAGCAATACCAATACCGCCAACCTGTGCAGCCAGCGCATCAGAAATATAGTCACCGTTAAGGTTCATGGTTGCGATAACATCATACTCTTCCGGACGCAGCAGAATTTGCTGCAGGAAAGCATCCGCAATAACATCATTGATAATAATGCTTTTACCCGTCTTAGGATTTTTCACCTTTAACCATGGACCGCCATCAAGCAGTTCACCGCCAAACTCCTCTTTCGCTAACTGGTAACCCCAGTCTTTGAAAGCGCCTTCGGTGAATTTCATGATATTGCCTTTGTGCACCAGCGTAACGGAGTCACGATCGTTATCAATGGCATACTCTATTGCGGCACGAATCAGACGTTTACTTCCCTCTTCCGAGCACGGCTTAATACCGACACCACACTGCTGCGGGAAACGAATTTTGGTTACACCCATTTCTTCACGCAGGAATTTAATCACTTTATCTGCTTCAGCGGTGCCCGCTTTCCACTCAACACCCGCATATATATCTTCCGCATTTTCGCGGAAAATCACCATATCGGTCAGATCGGGGCGTTTAACCGGACTTGGCGTCCCTTCAAAATAGCGCACCGGACGCAGACAAATATAGAGATCCAACTGCTGACGTAGTGCTACGTTCAAAGAACGAATACCACCACCAACAGGCGTTGTTAAAGGACCCTTAATAGCGACTTTATATTCACGAATTAAATCCAGCGTCTCATCAGGTAACCAGACGTCTTTACCATATACTTGAGTTGATTTCTCACCAGTATAGATTTCCATCCAGGAGATTTTGCGCTCGCCGCCATAAGCTTTCTTTACTGCTGCATCAACAACATCAATCATGACAGGCGTTACATCAACACCAATACCGTCGCCTTCAATATAGGGAATAATAGGATCTTGCGGAACTGTGAGTTTGCCATTAGCGTTAACTGTAATTTTTTTACCTGTGGCAGGAACAACTACTTTGCTTTCCATCAAACTCTCCTCTGAGGACATGTTTGTTAATTTTTTGTAAGATGCACACATGATACTACTTGAATACTTTCAGTCCGCCAATCAAAAACTTTTTCAAGTATAATGATTTAACGATTCAACACGCGAAATGTCATGTTAAAGCTAGCAACTAAAAAAAATTCTGCCACTGGCAGAAGACAAAAAACCGTCAACCGTGCGTCAAAAGGCTCACGGCGCGTAATTCTGTTCAATAAACCCTATGATGTGTTACCACAATTCACTGACGAAGCCGGCAGAAAAACCTTAAAAGATTATATTCCTGTAACCGGTGTTTATGCCGCAGGAAGGCTGGATCGCGATAGCGAAGGCCTGCTGGTTTTGACAAATGACGGCAAATTGCAGGCGGAATTAACACAACCGCAACATAAAACAGGAAAAGTCTATTTAGTCCAGGTGGAAGGAATTCCTGACACTGAAGCGCTGGAAAAATTGCGTAATGGTGTCATTTTAAACGACGGGCCAACTCTTCCGGCAGGTGCAGAACTCATTCCTGAACCGGATTGGCTATGGACAAGGGATCCGCCGATCCGCGAACGCAAAACCATTCCAACCAGTTGGATAAAAATCACCCTGTACGAAGGAAGAAATCGTCAGGTTCGCAGAATGACGGCTCATGTTGGGTTTCCAACCCTACGGTTAATCCGATACAGTCTGCATAACTGGAATCTTGATGATCTTGCCCCTGGCGAATGGAAAGAGGTGAAATATGTCTGACGACCAATATAAACCCCATGTCACCATGGCCTGTGTGGTTCAGGCTGAAAATCGATTTTTGATGGTAGAAGAACGGATCCACGGTTTGCCGACATTAAATCAACCTGCTGGTCATCTGGAAGCCCATGAAACATTATTAGAGGGCGCACAACGGGAACTATGGGAAGAAACAGGCATTAATGCGGCACCGCAATCCCTGCTACAAATTTATCAGTGGATCGCCGGCGATGGCACGCCGTTTATCCGCTTTACCTTTGTCATTGATTTACCTGAAATACCCGAAACTCAACCTCACGATAGCGATATTGACCGCTGTCTGTGGTTAACCGCAGAGGAAATTATTCATGCGCCTAATCTGCGTTCTCCTTTAGTCAGAGAAAGTATGATTCGCTACCTGAAACCTGAACGCTACCCCCTTTCAATACTGGAAAACTTTAAATAGCGAAAAAGCGTTTATGTTAAGCGGTGCGCCAGCGTTATCAACGTGCTAAAATGCTGCGCTGCAAAGCAGTCCCAACAATATATTTTGTATCACCCTGGTCATAACAGTACGCGAGAGCCCCATGTCAGATAATAGCCAGAAAAAAGTCATTGTCGGAATGTCCGGCGGTGTTGACTCCTCCGTTTCAGCCTGGTTGCTACAACAGCAAGGCTATCAGGTGGCCGGTTTATTTATGAAGAACTGGGAAGAAGACGACTCCGATGAATATTGTTCTGCTGCCACCGATCTGGCAGATGCTCAGGCGGTCTGCGATAAATTAGGGATTGAACTCTATACCATCAACTTCTCTGCGGAATACTGGGATAACGTATTCGAACATTTTTTGGCTGAATACAAAGCGGGTCGAACGCCAAATCCGGATATTCTGTGTAATAAAGAGATCAAATTTAAAGCATTTCTGGAATTCGCCGCAGAAGACCTTGGTGCAGACTATATCGCTACCGGCCACTATGTGCGCCGTCAGGATGTTGATGGTAAAAGTCGCCTGTTGCGCGGCGTAGACGCAAATAAAGATCAAAGTTACTTTCTTTATACCCTGAGCCATGAGCAGGTTGCTCAAAGCCTGTTTCCTGTAGGCGAACTGGAAAAACCAGAAGTTCGTAAAATTGCAGAACAGTTAGATTTAGCCACGGCGAAAAAGAAAGACTCTACGGGAATTTGCTTTATTGGTGAACGCAAGTTTAAAGACTTTCTCGCCCGTTATTTACCGGCACAACCGGGTGAGATTGTTACTGTCGATGGAGATAACGTTGGCACCCATCAGGGATTGATGTATCACACTCTGGGTCAACGCAAAGGATTAGGTATTGGCGGTTTGAAAGACGGTGGTGAAGATCCATGGTATGTGGTTGATAAAGATCTTATTAACAATCGTCTGATTGTTGCACAGGGTCACGACCATCCCAGCCTGTTTTCCACGGGTTTGATTGCCCAACAGTTACATTGGGTCGACCGCAATGAAGTCACCGCAACTTTCCGCTGTACGGTTAAAACTCGTTATCGTCAGCAGGATATTCCTTGTACCCTGATCCCCCATGGTCCGGATCGTATTGAAGTTCGTTTTGACGAGCCCGTAGCAGCCGTTACCCCAGGACAATCTGCCGTTTTTTATCAGGATGAAGTCTGCCTTGGCGGTGGTGTTATTGAAAAACGTTTACAGGATTAATTGTGGCAAAAAATTATTATGATATTACCGTAGCGCTGGCGGGTATCGCCCAGTCAGCGCGTCTGGTTCAGCAATTGGCCCACAACGGTCAGTGTGATAACGATGCCCTTTCTGTTTCGCTAAAAAGCATTCTGGTGACAGATTCCCCCTCTACTCTGGCTGTTTTCGGACATGAAAGCGACCTGAACGTCGGGCTGGATACCTTACCCTGCGTGCTCACGAATAATCGCCAGGAACTTAGCGCAGAAATCACTCGTTATGTGCTTAGTCTGATGGTGCTGGAACGTAAACTTTCTGCGAATCCTCAAGCGCTAAATGATCTATCTACCCGAATCAGCCTGCTCGATCGTCAACTGGCGCATTTTGATATTGAATCAGAAACCATTATCAGCGCCCTTGCCAGTATCTATGTTGATATTGTTAGCCCTCTGGGGCCGCGCATTCAGGTAACGGGCTCTCCAGAGGCGCTGCAAAAACCACTGGTTCAGGCTAAAGTTCGTGCGGCGCTGTTAGCCGGTATTCGCGCCACGGTACTTTGGCAGCAGGTTGGTGGAAGTCGCCTGCAATTTATGTTTTCACGCAATCGCCTGTTACAGCAGGCCAGAGAAATTGTTGCTCATCGTTAAACTTTCAGACTTCAGGAGTCTTACTGATGGAATTATCTTCACTGACCGCCGTATCCCCAATTGATGGACGCTACGGAGATAAAGTCAGTTCATTACGCTCAATCTTCAGCGAATTTGGCCTGCTTAAATTCCGAGTTACCGTAGAAGTTCGCTGGCTACAAAAACTGGCTGATTGCGCACAAATCAAAGAAGTTCCTGCTTTTAGCAAAGAAGCAAACGATTACCTTGATAAAATTGTCGCTGACTTCAGTGAATCCGATGCCCTGCGAATTAAAACCATTGAGCGAACCACTAATCACGACGTTAAAGCCGTAGAGTATTTCCTCAAAGAAAAAGTGGCAGCGATTCCTGAGTTACAGGCAATTTCAGAGTTCATTCACTTCGCCTGCACTTCTGAAGATATCAATAACCTTTCCCACGCCCTGATGTTATCGACTGCCCGTCAAACGGTGTTATTACCGGCCTGGCGTGAAATTATTGATTCAATAAAAAATCTGGCCACGCAATATCGGGATATCCCTCTGCTTTCCCGTACCCATGGCCAACCGGCAACGCCAAGCACTATTGGTAAAGAGTTTGCTAATGTTGCTTACCGTATGGAACGTCAATATAAGCAACTGAGTCAGGTTGAAGTTTTGGGTAAAATTAACGGTGCAGTAGGCAACTATAATGCTCATATGGTGGCCTACCCTGAAGTAAATTGGCACCAGTTTAGTGAGAGTTTTGTAACTTCGTTAGGCATCAGTTGGAATCCTTATACCACGCAAATTGAACCGCATGACTATATTGCTGAACTGTTTGACTGCGTTGCCCGTTTTAATACCATCCTGCTGGATTTTGACCGTGATATCTGGGGTTACATTGCTCTGAATCACTTTAAGCAAAAAACTATCGCCGGAGAGATTGGTTCTTCAACCATGCCTCATAAAGTGAACCCTATCGACTTTGAAAATTCCGAAGGTAACTTAGGATTAGCAAATGCCGTATTGGGCCATCTGGCGTCTAAACTCCCGGTATCCCGCTGGCAGCGGGACCTGACGGACTCTACCGTGCTGCGTAATCTGGGCGTTGGTATTGGTTATGCGCTGATTGCTTACCAATCCACCATGAAAGGCGTCAGCAAGCTGGAAGTGAATGAAAGTAACCTTCAGAATGAGCTGAACCATAACTGGGAAGTTCTGGCGGAACCTATTCAAACCGTGATGCGTCGCTATGGCATCGAGAAACCTTACGAAAAATTGAAAGAGTTAACCCGTGGTAAGCGCGTTACCGCTGAAGATATGAAACTCTTTATCGATAAGCTGGAATTACCTGAAGATGAAAAAACGCGTCTGAAGGCAATGACACCAGCAAACTATATTGGCTATGCAGCGAATATGGTTGATGAACTGAAATAGCTAATACATAAATAATGATAAATACAGGGCGCTATGATAGCGCCCATTTTTTCGATTCAATTACTTAAGATCGTTCAGGCTGGCGCCAAAATTGATATGTAAAACTTCATCACCAAGTACCAGAGCCGGCACACTTTTTACGCCCGCTTTCTCTGCATCAGCAATTTTCTCACTTTCCGGTCGTGACGCAGATTTAGTGGTAATGATTGATCGTCAGATACCATCCGATGATCTTATCGTGCATTTCTTCTGACTTTGAGAAGCAGATAGTCTTGCGGGTCAACCGTTTAAGATGGGTTCGCAA
>NZ_JAJNAG010000048.1 GCF_021010575.1 Limnobaculum eriocheiris | reverse complement strand
GAGGTGGAATGACCGTTTCGGATCACATCACTCGTTTCAGAACAGCGGGGACAAACTACATCAATCTTTGCCATCAATCATCCAAAGGGCGAAGAATACCACAACACTAAATATGCGTCACGACCGCCAATCGATAACATTAATACCAATTCAGGTAATATACCGAACAATAACAACAAATAAATTAGCTATTCAGGTAAGTATGATATTCATACCCGTCAGATTAAACGTATCACCTTTCCCCTGATACGTTTATCTGGCAGGCAGTAAAATAATATTATTTAGTTTGAATAACGCGCTGCGACTGACTGATACTCTTCCATCGAACTCACTTTCGCTTTTTCATCATATTCAGGCTTCCATATAATGGCTTTACCCGGCACGTTATCTTTCTCGAAAGTGGTCACATCCAGATTGCCGTCACTAAAAGCCATATAACTGTTGATCCACATCCATTCGTCATAACTCAGCGAACTGTCCGCCGTCAGGCAGAAGTGCTCCACCATTTCAGTGGTGTCCGGCTTACACACTACGCAGCGGATCACATAGCTGCGGATCATACCACCAGTACTGACCGGTGCCGCCATGGAGGTCAGCACCGCCTGAATATCCTGCCAATTAAACTCTTTTTGCACCGGCTTGGTTACCCGAAAGAAAGGAGAGGTAAAAAGCCCTTTGGTACTTAAATTTAATAAAATATAGTCATAGATATATACCTTCCCGGTTTTACGGTTTAACCGGATAGGACAATCTTTGGGCGCAAAGATGGAATAATTTAATAAAGTGGCAAAAAAACAAAAGAAAACAAACGTGCAAAAACAAAATGCAGTGGAAAATATAATAGATTCAATCTGTTCATCTGTATCAGGGTGACAAATGATAGAAAATATATCAAAGAAAAAAAATGAAAATGCAAAAAAACAAAAAAACAGCATAAATCCTAAAAGAGCATAAACAAGATAACTACCATACCCCATACCTGATGTTCGCCGAGATAATTCACAATAGTCATCATTATAAAAGCGCAGCTTTTTATTACTGGATAATCGTTCACTTCGACTATAGATCCCTTTATACAGATCTTCCCGCCACATAGAGAGCTGAGGTGTGTATTTTGATGGCATATTATTATCCCTGCTGTTGGTATTCTAAGCGCATTGGCATAGGGTTAACTTCTTTACCTTCTGCCCAATAATTAAGGAAACAGTGTAGTTGTTTTAAGCCGGATATTTCGCCAATCTTCTGTTCAATGGTGAATATACCTTTATTTTTTTCACTTATGCCATAAGTGTGTTTTTCTGCATCCGAAGCCTCTTTGGCCAGTAGCAGCTTATGCCCTTCAGGTATACCGGTAACGGGAATAAATTTAACCCTGTCTGATGCTTTTTCTATCGTCAGGCGAATCGGTGCCCCCTGATAGCACTCAATAATCACTTCCCCTTCAAAGGTGCTCTTTTCGGTATACTGTGATAAACCAGCTAGCAGATAAAGAGAGCCATAAAAATCTCGACTCATAGTGTCTGCAGCTACCGGATTGCCTAAACTACTCATCGGATCAGATACCCTTGCGTACCAAGGAACTTCTGGATAAATGGCATTGATTAATTTCTTCTCTGACATATTTTTGGCAACAAACAAATAGCTGCCAGAAATACAGGCAAAATAGTCATTGATAGCTTTACCCACATCTGCTTCTGTCGCTTGATAAGGAGCACCCTTTTCTGTATGACTGTGCTTACCAAACAGGCAACGGTTAAGCCACAGTTCAATAGGTGACCAGTTATCTGACTCTGAACCTGTAACGACCATATAGGCACCTAAAATAGCTAAACCAATTGCCACTAGTAACCACCCGATCGGTGTAGCACTGGCAAAAATGGCAAAATATAATAATATTCCCCCCGATAATACGCTTAAAACTCCGCCTCTCATTAGCCATTTACCATCGGACTTATCTCCGCTTTTATACATCTTCATTCCAGAACAAAAGTCCACAACCCCATCCAATATCGCCACCCCCGCTAAAACAACCCCCGTCCCCTTTATAAAAGAGCTGGCCCCCGGGATCATCTGCGAGAATATTCCCCCACGACGTAACACACCAACAACTTTAACCAGTTGTGCTCCCATCTGGCTTATCATTATTCCTGAAGTCAACAACGCCTTAGCCATACTGGCAACAATCTTATCGTGTTGCGCTTTGGGTAACTGTTGCTGTTGAAGCAGCTTACGGTTTGCATTGAAGCTCAACATTTGCAACAGCACCATAATACCGTTGATCACCGCCGCTTTGCCTTCCGCTATAATGGCCCTACGTCTAACTTGTTTTATTGCATTCAACATTTCATCCGCAGTCAGGTCTCTTGCTAACTCCACCGGTACCCGCATTTGAGCACCGTCGATCTGGCTGGCCTGCACCAAAGAGGAGCTATTAACCATTCCCCCACCAGAATTCTTATGCGCCGTTAAAAACTGCTCTAGGTGCTGCATGCTGGCAAAATCATCCGCAATCAACACCATTTCTATTTTAATTTTATTATTTAATACGTTACTTGAATGGTTACCCTGAATTTCCCAGTTACCACTGGTTTTTTTAACTTCAATAGTTTGTCCACCACTTCTGACCGATACGGATTTCTCTCCCTCATACGTGGACATCACTGCCCGATATATTTCAGGTAAATCCCTGATTCGGGCATTAAAGGTAAAACGCCGGGCCTCTATATTAGAAAATGCCTTAACCGCTTCTTCAAAGTGCCCTTTCATTAATGCGCTATTAATTCGTTTAGCACTTTCAGGCCCGTTGGCTATGCCGGCAACACTCCAGCCCACCAGTTCCTCAAACGCGGCAATAAACAGCGTTTTATTGTGATATGGAATATCCGCCAACTGTGATGACGTATCGACGCCTTTCGATACATCACCTATTTTTTCCTGTGTTTTATCGTTATCATCCAGTTTTTCCTGCAATAACCAGCTCCACAGGCTCTTTTCTCCCCCGCTTAACACATGGAAATAGAAAGTCTTATCGTTGCGCATCAAACTATCCCAAATTGCATATTGTTCGGGAAGTTTTGCCAGTGTCACATTACCTTTGAGCATTGCGATAGCATCATCAATATACCCTTTATGGGCATCCAACCCATCTGACTCACATTCAATCAACCAGAATTCAACGCTGTTATATCTCTTCACCTTAATCGCTTCAGTGGAGGGTTTTGACTCGCTGCCAAACAGCCAAGTCACGTACATCAGGTAATCGTAATTATGTTGCTCAATTTCAGACAACAGCCTTTTAAATGCGGCGTTATTATCCTTTTCAAAGGTATCAAGTTTATCGGTGGAAAGTCGCTTCTGCAGTTTTTCCCACTCTTTTTTAAAGCCAAACTCAGCGGCCTTTTCTGGCGTAAGAACCAGCCGGGTCTTCGGCGTCAGGCTAGAAACTTTATCCGTTGGCGGTAAAGTAACTTCCTCCCAGCCTTCGCTCAACAGTCGAGCTTTTTCCTTGGCATTATAGGCATCGCCTCGGGGATCTCCGGTAGTGGAAGAAAAATCCCGATATTGTGGTTGAGTAAATTTTTCGTCAAAGTAGTCTTGTAATCCGGATTTATACCCGTTAATGCAGGACATAATCTTGCGTCGATATACCAGATCTTGTTTAAAATAATCAGGTACTCTAGCTGATGTTAATTTTGCCGATGTATTGGGAGGGTTTTGGAAAACTTTAAACAATTCTTCACTGAGTTTTTTTAATGGCAATTTGCCATCCAATGCCCGGTCCATATAACTGTCAATCGCCGATTGCCCATTCCTCTTATTCCCCATCGCATCAGTATTTTCAGCGTAGTCTTTAAACGCTTTTTGAATATTATCGTCCATTAATTTGGCCTGTTCCCAAGCTGGCATAATTAATGGTTCACAATTTATCAGACGCTGTTTATTAAACTCTTCTGCCAATCCAAAGGTATCCTCAACTAATACCACTCCGACTTTACAGTTATTCTTTTTAGCCAAATGTGCAGCAATATTATTTAATTTATCTTTAGTGCCTTTTTTAGCCAGAGAATTAAAGTTGTGTGCCGTGTCAAACTTACCTTTCAGCGTTTCATTCTCAAACTCTAATAATTTAATTTCACCGTTTATCAATTTATCAAAATCAAAACTTCTGCCGGGCGATAATTTAGCTGGTTCAGCCTTTGAACCATCATTAATGGTCACTTGAGTAAAGCGCGTTAAGTCCGCATCTGCTGATGTATATTTTAAACGCACCTTCTCTGACCATGCCCGCCGACTGTAGGCAACCCATACCGTTTCTTTATGGATAGACATATCAACGTTAATAAATAACGAAGGCAAAGTGTGATCGTTCTTAACGCAGCTTTCAGCTAACGGTTTAACATCGGTTTCATGCATTTCTTTAACAGTGCGGTAACGAAAGGCGCCATCAGGCGTTACTTCATATCCTAAAAATTCTTTATTTCCACCTAACTTAGTCTCTACCAGAACATAAACATAACCGGTTCTTAACGTTCTTAGTACATATTCATGTGCTTTCAACGTCTCTTCCGGTTCTCTGTCGTTCAATGACGGAATACCAGCCGACCAGTTAATACCATTTAGCTGTTTTTTTACCACTGACTTTCTAACTAAAAATAGAGGAAAACCTAAACGTTCGCAGACACCACAACCACCGTTAGAAATATCCGCAGCTTTTTTAGCTTCAACACAATTTGTTTTATGATCGCTCATCGATGAATCCCTGTTATTTGCTGTCCAGTGATAAAAAAACATGCTCATCTAACTGACTAAATCTTTCAGCTAAACTACCTTCATCTTTCAATACTGAGGCTATTTCCGCTGAAAGTTTCGGACTGTTTAATAAGTTACCGTACTGCAGTGAATTTAAAGAAAATACGAAGTTATCCTCTGTATTTAATAGTCCAATATTCCGACCTGTTCTATATATTTCAGCAACGTCCATCAAACGACGTTCAGTCAAAGGTATTCCTCTTTGTTCACACAACTCATGCCATGCTAAAAAAAGGTGGAGGATCTTTCGGGCCTCTCGCTGATATAACTTAGCCTCTTCGGTAATAAAAACTTCCCTATCCAATAGTGAATAATCCGTCTGACGGATAGTCTTTAAGCCCGATGTGGCAGAGAAATAGCTGTAAGTTTCAATATCTTTTAATGCAGAGATTAACCACTCAGGACAAATGGAATTTCCTTCCTGAAGTAGTTGCATTCTGAAAGGCTCAAAATAGGGAACAAAAGACAGGCCCATCGTTCTCCCCATTAATAGTCCAATATCAACAAGACGCTCTGACAGAGTTTGAAGATTAACTTTGCTGGTTATCCAGCTACATACATAACGCTTTGTGTATGTACTCTCTTTTCTTGCCCAATTCAGACTGTTCCTGATGAGTTCGATATCAACATCTTGACTGGGATTAGCAATAATCATCAATTGAGGACACGATAACGGATCATAAGCAATTTCGGGACGCAATACGGGCATAACCCGGTTTTTACCTAACATTTCCGTTAATGTATCTATATGTATTGGGCTTAGATTTCCCATTGGTACCAACGGGTCAAGCAATAAGTAGCGATAGAGAGAACGGTCATGGTTTATAACGGATAATAATGCATCCATATTTATAAGTTCTCCTTACAAGAGGACCCAGCAGGCAGCACTGGCGCTGGCGGTGAATAACTTTCAGGTCCAATAATATTGAGGCTTGCCATTTTCACTTTCAGGTCCCCAGGTCCAATAAACGTAATTCCCCCACCTTCCATCACAATGGCGGCCCCATCACATGCCAGCGTCAAACGATTCTTTGCAACTACCATGACTTCGCTATCCGTACTGGTAATCACCATATTCTGCTTAGAGGTTAAATGCATTTCATCATCTTGAGCTTGAAGTTCTAACTTACCTTTACCGGCAAAAATTTTGATCCCCATTTTATTGGCAAACAGGCTAATAACTTCACCGGCTGTGACAACAAAACGCTTAAAGGCACTGATATCAACGGTATTCTGAGCCGTTTGAATGATGTTTTCACCTGCCGTATTTTGAATGCTCGAAGGGGTAACTGAAGCAATTCCGGCTGGTGCATAGGTTAAAACCGCCTGGCCTTTTAAGGTATCAAGTGATGATTGTAATAATGCACTCTGGGCTTGAAGGTCTGCCAGCTCCGCTTTCGCGGCTTCTGCCATTTGATTCAGTGATTCCACCATTTTGTGCGCCTGCTCTAATTCAGCAATCACACTGTCCATCGTTAACTGTTGCTTCTGAGCTTTTGGCTGTTCTTCCGCACTAATAAACAGCCCTTTCCCCGCCCGTATCGCGCCCCACTCATCGGTGCGCAGCTCAAACCCTTCTCCCCGCTGTTTCCGTTCGGCATCCACCAGATGCCCCATATTCAGCTGGGTTTTGCCGTATTCGGTGGCGACTTTGATGTGCTCTTTGCCGCGCTCGTCGTCCATTCGCAATTTGTTATTGGCTGGGGTGCGGATCAGGTTGCGTTTATGGTTGGCGAGGGTGACTACGTCCCCATGACGGGAGTCGTGCATGGCGTGGGCGATATACGGTCGGTCGGGGTTGCCTTCGGTGAAGGCGATAGCCACTTCGGTGCCGTCAATCAGCGGGAAGTGGATGCCGTAGGTTTCACCGGCGTAGGATTTCGCCAACCGCATCCACAAACTCTCTTCCCCTTTACGCCAGTTGTCGTTCAGGTCGAAGTCCATCTTCACCCGATAGCGACCCTGTGCGTCGATATAACTGTAGGTGTCGTTATCCGGGCTGGTGACCCGAGCCGGTAAGGTGCCGCTGATGGTCGGCCAAGGCAAACGAGCTGGGCGGTAAGGGCGCAGAACGTCGTAAGGAATACCGGTGAAGCTGATGACATAGGCCTGTTGACGGTCGCCCTGCGTCTCTACTGAAACAATCAGAATGCCGCTGCCCGCTTCCGCTATCGGTGAGCCGGACACCGTGAGTATCTGACCCGGAGCCAGATGGGATAAGGTGGTCTTTCCGCTGATGGTGATTTGTTCGGTCATAAAGCGCTGATGGCGCAGGCGAGCGTACCACGCACCTTGACCCACGCCCTCGGGCTCTTCGCTGGCAGCAGCGTCACTTTCACTGTCGCTGCCGCTCAAGCCATTGAGCAGGTCCCCACCTTTATCGGATAAGCCTCCCAGCGAACTGCCGACGCTGTCGAAAGCCCCTTTGGCCTGACCCGCCATGTTCTGTACCGTACCGGTCACGCCGGAAACCGCTGAACGAGCAGTGGAACCCACTGAACCCGCGGCAGCGCTGGCGATATTGCCCATACCCGCAGCCGATGTTCCTCCGGCGATACCCGCTGGCGAGGGTAATGAAACCCCACCCTTAACGCCGCTGACCGCACCGCCCACCGAGCCTGCCACGCCGCTTAACTGGCTGACGCCGGGGATATCCCCTAAGCCGTTTGGCATCATATTGCTGAACTGGCCGACTAAATCATCCTGTGCATTGGCGTGGTTGGTGTCTTCGCCTTTGTCGCGATAGTGCTCACCGTAAACATAATGTTGACCGCGGGTGGTGTTATCTTTTTGCGCGCTGTTAACGTCGGACTTCATGCCGGTTTGGGCGTTACGGTAGTTGTAGTCTTGGGTCAGCACATTTTTGGGCACGGTCTTGCGGGCTACCGACATATCCCATACCGATTCCACCCCGTTGTCGTTATTGCCTGAAGGCTGACGATAGCTGGCGGTTGGGCCGTCCTGATATTGCTGTTCACAATCGCCAAACACCACCACATCACAGTTGTGTTTGGTGTGGGTTTCAAAGCGGAACCAGATACCGCTGTCCGCCAGCAACCGGCGAATAAAGGTCAGGTCGCTCTCTTGCCATTGAGAGATGTACTCTTTGACCGGGTAGCTTTCCGTGAGCTCAAAGCGGAAATCCACCCCGGTCATTTCGTGTTGACGCAGCACCTGCTCTACCACTTGGGGAACCGTCTGGTTCTGGTAGATGGCGCTGTTTTGGGTATTTTCCAGCAGGGCTAAACGCGGGGCCAGCGTAATGGCGTAACGGGCTTCGTCTGCCGATGTGGCTAACTGACTGAACGCGGTGACCACGCCGTATAAAATTCGGGTTTCGCTTTCACTACCGCCTAGTGAACGGGTGATACCGCTGAGGGTCGACAGGCTGGAGCCGGCTTTGCCCAGTAAGCCTGAGGCTTTACTGGCGATGCCGCCAACCGAGTCCGCCATTCCCCCCAGTTGGCTCATCGCCGAGCTGGCCTGATTCACCCTGCCCATGCCGCGACTCGCCATCTGGCTCACGCTGTTAATGGAAAAACCACCGGAAAGCGAGTTGGACGCACTGCCAATCTTGTCGCTGAACATCCCGCCAAAGGCGTTAAACGCGCTCATCAGTTCATTACTTAACTGACCGGCAACGCCGCTTAGGCTGCTGATACCGCCGGGCGCCAGCGTAAACACCGCTTTTTCACTCAGCACCTGTTCCATGCTCAGGCCGTGCTGCGCGGTAAACTGAATGTCGTATTGCCAAGCCTCACTCAGGTGTTCATGGCCCTGTACGCTTAACACAGAAAGTTGAGCGTTCAATCCGTCTATCGCCAACTGATAACGGTTGATGCCATCACCTAATGATGAAAAGCTGGCGGCTGAACCACTGCGGTTACTACTGCTACTCTGGCCGACCATTCCCCCAAGACCATAGGCCTGAAGCTCTTCGTCCAGTAGATCTTTACCCTTTGTTATCAGTTGGTCTTTCATTCCGTTATTCCTTTTCTGACTCGTAAACGCCCAAGGTTATCTCTGCTTCCGGTGCAGAATGTGTCATTGCGGTCGTGTCGTGTTCAATAATATCCAGCGTAATGCCTTCCTGCTCGCGGTAACCCAAGGCCAGCGCTTTGGCTTTCTTCTGCTGTGACTGCATTTGCAGCAGGGTTTGTGACAGTACCGGCAAAATTTGCTGATTCAGCAGGCTATCGATATTGCGGGCTCCGCTGTCCGGCAATAAACAGGCGCTCACCAGTTCGTCAAACAAACTCTCTTCAACCCGAAACTCAATGCCGTAGTGGCGCTGTAATCTTTCCGCCACGTTGCCCATTTTTATCGCCACAATTTTTCTTAACGCGTCGGCCCCCAGCGGGCGGTAAATCACGGTCTGGAAACGGGCCAGTAAAGCCGGTTGGAAGTGGTCGCGCAGAATAGGATGAATCACTTCATGCAGCATGGCGGTGGTCGCCTGAGGTTGCTCTTCCAGCAACGCCATCATGTAGTCGCTGCCGAGGTTGGCGGTCATCAGAATAACGGTATTGCGAAAATCAATTTCACGCCCTTCACCGTCGCGCATAAAGCCTCGGTCAAAGACCTGATAAAACAGGTTGATGACGTCCTTATGGGCTTTTTCTACTTCATCCAGCAGCACGACGCTGTAAGGGCGACGGCGTACCGCTTCGGTCAGGATGCCCCCCTGTCCGTAGCCCACATAGCCAGGCGGGGAGCCTTTCAGTTGGGAAACCGTATGGGCTTCCTGATATTCAGACATATTGATGGTGATCAGCGAGCGTTCACCACCAAACAGGCTATCCGCCAGCGCCAGCGCGCTTTCGGTTTTACCAATCCCCGATGGGCCTACCAGTAAGAATACCCCCAACGGTCCCTTCTCCGGGGTCAGGCCGGTTTTTGCCGCCCGTAAACGCTGGGCCAGCGATATCAGCGCTTCATCCTGCCCGATGACTCTTTCTGCCAGTTTGCTTTCCAACGTCAGCAGGTTGCTTTGCTCATCTTTCATCAGGCTTTCTAATGGAACCCCGGTCCAGTCGGCGATAACGCTAGCAACGGTGCGGCTGTCTACGTCCAGCGACAACAGCGGTACCGAGTCCTGTACGTTGTAAAGCTGTTGCTGAAGTTGGTTAATCTGCTCGGTTATCTCCTGCGGCGTTTGCGGTATATCCGTTTGGTTCAGCCAAGAGCGCAGCTCTATCAGTTGCTCAATAATTTGCTTTTCGTTAGTAAACTGTACGGTGCGCTGCTCAATTTGTTGGATCAGCCCTTGCTGCTCGACTTTAATCTTATCCAAACGTGACTCGGGGATGGCTTCCCCCAGTTCTTTATCTTCACTCAGGGCGATGTACTCGTACTCCCGTGCTGAAAGCTGTGCTTCTAGCAGCGTTATCTCTTCGGGAATAGTATCTAACCCCATACGCACTCGGGCTGATGCGGTATCCAGCAAATCCACCGCTTTGTCCGGTAGCTGACGACCCGTAATATAGCGGCGCGACAGTGAAACTGCGGTACGTACCGCTTCATCTAAAATATGAACCCCGTGGTGCTGTGCATAGCGAGACTTTAGGCCGCGCAGCATCAGCGCGGCGGTGTCGTCGTCTGGCTCATCCACTTTCACCATTTGAAAGCGGCGTTCCAATGCCGCATCGCGCTCAAAATACTGTTTGTATTCAGACCAGGTGGTGGCGGCAATGGTACGCAGTTCCCCCCGAGCCAGCGCGGGTTTCAGCAAGTTAGCCGCATCGGCTCCCCCGGCCTGATTGCCCGCCCCAATAATGGTATGGGCTTCATCGATAAACAGCAGGATTGGGGTGGGCGATTGCTGTACCGCGTCAATCACGTTTTTTAGCCGCTGCTCAAATTCACCTTTCACGCCAGCACCGGCCTGTAGCAAACCTAAGTCCAGCGTATGAATATTGACCGGTTTTAAGCTGTCCGGCACGTTGCCTTCGGCAATACGCAGGGCTAAGCCTTCTACCAGCGCGGTTTTTCCTACGCCGGGTTCCCCCACCAAAATCGGGTTGTTTTTACGACGGCGGGATAAGATATCCACCATCTGACGAATTTCTACATCGCGACCAAATACCGGATCGATTTTTTGTTCTTTTGCTCTGGCAGTCAGGTTGATGGTGAAACGGTCTAATGCGGTAGGCTGTGCCGGTGGTGGTGCCGTTTTATTTAATGTGCTGGCACCCGGTGCAGTTGGGGCGATATCGGCACTGGCAAAGTCAGCGCTCTCGTAAGTGGGTGCGTTGACCCGTTCCGGGCTCTCATCGGAGAGTTCGTCCAGAATGGGTAATAGACGCTGAAGCTGAACCTGAGAAACGCTGAGTAAAGGCCACGCGTCTCGGGCTTTCAGCCATTGGGGATTGTCGCAAAGCGCCTGAAGAATGTGGGCTGAACGCACGGAATCGGCTTGATTTTCCAGCGAGGCGATAAGCCAGGCTGACTTTAACAGCTCTTGTACCACGCCGGATAATACCGGTTTCTGCTGTACCGTATGGGGTAAAGTTTCCAGTTGATTGAGCAGTGCTTGCCATACGCTGTCCAAATCCAGCTCATAGCGACGAGCGATCACCGTCATATCGCCGCACCCTTGCTCCAGCAATTTCAGTAACCAATGTTCTAAAGTAATTTCTGGATGTGCGCGCGTCTGACACAGGCTGGCAGCAGCCTCTAACGCTTTGGCGCAATAGGGGTTTAATCGACGTAGTAATACGGAAGGATCGGTGATCATTGGCTGCTCCCTGGCACAATATGATTTTATCTTGGAGATAGATGCATGATTTTATCTTGGTGATAAATGCACCGGCAGAAGCCCACCGGTGCATCATGGCGGTAATGCCCTAAGTCATTGGAACCGTGGCAAGGCAGAAAGTGAACGCCGCGCCTGTTTCAAGGACGTCGGGAATTTAACCGCGACCTTCGTTCCAGCTATCAGCATGGATGATGTTGCCATCTTTATAAGTCCATGTGATTTTTTCGTAGCGCACTTCCACTTCTTCTAAGTGGTTGTAACGCTCTTTGCTTGGATCTTTGATGTTGTGCATGATGGGTTTGATAGAAACCACTTTCACGCTGTCCATCAGGGTGTTGAAGTACTCAACTTCCTGACCAGAATCATCAATACGGAACCATTTGATTTCAGCTGATTTCAGGGTTTGACCGGTGGTCACCGCTTTGTACAAATAAGGGGATGAAGAATCCACTTCTTTCACAAAGGTTAAAGGCGCATGTACGCGAGTACCGGTTAATTTGCCGGTGTTACCATCGGTGGGAATATGAACCTTATGGTCAAACTCAACCAGTTCAATACTGCCTTCACGTCCTTGAACCGTCACCGATCCCTTGATGTCTGCACCACCATCATCTTTAACAAACAGATATGCAGGAATTGCCATTACTCTCTCCTTAGTTTTGTTGAGATATCTGATGCCCGGCTTGTGGCTGACATGCCGAAGCGTCTGGCACCAAACTGATTTCCACCCGGCGGTTAGCCGCTCTTCCTTCTGCTGTCTCATTGTCAGCAATGGGTTGAGTTGCCCCGTACCCCTGAATGGCGAAACAGGTCTTCTCGATATCACTGGTGTGTATCATCCAGTCGCGGACCGATTCCGCTCTGGCCAGTGACAGCGTCTGATTACTTTCTGGATTTCCTGTGACATCGGTATGGCCCGCAATCAGAATCAGCCACCCCGGCTTGGCTTTAATGTTAATTAAAGCGTCTACAAGAATTTTGGTTGAACCACTTTTCAGTTGGGCCTTCCCGGCGTCAAACAGCGACATGCTGTCGAGGCGGACCAGCTTCGGTACGTCCTCTACCGGAGGCGGCGGAGGCGGTGGCTGGTAATTTTTAATCGCCACATCCAACGGCAGGATTAATCGCCCGGCGGTGTACAATCCCACCCCCAACCGTTCGGGTTCGCCTTCCCGGTAATACTTATCTAACAGTTGGCGGTCTGTTTTCAGCACATTCAGGCGGGTTAACTTTTCGTCATAGCTGTCCATAGCTACCTGCCGGTAGGCATTCAGATCGCCTGCGACATGTTGCAGCAATTGGCGGTTGTGATAAGCCGATGAGCATAATGCCATCGCCGCAAATATCGCCGTCAGTATGACCGCATGACACAGCGCCCTTTTCTTGGCCGGTAACGGACAGTACACCGGCATGTCTTCCACCAAGCGCTCTGGCAAGGCGATCGACTGATTCGTTTCAGCCTCCGCCGGAAGCGATAACGTGGTGGCATCGTGTAAATAGCGCTGCCAGACGTTTTCACTTTCACCCGCCAAACGGATGTTCAGGCACGCTACCGCCCCCGGTATCCACTGGGGAACCGGCTGTTGTGTATCATTGAGTACTGAAATGACCTGCTCATCCAGCCACTGTTGTAAGGTTTTCAACATCACCGCCAGATGTTGGCGCCGATGTTGATGCGGTTGCTCTGCCTGCTGACACCACAGGTTTAGCGGCGTGTGGCAGTCATCCAGAATACGTATTCCCGAACTCTGTTGATTCCACCAGAACCACGGCGCTGATTCTGAGGGTTCTTCACCCAGTCGGGCATTAACCACTAAGTACCCCGGCAGCTTGTAACCGCTGGTTTTACTGGCATCCGCCCATGACTGGCGAAAGGTTTGCAGATATCCTGCCAGCGACGGGCCGTTGATATATCGTTCAGGCGTCAGCGTGAACAGAACGCCTATCCTTCCTGCCATCTCGGGCCAGCGTCCGCTCAGGGCGTCTGCCGTCAGAGAGAGCGTCGACATATCCGGTACTGCAATCCAGATACACTTACCGCTTATCGCTACTTGCTGATTGTCTTGTTCCGCAAAGTAACGGGGGGTCGCATCGCCGGTGACGAATATCACCGGTAACCGGCGTCTCAGTCGCGCCGGCAATGCTTCCAGTTGTCCGTCTAGCGCATCCAGATAAGGTGATACCTGTTTAACCTGTTTGGTATACCGTAAGGTGCGCCACCCTTTATATCCGCTGACCAACAGCGTCAGCACACAACCTATAACTACCCAGCCGGTCGGCAAAGGTAGGAAGAACAGCAGCAGAGCCAGACAGAGACAGGTGGCATACAACAGCTGCACTCGCCAAGGGTAATCACCCACATTCACATCCTTAATTTCAATCCCACGTCGATTTTGCAATGCCGTCTCGTTGTGCAGGACGCCTTACCCCATCGATAAGGGGCAACCCGGGTATGACGCTAAACTATCCACTCCGCTTAAAGTCAACACCGCCGGGACTTTCCCTATTGCTGTGTAAGTTTCTCTCTCCTGTAAAACGCCTGATTAATTGCATAGATTTTCATACCGGTTGCCGTCACAGCGCCGGATTGAAACGTTGTTATGCATCCTGTAATAGCTGAACCAGCGTGCTGTCCAGATGCTGGCGTAACAGCATGTACAGTAAAATCACCGCCATCACTGAAATACCGGTCCAGAACAGCAACGAAGAACGACGCCAAAAGCCGCCTTTCCCCTGCACTGCGT
Source organism: Limnobaculum eriocheiris (assembly GCF_021010575.1). Classification (GTDB taxonomy): domain Bacteria; phylum Pseudomonadota; class Gammaproteobacteria; order Enterobacterales; family Enterobacteriaceae; genus Limnobaculum; species Limnobaculum eriocheiris. The sequence goes on along the minus strand of NZ_JAJNAG010000048.1, from coordinate 10,519 downwards.
TAATTGTTGGCGCGTTGTTACCCGTTGAAGACTTCGGCAACAGATCGCGTACCGCCATCACCAGTTGTTCTCTTTCCGTTTGTGGCTGTGCCAGATAACGGCCCTGAAAGCCCAACCCCAAAATGCGGTCGTAGCAAGCCAGCACGAGCAGAGCCCCTTCTGGATGACCAATACGCTGGCGAATGCGTTCAAACAGCTCATCACCGGCTCGATACGTTTTAAAGAAGGTGACCTGTAGCGGCGTGCCCTGCCAAACGTTGTAACCTTCATCGCTATTGCGTAACAGGACGGTTTCATCCAGTAAGGCACAGGCGGCGTAGCTGATGTCGTTAACCACGTCCGTGCTGCATTGCATGTCGGTTAAGCGTTTACGCAGTTGCTCGATCTGCTCTACGCAGCGTTTGTACAGCGCTTCCCCCTGTTCAACCACTGACCCCGCGCGCAAATGCACGACGGTCAGGGCGGTATCACGCAACAGTTCATCAATGGAAATAGTTTTCAGGTTTTGGCTCATGATTTAAGTACCGCAAACAGTTCCAGCGAAACGTCCGGCAACGAGCGCGGAACGTAAAACTCGCAGCAACGTGCCGCCAGCATGCTTTGCGCGGCCGAATGGGTTAAGTCCAGCGCAAAGTACTGGTTATCCAGCCGCAGCGGGATGGCTGCCGGTACATGACTTAATGCTTTTAGCGGAACGCCGGACAGCGCCGAGTTAATGATTTGATTCACATCGTCCGGAGAACCCACTTTGCACAGCACCGGCATCAGTTCCAGCAGTTGATGCGCCGGTAACGATGAGCGCACCGACAGGTAGAAATCGGTCTCTTCCGTCAGGCGGCTGTCTTGTAGGCGACCAGACCAGCGGGTTCCGTTGCTGTGAACCAGATCGATGGCAATCACCCTTGACGGTAAGCTGGCTTCCAGCAGTTGACCAATCAGTTTAAACAGCGGCGGGAATACCCTATCCAATTGGTTATGCTGATAAGACGGGATGGCCTCAACGTCATGCTCCAGCGAAAACGTCAGCAACGCGCCCGCCAGAGAGACCAGTTGCTGATACAGTCGCTCAGGATGGGTAACCGGGTACTGGTGCAGAAACTTCAGCAGCGGCTCATGGCTGTTCAGGGCATTGAGCAGCCAGAACAGTGACACATCCGCCACGGCAAACTCCGCCATTTGCTGATTGCGCTCACGACGCATTCCCATCAGGCGCTGGCGCTTTGACTGCACCTGCGTGCATAACATGTCCAGTTGTTGGGTCAGCACGCCATTACTGGCGGTGAGGCTCAGTAGCGGTGGTAAAAATGCCGGTTCAATGGCAAACAGGCCGTTAGCATCACGCTTTAGTCGAATCAATGGACAGGTGAGATAATCTCCCTGTTCTTCAAAATCAAACAGCAGCGTCAGTGCATAACGCTCAACGGCAATGGATTCATTCCCCTGACCGAATATGTCCTGCGTTTCGACCCATTCCTGCCGGTAGCGTAATGGTCGCTCCGAGTAGTGACCGTCCTGATGGCAGTTTCCACCATTAGCATGTAACAGCGGCAACCCCAACAGCACCGTCACATCATGACGATCGGCTGGAATGCTGTGTTTCAGATCGCGAGCCGGAGGCAGCGCATCAGAGACGTCGGTATCTATCCAACTGCCATCGGGAAAACGCACGCTTAAACTTTCGGCATTGAGTCTATTCAAGGCTAAAGCTTGGGTGTCAAACGTGACGCGCTGGACGCCCCAAGGATTAGCTAGGCCGAGCCTGGCAATCTGATCGTTACTAAACGCTTCCCATCGACTTTGCTGCTGGAATTGTTCCGGCGACAAAAACGCACCTTCGCTCCATAACGGGCGGTGGATCTTCATTATTTCAAACTCCAGATAAAATTAAGCTTTAGCCTTTGGCATTTGAGAAACCATCGATAAATTGATGTCCATGCCTTCAATCTGGAAGTGAGGAATAAGGAAGGTTTTCACGCGGAAGAAGCCCGGGTTATCCTCAATATCTTCTACGGTCACTTTAGCCTGACGCAGCGGGTGTGATGCTTGAACTTCATCACTCGGATCGGTCATTTCTGTCACCAGATTATTGATCCAAGCGTTCAGTTCTAGCTCCAGTACGCGGCGGTCTTTGGTGGCACCGATGTTTTCACGCTGAATCACTTTCAGGTAATGGGCAATGCGCGACAGCAGGAAAATGTACGGTAAACGGGCATTGATCCGGCTATTGGCGGTGGCTTCTTTGGTGTCATACAGCGCCGGCTTCTGGGTAGAGTTAGCGGAGAAGAAACACGCGTAGTCGCGGTTTTTATAGAATGACAGGGGAATAAAGCCCAAGTTAGCAAATTCAAACTCACGGGTTTCCGGGATCAGCACTTCCGTTGGGATCTTCACCTGATTGCCGGTGCCGAGGTCATACAGGTGGATCGGCAGATCGTCAACCAAACCACCCGCTTGCGGGCCACGTACTTGGACACACCAACCGTTACGCACGAAGCTTTTTACCATATTGGCGGCAAACGCAAATGAGGCGTTGGTCCACAGATATCTGTCGTGATCCGGCCCTTTTACCTCTTCGGTATAGTTGAAGTTACGCACCGGTACCGTATCTGGACCATAAGGCAGACGCGCTAGCACACGCGGCAGGGTTAAACCCACATAGCGGGAATCGTCGGTATCGCGGAAGCTTTTCCACTTGGTGTATTCAGCACGGTCAAAATAGTTGGCGATGTCTTTAATGGCAGCCACTTCTTCCATGTTGTTCTTGCCAAAGAATGCCGGGCCGACGGAGGCGATAAACGGCATGTGGGCCGCCGCCGCGACTTTAGAGATATTACGCAGTAATGCAATATCTTGCGGGCCACGGTCAAACTCAAAGTTAGAGATGGTTACGCCAATCGGCTCGCCGCCCGGGGTGTCATATTCCTGAATGTAGGTATGGCGGTAGAAACCGGTTTGGATGGTTTCTGGCGCATCTTCGAAATCTTGCTGTAGCGCTTCTTTAGACGCATCCAGCACTTCGATTCTGACGTTGCGGCGGAAATCGGTGCGGTCAACCAGAAACTTCAAACCACGCCATGCAGACTCGATAGACTGGAACTCTGGGTGATGCATGACGGCATCTAACTGCTCGCTCAGCTGTTTGTCGATTTGGCTGATATGGAAATCCAGCAGGCTCTTGTCCAGCTTATCCACTTTTTGCGCCGATTTCTGAACCATGTTCAGAAAGACGTTAACCGCCATGGTGACACGTTCGTCCGCCGAGGCTTCTGCCAACGCATCGTTGTCCTGAAACTTGACGATATCGTCAAATTGCGCCACCGGGGTGAGATTAATTTTATCGAACAGAGACTGATAGACGCTGCCGGCGTCTTTTACGACGGTGCTGGCTGTTTTAGAACTGGAACCTTGTGTAGAGGTAGACATAAACAATCCTTATAAAATACGTATCAAAGAGTCATGATTACTGAGAATCAGAGCCGCCGGGTAAAGAACCAATTGCTGCTAATTCGGCGCGCAGTTCGTCCGATAATTGCTCATCTTTTAAAATACGTTCCAGTTCCTGACGGAAAGTGGCGTTATCTAACAGGTTGGATTTCAGGTCGCGTAATAGATTACGCATGGCGAGTAGTGAACGTAATGCAGGAATTTGTTTGGCTACCTGCTCCGGTTCGAAATCTTTCATATCTTTAAAACTTAACGATACGTTGGTTTCTGAATCATCACCGGCTAGGGTATTTTTGATGGTGAGTTTAGCTGTAGGGTTTAAATCCGCTAATACGGCATTGAAGTTATTTTTATTGATGGAGATCTTTTCTCTTTCAGCAATGGGGCGATTTTCCTGACCGTGGCTATAATCGCCCATCACTAATAGTTTCAGTGGTAATTCAACTTTTTTCTGTGCGCCGCCGGTATGAAGATCGAGTTTAATATTTACGCGCGCTGCGGGAACTTCGTTTTGAAAGCTGTCAGCCATAGTCTTAGTCCTGATCCTTATTAGTAAAGTACACCACAACTACGTTCCCTATTTCCTTATGCATCAACTGCCTGAAATATCCGAGCGCTCGGATGAGGTTCTGCCTCATGGTCGATAACCGTGGTTTCATCTGTTGGTTATTGATAAAAGCGATATTCGATTTTTTGAATGACGTTATATCCGGGATGATTGAATTGAGCTTAATTAGTATGAAAAATGATCCGGCTATTAAGCTTTATATTGGGCGTGTTATATCAAAATTGGTTTTGGACAAATACCTGTCAAGGTTGACAGTTGACAACCTGAGACATTAATTTAATTTGAATTATTTACATTTAAATCATAGTGTTGATTGATGATCTTAATTTTGAAGAGATTGTGATTATTTTTAATTTTTATTAAAAAACCATCTAAAATTTGATTTTTATCAAATTTCACCTGCGGTCTAGCTTCCTTATTAAAAAATAAGAAAAAAACCGGAAAATAATTATTAATGAGTAAGCTTGGCTTTTAATTTTCTAAACCGGTCGTTAGAAGCAATCAATAAGCCCATTCATCATAGAAACAAACGATCAATCCAGCCTTAATAAACTGATAGATTTAAAAAACAATAAATCTTCCATTAATTCGGGGGGAAGTTTCATGATGCTCAGTATCTTGATCTGTCCTTGAATTTATTCCCACCTAATTACGCTGCCGACTCATAATCAACCGGGGACAAATAGCCCAACGTTGAATGTTTGCGACGGCGGTTGTAGAACACTTCGATATAATCGAATATTGCATTTATCGCTTCTGCTCGAGTGATAAATACCTTTCCCCTCATCAGTTCTGTTTTTAACGTGTGGTAAAAGCTTTCCATCACCGCATTGTCATAACAACAGCCTTTGCCGCTCATTGAGCAGATTAAGCCATGTTTACCTAACTCAGTTTGATAGCTATGACTGGCATATTGACTGCCTCTGTCCGAATGGATTATCACTTTTTTACCCGCCTGACGTTGTTTTACTGCCATGTTCAGGGCATCGATAATTAGGGGCGTTTTCAAACGTGCGCTTAAACTCCATCCAATAATTTTTCGACTGTACAGATCAAGTACCGTGGCTAGATACAGCCAGCCTTCCAAGGTTTTAATGTATGTAATGTCGGATACCCAGGCAATATTTATCGAGAAAGGATTGAAGTCACGTGCCAATAAATTAGGCGCAATGGGATAATCATGTCGACTATTTGTCGTCATTTTATAACGAGGTTGATTAGTGGCCTTCAGACCAGCCAGCTTCATCAGTCGACTAAGACGTGTCTTGCCATGAAAACGCAGTTCATCTTTCAAATCACTTTGTAAGCGCTTAATACCATAGGTTCCTCGACTGTCTTGGTGCAACGTTATCATTCTGGTTATCAGCAAATCATCCTGTTGCTTACGGGCACAAGGTGCTCGCCCACGCCACGCCCAGTAACCACGGGTGCTAATGTTCAACAGACTACAAAGGCGATTAACGGAATGGAAAGCCGATAATTGAGTGACCATGGCATATTTCACCGGCTTTCTCGCGCAAAAAATGCCGCCGCTTTTTTTAGGATAGTTTTATCCTCTTCCAGTTCAGCGATTTTAGCCTTAAGACGGCGAATTTCTAATTCTTGCTCAGAAAATTGAGGTGAGTTGGAAAATGCAGAATCAGGCTTATCCTGATACAGTTTTTTCCAGTTATAGAGTGTATTTTCTTTGATATCAAGTTCTTGATCCATACGAGCAACGGACTTGCCGCTTTCAAGCAGTAATGCAACGGCTCTACGCTTAAATTCAGGGGTATAAAGTTGTCTTGTCATAATAACCTCGCTTTCGTGTATTGATTTGAAAACAAGGTGGGTATTAAATCAAGGACAGATCACATTCCGTACACCCTGTAGTACCGGAAATGGCACACGCCGAAGGCCCGGGCAAGGGCCTATACCAGTTTCTGACAAATATGAATATAGGTTGCTATGGAATAACCAAAACTTCATCCTCAGCAAACCACTTACTCTTCCTAATTTGAGCTAGTGCAGCCGTTGGGTTGGAGGACCAAAGAACCAGGACAAGCGTCTCCTCTGCACGACTGCAAGTTACGTACAACAGCCGCAAAGTCCTGTCGATAGTCGTCTCCTTACCCAATGCTACATTTTCTTTGTCCCGCTTACTAAGCTCCATGCCACCAAAAATCTTGTCATAGGAAATAAGAGAACCACTAGCCATATCATCATCCATCACAACCATGACATGCATAAACTCAGAACCCTTAACTACCTGATGAGTTGCTAGTTCTGAAAGCCCTGAGAGGTAATTTCGATAACGCTTGAGTTGGTTCCATGGAGCAGAGAACAACGCGCACCATCCGCGACGCATTCTGGCCTGCTTGGATTCCTCTTCACCTCGCCCTGGTGCAGGAAGAGGTGGTGACTTATCGGCATAAGCTTCCACCAGACGGCGATCAATTTCAAACAAGTTTACGTCCAGGATCGGTGCTAGCACATCTTCAACGGTCGACTTCGGATTGATACAGGCAACAGCAAACGCAGTAATGGCCTTGAGCATCTCATCTGCACGATTGAGTCTTGCGGCATTGTCATCCGGCATATTTTCGAGACATCCATACTGTCGAAAAATTTCTGTGGCCTTAAACTCGTCCACACTACCGTCGATACCTACGCAATCCTCTAATTGTGCAAGCTCGTTAAGTAGAAATTGTACAGCAGAAGGCCCCTTATTATCACCACTACCAGACGGCGCAGCGGCATTTGGATCCAGCAGAACCATTGCTTCATACGCGTCGAGAAACGAGCCACGAGTGGCAACCAGTTTATGCTCCAACGCAAGCAATTGGTATTGACCTTCATTCCAGAAGGTTATCCCAGTAGCCTCATACATCTGTTCTGCACACCAGCGCTCACCAAGAACCTTTCCCTCAGGAGAACGCGAAGTGTCACCCACGAAGATTCGAACCGCCCCTCCGGCCTTTTCTGTTCTAGAATGCTGAGCCACGCCATTTACAGGCTGCGTTCGACCTTCAAGCTCAGCTTCCCAGATTCGGTTGATTAACGTGACTATTCGTCGCTGGCTTCGATGATTCATTTGCAGCTCGGGTGTTGCCCAGTTTTGCGGAACAAGACTTGGAAGGTCAACATGCCCATCCGGATAAATACGTTGCCGGTGATCACCAAGCAATCCAATAGCTAAATTTCTTCCCTCCCGCCCTGCAAGTTCCATCAAGGCATCAAGCACGCCCTTCATAGTATCCTGAGACTCATCAATAAGTACGATGGGGTGACGGTCTTTAAGAATGGTTTGGAGCGTAGATTTATTTCGGAGTAGCCATGCTGTCACGTCGAGAACATGGTTGTGCGCTAGCGCACCAGAACCGTACGTATTACGATCAGGATGGTAAATGAACACATCAGTAGCTCTGAAGTCCTCGATATCATTCTTGATTTCGTCAAGATCACGTTGCTTAGCAAATGTGATGCCTTTTGGTTTAGCTTGCGCCTCGGCGGTCTCTTTAGCGAGCTGAGCTTCTTTTATTGCAATAAGCGCTTCTCGAATATCATCGTTGAACCCATTGATAAGCTCCCAGCAAAATGAGTGAATGGTAGAAACACTGACTAAGTCGTTGTCACCGAGACGTGCGTTAATGACCGAGACGGCATTCTTGGTGTACGTCACCACCTTAATTGAACGCCCGTACATTCTCAGACGCAGAGCCAATTGCTCGCCCTTCTCATGCTCAATAACACCAGTAAGCCGACGAAGAACTTCAACCAGAGTACGCGTTTTACCAGAGCCCGCACCTGCAAAAAGGAAATAGCTACGGGGAGGGGCTTCCGTGAGATAACCGCAGATCTCCTCGACTACACCAGCATCGCGGTCATTGTCACCTAAGATTGAAACCGCGGTCATGACGTCAACTCCAGGTTGGGTTCTAGCTGTGTCTGGAGCCATTCCAGCGCATCCGTAATGTATTTCGGGCAGACAATCGGCTCCTCCGTCGCAATCATTTCAAAGATGCTTGCAGCAAAATCTCCTTTATTAAACGAGCCATGCATAAGTGTGTGCAGAGCCGCGAGTAAGTCCGGAATATTTTCACAATTGGCAACCCGTCGAGCTACTGAACCAAGCGCGCCTTTTGGTGGTTCAATTTTGTTACCATCACCATCGAATTTCTCATCCATCAAGCCCTTGAACCAAGAAATGTTCTGGAGAATAAGGGAGTCTTCAAAAGTACTAGGCCACTGATTACCTGCTTCTGCCACAGGCAGTTGCCAAGCGAAACGCACAAGGCATTCAGCAACGTCTTTCCAAACAAGTTGAGCTTCTTCTGGATTCTTGAAATCATCAAGCTGTTGAAGTTTCGGGTGCCATCTGCGTAAAGTTGGGTTCCCGCATTGCAGCCCTGACTGACCGGTGTTAGCCACTGCAACTAGAATAGTGGTCGGTTCACCATCCTTAGTTGGCTTGCCAGCTTTCTCTTCGACAGGGTCGACATCGGTGATGATTACTGTGGGAATACGGAGTTTTTCTACGAGTGGTTTGAGCCGATGAGCATGGCTACCACCGATGTCGAGGAAGGACAGATAACGGCTATTTAGTATTTCAAAATCTCTTTCTATGAAAAGCGGTACTAACATGCGCTCAGCAACGCCTTCCACAAATATTGCTGCATTAGCAAATAAAAGGTCTGTGTGTTGAACACGGAAATAGCGCTCTGCAAATTGACGGGTATTTTTATCATCACCGAAAACTTGTCCAAGATTGACCACCTCGGTAGTCGGCATAAGATTTTCTACACTCTTCGCAATACGACGGACGTACCGTAGTCGGTCGAAATTCTCAGCATGAGCAAGGTGGCTGGAATGAGTACTGATAATTAATTGGCTTTTAAGTCCTGATGCACCTTCGTCATTAGGGCTGATTAGCTCGTGTGCCTTATCTGGGAAAATACGTTGTACTTGAACATGGAGGTGTGCCTCAGGCTCCTCAATCATTACCAAATGAACGGGAGTTGGAGCCCCCCTTTCAGGTCTGAGCCTAGCAGCCCTGAAAGAAACTAGTTGATAACTAAGGGACTGGAGGTTCTGGTATCCCAAACCAATAGAATATTCGGGGAGAAGTTCTTCTAACGAATCCTTTTGCATGCTGTATTGAACAGCGGTTCCATGATCAAGCAAGTTAGCTGTTTGTATACGCGTGCGAAAATGAATCTCTTGAGGGTCGTGCAGACCTGGATACCCTAGTTTTTTAACATCTTCCACCGATGGAGCGATCGCTTCGTGAATTTTCTTATCCAGATCCTGCTGCGCCTCAGCAACAGCCTTAATAAGATCTGCTCGGTATCCATGGCCTGTTGTGGCAACATTTAGATGCTGTCGGGCAAATTTGAGAAGTTGATTGGAGAACATGCCAACGCGATGCGGGCCAGAAGCAGACCGAGAATCGGCTTCCTCGCTACCGAGCCCCCGCTGCGCTGCGACAAAGTCCACACGAATTAGTTTCTGCAGGTATTTGCGCTCAATTGGGCTGGAGTTATCGGATAACAACTGGGTAGAGTAAGTCTTTAGGCCGTCCAAAGGGTTATTATCAGCATTCAGCTTATATGCTCGAACTTGGCCCAGTCTGGAAGATTCCCGTAGCCAAAAGTCGAGGAGATCAATGGGCCAAGCAAGTGAATCTACCCCCATGTCTTTCACCGGCATTCTCGCCAAGTGATATGCCCAAGCTAACTGTTTCAAATCTTCAATGTTCGCCGCAGGTTCCAGACGCAGTCGGACACCAACTGCGCCGCCTTTCCAACTAAATTTTGATAGAAACGGGGCGACGTAGTGGAACATACCCGCCTCTGCATCAAACCAGAGATCCAGCGTTGGCATAGCCGAGTGTAAAATTCCGAGTTGCTCGATCCACTTTTTCTCGAATCCATCTACTGTTGACGGATCTTCCTCTAGCTCCTCCCAAGACCTACCAAGCGCTCGTAGCTTTGGCCACTGAGAGAGACTGATATCGAACGCGCCAAATGGAGAACCATCGGCAAGGAAGTGGCGTAGTGCAGCAAGAATTGATGTTTTTCCGCTGTTGTTGGCACCTACAAGAATCGTCGTCTTCTTGTCAACATCCAGTTGGACTTTGCCAAGTCGACGGAACTGGGAAAGCTCAATAAATCGAAGTGTTATGTGTCCGGGTAATGGCGTTGCGGCTACTGCTTCTGACATTGTGGCTCCTCTCTATCCGTAGGGGATGCACCAATCTATAACGTTAGGCGGCGTACCGTAAGCTCCAGCCCCTTCCAAGAAATGCTCTCTCGCAAGTGGCTCACTTAGTTAGAATTAGAATGGCTAGTTATATTACCGCCCTATCAAAAAAATACTATTGGTACATTTACTAGAAATTACGGTCGTGACGCATATTTAGTGTTGTGGTATTCTTCGCCCTTTGGATGATTGATGGCAAAGATTGATGTAGTTTGTCCCCGCTGTTCTGAAACGAGTGATGTGATCCGAAACGGTCATTCCACCTCC
>NZ_JAJNAG010000047.1 GCF_021010575.1 Limnobaculum eriocheiris | reverse complement strand
AGATGGTAATGCCAGGTGATAACATTCAGATGACAGTAACTCTGATTGCACCAATCGCGATGGACGAAGGTTTACGCTTCGCTATCCGTGAAGGTGGTCGTACTGTTGGTGCTGGTGTTGTTGCTAAAATCATTAAGTAATCATTATTACTTAGCGATAAAAAGGGTGCTTCGGCACCCTTTTTACTGTCTGAGTTTTATGAAAATCATCTGATATCACTAATCCTAATTATTCACCAGCATTCTTTAAATCCTGATAGATATGGTGTTAGCATATTCTGATGAAAGTCAAAAGAATCGCTTAGAAATACAACAAGCATTAAACGCACAAGTTCTTTGTGAATCGATATTGTTGAATTTAATCCCAGATAGCCCTTGCGCTATGGCCCCAAATCTGTAAAATGCTCAGGCCTGCACTTTTATGTGGTGCGGTATAAGTTCAAATGAGAACTTATTACTAAAAGGTTTAGCCCATTCGGCATAAATTGATTAGTAACAATACTCCCGATCTGGGGGTTACATGAAGAACGATTACACTCCCCCATCAATCGAAATGGGTGTTAGTAGTAATTTTTTACGTTTATAAAATAATTGGAGCTCTGGTCTCATGCAGAACCAAAGAATCCGTATCCGCCTGAAAGCGTTTGATCACCGTTTGATCGACCAATCAACTGCGGAAATCGTCGAGACTGCTAAGCGCACTGGCGCTCAAGTTCGTGGTCCGATCCCGCTGCCGACCCGCAAAGAGCGTTTTACCGTTCTGATCTCTCCGCACGTCAATAAAGATGCGCGCGATCAGTACGAAATTCGTACTCACAAGCGTCTGGTTGACATCGTTGAGCCAACTGAAAAAACGGTTGATGCTCTGATGCGTCTGGATCTGGCTGCCGGTGTTGACGTGCAGATCAGCCTGGGTTAATCAGGTCATTGAGCGATTGAGAGGTTGAAACAATGATTGGTTTAGTCGGTCGTAAAGTGGGAATGACCCGCATCTTTACTGAAGATGGCGTATCTATCCCCGTTACAGTTATCGAAATTGAAGCGAACCGTGTTACTCAGGTTAAAGATCTGGCTAACGACGGATACCGTGCTGTACAGGTTACTACCGGTGCTAAAAAAGCAAACCGTGTAACCAAACCAGAAGCGGGTCACTTCGCTAAAGCTGGCGTTACAGCTGGCCGCGGCCTATGGGAATTCCGCCTGAATGAAGGTGAAGAGTTCGCAGCAGGTCAAGAAATTAACGTTGATATTTTTACAGACGTTAAAAAAGTTGACGTTACCGGTACATCAAAAGGTAAAGGTTATGCTGGCACTGTTAAGCGCTGGAATTTCCGTACTCAGGATGCTACCCATGGTAACTCTTTGGCACACCGTGGTCATGGTTCAATCGGTCAGAACCAGACTCCAGGTAAAGTGTTCAAAGGCAAGAAAATGGCAGGCCACTTAGGTGACGAGCGTGTAACCGTTCAAAGCCTGGACGTAGTACGTGTTGACGCTGAGCGCAACCTGCTGCTGGTCAAAGGTGCTGTTCCGGGAGCAACCGGTAGCGACCTGATCGTTAAACCGGCTGTCAAGGCGTAACGTCGAGGAGATAGGAATGGAATTGGTAATGAAAGACGCGCCTGGCGCGCTGACTGTTTCCGAAACTACCTTCGGGCGTGATTTCAATGAAGCGTTAGTACATCAGGTTGTTGTTGCTTATGCAGCTGCAGCTCGTCAAGGTACTCGCGCTCAGAAGACCCGCGCTGAAGTAACAGGTTCCGGTAAAAAACCGTGGCGTCAAAAAGGCACCGGCCGTGCGCGTTCAGGTTCTGTAAAGAGCCCGATCTGGCGTTCAGGCGGCGTGACCTTTGCTGCTCGTCCACAAGACCACAGCCAGAAAGTCAACAAAAAGATGTACCGCGGCGCACTTAAGTGCATTCTGTCCGAACTGGTACGTCAAGATCGTCTGATTGTAGTCGAGAAGTTCACTGTAGAAGCACCTAAAACTAAGTTGCTGGTACAGAAACTGAAAGAAATGGCTCTGGATGATGTACTGATCATCACTAGCGAAGTTGAACCTAATCTGTACCTGGCAGCAGGTAACTTACACAAGGTTGACGTTCGTGATGTTGCTGGCATCGATCCATTTAGCCTTATCGCTTTTGATAAAGTGGTGATGACTGCTGACGCTGTGAAGCAAGTAGAGGAGATGCTGGCATGATCCGTGAAGAACGCCTGCTGAAAGTCCTGCGCGCACCACATGTTTCTGAAAAAGCTTCTGGCGCAATGGAAAAGCACAATACTATCGTGCTGAAAGTTGCTAAAGATGCAACCAAGGCAGAAGTTAAAGCTGCTGTTCAGAAGCTGTTTGAGGTTGAAGTCAATGAAGTTCGTACTTTGCTGGTTAAAGGCAAAACGAAACGTCATGGTCAGCGTGTTGGTCGTCGTAGCGACTGGAAAAAAGCTTACGTCACTTTGAAAGAAGGCCAGAATCTGGACTTCATCGGCGGCGCAGAGTAAGTCGGAGGATTGAAAAACAATGGCAATTGTTAAGTGTAAGCCAACATCTCCGGGTCGTCGCCACGTAGTTAAAGTGGTTAACCCTGAGTTGCACAAGGGCAAGCCTTATGCCCCATTGCTGGAAAAAAACAGCAAATCAGGTGGCCGTAACAACAATGGCCGTATCACCACGCGTCATATTGGTGGTGGTCACAAGCAGCATTATCGTTTAGTTGACTTTAAACGCAACAAAGACGGTATCCCTGCTGTTGTTGAGCGTCTGGAATATGATCCGAACCGTTCCGCGAATATCGCGCTGGTTCTGTATAAAGACGGCGAACGCCGTTATATTCTGGCGCCAAAAGGCCTGAAAGCCGGTGACCAAATCCAATCTGGTGTTGATGCAGCTATTAAGGTAGGTAACACCCTGCCAATGCGTAACATCCCAGTGGGTTCTACGGTTCACAACGTTGAAATGAAACCAGGTAAAGGCGGCCAAATGGCTCGTTCTGCTGGTGGATATGTTCAAATCGTTGCCCGTGAAGGTTCCTATGTAACGATCCGTCTTCGTTCTGGCGAAATGCGTAAAGTATTATCTGATTGCCGTGCCACCTTAGGTGAAGTCGGTAACTCAGAGCATATGTTACGTGTACTGGGTAAAGCCGGTGCTAGTCGTTGGCGTGGTATTCGTCCTACCGTTCGCGGTACTGCGATGAACCCAGTCGATCACCCACACGGTGGTGGTGAAGGTCGTAACTTTGGTAAACATCCTGTGACTCCATGGGGCGTTCAGACCAAAGGTAAGAAGACCCGTAGCAACAAGCGTACCGATCAATATATCGTACGTCGCCGTAGTAAAAAATAATTAGAGGATAAGCCATGCCACGTTCTCTCAAGAAAGGTCCATTTATAGACCTGCACTTGCTGAAGAAGGTAGAGAAAGCGGTGGAAAGCGGAGACAAGAAGCCTGTTAAGACTTGGTCCCGTCGTTCAACGATCTTTCCAAACATGATCGGTTTGACCATCGCTGTCCATAATGGTCGTCAGCACGTTCCAGTATTTGTTTCCGATGAAATGGTCGGTCATAAACTGGGCGAATTCGCGCCGACTCGTACTTATCGCGGCCATGCGGCTGACAAAAAAGCCAAAAAGCGCTAAGGTAGGAGGAAGAGATGGAAACTATCGCTAAACATCGCCACGCTCGTTCTTCTGCTCAGAAGGTTCGCTTAGTTGCAGACCTGATTCGCGGTAAGAAAGTGTCACAAGCTCTGGAAATTTTAACCTACAACAACAAGAAAGCTGCTGATCTGGTTAAAAAAGTACTTGAGTCTGCCATTGCAAACGCAGAACACAACGATGGCGCTGACATCGACGATCTGAAAGTCGCGAAAATCTTTGTCGACGAAGGTCCAACCATGAAGCGTATCATGCCTCGTGCGAAAGGCCGTGCAGATCGTATCCTGAAGCGCACCAGCCACATCACTGTGGTTGTGTCCGATCGCTGAGACTCTGGAGAATAGCAATGGGTCAGAAAGTACATCCGAATGGTATTCGACTGGGTATTGTCAAACCTTGGAACTCTACCTGGTACGCAAATACCAAAGAATTCGCTGATAACCTGGACAGCGATTTTAAAGTTCGTCAATTCTTAACTAAAGAATTGTCGAAAGCTTCCGTTTCTCGCATCGTTATCGAGCGTCCTGCGAAGAGCATCCGTGTGACTATTCACACTGCTCGCCCAGGCATCGTTATCGGCAAGAAAGGTGAAGATGTCGAAAAACTGCGCAACGCGGTAGCATCTATTGCTGGCGTGCCTGCGCAAATTAATATCGCCGAAGTCCGTAAACCGGAACTAGACGCTAAATTGGTTGCTGACAGCATCACTTCACAGCTGGAACGTCGCGTTATGTTCCGTCGTGCTATGAAGCGTGCCGTTCAAAACGCCATGCGTATAGGCGCTAAAGGTATCAAAGTGGAAGTCAGCGGCCGTTTAGGCGGTGCTGAAATCGCGCGTACCGAATGGTACCGTGAAGGTCGTGTTCCGTTGCACACTCTGCGTGCGGACATCGACTATAACACTTCTGAAGCGCACACCACTTATGGTGTAATCGGCGTAAAAGTGTGGATCTTCAAAGGTGAGATCTTGGGTGGTATGGCTGCCGTTGAACAACCGGAAAAACCGGCTGCTCAACCGAAAAAGCAGCAGCGTAAAGGCCGTAAATAAGGAGCATCGCTGATGTTACAACCAAAGCGTACAAAATTCCGTAAAGTGCACAAGGGCCGCAACCGTGGTCTGGCTGCTGGTGCGGATGTGAGCTTCGGCACTTTCGGTCTGAAAGCTGTTGGCCGCGGTCGTCTGACTGCTCGCCAAATCGAGGCGGCACGTCGTGCCATGACACGTGCAGTTAAGCGTCAAGGTAAAATCTGGATCCGTGTGTTCCCAGACAAACCAATCACTGAAAAGCCGCTTGAAGTGCGTATGGGTAAAGGTAAGGGTAACGTGGAGTATTGGGTTGCCCTGATTCAACCGGGAAAAGTCCTGTATGAAATGGATGGTGTCTCGGAAGAAATCGCCCGTGAAGCATTCAAGCTGGCAGCAGCAAAACTGCCGATTAAAACCACCTTTGTAACTAAGACGGTGATGTAATGAAAGCACAAGAGCTGCGTGAAAAAAGTGTTGAAGAGCTAAACACTGAGCTGCTTAACCTGCTGCGTGAACAGTTTAATCTGCGCATGCAAGCAGCAAGCGGTCAACTGCAACAGTCTCACCTGTTGAAACAAGTGCGTCGTAATGTTGCACGTGTGAAGACTTTACTGAATGAGAAGGCGGGTGCGTAATGACTGATAAAATCCGTACTCTGCAAGGTCGTGTTGTTAGTGACAAGATGGAGAAATCCCTTGTTGTAGCGATTGAGCGTATGGTGAAGCACCCGATGTATGGTAAGTTCATCAAACGTACGACTAAGCTGCACGTACATGACGAGAACAATGAATGTGGAATCGGCGATCTGATCGAAATTCGTGAGTGCCGCCCACTGTCTAAGACCAAGTCCTGGACCCTGGTTCGCGTTGTAGAGAAAGCCGCTACTCTGTAATAGAGTATGCTTTCCTAAACAAAATAAACGGCTCAGTTAAACGGGCCGTTTATTTTTTCTACCCAACATCGGAAAGCGGTGGTATAATGCCGCGCCCCGATGTATGGGGCTTTTATACGACCCGTGAGGGTCCTTAGTAGTTGACATTAGCGGAGCACTAAGATGATCCAAGAACAGACTATGCTGAACGTCGCTGACAACTCTGGCGCACGTAGCGTAATGTGTATCAAGGTTCTGGGTGGATCGCACCGTCGCTATGCTGGCGTGGGCGACATCATTAAAATTACCATCAAGGAAGCAATTCCTCGCGGTAAAGTTAAAAAAGGTGATGTCCTTAAGGCTGTAGTGGTGCGCACCAGAAAGGGTGTTCGTCGCCCTGACGGATCTGTCGTTCGCTTCGATCGTAATGCTTGTGTGTTATTAAATAACAACAGTGAGCAACCGATCGGTACGCGTATTTTTGGGCCGGTGACTCGTGAACTGCGTTCTGAAAAGTTCATGAAAATCATCTCTCTGGCACCAGAAGTACTGTAAGGAGCGAACCATGGCAGCGAAAATCCGTCGTGATGACGAAGTTATCGTGTTAACCGGTAAAGATAAAGGTAAACGCGGTAAAGTTAAGAATGTTCTGTCTTCCAGTAAGATTGTTGTTGAAGGTATCAACCTGGTGAAGAAACACCAGAAGCCGGTTCCGGCTCTGAACCAACCAGGTGGCATCGTTGAAAAAGAAGCTGCAATTCAGGTTTCTAACGTTGCAATCTACAACGCAGCTACAGGCAAGGCTGACCGTGTAGGCTTTCGTTTTGAAGACGGCAAAAAAGTCCGTTTCTTCAAATCTAATAGCGAAACTATCAAGTAATTTGGAGTAGTACGATGGCGAAACTGCATGATTACTATAGAGAACAGGTAGTAAGTAAACTGGTAGAACAGTTTAGCTACAAATCTGTCATGCAAGTCCCTCGGGTCGAGAAGATCACCCTTAATATGGGTGTTGGTGAAGCGATCACTGATAAGAAACTGCTGGATAACGCAGCAGCTGATTTAGCAGCGATCAGTGGTCAAAAACCGCTAATCACCAAAGCACGCAACTCTGTTGCAGGCTTCAAAATCCGCCAGGGCTATCCGATCGGCTGTAAAGTGACCCTGCGTGGCGAACGTATGTGGGAATTCTTAGAGCGTCTGATTTCTATTGCTGTACCTCGTGTACGTGACTTTCGTGGCTTAAATCCTAAGTCATTTGATGGTCGTGGTAACTACAGCATGGGCGTGCGTGAGCAGATTATCTTCCCAGAAATCGACTATGACAAAGTCGATCGTGTACGTGGTTTGGACATTACCATTACCACTTCTGCGCAATCTGACGAAGAAGGCCGCGCTCTGCTGGCTGCCTTTAACTTCCCGTTCCGCAAGTAAGGTAGGGTTACTAATGGCTAAGCAATCAATGAAAGCACGTGAAGTTAAACGTGTGAAGTTAGCAGACAAGTTCTACGCAAAGCGTACTGAACTTAAAGCGATTATCTCTGATGTGAATGCATCCGATGAAGACCGTTGGAATGCAGTGCTCAAACTGCAAACTCTTCCACGTGATTCCAGTCCAAGCCGTCAACGTAACCGTTGTCGTCAAACAGGCCGCCCACACGGCGTTCTGCGTAAATTTGGATTGAGTCGTATCAAGGTCCGTGAAGCCGCAATGCGCGGTGAAATCCCGGGTCTGAAAAAGGCTAGTTGGTAATATCACCATTGAATCACGGGAGTAGAGACAGATGAGCATGCAAGATCCGATCGCGGATATGCTGACCCGTATCCGAAACGGTCAGGCCGCGAACAAAGTTGCGGTCACTATGCCTTCCTCCAAGCTAAAAGTGGCTATTGCCAAAGTGCTGAAGGAAGAAGGTTATATTGAAGATTATAAAATTGAAGGCGACACCAAGCCTGAACTGGAATTAGTACTGAAGTACTTCCAGGGAGCGCCTGTTGTAGAAAGTATTCAGCGAATCAGCCGTCCAGGTCTGCGCATCTATAAAAGAAAAGATGAGCTGCCAAAAGTTATGGCTGGTTTAGGTATTGCTGTTATTTCTACTTCTAAAGGTGTCATGACCGATCGTGCAGCTCGCCAAGCTGGTCTTGGTGGCGAGATTATCTGCTACGTAGCTTAATCAGGAGGAAAAAATGTCTCGTGTTGCAAAAGCACCCGTCGTTATTCCTGCTGGCGTAGAGGTAAAACTCAACGGTCAGGTTATAACAATTAAGGGTAAAAACGGCGAGCTGTCGCGTACAGTCCATGATTCCGTTGAAGTTAAACAGGAAAATAATGCAATTACTTTCGCTCCACGCGAAGGTTTTGTAGACGGATGGGCCCAAGCGGGTACCGTACGTTCTCTGATTAACGGAATGGTGATCGGTGTTACTGAAGGCTTCACTAAGAAGCTACAGCTGGTAGGCGTAGGTTACCGTGCAGCAGTTAAAGGTGATATGGTGAATTTAGCGTTAGGCTTTTCTCACCCAATTGACCACAAACTGCCAGCAGGCATTACTGCTGAATGTCCAAGCCAAACTGAAATCATCCTGAAAGGGGCTGATAAGCAGGTAATTGGTCAAATCGCAGCAGAATTGCGTGCCTACCGTCGTCCTGAGCCATATAAAGGCAAGGGTGTCCGTTACGCCGACGAAGTCGTGCGTACCAAAGAGGCTAAGAAGAAGTAAGGTAACACTATGGATAAGAAAGCAGCTCGTATCCGTCGTGCGACCCGCGCACGTCGTAAGATTAAAGAACTGTGTGCGACTCGCCTGGTGGTTCACCGTACTCCGCGCCATATTTATGCGCAGATTATCGCACCAAACGGTTCTGAAGTTCTGGCAGCCGCTTCTACAGTAGAAAAGGCTATCGCAGAACAAGTGAAGTATACCGGAAACAAAGATGCAGCAGCAGCAGTAGGTAAAGCTATCGCTGAGCGTGCACTGGCTAAAGAGATTACGAAAGTATCTTTTGACCGCTCTGGTTTCCAATATCATGGTAGAGTCCAGGCGCTGGCAGATGCTGCCCGCGAAGCTGGCCTTCAGTTCTAAGGTAGAGGTGTAAGATGTCTCACATCGAGAAACAAGCTGGCGAACTGCAGGAAAAGCTGATCGCGGTTAACCGCGTATCTAAAACCGTTAAAGGTGGTCGTATTTTTAGCTTCACCGCACTGACTGTAGTGGGTGATGGCAACGGCCGCGTTGGTTTTGGTTACGGGAAAGCGCGTGAAGTTCCAGCAGCGATCCAGAAAGCGATGGAAAAAGCCCGTCGTAACATGATGAATGTTGCATTAAACAACGGAACTCTGCAGCACCCTGTTAAAGGTGCTCATACTGGTTCTCGCGTATTCATGCAGCCAGCATTCGAAGGTACCGGTATTATCGCCGGCGGTGCAATGCGTGCCGTTCTGGAAGTCGCCGGAGTACGTAACGTATTAGCTAAGGCTTATGGTTCAACTAACCCGATTAACGTGGTTCGTGCAACTATTGATGCCTTGGAAAATATGAAGTCTCCTGAGATGGTTGCTGCCAAGCGCGGTAAAACTGTCGAAGACATTCTGGGGTAATGAGCAATGGCAAAGACTATTAAAGTTACTCAAACTCGCAGCTCTATCGGCCGTCTGCCTAAACATAAGGCAACTCTGGTCGGTTTAGGTCTGCGTCGCATCGGTCACACCGTAGAGCGTGAGGATACTCCTGCTGTACGTGGCATGATCAACCTGGTTTCTTACATGGTTAAAGTGGAGGAGTAAGAGATGCGTTTAAATACTCTGGCTCCGGCCGAAGGTGCAAAACACGCTGCTAAGCGTTTAGGTCGTGGTATTGGTTCTGGCCTGGGTAAAACCGGCGGCCGTGGTCACAAAGGTCAGAAGTCTCGTTCTGGCGGTGGCGTACGTCGTGGTTTTGAAGGCGGCCAAATGCCTTTATATCGTCGTTTACCAAAATTTGGTTTTACTTCTCGTAAAGCAATGATCACGGCAGAAGTTCGTCTGTCTGAACTGGCTTTAGTTGAAGGCGAAGTTATTGACCTGAATGCGCTGAAAGCGGCAAACGTAGTTGGCATTCAAATTGAATTCGCGAAAGTTATGCTTTCTGGTGAAATCAGTCGTCCAGTTACTGTACGCGGTCTGCGTGTTACCAAAGGCGCTCGTGCTGCAATCGAAGCCGCTGGCGGGAAAATTGAGGAATAAGTAGCAGATGGCTAAGCAACCAGGATTAGATTTTCAAAGTGCAAAAGGCGGAATAGGCGAGCTTAAGCGCAGACTCTTATTTGTTGTCGGTGCTCTGATCGTGTTCCGTATCGGCTCTTTTATTCCGATTCCTGGTATTGACGCCACTGTGCTTGCTAAGTTAGTCGAAGAGCAGAGAGGCACCATCATTGACATGTTTAACATGTTCTCTGGTGGTGCCCTCAGTCGTGCTTCTGTCTTCGCGCTCGGTATTATGCCGTACATTTCGGCGTCGATTATCGTGCAACTGTTAACGGTGGTTCATCCTAAGTTAGCGGAATTGAAGAAAGAGGGCGAGTCTGGCCGTCGTAAGATTAGCCAGTACACTCGATATGGTACGTTGGTTCTGGCCATATTCCAGTCAGTCGGTATTGCTACCGGCTTGCCGAATATGGGAATGCCGGGTCTGGTAATCAATCCAGGCTTTGCGTTCTACTTTACCGCGGTTGTGAGCTTAGTGACGGGAACCATGTTCCTGATGTGGCTGGGTGAGCAGGTGACTGAAAGAGGTATCGGTAACGGTATTTCTATCATCATTTTCGCAGGTATTGTTGCTGGTTTACCTCCTGCTATTGGACAGACTATCGAGCAGGCCCGGCAGGGTGACTTACATGTTCTTCTGCTGCTGTTGGTTGCGGTTTTAGTATTCGCAGTTACCTTCTTTGTTGTATTCGTTGAACGTGGTCAACGTCGTATCGTCGTTAACTATGCTAAACGTCAACAGGGGCGCCGCGTTTATGCTGCACAAAGTACCCATTTACCGTTGAAAGTGAATATGGCCGGTGTAATACCTGCAATTTTTGCTTCAAGTATCATTCTGTTCCCTGCGACAATAGCCTCATGGTTCGGTGGTGGTACTGGTTGGAACTGGTTGACAACTATTTCTATGTATTTGCAACCCGGACAGCCACTTTATGTGTTACTCTATGCGACCGCGATCATATTCTTCTGTTTCTTCTATACAGCGTTGGTTTTTAACCCTCGTGAAACAGCAGATAACCTGAAGAAGTCCGGTGCGTTTGTACCAGGGATTCGTCCGGGAGAGCAAACGGCTAAATATATCGATAAAGTAATGACTCGGTTAACCTTTGTTGGTGCTATGTACATTACCTTTATCTGCCTGATCCCGGAGTTTATGCGTGACGCAATGAAAGTACCTTTCAACTTTGGTGGTACTTCACTACTTATCGTCGTTGTCGTCATCATGGACTTTATGGCTCAAGTGCAAACTCTGATGATGTCGAGTCAGTATGAGTCTGCATTGAAGAAAGCAAATCTGAAAGGCTATGGCCGTTAATTCAGCTAGCTTGAGAAGTTACGGAGAGTTAAAATGAAAGTTCGTGCTTCCGTCAAGAAGTTATGTCGTAACTGCAAAATCATCAAACGCCACGGCGTTGTTCGCGTGATTTGCGTTGAAGCTAAACACAAACAGCGTCAAGGCTGATTGTTGTTAATGTTAAAGTTTTGACATATTTTTCTTGCAAAGTGTGATTGAGCTGGCTAGATTAGCCAGCCAATCTTTTGTGTAAGACAGCAACATTATTTGAGTATCCTGAAAACGGGCTTTTCAGAGTAATGTTGCCTTATTTTATTGTAGGAGTGCATAGTGGCCCGTATAGCAGGCATTAACATTCCTGATCATAAACATACTGTTATCGCATTAACTGCGATCTTCGGTATCGGCAAAACCCGTTCACAGGCTATCTGTGTAGCGTCTGGTATTGCTGAAAATGTTAAGATCAGTGAACTGTCTGAAGAGCAAATTGACAAGCTGCGTGACGAAGTTGCCAAGTACGTTGTTGAAGGTGATCTACGTCGTGAAGTTACCATGAGCATCAAGCGTCTGATGGACCTTGGTTGTTATCGTGGTGTACGTCATCGTCGTGGTCTACCGGTTCGCGGTCAGCGTACCAAGACTAACGCCCGTACCCGTAAGGGTCCGCGTAAACCGATCAAGAAATAATCGGGGTGATTGAATAATGGCAAAAGCACCTGTTCGTGCACGTAAGCGTGTAAGAAAACAAGTTTCTGACGGTATGGCTCATATCCATGCTTCTTTTAACAACACCATTGTGACTATTACCGATCGTCAAGGTAATGCATTGGGTTGGGCAACAGCTGGTGGTTCCGGCTTCCGTGGTTCTCGTAAATCCACTCCATTTGCTGCGCAAGTTGCGGCAGAGCGCTGCGCAGAAGCAGTAAAAGAGTATGGAATTAAGAATCTGGAAGTTATGGTTAAAGGCCCAGGTCCCGGTCGTGAGTCTACTATCCGCGCATTAAACGCGGCTGGTTTCCGCATCACTAATATTACTGATGTGACTCCGATTCCTCACAACGGTTGTCGTCCTCCTAAGAAACGTCGCGTTTAATCGCCACGGTTTCTAGGATTGTTGGAGAAAGAAAATGGCAAGATATTTGGGTCCTAAGCTCAAGCTTAGCCGTCGTGAAGGCACCGACTTATTCCTTAAGTCTGGCGTTCGCGCGATCGATACCAAGTGTAAAATTGAACAAGCTCCTGGTCAGCATGGTGCGCGTAAGCCACGTCTGTCTGACTATGGTGTACAGTTACGTGAGAAGCAAAAAGTTCGTCGTATTTACGGTGTTCTTGAGCGTCAGTTCCGTAATTATTATAAAGAAGCAACGCGCCTGAAAGGCAACACAGGTGAAAACCTGCTGCAGCTTTTAGAAGGTCGCTTGGACAATGTGGTTTACCGTATGGGCTTCGGCGCTACTCGTGCAGAAGCACGTCAGTTAGTTAGCCACAAAGCCGTAATGGTTAATGGTCGCGTTGTTAACATCGCTTCTTTTCAGGTATCTCCGAATGACGTAGTCAGCGTACGTGAGAAAGCGAAAAAGCAATCTCGTGTTAAAGCCGCTTTAGAGCTGTTTGAACAGCGCGAAAAGCCGACTTGGATCGAAGTTGATGCTGCTAAGATGGAAGGCGTTTTCAAACGTAATCCAGAGCGCTCCGATCTGTCTGCGGACATTAACGAACACCTGATCGTCGAACTTTACTCTAAGTAAAGTTTAGTACCAAAGAGAGGACACAATGCAGGGTTCTGTGACAGAGTTTCTAAAACCACGCCTGGTAGATATCGAGCAAGTGAGTTCGACGCACGCTAAGGTGACCCTTGAGCCGTTAGAGCGTGGCTTCGGCCATACTTTAGGTAACGCACTGCGCCGCATTCTGCTTTCATCAATGCCGGGTTGTGCGGTAACTGAAGTTGAGATTGATGGTGTACTACATGAGTACAGCACCAAAGAAGGCGTACAGGAAGATATCCTGGAAATCCTGCTCAACCTGAAAGGGCTGGCGGTGAAAGTTCATGGTAAAGATGAAGTTATTCTTAGCTTGAATAAGTCTGGCATTGGCCCTGTGACTGCAGCCGACATTACCCATGATGGGGATGTTGAAGTCGTCAAACCTCAGCACTTGATCTGCCATCTGACTGATGAAAACGCGTCTATTAGTATGCGTATCAAAGTTCAGCGTGGTCGTGGTTATGTGCCGGCTTCTGCCCGTATTCATACGGAAGAAGATGAGCGTCCAATTGGTCGTCTGTTGGTTGACGCATGCTACAGCCCGGTAGAGCGTATTGCCTACAATGTTGAAGCAGCGCGTGTAGAACAGCGTACTGACTTGGATAAGCTGGTCATCGAGATGGAAACTAACGGTACGATTGATCCGGAAGAATCAATCCGTCGTGCGGCAACCATCCTGGCTGAACAACTTGAAGCTTTCGTTGACTTACGTGATGTACGTCAGCCAGAAGTTAAAGAAGAGAAGCCAGAGTTCGATCCGATCTTGCTACGCCCTGTTGACGATCTGGAACTGACTGTCCGCTCCGCTAACTGCCTCAAGGCAGAAGCTATCCACTACATCGGTGATCTGGTACAGCGTACCGAAGTTGAGTTGTTAAAAACTCCTAACTTGGGTAAAAAATCTCTTACTGAGATTAAAGACGTGCTTGCATCTCGTGGTTTGTCTCTGGGCATGCGCCTGGAAAACTGGCCACCAGCTAGCATTGCTGACGAGTAACCGGATCACAGGTTAAGGTTTTACTGAGAAGGATAAGGTCATGCGCCATCGTAAGAGTGGACGTCAACTGAACCGCAACAGCAGTCATCGCCAAGCTATGTTTCGTAACATGGCAGGTTCTTTAGTTCGTCATGAGATCATCAAGACGACTCTGCCTAAAGCGAAAGAACTGCGTCGCGTGGTTGAACCACTGATTACACTTGCTAAGGCCGACAGCGTTGCTAACCGTCGTCTGGCATTCGCCCGTACTCGTGATAACGAGATCGTGGCAAAACTGTTTAATGAGCTTGGC
Source organism: Limnobaculum eriocheiris (assembly GCF_021010575.1). GTDB lineage: Bacteria > Pseudomonadota > Gammaproteobacteria > Enterobacterales > Enterobacteriaceae > Limnobaculum > Limnobaculum eriocheiris. Next base: position 11,701 of record NZ_JAJNAG010000047.1, on the reverse strand, counting down.
CCGCGTTTTGCGAGCCGCGCAGGTGGTTACACTCGTATTCTGAAGTGTGGCTTCCGTGCAGGTGATAACGCTCCGATGGCTTACATCGAGCTGGTTGACCGTGCAGAAAAAGCTCCAGAAGAAGCAGCAGCAGAGTAATATTTGTTGCTGAAAGAAAAAGCCGGGTTTATCCCGGCTTTTTTACGTCTTATACTTATTACATCAAACTCTTTTGAATTATGCTTTCTCTGACGTATTGATATTTCGGACCGTCAATTTTTTGTCGTTAATCTGATCTAATATGAAGAATGGAAGAAATTCTTCCCAGACGCCATTATGTACTACTGAACGATACTCAGACTGTCTGATGCCGTTTTCATCTATCAATTCCCATGCCTGTACTTCTCCATCAGCCAGCTTACTGCTAACTTCAGCACGCTGGTAGCTGGCATTACTACCTACATGGAATTTATTGGTTTTCCAGCGAATAGGTGGATGAGCAGGGAATGGTTTAGCATGATGAAAGCCAAAAATATCATCATGGGAAAGAATGCTTTGTCTGACCGTAGGCCAGATATATTGACGTAAGAAATACTGATCGACAAAACGCTTATGTGCTTCCTGCTGGCTTAGATATTCACGAGTAGCATCAATAATGGAAGGAAGATTCTCATTGTGGCATCCACCCCATAACCCGGCAAGAATCAGTTCTGAATGGGTAAAATAATCACGAATATGGTGATACCAGCAATCGCTGTTGATCCATTCATTTACGGCAGCTTGCTCACGTTCAGAAAGCAGTGAATCAGCGTCGCGGATAATATAGCGTTTAACTTTAGGGTCATCCACGACCAGAAAACGCCACATCAGGGCAGGGAGTGTCTGACGAGTTTCATCATCTACTTTTATAACGTTTGCGCCAGCTTTGCTAAGGCGCTCCTGAACACCCTGAGGAACGGTATCATCCAGATAAAAACGGCATTCCCAGCCTGGGAACAGGTCTTTACTGACAATCGCGTTCATTACGGCCGCTTCGCAATAACGAGGTGCTGCACCAAATAACGTGAAAGAGATAACGTTTTCCTGTGGATTATTTGGATTAAACGGAGGTGGATTGCCCGCTGGTAGTGGATAAGCTTTTCCTGCGCTAAAGATTTTATCGGCTTCTTCGAGCGACATCAGACCATAGCGACGCACTTCCTCCGGTCGTTCTAACCAGCCACAAACCTCTGTTAATCCATCAATCATAGTGGAAGGTAGTTGATTCAGAGGTGCAGTTTTCAGAAGACGCTTATAAAGCTTATATGATTTATCATATTCACCGGTACGCATTAAACAAAGTGCATAACTGGCCTGAACATCTTGATTGCGAGGCATTATTCTCAGTGTGGCTTCAGCAAGCTCTTTACCTTTTTGGTAATCAGCTTTTCGCATAGCTTCCTGAAATTGACCGGCAAGCTGATGAAACTGCTGCTCTTGTTTTGCAATTAAATCGGCAGAGCGTCTGTTATTTTGAACAGGGCGCATGTGATACCTCATATTTGAATTATCTGACACTTACAAGGCAACTTTATAAAGAGAATTCTTTTTCAAAACGCCGGAAGTGGGTTAGTGGTATTCTATATATATCCTTTTATTTTAACATGTGGGATAGAAATTGACGATAAGAAGGGGGAATACATAATGTACCGTATCGGACAGTTGGCAAAGTTGGCCGGTGTTACGCCAGATACCATTCGTTATTATGAAAAACAGAGCATGATGTCGCATGATATCCGCTCTGAAGGCGGTTATCGTCTTTATACCGAGCAGGATCTGCAACGGCTTAAGTTTATTCGCTATGCTAAACAGCTGGGTTTTACGCTGGAATCTATTGCGGAGCTACTTTCTATTCGTGTCGAGCCTGAGCAACATACTTGTCAGGAATCTAAGTCTATTGTGCAAGCACGGCTGGATGAGGTGGAGAAGAAACTAAAAGAGTTGGAATATATGCGCGTATCATTACAGAGATTAAGTGATGCCTGTTGTGGTAGTGCTCATAGCAGCGCTTATTGTTCTATTCTGGAAGCATTAGAATATGGTGCAACAAATGAGTTGCCATGGATAGATTTAAGAACCAGTAGGCAATAAAACATTTGTGTATTATTATGCGCTCGTTTTATAGCCAGTATATTATAAGTGAGGTTGTTATGGCGAAGTATCAGCATCAAAAAGGAACCATTCAGGATAATGCGTTACAGGCATTATTATATGATCCGTTGTTTCGGCAACGTATAGAAAAGAATATGAAAGGGAAAGGGAGTTATCAACGTAAGTCAAAACATGCGGGGAAAATAGTGCGGGAGGCTGGAGATAAAGTGATGCAAAGCGTCTTTTTATCTCCAGCCTTCTGTTAATTTACGTTCGGTTCTATTTTTGTTGTTGTTTTAAAATGTCGCGAATATCAGTTAACAGTTTTTCTTCTGTTGTTGGTGCCGGTGGTGTAGCTGGCGGTTGCTCACGACGTACCTTATTCATCAGTTTAATTGCCATAAAGATTGCGAAGGCAACAATAATAAAATCAAAAATATTCTGAATGAAAACACCGTAATGCATTACAACGGCAGGCGTTTCTCCCTGTGCAGAACGTAGTACCCACTCAAATTGCTTAAAATCTATTCCACCAATTAATAATCCCAATGGCGGCATGATGATATCTGATACCAGTGACGATACGATTTTACCAAATGCTGCACCAATAATGACACCAACAGCCAGGTCAACAACATTACCGCGCATTGCGAATTCGCGAAATTCTTTAAGCAGACTCATATTCAATTACCTTTAATTCAACGTGTGTTATAAGCGTAACAATCGATCCACATTTTTCCAGATAAATGAGGAAGAATATAGGCTTATTGACTTTTCCAGTCAGAAGGCCCCGAGTTATCAGAGGAAGAACGGGCTGGGTTGGAATAGCCGTTCAACATCCGAAATATATTTTTTGTCCGCCAGGAACATAATTACGTGATCGCCCTGCTCAATAACTGTCGCTCTGTCAGCAATAATTACATCGTTCCCACGAACCAGAGCCCCGATGGTGGTTCCCGGCGGTAACTTGATATTTTCAAGCTGGCGGCCAACAACTTTAGAGGTGGTTTCATCCCCATGGGCAATGGCTTCTATCGCTTCAGCTACCCCTCGGCGCAAAGTGGAGACACTAACAATATCCGCTTTTCTTACGTGTCCCAGCAGCGCAGAAATAGTGGCCTGCTGGGGAGAAACTGCAATATCAATGACGCTGCCCTGAACCAGATCGATATAAGCATGGCGTTGAATGAGAACAATGACCTTTTTGGCACCCAGACGCTTAGCCAGCATCGCCGACATGATATTGGCTTCGTCATCATTGGTCAGGGCTATAAACAGATCTACTTGTTCAATATGCTCTTCTGACAGTAATTCCTGATCCGATGCATCGCCACAAAACACCACGGTATCTTGTAGTATTTCAGCTAATTCAGCTGCGCGTTCTGCATCCCGTTCGATAAGTTTGACGCTGTAGTCTTTCTCTAAACGCTTGGCGAGACCGGCCCCTACGTTACCGCCGCCAACAATCATTAATCGCTTGTAGGGCTTTTCCAGACGCTGTAATTCACTCATTACTGCGCGAATATTTTCAGAGGCAGCAACGAAGAACACTTCATCACCGGCTTCAATAATGGTGGAGGCCTGTGGGCGAATTGGACGATCCTGACGGAATATTGCCGCCACGCGAGTTTCAATATGGGGCATATGTTCGCGCAGAGAAGATAATGCATTTCCCACTAATGGGCCGCCATAATAGGCATTAACGCCAGCAATACTGACTTTACCTTCTGCAAAATTAACTACCTGCAAAGCACCGGGATATTCAACCAACTTATACACGTAATCCGTAACCAACTGCTCAGGTGAAATTATGTGGTCAACAGGAATAACTTCAGGCTCAAACAGCTTGTCTTCTTCACGAATATATTCAGGTGAACGAATACGGGCGATGCGATTTGGGGTATTAAACAATGAATAAGCAATCTGGCAGGCCACCATATTAATTTCGTCTGAGTTAGTGACGGCAACTAACATATCAGCATCATCTGCTCCGGCTTCACGTAATACCCGGGGATGGCAGGCATGCCCTTGTACTACACGCAGGTCAAATTTATCCTGCAATTGGCGTAAACGAACAATATTATTATCAACCAGAGTAATATCATTATTTTCACCAACCAGGTTTTCTGCCAGTGTGCCACCAACCTGACCTGCACCGAGAATGATAATTTTCATTTTTTTCTCTTTTTAGCGCCAAAGATATTTTTACTGACTTAGCTTATGCCTTTATCAGTTTGGCATAAAAAAATCCGTCACCACCATCTGATGATGGTAAATTTTGCCGATAAGACGATTGTGTATCACCAATATCCACCAATTTAGCATCAGTATGATTTTGGATAAAATCATCAATCTGCAATCTGTTTTCTTCCGGAAGAATTGAGCAGGTTGCATAAATCATGGTTCCACCAGATTTTAATTGCGGCCAGATAGCATTAATAATCTCTTTTTGTAACGTGACCAATTCATCAATATCGCTGTTGCGGCGTAACCACTTGATATCCGGGTGACGTCGAATCACACCGGTGGCTGAACATGGTGCATCTAATAGAATGCGGTCGTATATTTGGCCATTACTCCAGGCTTGTGGTTCGCGTCCATCACCGATGATAACGGTTGCCTGTTGGTTTAAACGAATCAGGTTTTCTGTAACGCGCTTCAGGCGATTTTCATCGACATCAACAGCAATAACCTTAGCTTCCGGCGCCGCTTCCAGTATATGAGTGGTTTTTCCGCCCGGAGCAGCGCACAGATCCAGAATAACCTCGCCATTTTGTGGTTCGAGAAGAGAAACGCAACCCTGAGCAGATGCATCCTGAACGGTTACCCAACCCTGTTCAAAGCCAGGTAAAAGCGTAACAGAACAAGGAACAGCTAAACGTAAAGCGTCCGGGTAATCAGGATGGGGAAATGCCTCAATACCTGCCAGTTGTAATAATTGCAGATATTGTTCACGCGAATGATGTTGGCGGTTGACCCGTAGCCACATTGGTGGTTTTTGATTGTTAGCATCAACAATGGCTTCCCACTGCTGTGGATAGGCGAGCTGTATTCGTTGTAAAAGCCACCCGGGATGCAAAAAACGACCATTTTGAGATTGAAATTGCTCGGTCATAATTTGCTGCTGACGTTGAAACTGACGCATTACACCATTAATTAGACCTTTCATTTGAGGGCGTTTCAGCACAATTGCCCCATTCACTGTTTCTGCGACGGCGGCATGAGCAGGAATTCGGGTATAGAGCAGCTGATAAAGACCAACCATTAACAGATAGTGTAATGGTCTTTGCTTGCCGGTCATCACTTTTGCCATGAGCTGCTGTACATACCATTCGAGTTCAGGCAGAACGCGTAGCGTACCAAAGCAGAGTTCCTGCAATAGTGATTTATCTTTATCTGAAATGTTTTTTTGATATTCAGGAAGTGCCGTACTGAGGGATTGTCCCTTATCCAGAACCTGACTAATAGCACTGGCAGCAATAGCCCGAAGATTATATTTGTTATTCATAAAAAAAAGTGGACCGAGCCATTATTAGGCTATTCATAGCTGTGCTGGTCAGGATGACCAGCACCTGAAATCAGGTTAATCGTTGACCTGAAATAAACCACTCCCGGCGAGAATTGAGCAAATCCTGAGCGGACATTGCTTTTTTACCGGCAGGTTGAAGCTGTGTGATATTCAAAATACCTTGAGCGGTAGCAATCTGAATGCCTGATTTACCGGCTTCAAGAATGGTACCAGGCTCTGCCTGACTATTACCTTCAATCACATCAGCCGCCCAGACTTTTATTGGCTGATCGTCAATGATGAAGTAGCTGACAGGCCAGGGATTAAAAGCACGAATACAGCGTTCTAACTGGGCTGCTGAGAGTGACCAGTCAAGTTTGGCCTCTTCCTTGCTCAACTTATCAGCGTAGTTAGCCAATGCATCATCCTGCTTTTCTGCTTTGATCGTACCTTCTGATAATGCCGCCAGAGTATTCAGTAAACCTTCAGGGCCCAGGCTGGCCAGCTTGTCATACAGTGTGGCGCTGGTATCTTCAGGTAAGATAGGGCAAGTTAGCTTGTATAACATATCACCGGTATCCAGCCCTTCATCCATTTGCATGATGGTGATACCTGTTTCACTGTCTCCAGCCCATAATGAACGCTGAATGGGGGCCGCACCGCGCCAGCGAGGCAAGAGTGAACCATGCACATTGATACAGCCTAATCTCGGCATGTTTAATACAGCCAGAGGCAGGATCAAGCCATAGGCAACCACCACCATGACATCAGCATTAAGTTGCGCAACTAACCGCTGGTTTTCTTCCGGACGCAATGATTTTGGCTGAAATACCGGAATATCATGCTGTTCGGCCAGTTGTTTAACCGGACCTGGCGTCAGCTTGTTGCCTCTGCCGGCTGGGCGGTCGGGCTGAGTGAATACACCAACAATCTGATGGTGAGAGGAAAGCAGCGCGTCCAGATGACGCGCCGCAAAATCAGGGGTGCCGGCAAAAATAATTCGCAAAGGTTGAGACACTACAATTTCCTACCGTATCTGATGGATTAGGTTGCCACACTATTACTGTGAACGAGCTTCCTGCCGGGCAATTTTTTCTAATTTCTGGCGGATTCTCTGGCGCTTAAGCGGAGAAAGGTAGTCAACAAACAGTTTACCTTCCAGATGGTCCATCTCATGCTGAATACAGATGGCCAGCAGGTCATCCGCTTCTAATTCAAACGGTTTTCCATCGCGATCTAAAGCACGGATTTTAATCTGCTCTGCACGAGGTACAAATCCTCGTGATTCCGGTACGGAAAGACAACCTTCCTCAATACCTGTTTCACCAGATTTTTCCAGTACTTCAGGATTAATAATGACGAAATGTTCGTTACGATTTTCCGAAATATCAATCACGATAATACGCTGATGGATATTAACTTGCGTTGCAGCAAGGCCTATACCTTCTTCGGCATACATAGTCTCCAGCATATCATCGACGATCTGCTGGATTTCTGGCGTAACTTCCTCAACCGGTTTGGCTTTGATGCGTAGTCTTTCATCGGGAAAATGTAATACAGGTAATACTGCCATATCTCTTTAAATCACCAATTAATGGGTAAAATATCATGCTTATATTCTAGACCTTTCCGGTGATGATTGACAGTATCAGTCAGCTATTGAAGTGATAGATAACCTGATGGCAGCGGGTTTGCTGGATATTTAACGTTCAGAAATGCGAACTTTATTGGGAAATTTAGTTGTATGGAGGAATGTTGTTATCAGATTAATGGGAACATTGCCGAAATAGGTCATTTTGGTGCTCGGTTTTGATAATTTTTCATTTTAATCTGATAAACGGGCTGATTGAGTGATGCAGGTAATTAAATGGAAAGGGACGAGTGGTGGCTAAGATTGCTGATGATATCGGGGCAAAAACTCCCTTATATCAGACGGCTAAGAAATGTAGAGCCATCACAGCTGGTTTTTAATGAGCGACTTTTGCCATTACTGGGCTTTAGCCGTGAGCAAACAGAAGCCTTTTCGCAGGTAGATAAGTTTCAATTAACCAGAAATCTTAGGTGGCTGGAGGGGGAAGATTGCCATTTAGTTACCTATCTTGATCCTGAATACCCGGACCTTTTACGAAATATTTCCTCTGCCCCATTGGTTTTATTCGTCAGGGGAGAACGAAGTAATTTGACCAAACCTCAATTGGCGATAGTGGGTAGCCGACATTACAGCCGTTATGGCCAGGTTTGGGCCAGTTATTTTTCTCAACAGTTGGCAGCCAGTGGAATGGTCATCACCAGTGGTTTAGCGGTAGGTATTGATGGCATTAGCCATCAGGGGGCTTTGGCTGCCGGGGGAATTACCATAGCCGTTTTGGGAAGTGGGCTTGCCAGACTCCATCCCAGAGGCCATCTGGGATTAGCTCAAAAGATATTAGAAAATCAGGGAACGCTGGTTTCTGAATTTTTACCGTTTGAATCGCCAAGGGCTGAGTATTTTCCCCGACGAAACCGAATTATCAGTGGACTTAGTCTGGGGGTATTAGTTATCGAGGCTGGATTGCGTAGCGGTTCGCTGATTACGGCAAAATATGCCCTGGAACAGGGGCGGGAAGTATTTGCGATTCCAGGCCCATTAGATAGTCGTAATAGTGAGGGAACGCATAGTCTGATTCAACAAGGAGCACTGCTGGTTGCTCAACCGGAAGATATTATTGAAAACCTTAACAGTTCTTTGTGCTGGATTGCACCACTATCGTCAGAGACTTTGGTTGAACCTGTGCCTTTGCTGCTTAGTTCGGATTGCCCGCTGGTGGATTCACCGCTGTATTCCCATGTTAACCATCAGCCGGTTTCTGTTGATCTTATTGCGGAGAAAATGTCATTACCGGTTACTGAAGTGATGATCCAACTGCTTGAGTTGGAATTATCCGGTGCAGTACAGGTGGTTCAGGGCGGATATATCAGAGCTCGCTAAACAAGGGGATATAAAAATGGTTTTAATCAGGTAGACTGTAGAGATTAACCGGCTTGAAACGATTGGCAGTGAGGCTATGAGCAAAACAGCATTGTTTACAGGAAAAAGTGAAGAGCTCTGTCCCGAGTGTGGTGCGCCATTAGTTATTCGCACGGGAAAGCAGGGACCATTTCAGGGATGCTCTCGCTATCCTGAATGTACCTATATTCACTTATTGACGCCGCAAAACGATGGTCATATCGTCAAAGTTTTGGAAGGACAGAGTTGCCCTCAATGTGGTGAAACGTTGGTATTGCGTCAGGGGCGTTATGGTATGTTCATTGGTTGCAGTAGTTATCCTGATTGTGAATATATTGCGGTGATCGATAAGCCTGATGAAACTCAAATTGGCTGCCCTCAGTGTAAACAAGGAAAGTTGCTACAGCGAAAGTCTCGCTATGGTAAGGTTTTCCATGCCTGCGATCGTTATCCTGAATGTCAGTTTGCGCTTAATCATACGCCGGTAGCTGGAATCTGCCCAATATGCAGCTATCCTCTTTTGATGGAAAAACGCACCTCCAGAGGAAATCGCCTGTTTTGTGCAAGTAAAGTGTGCGGTAAAGAAGTATCGACAGAGAAAGATGACTGATAATTTAGAGTTTATAGTAGAGCAACTTCAGCAGCAGCAGGTTGTTGCTTATCCAACAGAAGCCGTATTTGGGTTAGGTTGCGATCCAGACGGTCAATCGGCAGTGGAACATCTTCTGCAATTAAAACAGCGTTCATGGGAGAAAGGGCTAATACTGATTGCCGCAAATTATGAGCAATTACAGCCTTATATCGATGACACCCAATTAACTGCTGAACAAAAAGCAACCATGTTTTCCAGTTGGCCCGGGCCTGTAACCTGGGTAATACCGGCGCGACCTTCTACACCTAAATGGTTGACCGGAAAGTTTAGCTCTCTGGCAGTCAGAGTTAGTGACCACTCACTGGTGAGGGAACTTTGCCAGACATTTGGTAAACCTCTGGTTTCAACCAGCGCTAATTTGAGTGGATTGGAGCCCTGTAAAACGGAGCAATGTGTTCAGCAGCAGTTTGGTGATAACTTTCCGGTATTAAAAGGGTTGGTTGGAGGTCGTGAAAAACCGTCAGAAATCCGCGATGTATTAACCGGAAAACTATACAGACAGGGATAATTATTTTCAGGGGTTTTATGCAACAGTTTGCTGTTTTTGGTAATCCAATTGCTCATAGTAAATCGCCGCGTATTCATCATCTTTTTGCTGAGGGCTGTCGGATCGATTTGTGTTATGCCATCCAGACAGGGTCTCTTGATAGATTTGAAGATGAAATCAGGGCATTTTTTGCCAATGGCGCAAAAGGCGCCAATATCACTTTGCCTTTTAAAGAACGTGCTTATGCAATATGCGATGAACTGACTGAACGTGCGGCCTCTGCGGGTGCAGTCAACACAATAAAACGCCTGGATGATGGCCGCCTGTTAGGTGATAACACTGATGGTATTGGATTGCTGAGTGATTTGCAGCGTTTAGGGATGGTTATACCCGGAGCACGTGTTTTACTGATCGGTGCCGGTGGTGCAGCCAGAGGCGTAATTTTACCTTTAATGTCTCACGGCTGTGAGTTAGTAATTACTAACCGTACATATGCAAAAGCGGAAACGTTAGCCACATTATTCTCATCGTCTGGCAACATAATCAGTAAACCATCTGATGCATTAGTGGAGGATCAATTTGATCTGATCGTTAATGCGACTTCAACCGGCATCAGTGGAGATATTCCCGCTATCTCACCATCATTAATATCCGAAAATACGGCATGTTATGACATGTTTTATCAGGCGTCGCTGACCCCATTTTTGAAATGGGCCGTAGAACATGGATCTAAAAGATATGCTGATGGTTTGGGAATGCTGGTGGGACAAGCTGCCCATGCATTTAACCTTTGGCATGGTGTAATGCCAAAGGTTGAGCCTGTTTTAGATGAGTTACGCAAGGAACTGGCTAAGTGAATCAGGCGGTCATTTTTACCGATGGTGAAGAATGGGACCCAATTCGCAAAGCGATCGTTTGTAAAGCACAGGTAAATGGATTTCTGGTTCATTGCTGTGTTCGGAGTGAAGTTATCAGCGTGCGCTTTGGTTCTGCCGAACGGCCTGAACAGTTTATTGAGCTGTTCAGGCGGAATCGTTGGGATTTGGAAGACGAATTTGAACAAATGATCTTGAATGAGGAGTTCGACAGTGATGGCTGGGTGGTTATTTAGCCGTTTAAGTATTCATCTTTTAAAATGACATAGTTTTTAGCTGAAGCTGCTAATGAGGCAATTTCTGCTTCACTTAATGGACGAACTTGGCGGGCTGGATTACCCAGATACAAATAACCACTTTCGAGGCGTTTGCCGGGCCCGACCAGACTACCTGCTCCCACCATGACGTTATTTTCCACAATTGCGCCATCAAGTACCCGGGCACCCATTCCTATTAATGTGTTATTACCAATGGTACAACCATGAAGAATAGCGGCATGACCAACAGTAACATCGTCTCCAATAATTAAAGGATGCCCATCAGGATTTGATTCATTGCCGCGGGATACATGTAAAATACAGCCATCCTGAATATTTGTTCTGGCGCCAATAGAGATAAAATTAACGTCCCCACGAATAACAGCTAAAGGCCAAACGTTTGAATCGTCGGCTAAGGTCACCTGCCCAATGATCTGACTGGATCGATCTATCATGACTCGTTGACCAATTTTAGGGGAATGGTGGAGATAGTTACGAATAGCACCTGACATTTGAATGGCATCCTGAATTATTGGAGAAGTAGATCATTCTATTTTATGCGATTTAGATCCTTTTAGTATAAATGGATCCAAAATTGCCTTCTTTTGTTTAAAAAGTGAGCTAAAATAGAGCCTGTAGAGTAAAAAGTGTGCATATGAATTCTTTTTATCAAAAAAGCCTTGTGCAAAAAGATCCGATGCCTATAATGCGCCTCCATCGAACGGATGTGAGCAAACTCACAAATCCTGATTCGAAACTCTCTTAAATGAGAAACAAAAAGAGTGAATGAATTCATTGACTCTGAAACGGATTCGCGTAATATACGC